>CAWVRK010000001.1:0-224751 GCA_963932955.1 uncultured Flavobacteriaceae bacterium
CACCGGAATTAAACGGTTGCTTTGGCACACCTAAAACCTTCTCAATAACAATAAACAACTACACTGATGAAATTGTTAATCCAATAAATAACCAAACATTGTATTCTGGTGAAACCATAAATCCGGTAATTTTTAGCGGCGGGTCAGCAGGAACCATTTATAGCTGGGAAAACGACAATCCTTCGATTGGTCTTGCTGCGAGTGGCATTGGTAATATTGGTTTTTTCGAAGTAGTAAGCAATGGGTTGTCACCTGTAACAGCGAACATTATTGTAACACCACTAAAAGGATCTTGTGCTGGGGAAATCCAGAATTTTACTATAACAGTGAACCCTCCAATACCATTAACGATTACTGGTCTTACAGGCGATGACAAAGTATATGATGGAAGTACTGTAGCGACAGTATCAGGGACTCCATCACTCTCAGGTGTAGAAGCAGGCGATGATGTCAGTTTAGTAGACCCACCAACCTTCACGTTTGCAAGTCCGAATGTAGGGACAGACATCATCATCACCTCAACAGGATATACATTAAGTGGAGTAGATGCAGGAGATTATACACTGATCCAACCATCCTTATCTGCTGATATTACTAGTATATTAGGGTTAGATGATTTTTTAGAAACGACTACTTCATTAAAATTATTTCCAAATCCAGCAATAGAGTATATTCAAATATCAGGTTTGTCTAAAAAAGTGAACTATACTATATATAATATCTTAGGTAAAAAAGTATTGACAGGAAATGTCGTAAACGATGAGGGTATTTATATTCAAATTTTAGCGAATGGATTATATTTATTGAAATTTAATAAAGGAAACACTATTAAATTTACAAAAAAATAACAGAATAACCTATGCTAACACCGTGTATAATTAATTGCTTGTTTATTAATTACTTACGAAAGATATAGCAGACTTTAAATCTAGTTTTTATTTACTAATTTTCGTGCATAACCACGCAACTAATCATACACAAGACCGTTATAGGTAATATTATCAACTAAATTAATTTAAAAAATTATGGCACAGAAGTTTTCACAAAAATAAAAAACGAGACAATCCTTGTATTAAGAATTTGTCCCGTTTAGTGACCCCGACAGGATTCAAACCTGTAACCCTCAGAGCCGAAATCTGATGCGCTATTCAGTTGCGCCACGGGGCCAATTGTAACGGATGCAAATCTAGAATTTTTTTTTAGATAAAACCTATCGTCAACCCATTTATCTGATGGGTGATTTTTATGCTAATAAAGATTTGACAACATTCGAAATCGCTTTTCCATCTGCCTTTCCGGCTAATTTTTTAGAAGCCATCCCCATCACTTTCCCCATATCTTTCATACCAGCAGCTCCGACTTGAGAAATAATTTCAGAAACCACTTCTTTCAACGCTTCTTCACTCATTTGCTCTGGTAAAAATTGGGCAATTACAGCTGCTTGTGCCAACTCGGGCGCGGCCAAATCCTCCCTGCCTTGTTCGGCGAACAAAATGGCAGAGTCTTTGCGCTGCTTCAC
Source organism: uncultured Flavobacteriaceae bacterium (assembly GCA_963932955.1). Classification (GTDB taxonomy): domain Bacteria; phylum Bacteroidota; class Bacteroidia; order Flavobacteriales; family Flavobacteriaceae; genus Flavicella. The sequence goes on from CAWVRK010000001.1 coordinate 1,520, forward strand.
TAGTTTTTGCACAATTTTCAACTCTTTCTCAGCTGACAATTCTTCCTTGGCACCACTTTCGGTTTGCGCCAATAGAATGGCGGACTTTACCGCTCTTAAGGACTCCAAAGCGACCGTGTCTTTTGCTTTCATGGCAGTTTTCAATTGCTCCATGATTTGTTTTTGTAAACTCATTAATTTGTAAATTATATACCTTACAAAGGTAGTTAAAAATAAAATCTGAAAAGGTCTCTAGAAAGAATTCATCGCTTCTGAAACTAAAAATTCCCGCTCAGCGGGAATTTAAAAAATGTTTACCTATAACAAATCAATCGACATTGTCGTGTAAAAATGAATTGTTGGATCGCAATTGAATCTCATCATTGTCATCGACACTCAAGGTCGTTCTTGACTGAATATTTTCGTTGTCTTTGGATTCGCTCAAGTCGACCCCCATCCGTTTGTAGGCGGGTTGCTTTTCAATCTCCTCAACATTGTTGTGGACATTTTTCGCAAATTTATAATTGAAATTTTTCATCTTTTCTCTTCGTTTGTCGGAACGCATCTTGAGCTCTGAAATGGTCAAGTCCATTGGAGACACTTCTTTGGCTTCAAAAACTTCAATGGCAGCAACCGCATCACGCTCCTCAACAGTCACAGTAAAATTCAATTCATCCTCCAAAGTTTCAGATACAGGCAGCACTCGCTCTTTGGAAATTTCCTCCTCAGAATGTGGAACCTGCAATTGAGAAGCACTTTTGATGGTCGGTTCGATGTTATCGAAATCTCCCAGGCTGTATTTTCTAATTTGCGCCAATTCATCCTTTACATCTATTGCTCCGTGTACTTCAATCGCATTGATAGCAGCATCCTCTTCCTCTTCCAAAACATACCTCTTAAGTGTTGATTCTTCAGCGGTTTGTTTTACTTCGACTGCATCAATGACCTCGATGTTTTTTATAAACGTATCTACATCCTCGTCCAGGTCAAAATAAACAGAATGCGCCTTTTCTTCAGTAGCTTTTTCAGAAGTAGCAATGGGCAGATCAAACAACAAATCCATTTGAACAGGTGCTGCTTCTTCTGTTACTTCTTCTAGGGGTTTTGCAATCACTTCCTCGATGACAAAATCGTTTACATCCATCGCATTGATCAATTCTTGACCCACAGTTTCTCCAACGATTTCGTCATACACCACGTCGATATTTTGAATAAAACTGGTGGTTTTTACGATGGCGTTGAGCTTTTCTTCTTCCTCTTCTCCCAACTGATGAACAATCTTAGAAGCCGCAACTGGTGCTGCTACTGTTTCATTCTTTTCACTAGTTTGTAGGCCGTCTTTTTGATCAAAGTCATAAACTGCCTTTTGTTCGTTTTCTAAGAGATGAATGATTTTTTTCTCTTCTGTATTGGTGATGTCAGACTGTTGTTCAGAAGCAAATCCTGTCGCGACGATGGTAACCGCCAAAGCATCTTCTAATGTTTCGTCTTCTCCCACTCCCATGATAATGTTTGCATCGTACCCCGCTTCTATTTGTATAAAGTCGTTGATCTCGCCTATTTCGTCCAAGGTCACCTCCACGCGTCCTGAAATGATCAACAACAAGACATTTTTGGCCCCAGTAATTTTGTTGTCATTCAACAATGGAGAATCCAACGCCTTTACGATGGCATTTTTAGCGCGGTTTGCACCCGCTTCTTTTGCAGAACCCATGATGGCAGTCCCACTGTTGGACAACACGGTCTTGGCATCGTGCAAATCAATATTTTGTTTGTAGTGATGGGTGATGACTTCCGCAATTCCTCTTGAGGCAGTCGACAGCACTTCGTCCGCTTTTGAGAATCCTGCTTTGAATCCAAGGTTTCCATATACTTCACGGAGCTTGTTGTTGTTGATGACAATCAAAGAATCAACGTGTTGCCGCAACTCATCCACTCCCTTTTGAGCTTGGTTGGTACGCATTCTCCCTTCAAATTGAAAAGGCATGGTGACGATCCCCACAGTCAAAATATCCAAATCCTTCGCAATTTTGGCAATGATGGGCGCAGCTCCCGTACCCGTTCCGCCACCCATTCCAGCGGTAATAAACACCATTTTTGTTTGTGTGGTCAACACTTTTTTAATCTCTTCCAAACTTTCGATCGCTGCCTCTTCTCCAATTACCGGATTGGCACCTGCACCCAAACCAGAGGTCAAAGAAACCCCCAATTGAATTTTATTGGGAATGGGACTGTTTTCCAAGGCCTGTGCATCGGTGTTGCAAATCACAAAGTCAACTCCTTTTGTATGTTGCTGAAACATGTAGTTTACAGCATTGCTTCCACCACCACCTACACCAATGACTTTGATGGCATTGGACTGTGATTTTGGCATGTCAAATGAAATGTTTTCGAATTCTGTGCTATTCATAATGTCGGAATCTATGGGGTGGTTAATAAGTTTGTTTCGTATCGATTTTTTTCAATGGTTTCCTTATTCTGCGTTGTCTAAAAACTCTCGAAACCGATCTGAAAAATGCTGAAAAACAGATTTCTTTGGTTTGGAGCTTGTCGCGGCTTCTTCGTCAGAAGCAAGGGGTGTTTCTTCAAGCGTTTCTCCAGAAGAGGCACTTGTGGAGTCCGAAGCAGATTCTTGCGCTGTGGCTGTCGGCCCAAATTTTTCCTGTTTGCTAAGGCCTTCCATCAACAAGCCCACTGCAGTTGCAAAGGAAGGACTGCTCAAACCTTCGTCAGAATCGCCCGCCAAATGCTCGTTTGGATAGCCAATACGCGTATCCATTCCTGTGATGTATTCCACCAATTGCTTGAGATGCTTTACTTGCGCACCTCCACCGGTTAAGACAATTCCTGCAATCAATTTGCCTTTTTGGGTTTCGTGTCCGTAGTTTTTAATCTCTAAATAAACTTGTTCGATGATTTCAGTAACCCGCGCATGAATGATGCGGGATAAGTTTTTTAGGGTGATTTCTTTGGGCTCTCTCCCTCGCAATCCAGGAATCGAAACGATCTCGTTCTCTTTGTTTTCTCCTGGCCAAGCCGAGCCGAATTTTATTTTCAATAGCTCAGCCTGCTTTTCAATAATAGAACAACCTTCTTTGATGTCTTCAGTAATCACATTGCCGCCAAAAGGAATGACCGCCGTGTGTCGAATGATGCCGTCCTTGAAAATTGCCAAATCCGTGGTCCCTCCACCGATGTCTATCAAGGCGACTCCTGCTTCTTTTTCTTCTTGACTCAAAACCGCAGCAGCCGAAGCCAAGGGTTCCAGCGTGATTTCAGAGAGGTCCAAACCAGCACTTTTTACACAACGCCCTATGTTTTTTATCGAAGAAACCTGACCAACTACTACGTGAAAATTGGCTTCCAATCTTCCTCCGTACATCCCGATAGGCTCCTTGATTTGTTCTTGACTGTCAACTTTAAAATCCTGAGGCAACACATGTATGATTTCTTCTCCAGGCAACATGACCAACTTGTGTACTTGGCTGATCAGCTCGTCGATGTCCACCTCTTCAATGACCTTGTCAGCATCCTCTCTCGTGATGTAATCACTGTGGTGCAAACTTCGAATGTGCTGGCCTGCAATTCCAACAACCACATCTTCGATTTTTTGACCAGAAACACTTTCGGCTTCCTCTACAGCTTGTTGGATGGACTGAATCGTTTGAGTGATGTTGTTGACAACCCCTCTTTTCACACCCATACTTTTGGCTTTTCCGATTCCTAAAATCTCCAACTTCCCAAACTCATTCTTGCAACCAATCATGGCCACAATCTTTGTCGTTCCAATGTCTAAACCTACTGAAATGTTCTTTTGTTCGATCATACCTTACTTCTTTGTACAAACAACTTGATTGTTGTATTTCAAATCAATCGTTTTGTATATTTCTATCTCTTTGTCTAAAATGGCCTTGTTGTAAAACGCTTCTAGCTTTTTAAATTTTTGATTCAAATTGACGATGTCGCCCAATTGAATTTGCTGTTCATACATCCGAGTTTTCAAAACAAATGTTCCGTCGGATTTTTTTTCTATTCCAACAATATTTTTTTTCAAAAAAGAATCTTTTCTGATTTTGACAACCAACTGAAATACAGCCGGTAAATCTCGGTCCGTAACCGCTCCAGAAACCAACAAAACCGAAGCAGAATAGTTCGGTGACAAGGGCATTTTAAGACCTTGTCTGTCAAGGTAATAAACCTGCTCTCTTGTTTGGACGCGTGCAACCGGTGTGCGTTGTGTGACCACCGCTTTCAAAGAACCGCCAATGGTCATATAGATTACAGCGCTTTCTACCAGTGGATTTGAACACACATCAGATTCCAAGTTGTGTAAATTTATTAAGGATTTTGCCTTGTTTTTCAAGGGTCCTTCTTTTTGTATTAACAATTTATTAACCATTGCATGCGAGAGAAATAAATTGTCCCCGTTCGAGAATTCAATGCCGGTCGCTACCACAGTTTTCTTACTATTTCTCTGTCCTGTAAAAGCGTACAAAAACACAACGATGGCGAGTAGAAAAATACTTTTTACAAAAACGATGTATCCTTTCATCTTTGAACTTTTTTAATGGATTTCTTTTTTACAGACAAGAAGTGTTGTTGCACTTGGTTTGCCAAAACACCAATATCTCCGGCACCCAGCATGATGACAACACTTGCATCGGAAGTGGCTATCTCTTGAATGACCGCTTCTTTGGAAACTCCTTTTTTATCTGCCAATTGAACTTTTTCGAGTAACCAGTCAGAGGTGACACCGGGAATTGGAAGTTCTCTTGCCGGGTAAATATCCAATAGACGCAAAGCGTCAAAACGAGACAGGCTGCGCGCAAAATCAGCTACAAAGTCTTTGGTACGACTGAACAAATGAGGCTGAAAAACCAGCAGTGATTTTTTATTGGGATACAACTCTGCAACGGCATCGGCCACGGCATCGATTGCTGTTGGATGATGTGCGTAATCATCGATCAGAACAAAATCAGCTGTATTTATTTTATAAGAAAAACGGCGTTTGACACCTGTAAATGTCTTCAGTGCTTTTGCAATTTCATGCAAGGAGACTCCGTACTGATCCGCCATCGCAATGGCCGCCAAAGCATTGGACAAATTGTGCCTGCCTGGAATCAAAAACTCCATGTTTTCATAAGTACTTGTTGGGGTTTTTACAGAAAACACATAACTGCCATTTTGAATGCGCACCTGTTGGATTTCATAATCCGCTGCCTCCTCTACCGCGTAGGTCAACCCTTCTAAGGGAAGCCCTTTGCAAACCAACAAAGCATCGGAGACTTTTCCGGCAAACTCATCAAAAGAAGCGTGCAAGGCCTCTTCGGCACCATAAATGTCCAAATGGTCAGCATCCATAGAGGTCACACAGGCGATGTTGGGCGATAGTTGCAAAAAAGAACGGTCAAATTCATCTGCTTCTACCACAGTGACTTTGTCAGCACCTAAAATCAGGTTGGAATTGTAATTTTCGGCAATCCCTCCCAAAAAAGAGGTGGCTTCTGAAGCCCCTTCTTTCATCAAGTGACCAAGAATCGCAGAAGTGGTTGTTTTTCCGTGGGTGCCTGCCACCGCCAAACAAAATGTGTTTTGAGTGATGGCACCTAAAACCGCTGCCCTCTTGACTATTGCAAATCCATTGTCTCGAAAGAAATTCAATTCTCGATGGTTTTTAGGAACTGCTGGCGTATAAACCACCAAGGTCTGTTCTGCGTGAAGAAATGCGCTTGGAATTAGAGAAACTTCATCTTCAAAATGAACCGAAGCACCCAAGGCTGTTAATGCATGTGTGATGTCAGAAGGCACTTTGTCGTAGCCTGCCACCTGCTTGCCATTGGCACAAAAGTAACGTGCAATTGCAGACATTCCAATCCCTCCAATTCCGATAAAATATACCCGATGTATGTCGTTCAAATTCAAGGTCTTTCGTTTTGTGTTTTGCGTTTCTTTTTTTCAATCAATTCCTCTACCAAATCCACAATGTCTTTTGTCGCGTTTGGCAGGGCTAGTTTTTGAATGTTTTCAGACAAGGTGCGTTGCAAGTTTTCATCATTCAAGAGGTTTTCTAATTTTGTTTGAAAAAGAGCTTCCTCACTTTCTCGCAATAAAATTGCTGCATTTTCACCGACTACTGCAAGTGCATTTTTTGTTTGATGGTCTTCCGAAACATTCGGAGAGGGAACAAAAACGGTAGGCTTCCCTACGATGCAAAGTTCCGAAATAGAACTCGCCCCTGCCCGACTGATGATGATGTCGGCCGCCGCATAAGCATCTTCCATCTCATTTAAAAATGCCTGTACTCGCACTCCTTCTTTGGCGTTGTACTTCTCGTATTGATCGTAATACAACTTTCCTGTTTGCCACACCAACTGTATCGCTTGCCCTGACATCCAATCCAAAGTGTTTTCAACCATCAAATTGAGATTTCGAGCTCCTAAACTCCCCCCCATGACCAAGAGGGTTTTCTTTTTGGGATCCAAACCAAAGACCTCTTGTGCAGTTGTTCTTTTATGCGCAATGGACAGCAGATCCTGGCGAACGGGATTTCCAGTTATGTGAATTTTGTGTTTTGGAAAAAAACGTTGCAAATGATCGTAGGCAACACAAATCACTGACGCTTTTTTGGCGAGTAATTTGTTCGTAATGCCCGGATAAGAATTCTGCTCCTGTATCAAGGTTGGAATTTTCTTCCGACTGGCTTCATACAAAACCGGACCGCTTGCAAAACCACCCGTTCCAATCACCACATCCGGTTTAAAATTCTTCACTATCGCTTTGGATTTCCACAAACTACTCAACAACTTAAAAGGGAAAGACAAATTGTCTATTGTCAATTTTCTTTGCACCCCCGAAATCCACAAACCCCGAATCGCATAACCTGCAGCAGGGACTTTTTCCATCTCCATTCGGTCTTTGGCGCCTACAAATAAAAACTTCGCTTTTGGATGCCGTAATTTCAGCTCATTGGCAATGGCAATAGCAGGGTAAATATGACCTCCTGTCCCTCCTCCACTGATCAAAATATGAATGTTTTCTTTGTGCATCTTTCGTTTGTGTTCTTTCAATTATTTTTTTAACGGTCACTTGCTTCCTGCAATACCGACAAGGGGTCTTCACTTTCTTCTTCCAACTGTGTTTCTGTAACATCTTGAGCTGCCGACACACTGAGCACAATACCCAAAGCCAAGCAAGTCATCCATATGGAAGTACCTCCACTACTGATCAACGGCAACGTTTGCCCTGTGACAGGCAACAAATTGGTTGCAACAGCCATATTGATCATCGCTTGAAAAACAATCGGTATTCCAACCGCTATGACCAGCAAAGTTCCAAAAACAGTTCCAGCATTTTTCGCAGCAACAAAAATTCGAAACAGCAACAAAAAGTAAAAAAACAAGACCAAAAAGGAACCTACCAAACCGTATTCCTCTACAATGATTGCAAAAATAAAATCAGAGGTGGACTGGGGTAAAAAGTTCTTCTGAATGCTTTTTCCCGGCCCTCTGCCTGTGAGTCCTCCTGTCGCGATGGCAATCTTTGCCTTTTCTACTTGATAGCCTTCTTCCGCATCGCTGTTTGAAAAATTTTCGATTCGATGCTGCCAAGTATTGACCCTGTTGGGCATTGCATCTGGAAATGCTTTGACAACCAACACAAAAAAGGCCAATGAAGCCACTGCAACCCCTATTATATACAAAAGGTATTTGACAGGATAGCCACCCAAATACACCAATACCAAAACCATACAAAACAAAATAGCTGTGGTCGAGAAATTGGCTGGTAAGATCAATACAAGCGTCATTCCCACGGGAATCCACAATTGTAAAAAGCTCTCTTTGAACTGAATTTCAATGTCTTTATTTCTCGCCAAATAACGGGCCACATATACCATCAACACCAAAGAAGCCAAAGTTGATGTCTGAAAGCCAACCCCGACAAAAGGCACTTGAATCCAACGACTGGCATTGGCCCCTCCAATAGTCACTCCCTGTAAGAGGGTGTACAACAGCAAAGCGATTACCAAAGGAAACAAAAGAACCGAACCACTACTAAAATAACGGTAAGGCACTTTTTGAATGGCAAACATAATCGCAAAACCCATGGACAAAAGTACGGCGTGCTTGACCAAATGTCCCATCGTAGAGCCGTTGCCAACGACATAGACCAAATTGGTACTCGCACTGTAAACAGGCATAAAGGAAAAGATGGCCAAAATAGCCACCAAGGCCCAAATGGCCCGATCTCCCTCTAAATGTCTAAATAGTTCTCGCATTTTTTTCGACGCTTACTTTCTGTTGAACGCTTTCTTTTCTTTTTACAAATGTCTGACCGCTTCTTTGAACTGTCGCCCACGGTCTTCATAATTCTCAAACAAATCAAAACTAGCACAGGCAGGAGACAACAAAACGACATCTCCTTTTTGTGAGAGTTTATAGGCGGATTTAACCGCCTCAACGGCCGTAGAAGTTTCCACGAGAACATCCACAACACCTCCAAATGTTTCGATGATTTTTTGATTGTCTACTCCCAAACAAATAATGGCTTTGACTTTTTCACGCACCAAAGGCATCAAATCGACATAGTCGTTTCCTTTGTCAACACCCCCAACTATCCAAACAGTAGGAGCCTGCATACACTCCAATGCGTAAAACGTCGCATTGACATTGGTCGCTTTGGAATCGTTGACATAGTGAACTCCATTGATTCGCAGTACGTTTTCCAAACGGTGCTCTGCACCTTCAAAATCTTCCAAACTCTCTCTGATGGCTAGCTTCCGTGCTTGCAACATCTGTGCTGCCAAAGAAGCTGCCATGGCATTTTTTGTGTTGTGTTTTCCTTTTAATGCAAGTTTTGAAATATCCATGGTGATTGTTTGTTTTTTTTGTTTTATCTGTATTTTATTGTCTGCTACAAAAGCGCCTTCTCTATAGGTGTTCGCTAACGAAAAAGGAACCAATTGTGCTTTTACCTTATTTTTCTGCAACCAGGCAGTAATGACGGGATCGTCTGCATCGTAGATCAAATAATCGGTTTCTTTTTGATTTTTTACAAGTTGAAATTTCGAAGCGATGTAATTCTCAAATTTGTATGCATACCGGTCCAAATGATCGGGACTGATGTTTGTAATAATGGCAATGTGCGGTGCAAATGTCTCGATGCCGTCCAATTGAAAACTACTCAATTCCAAGACATATGTATCGTGTGTTTTTGACGCTACTTGGGCTGCGAAACTGTCGCCTATATTTCCTGCCAAGCCAACGTTGAAACCTGCTTTTTTTAGCATGTGGTGTGCCCACAGACTCGTAGTGGTCTTTCCATTCGAACCCGTAATTCCAATAATAGTGGCTGCTGTGTAGCGAGCAGCAAATTCGATTTCAGAAATCACTGAAATCCCCTTTGCTCTCAAGGCCTTTACTAAGGGAACTGTATCAGGTATTCCCGGACTTTTTACGACGAGGTCCGCTTCTAAAATTTTTGCTTCACTGTGCTGCCCCATTTCAAAGGATATGTTTTGTATTTCTAAAACTGTCTTGTACGCTTCTTGCAGTGCGCCGCTGTCAGACAGGAAGACATCGTAGCCTTTTTGCACGCCCAAAAGAGCTGCACCTACGCCGCTTTCGCCTCCACCAAGAATTGTCAATTTTAGTTTCATTTTTTTACCTCAATTTCAATGTCACAACGGTTGCCACCGCTAACAAAATTCCTACAATCCAAAATCTTGTGACAATTTTGCTCTCGTGGTATCCCTTTTTCTGATAGTGATGGTGCAAGGGCGCCATGAGAAAAATTCGCTTTCCTTCTCCAGATTTCTTACGGGTATATTTGAAATACCCCACTTGCAAGACCACCGACAAATTTTCTATCATAAAAACTCCCGCCAATAAGGGAATCAACAATTCTTTTCGCGTAGCAATTGCGATCACCGCTATGATGCCCCCAATGGTCAAACTGCCTGTATCGCCCATAAAAACCTGTGCTGGATAGGTGTTGTACCAAAGAAACCCTACCAAAGCTCCTGCAAAAGCACTGATAAAAACCACCATTTCTCCTGAATTTGGGATGTACATTACGTCCAAATAATTTGCAAAAATGATGTTTCCAGACACCCAAGCAAAGATGCCCAAGGTGACCACAATGATTGCAGAACTTCCCGCAGCGAGTCCATCAATTCCATCGGTTAGGTTGGCCCCATTCGAAACAGCCGTAATGATAAAAATGACAATGGGAATAAAAATCAACCAGGCGTATTTGTGTGAAGTATCTCCCATCCAATCTGTCACAGCTGCGTAATTGAATTCGTTGTCTTTAAAAAAGGGCAATGTTGTGCGTGTCGATTTTTCAGCTTTCCCGAACAACTGGGGAACACCACTTTCGGAGACCCGTTGTATTTCATGTTGTGGAAGTTGCTTTTTCATGGTGACTTCTGGGTGAAAGAACAGCATCGCTCCCACGAATAAGCCCAAACCTACTTGTCCCAAAATTTTAAATTTCCCCTTGAGTCCTTCTTTGTCTTTTTTAAACACTTTGATGTAGTCGTCTACAAAACCAATAAAGCCCATCCACACCGTGGCAATGATCAAAAGAACGATGTAGATGTTGTGGAGCTTGGTCAACAAAAAAACGGGTAGTAAAGTACCAAAGATGATGATCAACCCTCCCATGGTAGGGGTTCCAGATTTTTGCACCTGTCCTTCCAATCCAAGATCGCGAATGGATTCGCCAATTTGCTTTTTTTGCAGGTAATTGATGATTTGTTTTCCGTAAATAGTGGTCAACAAGAGTGCCCCCATAAACGCTAATGAAGAACGAAACGACAAATATTGAAAAACACCGGCTCCTGTGAGTTGGTAGTGTTTTTCCAAGTAATCGAAAAGGTAATATAACATCGTGTAAACTGTTTGTTAGTTGTCTATTTATTTTTCTAATGCTTCTAAAACTAAGCGTGTGATTGTTTTGTCGTCAAAAGGAATTCGGACGCCTTCAATCTCCTGATAGGATTCATGTCCTTTTCCTGCCACCAAAAGAATGTCTCCTGATTTGGCCAATTTGCAAGCGGCCTTGATCGCTTGTTTTCTATCTGAGATTGCCAAGGTCTTTTTACTGTTTTCAGGCAACACACCTGCTTCTATTTGGTCTATAATCACCTGAGGATCTTCAAACCGAGGGTTGTCAGATGTAAAGATCACTTGGTCACTCAAAAAAGAGGCGATGTGCCCCATTTTAGAACGCTTGTCCTGGTCTCGGTCACCTCCACAGCCCATGACTGTGATGATTTTTCCACTTCCTGTACGCAGTCCCTCGATGGTTTGCAGCACATTTTTCAAAGCATCCGGTGTGTGAGCATAATCGACGATTGTCAGGATGTTTTCTTTGGAAATTGTGTAATCAAAACGCCCGTCTACACTGTTCAATTCACTCATCAAGCGCAAGACTTCTTGGGACTCCATGCCCAACAAATTTGCCGTTGCATAGATGGACAACAGGTTGTAGGCATTGAAACCCCCTATCAAACGAACCCACACTTCCTGCCCTTCTACAGCCATCAACATGCCCGAGACATTCCGTTCAACAATTTTAGCCCTGAAGTCTGCCATCGTTTTGAGTGCGTAGGTCACTTTTTTTGCTTTTGTATTTTGCAAGAACACCGCTCCGTTTTTGTCATCTGCGTTGACCAAGGCAAAGGCCGCTTTTGGCAAGTTGTCAAAAAAGTGTTTTTTCACATCTCTGTACTCCAAAAAGGTCTTGTGGTAATCCAAGTGGTCGTGAGATAAATTGGTAAAAACACCTCCGTCAAAGTCGAGGGCTGCTGTGCGCTTTTGATGTATTCCATGTGAGCTGACTTCCATAAAACAATGGGACACTCCCGCAGCAACCATCTCGGACAAGTACTTGTTGATCGTCAGGGAATCTGGAGTGGTATGTGTGGCATTGAAAGCAGCGTCTGCAATGTAAATTTTTACGGTTGACAAGAGCCCTGTAATGCGACCAGCCTTTTGAAACAACTCGTACAACAAGGTGGCGACTGTGGTTTTTCCATTGGTCCCTGTGACTCCAATCAAAATCAATTTTTCAGAAGGATTGCCATAAAAATTAGATGCCATAACAGCCAAAGCTAGGTTGCTATCCGCTACCTTGACATAGACGACTTGTGGATGAAACACTTCTGGGAATTCTTCACATACAATGGCCATAGCTCCTTTGGCAATGGCTGTATCAATATAGCGATGCCCGTCTGCCGACAGCCCTTTTTGAGCGACAAAAAGCGTGCCCTTCAGTACTTTTCTAGAATCGAAAGCAATGGCTTGCACCGCTGAAACAAAGCTGCCCTGTTGTGCTACAACAGCCACTCCCTTTAATATGTCGTTTCCTGATTTCATTCTTTAGCTCAACTTAAGTACAATGGTCATTCCTTTGTTTATTTTTCGTCCTTTGACAAGGGATTGAGAGGTCACCCTTCCCACACCTTGAAAGCGGACGTTCAGTCCTAAATTTTCCAAAAGCGCAATGGCATCCATCCCGGACATTCCTTTTACATTTGGAATGGTGGTCGTCTCTAGATGAGAGCGTGCAAAAGAACTGCGAATTGCGAGGTCTAATGACGGAAGTGTTGGACTTGTGTTTTCAATTGTTGTTTTGACAGGTACGGATGCGTACATTTTCTCTGCAATTTTCTGAAACACGGGAGCCGCCACGGTCGCACCGTAATAGCCTTTTCTCTTGTCTGGATTGTGAATCACGACCACACAAGAATACTTGGGGGTGTCGGCGGGAAAAAACCCTGCAAAAGAGGCAACATAGGAACTGTTAGAGTAGCCTCCTCCTTGAACAACCCCATCAGAATTGCGTGTCAATGGGATGTATTTTTTTGCGGTACCTGTCTTTCCTGCCATTGAAAAATGAGGTGTGTAAATATTGGTTGCAGTTCCTTTTTTTACGACGTTTTCAAGGATGGCTCTGAGTTTTAAGATTGTTTGCTTGGAAGCTATTTTTTCATTTAAGACAACAGGAGCAAAAACCTTGTCTATCTTTCCTTCAGTTCGCAGCGCTCTCACAAATTGAGGTTTGACCATTTTCCCATCGTTGGCGATGGCATTGTAAAAAGTAAGGATTTGTAAAGGTGTCAATGAGACGCCGTAGCCCCATGCCATCCATTCCAAAGAAATACCGTTCCATCGTTTTTTGTCTTTAGGACTTGGAATGTAAGGTTGGCCTTCTCCTTTGATTTCCAATCCAAGCTTGGAATTCAAACCTAGTTTTTCAAGGGCATCCACAAATTTTTGAGGATGGGATTTGTAGTGTTTTTGTATGAGCTTGACAATCCCCACATTGGAAGAAACTTCCAATACTCTGGCTGCAGAAATTTTGCCATAGCCTCCTTTGTGCGAATCCTCGACTTTTTTTCGGTGGATGTACATTTTTCCCTTTTCAGTATCCACTACTGTTCCTGTGTCTATCACCTTGTCTTCCAAAGCAACCAACATGCTCGCTACTTTAAAGGTTGAGCCGGGTTCGTGAGACTCCCATACTCCATAGTTCCGTTTTTCGTAATACTTTCCTGCAGTCGTTCTTCCCAAATTGGAAATGGCCTTGATGGCTCCAGTTTTTGTCTCCATGACGATGACACAACCATGGTCAGCTTCAAAATATTCTAATTGAGCCAACAAAGCGTGGTGTGCAATGTCTTGTACATTAATGTCCAAAGTGGTTATGACATCACTTCCATCTTTGGGCTCCACCTCATTGTTATCGTTGATGGGCTTCCATTGATTTTGTGCAATTTTTTGCTTCATCCGCCAGCCAAGACTCCCTTCTAAATAGTCTGTATAAGCGCCTTCAATCCCCACAGCACCTCGATAATCGTGATACCCGATCGTGCGTTCTGCGATCTTTCCTATGGGATGCTCTCGAACAGTTCTTTGTTCTGCAATAAAACCTCCTTTGTAGACTCCCAAACGAAAAATAGGGAAGTTTTTGACTTTTAAATAGTCCATATAACCCACATTTCTTGCGATGAGCAAATACCTGTTTTGGGTCTTTTTAGCTTTTCTTAGGGAAGTTTCGTAGAATGAAATTGATTTGCCAAACATCTCAGAAAGTGATTCAGACAGGGCCTGTATGTTTTTCTCAAACACTTTGTTTTTGACCGTTGCCACGTCCATGCGGATGTCGTATTTGGACATGGAAGTAGCCAATAGATTGCCCGCTTCGGAGACCACATTGCCGCGGTTGTAAAAAATAGTGTCGTTGCGAACGGTACGGTGCTCATTGAGGTCACGGTATTGCTCCCCTTCTACATATTGAATTCGGGTGATTTGTACAAAAATAGCCAGCAAAAAGAACGCCATCAATACAACCATGATGGACAGCCTGCTCAATATGCTTTTTTGTTCTGTACTCAATTTAATTTGTTTTTTGTGATGACTGTTATTTCTACTGGGGGCATTGCTGAGAAACGCAGCCCTTTGTCTTTTACTTTTGCGCGTACCGAGGATTCCATCTTCATACGTGTCAACTGGGTCCCGGAATCTATATATATGGATTTCATCATTTTCATCTGAGCATTCAGTCTGGCAACTTGCATTACTTTCCGATCGGCACTGTGCGCACTCGAAATCATAAACAACAACAAAACGACGACAAACAAAATGATTTTCCAGTTTTTAAACGCTCCTTCATCTACTAAGAAACTTCCCTTTAAAATGCTGTAGATTTTCATTATGATTTATTTCTTTTGTTTCAGACTTGCAATTCTCAGTTTGGCACTCCGTGCTCGGTTGTTTTCTTTGATTTCTGCTGCCGTTGGGACCTTCATTTTGCAAATCGCTTTCAGGGGGACATCCGTATTTCCGTAAAAATCTTTTTCGGGCTCTCCTTCAAAGAGGCCGTTTTTTATAAAACGCTTGACCAACCGGTCTTCCAAAGAATGGTAGGAAATTACACTCAAACGCCCCTCTGGATTCAACAAAGAAGGTACTTGAAGCAAAAATTCCTTCAAAACTTCCAACTCTTGATTGACTTCAATGCGGATGGCCTGAAAGATTTGCGCTAGGATCTTATGTTCCTTTGCTGCCGGCAAAAAAGACCGCAACACTTCTTTCAGTCGGAAGCTTGTGTTTATTTTTTCCTCAATTCTGGCTGTTGCAATTTTGGCTGCCATGGCTCGGGCATTTCGCAACTCCCCATACTGAAACAAAACATCACTCAATTGTGTTTCGGAATAGGTGTTGACAACTTTGTAGGCAGACACATCGTCTTTTTTATTCATTCGCATGTCTAAGTCGGCATCAAAACGTGTAGAAAAACCGCGTTCCGCTACATTGAATTGATGAGAAGAAACCCCCAAATCCCCTAAAATTCCGTCTACTTTATGAATTCCAT
This sequence comes from uncultured Flavobacteriaceae bacterium, assembly GCA_963932955.1. GTDB lineage: Bacteria > Bacteroidota > Bacteroidia > Flavobacteriales > Flavobacteriaceae > Flavicella. Next base: position 16,880 of record CAWVRK010000001.1, read on the forward strand.
AAAAACGCAAAAAACGCGAGAGGTAGCGAAAATTTTCTTGGATCAATACAAAGCGATCGTCGTCAATGCGATTTCGTTCGGCATCTGGATCTTGGTCAAAAGCATAGAGTTTTCCGGCAGGACCCAAGCGACTTAAAATCTCACGAGAATGCCCTCCTCCTCCAAAAGTGATGTCTACGTAAACACCCGCTTCTTTGATTTCCAATGCGTCGACACTTTGCTTGAGCAAAACAGGATTATGATAGGCTTCCATCTTCTTGAGTAGTTTGATTTCCCATGACTTCTTCAGCCAATTCTGCAAAATCAACAGTGGCTTCGTCTATGGCTTGTTCGTAACGATCTTTGTCCCAAATTTCAATGATATTGATCGCTGAAGAAACAACAACCTCTTTGGTGATTCCAGAAAAAACCAAGAGATCTTTCGGAACCAATAGCCTTCCTGAAGCATCCAATTCGACGTATTTGACGCCTGCTGTAAACCTCCTTATAAAATCATTGTTCTTCTTTACAAAGCGATTCAAACGATTCATCTGTTGCATCACGCCCTCCCACTCTTGCATTGGATACAACTCCAAACAGGGCTGAAACACAGAACGCTTCAATACAAAACCCTTTGAAAGTACAGGATCTAGCTGCTTTTTTAAAGCAGCAGACAAGAGCATTCTGCCTTTGGCATCTGCTTTGCATTCGTATGTTCCAATGATTCCTTCCAAGATGAGTGTGTTTGAAGTTTAGAATTCAAAAATATAAAAAAATTAACCACTATTTACCACTTTTACCCACTTTGTTAATAACTCTTTGCATTTTCTCCCACTTCTTGTAGAAGGCTCAGTTCCTGATGTTTATAAGTGCATACCTAGAAACCCTCAAGAAATAGTACGGAAATGGTTTTTTACAAAAAAAAGATTACATTTGTCAATCGAAAAAAACAGTTTTTTAAAATGATCGAAAACGTAATTACCGAGGGGGAATTCAAATACATTGAGGCCGGAGAAGGGAAAACAATTATTGTTTTGCATGGACTGATGGGGACCCTCAGCATGTTCCACGAAGTTCTTCATTATTTCTCTGAAAATGGATACCGAGTTATTGTTCCAGAACTGCCGATTTACAGCTTGCCATTGATGAAAACAAACATCAAAAGTTTTTCGCTTTTTATCAAGAAATTTATCGATCACAAAAACATAGACAACACAATCATCCTCGGAAATTCCTTGGGAGGACACATCGCCTTGTACCTGACAAAGCACTTTCCTGAACTGGTCAATACACTGGTTTTGACAGGGAGCTCTGGTTTGTACGAAAAAGCCATGGGAGATACCTATCCCAAAAGAGGCGATTACGAATACATCAAAAACAAAACTGAAAGTGTTTTTTACGATCCAAAAACAGCTTCCAAAGAAATGATAGACAACCTTTTTGAAGTTGTAAATGACCGTGGAAGTGTACTTCGTATTTTGTCTTTGGCAAAAAGTGCCATCCGTCACAACATGGCCAATGACCTTCCTGAAATGAAGATTCCAACTTGTTTGGTCTGGGGAAAACAAGACAATGTAACACCTCCAGAAGTCGGTGAAGATTTTAATAAATTGATGCCCAATTCTGAACTCTTTTGGCTCGACAAATGTGGACATGCACCCATGATGGAACACCCAGAAGACTTTAACAAAATTGTTCATGCTTGGTTTCAAAAAAACCACATCTAAAAAGCTTCTCAACAGCTGTCTCTCGTGATTTTTTGACATCTTGCTGCCATCCTAATCCTTAAAAAATGCTAATCAATTCTGCCGTTTTTGAAATCAGCAATACCGACGTTGGGAAATGTCCAAAAAATCGAATTCCTGAATACGCATTTATCGGGAGGTCAAATGTGGGGAAATCTTCCTTGATCAACATGTTGACGAACAACAAAAAACTAGCAAAAACTTCAGGAACTCCTGGAAAAACCCAACTGATCAACCATTTTAAAATCAATGACAATTGGTTTTTGGTTGATTTGCCTGGCTATGGCTACGCCCGTGTTTCTAAAAAACAACGACGCGGCTTCCAAAAATTTATCAAAGATTACTTTTTGCAACGCGAACAACTTATCTGTACTTTTGTCCTCATCGATTCTCGGCATAGCCCACAAAGAATTGACTTAGATTTTATGGGGTTTCTTGGCGAAAATCAAATTCCCTTTTGCATCGTCTTTACCAAAGCGGACAAATTGACCCCTACAGTACTGAAAAGAAACCTTGCAGTTTACAAAGAAAAATTGCTGGAAGATTCTTGGGATATTTTCCCCAATTATTTTGTGACTTCTGCAACTTCAAAAGAGGGAAAAGACCAAGTACTCGATTTTATTCAAGGCGTCAATGAGGATTTGAAAAAATCACAACACTAAACAACTTCCACAAAACCAACAAATTTTGCACCGTGCGTTCAAGCTCAAAAAATTTGAAAATTCTATTTGAAGACAACCACCTAATCGTTGTCAACAAGCGCGTGGGAGACTTGGTACAAGGTGACAAAACAGGAGATACCCCTTTGAGCGATCTTTTGAAAGCATACCTCAAAGAAAAATACCAAAAGCCCGGAAAGGTATATTTGGGTGTTGTTCACCGTTTGGACAGACCGACAACAGGAATCGTTGTTTTTGCAAAAACTTCAAAAGCCTTGGAGCGCCTCAACAAGATGTTGCGCGAAAAGACAATTCAAAAAACCTATTGGGCGGTAGTCAAAAACAAACCCGTGAAATCGGAGGACACCCTTGTCAATTACTTGAGAAAAAACCCAAAAAACAACAAGGCTACGGTTTTCAACAAAGAGACAAACGACACTAAAAAAGCGATTCTTCACTACAAAACCATCAAATCTTTAGACAACTACCACCTATTGGAAATTGATTTAGAAACAGGAAGACACCACCAAATTCGCGCCCAATTGTCCCACATCACTTGCCCAATAAAGGGCGATTTGAAATACGGTTTTGACAGAAGTAACAAAAATGCAGGCATCCACCTACACGCCCGTCGCATCTGTTTTGTTCACCCCGTCACCAAAGCGCTGCTAACTCTTGAAGCACCTACACCCAAAGACCCCATTTGGGATGCTTGCAACTAAGGAAATAATTTTTAATGAGGAACACAAAAAACCCAGCAAATTGACTTTGCTGGGTTTTTTGTGTTCAAATCAAAAAGTCATCTGCGCTCTTTAAAAAAACGCTTTTCCAATGATTTTTGACGCAGTTCCTTAAACAATTTTTTTCATCGCTGTCATGGACTCTCTTAAGAAATCTCCAATTTCTTCAACAGGATGATTTCTGATTTCCGTGTTGATTTCAATCAGTTCTTTGTTGTCAATTCCGTTGTTTCCCTCGTTGAATGGACGGCCTACAAAGTTGCTTGGCGCGTTTTGAACGTAGTCTGCAATCAAAGGCTTACAAGCGTGGTCAAACAAATAACAACCGTATTCTGCAGTATCCGAAATCACACGATTCATCTCAAATAATTTTTTTCTTGCGATGGTATTTGCAATCAATGGTGTTTCGTGCAAAGATTCGTAATATGCCGACTCGTCAATAATTCCAGAATCTGTCATTGCCTCAAAAGCCAATTCCACACCTGCTTTGACCATGGCAACCATCAACAACCCGTTGTCAAAATATTCTTGCTCAGAAATTTCAACAGCTCCTGCTGGAGTTTTCTCAAAATTTGTTTCCCCAGTTGCCGCTCTCCACGTCAACAAGTTTACATCGTCATTGGCCCAATCTTCCATCATGGTTTTTGAGAAATGACCTGAAATGATGTCGTCCATATGCTTCTGAAACAAAGGACGCATGATGTCTTTCAATTCCTCAGAAACTTTAAATGCAGCTATTTTGGCTGGGTTTGACAAGCGGTCCATCATGTTGGTAATTCCACCGTACTTCAACGCCTCCGTAATGGTTTCCCATCCGTATTGAATCAATTTAGAAGCATATCCAGCGTCTATTCCTTCTGCGACCATTTTGTCAAAACACAAGATCGATCCTGTTTGCAACAAACCACAAAGAATGGTTTGCTCTCCCATCAAATCTGATTTTACCTCAGCTACAAAAGAGGAACGCAAGACTCCAGCGGTATGACCACCTGTTCCTACAGCATAGGCTTTGGCGTAGTCCCATCCTTTTCCTTCTGGATCGTTTTCTGGATGTACTGCAATCAAAGTAGGTACTCCAAATCCTCTTTTAAACTCTTCTCTCACTTCCGATCCTGGCGACTTTGGCGCCACCATGATTACTGTGAGGTCTTTTCGTACTTCCATTCCTTCTTCCACGATGTTGAATCCGTGAGAATAAGAAAGGGTGGCTCCTTTTTTCATCAAAGGCATCACAGCCGTGACCACCGCTGTATGTTGTTTGTCTGGCGTCAGATTGATCAACAAATCTGCAGAAGGAATCATTTCTTCATAGGTTCCTACAGCAAATCCATTTTCAGAAGCATTTAAAAAAGACTGTCTTTTTTCAGAGATGGCCGCCGGTCGCAATGTATAAGAAACATCCAATCCGGAATCTCTCATATTCAACCCTTGGTTCAACCCTTGTGCTCCGCATCCGATGATTACTATTTTTTTACCTTTCAATGCTGTGACTCCGTCGTTAAACTCAGCCCTGTCCATAAATTCGCATTGTCCCAATTGCTCTAGTTTTTCACGCAAGGAAAGTGTGTTGAAATAATTTGCCATTTTTTATTGTGTTAGTTATGTTGTTGATTTCTATTGATTTCGTTCAAAAGAAACAAAATTTGTTTCTTTTGGCCCTTCTCATTAAGGGATTGTTTGATTTCGAGTGCAAAAGTATAAAATCCTTCGCTTATATCTTAACATTTGCCGCACTAAAAATCAAACGCTTACCAAATTAAAAGTTTTTTAATTTTTCAGAAATCTTCATTTCTGTTTTGGAAATAGAGATTCTTCCCGAGCGAACAAATTGCATGATTCCGTAAGGAGCCAGTTGGTCGTGCAAGGTTTCGGTGTCTTTGCGCCTTCCTGTTTTTTCAATGACAAAAAAGTCGGGGTGCACCGTCACGATATTGGCACTGCTGTTTTTGATGACATTTTGAATTTCTCGTTGCTCAAAAAGCAAGTTAGACGCCATTTTATACAAAGCGGTCTCGTGAAAGATGATCTCGTCATTTGTATGGTAATAGGCTTTGATCACTTCAATTTGTTTTTCAATTTGCCCCACCAATTTTTTGACATTGGTTTCAGTCATTCTGGCCACAATTGTAAACCGGTGTACGTTTTCAATTTCTGAACGAGAGACGTTCAAACTTTCGATGTTGATGTGCCTCTTCAAAAAAATCGTCGCAATTCTATTCAACAACCCCGGGTTGTTTTCTGTGTAAACTGAGATGGTAAATACTTGTTCTTCCATGTGTTTGATTTGTAAAAAAGCCTGTGTTTCTTTCCTCGGAGGGATTTGAGACCTAAAAACTTTTCAATTTTTCGTTTTGTACCTGTTGTTTTTACTTAAGACAATCTTACTTCTGAAACACAGGCACCGGTAGGCACCATAGGAAATACATTGTCTTCTTTTTCGATCATCACTTCCAAGAAATACGACTCTTTGGAGGCAATCATTTCTTTGACTGCGGCAGCGAGATCTTCTCTCTTGACCACTTTGGTGGCTTTGATGTCATAGGCTTCTGCCAATTTGATGAAATCGGGGTTGATCATCGTTGTTGAGGCGTATCTTTTGTCAAAGAACAACTGTTGCCATTGACGTACCATTCCCAAAAATTCGTTGTTCAATACCACTATTTTTACAGCGGCCCCAGTTTGCAAGATTGTCCCCAATTCTTGACAGGTCATCTGGTAACCACCGTCGCCGATAAAGGCAACCACTTCGCGTTCTGGAGCACCCATTTTGGCACCGATGGCAGCCGGCAAAGCAAAGCCCATGGTTCCCAATCCTCCAGAAGTCACATTGCTCCTAGTCGTTGTAAAATTGGCATAGCGCACGGTAAACATTTGGTGTTGTCCCACATCGGAAACCACCACAGCGTTGCCATTTGTTTCTTTGTTTACTTGGTTGATTACCTCTCCCATAGTCAGCCCTTCTTTTGTAGGGTTTAACTGTGGTTCAATGACGGCTTTCAATTCTTCTTTGTAGTATTTTTTAAATTCGTTGTGCCACGCATCGTGGTTGTTTGTATCGATGTATGGCAAGAGCATCTCCAGAGATGTTTTGCAATCTCCAAGAACTGCTACATTTGCTTTAACATTTTTGTCTACCTCAGCAGGGTCAATCTCAAAGTGCACTACTTTTGCTTGCTTGGCATAGGTGTTCAAACTTCCCGTAACACGGTCGTCAAAACGCATTCCTACAGCAATCAACACATCGCATTCGTTGGTCAATTTGTTAGGTCCGTAGTGTCCGTGCATCCCTACCATTCCGACATTGAGCGGGTGGTCGGTCGGCAAAGCCGAAAGCCCCAATACTGTCCATGCAGCAGGCGCTCCTGATTTTTCTACAAAGGCTTTGAAAGCCGCTTCTGCTTGTCCTAAAATCACACCTTGTCCAAAAATAACAAAAGGCTTTTTGGCGGAATTGATCAATTCAGCAGCTGCTTTTACGGCTTCTTCAGAAGTTTTAGGAATGGGTTCGTAGCTACGAATTCCTATACATTTTTCATAGCTGTACTCCAACTGACCCAACTGAGCATCTTTGGTTATGTCAATCAATACAGGTCCCGGTCTTCCGGATTTCGCTATGTAAAACGCTTTGGCGATGGCAGCAGGAATCTCTTCCGCTTTGGTGACTTGCACGTTCCATTTGGTAACGGGTGCAGAAATACTGATGACATCTGTCTCTTGAAAGGCATCGGTCCCCAAAAGGTGTGATGCTACCTGTCCGGTAATACACACCAAAGGGGTCGAATCAATTTGAGCATCTGCGATTCCGGTGACCAAGTTGGTCGCCCCAGGTCCTGAGGTGGCCAAACAGACTCCTACTTTTCCCGATACTCTCGCAAAACCCTGTGCCGCGTGAATAGCCCCTTGCTCGTGGCGTGTCAATACGTGGTTTAGTTGGTCTTGGTATTTGTATAATTCGTCATAGATGGGCATGATGGCGCCTCCGGGGTATCCGTAGGCCAAGTCTGCTCCTTCTTCCAAAAGGGCTCTTACAACCGCTTCGGCTCCTGAAATTATTTCAGCGGTTTTGTTTTCGGGTATTGCATTTTCCATATTCAAATGTGTTTTGTGCATCTCCTTTTTAAGGGGTTTCTAGCTGGTATGTCTTTGGACGAACTTAAAATTTATCTGTCACACAACCTTCAGAGGCTGAAGCGACGGTATTGGCATATTTGTATAAAATTCCTTTGGTGTGTTTGGGTGCTGGAGCGACCCATTGGGCTCGCCTTGCTGCAATCTCTTCCTCGGGCAACAACACATTGATGCTGTTGTCTTCCGCACTGATGCGAATTTGATCACCTGTTTTTAGCAATCCAATCGTTCCTCCTGATTGTGCTTCGGGAGTGATGTGACCCACCACAAATCCGTGTGTCCCTCCAGAAAAACGTCCGTCTGTAATCAATGCAACTGATTTCCCGAGGCCTACACCCATGATCATCGAGGTTGGCTTGAGCATTTCTGGCATTCCAGGACCTCCTTTGGGCCCTACATAACGAATGACGACGACATCTCCTCGTTCGACTTCTCCGTTACCAATTCCTGTGTTGGCAGCTTGTTCTCCGTCATAGACGACTGCTTTTCCTTCGAAAAACAAGCCTTCATTTCCACTGATTTTTGCAACCGCACCTTCTTCTGCGAGGTTTCCGTATAAAATCTGTAAGTTTCCGGAAGACTTCAAGGCTTTGTCTTTTGGGAAAATGACGTCTTGGTCACCTTCAAAAGAGAGGGCTTCTACATGAGCCAAGTTTTCTGCCAAAGTTTTTCCGGTTACAGTCATACAGTCACCGTGTAAAAAATCATTTTCCAACAAGTATTTCATCACCGCAGGAGTTCCTCCTACGCCGTGTACATCTTCCATCAAGTATTTCCCAGAAGGCTTTAAGTCTGCAATCAAAGGCGTTCGGTCACTGACCCTTTGAAAATCTTCCAACGTAAACTCGATGTCTGCAGCATGTGCAATGGCTAAGAAATGCAAAACCGCATTGGTAGATCCTCCCAATGCATTGACGATGGCGACTGCATTTTCAATGGACTTCTTTGTAATGATGTCCAAAGGTTTCAAATCCAATTCCAACAAGTTTTGAACTGCCAAAGCGGTTCTTTCGCTTTCTGAAAGTTTGTTAGGGTTTTCTGCAGGAATGGAGGAGTTGTAAGGCAAAGAGAAGCCCATTGCTTCAATGGCAGAAGCCATGGTATTGGCCGTATACATTCCACCACAAGCTCCGGCTCCCGGAATGGCACTTTTGATGATTTCTCTATATTCTGTTTCGTCTATTTCACCGGCTACTTTTTGACCCAAGGCCTCAAAAGCAGAAACGATGTTTAATTTTCTTCCTTTGTATTTTCCAGAAGCAATAGTTCCTCCATAAACCATGATGGAAGGTCTGTTGACACGCAGCATGGCGATGATGGCTCCAGGCATGTTCTTATCACAACCAACCACAGGCACCAACGCATCGTAACTCTGTGCATTCATCACGGTTTCCATAGAATCTGCGATGATGTCTCTAGAAGCGAGTGAATAATTCATACCCGAAGTCCCCATAGAAATTCCATCACTCACACCAATGGTATTGAAGATCAACCCTACAGACCCCGATTTGTTGGCTTCTTTTTTAATTTCCGCTGCCAAATTGTTCAAATGCATGTTGCAAGGATTTCCATCGTATCCCGTGCTTGCAATTCCCACTTGTGGTTTGTTCATGTCTGCATCCGACAAGCCCACAGCGTAAAGCATCGCTTGAGAAGCGGGCTGGGATTCGTCTTGTGTCAATCTGCTACTGTGTTTGTTTAGGGACATTTCTTCTGTGTTTTTATATTTTTTTTCAATTTATGTATACCTCCTCTTGTAAGAGCTTACACGCCATGTGTAACAAATGTAAGCGGATAGATTCTTATTCTTCCTTTTCTTTGAATTATTTCTACGTTATTCAATTGCTAAAATACCAACTTAAAGCATTGAAATACAATTTTTTACAGACCTATTTCTACAATGATAAAGCGTTGAAAATGATTCATAAAAAAAACCTTCCTGCTTTAGGAAAGTTCTCAAATATTTAAAATTCACACACCCTCCTCCGCTTCTTTATGGAACGACCACCACAAAGACGACAAAAGGAACTGCCTTGCAAAAAAGATTTTTATTCTTCATCTGATGGCAAATATAATTAATTTTATTTTAGTCCACTCCCCCTCTCTTTTGGAAAAGAAAGATTTCTTTGCGGATTTTTTCCGCTTGGGAAACCTGTTTGCAAAAAGCACTCGTGCCAACTGCTTTGTCAAAAATGCAATTTGTGCAATTGCAAACCAGAAGCAGGAGCCAATTCCTTCAAAGTGTCTTTGTTAGGATTTTCCAAGCTGTCTTTTACAAAGTGCAAATCGACTTCTCCTTTTCCCACTTGAAACAAAACACCCATCATCAAACGGATTTGGTAACGCAGAAATCCTTTTCCGACCACACGGAACAAGTAGCTCTTTTCAGGAAAAAAGTTGGCCGTGTAAAGGTCATTGCTCACAATTTCACTGAGGAGAATTTCACGTTCAAAATTCGTCTGTTCTGAAGGCTTGTAAGCATAGCGCTGAAAGAGATGGGTTCCCTCAAACAACTTGGCACCTTCTTGCATCAAGGGAATGTTCAATGCACACGGAACGCCCACTAAAAAAGGAGCACAAAAGGGATGGTTCTTCTGCCCCTCCGAAAACAAGTAGAGGTATTCTTTGCGTTTGGAATCTTGGAGAATGTTAAAAGTCGCATCAACTTCTGAAACCGCTAAAACCCGAATGTCATTGGGCAAACTCTTGTTCAAACGCGCCATCAAATCGACTGTGTCAAGCGGTTGTTTGACAAACAATTCAAAGGCCGATTCCTCTGCAGAAACCATGGCATCGGTTCTGCTGGCTCCCAAAATTTTAAAATCGGAATGTTCAAAGACAAAAGACAGTGTTTTCTCCACCATTTTTTGAACTGTTTTGACCTGTGGCTGTACCTGCCATCCATGGTAGCGAAAGCCCAAGTACTGAACCTTGAGTAAGTAATAAAAAGTAGTTTGTTTGTTCACTGTGTCCTCTCTAAATTGATCAGATGCTGTCTCTTAAATTCTTGATGTTTTTTTACGAAAGGCTCATGCGTCTTTTGCGCTTGACCACAACTTCTACAGGGACGCCTTCAATATTAGATTCCAACCACGAAATGATGTCCAAATACAAAAAAGCTCTTTTCTCATAGGGATGTTCTTCAAAGGGTTTTAACTCGGAATGCAATTTCTTAAAGGCACTTTTCAACTCGTTGGGATAAAGAACCGAAAGGTTTCTCAAAAACTTGATCATTTTACGCTGTACTTCATACAAATTGTCCATTTTTAACAAGAACTTATAGGTGGATTTTATTAGCTCATCGATGTGTTGGTCTTCTCCAGATTCATAATGGGCCACCAAATTCAACACCCGAGTGTAACACAAGAGATCTTCACGCATTTTCAATTCTTTGTTGTCGATGATTTTTTTCAAATAGAAAATACAGTTCTTATAATCTCCGGCACCAAAATACATGCAGGCTATTTTGTAATAAAAAAGCATGACATGATGCGCGTCTATTTTTTTTCCAAAAGCCTTGATTTGGTCGAGTACCTCGGGCACAAAATGCGTTCCTTTTAGAAACTCTCCTTCCAAATAGTAAAGATTAATTTTGTGCTGGTACAAGTACAAATTGGAGAGAACTTGTGTGTTCTCATTGACAAAAAAACGCTGGTACTCGATGGAGTCTTCCAACGCGATCAAAGTCTCGTTGAACTTGTATGTTTGTTGCAAATAAAACAAAGACTCCAAAGAATAATTGACGGCTTTGAGGTAAAATACAGGATGCAATTGTTTCATATCTGCGTACTCGTCAAACAAAGCGAGTAATTTTTGAGAATAGCGGTAGCAGGCTAAAAAATCCTGTGTGATGAATCCGTACCAAAGTTTTGCTTGGTACAAAAACATTTTCCCCGTAAATCCCAAATCAGAAAACGCATACGCTGGAAGTTGTGCTTCGTAATAATTATTGACAACTTTGAAATCATAGTTGTCACGAACATAGCCGTATTTCAAAAACCAACTGTACAACTGCAAGGACAAATTGGAGAGTTTGGAGACTACCACATTTTTCAAACTGATGTTTTTGGCCTCCACAGCCAAAATATCGGCTCGATCAGTCATGCTTCGAGTGATGTATTGGGATTCAATCACTTTTTCGAGTTCCACCAATTCGTAGGCCAAAGTATTTTCTTCTTTTTCTATGGCTAAATTTTTGGCTTTGTCTAAAATTTTTAAACTCTGCTTGTAGAGTCCTTTGTTGTACAAAATGGTCGCAAAATCAAATTGTTCACGAATCTGTGTTCGCGTGTTTTGATGGATGGGACTCAAGCGCAAACTAATCAAAATCTGCTTGTACAAATGCGCTTTTGAATTGGAAATTTGCTGTTTTTTGATATTGGTTTTTTTCAAAATCAACTGCTCGTCATAGCAATCCATTTTATCCATGATGGCAAAGAGCGCCATAAAATTCGCTTCCGCATTTCCTCCCAAACGTCCTGCGTACAACTTAAATTGTCGTTTTTCGGATTTTGACAAGGATTTTATCAATAAAAAAAGAGGGTCTTTTTGATCTAAAGCCATGGGTCAACTGCTTTGGTTTTTGAAACGATTCACAGGAAAACAAATTTACTACATTTTTTACGATTCATCCACAAGGAAATGACCCGAAAAGAGCCCCAAAAAAACAGGTTGTTTTGACGTGTAGACATCGTAAAAAGAAAGGGTTTAAAATATTGATTTACAAATGTTTAAATCATTTGATTGAAATATTGAATACAGTAAAGAACCGGCAGTTTCGATAAAAAGCATGAATCAGAACCGTATTTTTGAATCAAGTTAATAGACAAAACACACCACAATGAGCGACAATCATGTTCAGATTTTTGATACAACCTTAAGAGATGGAGAGCAAGTACCTGGCTGTAAGCTAAATACAGAGCAAAAACTCATCATCGCAGAACGGTTGGATTTATTAGGTGTAGACATCATCGAAGCGGGTTTTCCTGTTTCGAGTCCTGGAGATTTCAAATCGGTAGAAGCGATTTCTAAAATTGTAAAAAACGCGACGGTTTGCGGTCTTACAAGAGCACATAAAAACGACATCGAAGTAGCGGCGCAAGCCTTGAAATTTGCCAAAAAACCACGAATACACACCGGCATTGGTACTTCAGATTCTCACATACAATTCAAATTCAAATCCACACAAGAAAAAATCATCGAACGCGCACAAGAAGCAGTGAAATACGCCAAGAGTTTTGTCGAAGATGTGGAATTCTACGCAGAAGATGCGGGGAGAACTGACAACGAGTATTTGGCTCGTGTCTGCGAGGCAGTCATCAAATCGGGAGCTACTGTTTTGAACATTCCCGACACGACAGGTTATTGCTTGCCCGAAGAATACGGCGCAAAAATCAAATACCTCAAAGAAAATGTAAAAGGAATTGAAAATGTGATCTTGTCTTGTCACTGTCACAATGATTTGGGCTTGGCAACGGCCAATGCAGTCTCAGGAGCCATCAACGGAGCCAGACAAATCGAATGTACCATCAACGGAATCGGTGAACGGGCTGGAAACACTGCCTTGGAAGAAGTGGTAATGATTTTCAAACAACACCCGCACTTGGACTTGTACACAAATGTCAATAGCAAATTACTCTATAGCACCAGTCAGCTGGTTCAAGAACACATGGGAATGTATGTGCAACCCAACAAAGCAGTTGTCGGAGACAATGCCTTTGCGCACAGTTCTGGCATCCACCAAGACGGAGTCATCAAAAACAGAGAAACCTATGAAATCATGGATCCTGCTGATGTGGGCGTCACCGAATCTTCAATCGTCTTGACCGCAAGAAGCGGAAGAGCTGCTTTGGCCTATCGACTGAAAAACAATGGGTATGAATTGACAAAACTTCAATTGGATGAAACCTATCCTGAATTTTTAAAATTTGCAGACACACAAAAAGAAATTGGAGACAAAGAATTACACCTCCTCATGGAGCGCTGTAAGATCAAAGCCTGATTTTATTTTTACCAATACAAAAGGTCCTCAAAATTTGAGGGCCTTTTTTATTGAAAAACCCCTTGGACAAAACAACCCCTCTTTTTGAAACCAACAAATAGTTGTATCTTTGCCACAGACATTTCAATACTATGAAAACCATTCGCTCACCACACTACGCTCCTTGGTTGCCTCAAATTTCTTTGAGGGATTGTCGTTGCTGTTTCTAAAAATAGCCTATTTTTACTCAAATTCATGCTAACATTCAATACCATAATCATGACAAAAAATCTGATTATTAAAAAGATAGCTTTGTCAAAAAGCCCAAATTCAATAAATTACGGCATCAAAACAAAGACAGAGGAATTTACTGAAAAACTGTTTTTCACCCTTTTTGACAACTATGCCGACTTGGAAGAAAGCATCGATGCCTTGGAGATCCTCTTCAAAGACATTTCGGTGATAGCTTGCAAAAAACCTCAGCGAAAATGCGATGCGGTTTGGAAATCTTTTTTGGAAAAATTGCCCACTGTTTTGGAGCAACTCAACCAAGACGCACTTTACATCTTAGAAAACGACCCTGCATCGAACAATGTGGAAGAAGTCTATTTGGCTTATCCCGGTTTTTACGCCATTGCCATCTACCGATTGAGCCACGAGTTGTACCTCTTGGACATGTTGCTGTTTTCCAGATTGATGAGTGAATACGCTCACCGCATCACCGGAACAGACATTCATGCAGGAGCATCCATTGCCTCGCCCTTTTTTATTGACCATGCCACAGGTATTGTCATTGGAGAAACAACCGTGATTTCAAAACACGTTAAAATCTACCAAGGAGTCACCCTGGGAGCTTTGAGTGTCAGCAAAAACATGAAAAACAGCAAACGACACCCAACAGTAGAAGAAGGCGTGTGCATTTATGCCAATGCAACAATTTTAGGAGGGGAAACAACGATTGGAAAAAACAGCATCGTTGGCGGAAATGCTTGGGTGACACGTTCCATCCCAGAAGGATCCGTAGTCTCCAACACCACCACCACAGATGTAAAAATAAAAGCGAAAATACAGAAGTAAACGCCCTCTTTGATTTTTTTACAATCAAAAGCCATACGAATACTATGAACCCAAAAAAAATAGAAGCACTTATCGGAAACACGCCTTTGGTGGAAACCCGCAATTTGGTCAAAAATAAAAATGTTCGCTTGTTGTTGAAATTGGAAGGAAACAATCCAGGTGGGAGTGTCAAAGACCGAGCAGCCTACAACATGATTGCCGCTGCCTTGGAAAGAGGAACCCTTAAAAGAGGAGACAAACTCATCGAAGCAACAAGTGGCAATACAGGAATTGCCTTGGCGATGATCGCCAAATTGATGGGGATTGAAATAGAACTCATCTTGCCCGAAAGTGCGACAAAAGAACGCACACAGACCATGCGTGCTTTTGGAGCCAAAGTGATCCTTACACCTGCTAAAGAGGGCATCATCGGATCTCGGAAGTACGCCGATCAAAAAGTTGCTGAAGGTGGCTATTTGATGCTAAACCAATTTGCCAACAACGACAATTGGAAAGCCCATTATAAAACAACGGGACCCGAAATCTGGAGAGACACAAAAGGCGCCGTCACTCATTTTGTATCAGCCATGGGAACTACGGGAACCATCATGGGTACCTCAACATTTTTAAAAGAACAAAATAGCGATATCCAAATCATTGGAGCACAGCCTAGTGAAGGGTCAAAAATACCGGGAATTAGAAAGTGGCCCAAAGAATTTTTACCAAAGATTTTCAATCCTAAAAAAGTAGATAAAATCCTCGAAGTAAGTGAAGTAGAAGCCCGTGCCATGACCAAAAGATTGGCCTTGGAAGAAGGGGTTTTTGCGGGAATGAGCAGTGGTGGTTCTGTCGCTACTGCAGTGAAAGTTGCCAACAGCTTGGATTCGGGGGTGGTGGTAGCCATTGTCTGCGATCGTGGAGACCGCTACCTGTCTTCGGACTTGTTTGACTAAAAGTTTGCTACCAGCCACCGCTAGCGCCTCCACCTCCAAAACTACCGCCTCCAAAGCCGCCGCCAAAACCGCCGGCACCTCCAAAACCCGCACTACCGCCAAAACCGCGACGACTGCCCATATTGCTTAACAAAAGGGCTGTCAAAAGATCGGATGAATGGGAACGCCTTCCGTTTCCGCCGCCTCCTTTTTTGTTGCGAAAAAGAAGAAACAAGACCAAAACCACCAAGATAAAAACGGCTTTGATTTTTGAATTTTTTTTGGGTTTATTTGCTTTGGGGAGTGCGTCAAATTCCCCCGACAACACCTGAATGATTGCCGTGGTAGCCTGGTCCAAACCAGCATAGTAATTCTGAAGTTTGAATTGGGGTTTGATCAAGGTTTCTATTATCCGTCTCGACAGAGCGTCCGTCAGGAGATGTTCGACCCCATAACCTGTAGATATATTGATTTTACGTTCGTTTTTGGCCACCAAAATCAAGACACCATTGTCTTTCCCTTTTTGACCAATCCCCCATTTTTGAGCGAGTTCTGCCCCGTACATCGCAATGTCGTTGGAACCGATAGAGTTTAAAGTAACCACCACAATCTGTGTGGAGGTACTGTCTTGGTAGCGGAGTAATTTCTGCTCCAAAGCGTAGTATTCTCCTTTACTTAAAAAGGCAGCTTGGTCGTACAAACTGGTTTGCACTTTTGGCACAGGCAGTAAATCTTCTTGTGCCCTAGTATTAAAAGAAGTAAACAAAAGAAACAGGAACAAAAGTAAAACGGATGGTGTGCAGTGTGCTTTCAAACTTTCAGTGGTATTAAAAAGGAATGTGTCGAACTTGCTAAAAGAGGTCCTAAATTCCTGTTTGAGTGTAAATTACTTTCTATCTCCAAAAATACGCAACAGGTACAAAAACATGTTGACAAAATCCAAGTACAAAGTCAAGGCTCCTAAGATGGATTTCTTTTTGGCTTGTTCTGCGTCGTCTTCCAGCACTGCCATGCGTTTTATCTTTTGAGTATCATAAGCCGTCAAACCGACAAAAATAAGAACCCCCGCATAATTGGCTACCCAGTACAATACTTCACTTTGCATAAAGATGTTGACCACCGTTGCGATGATCAAACCGACCAAAGCCATCATTGCCAATCTGCCGAGAGATGTCAAGTCTTTTTTGGTCGTGTAACCGTAGAAACTCATGATGCCAAAAGTAACCGCAGTGATCAAAAATGTAGAGGCGATGGATCCGGTTGTATACACCAAAAAGACCATGGACAAAGTGAGCCCGTTAAGAATGGCATACAACAAGAAAAAGATTCCTGCAGTTTCCGCACTGATGCGGTGAATACGTGCCGATATGTAGATGACCAAACCCAATTCGGCCGCGATCAAAGCGTAAAAAGAGAATTTACTGCCAAAAACAAAGTTCATCACAGCAGGTGTGGAAACTGCCCACATCGCAATGACGGCAGTGAGCAACAAGGCCCCACTCATCCATCCGTAAACTTTGGATATAAAGGTGGCTTGTAAAGTTGCTTGATGTATGGAAAGATTTGTGTTCATAAGGTTGTTGTGTGTTTTTAATATGTGTTTGATGGAATCACCCTTTCGAAATGGCATCTGACAATTCGTTGGCATCGTTGGATTGGTAGGGAAAATACTCTTTGAGTTTATTGCCTGCCTCCACAATACCCAACTGCAATCCTTTGGCGAATTCTCCTTTTTTAAATTCGGAGAGGACCAGATCCTTAGTGCTGTCCCAAAAACCATCAGGCACAACACGGTCAATCCCGACATCGCCCAAAATGGCAAATTGATGTTGTTCGATTGCCAAGTAAAACAGTACCGCGTTTTGCGCAGCTGTCTCATTCATTTTTAGTTGAAAGAAAACTTCTTTGCCACGTTCCAATGCGGGTTTGTCAGCAGTCGGTTCTATGTGTACTCGGATTTCTCCGGAAGTGCTTTTTTCCGCAATTTGAATAGCGTTTACAACAGCTTCTTCCTCTTCTTTTGATAAGTGGTATTCGGTTGAGGCCATGCTTAAAATTTTACTTCGGGTGCTTTTTCACTTCCTTCTGCAGCTTGGTACCGCGACATTTCTTCAAAACCGAACCAACCTGCAAAAATGGAGTTTGGAAATATTTTGATGTGTTTGTTGTACACATTTACCCCATTGTTAAAGCGGTTTCGCGCTACATTGATTCTGTTTTCTGTCCCCTCCAATTGACTTTGCAATTCCAGGAAATTGGTATTGGCTTTCAGGTCGGGATAGCGCTCGGCAACAACCATCAGCCTTCCCAATGCACCAGACAAGCCTTGCTGTGCCTTTTGAAATTGTGCCATTTTTTCTGGAGTGAGGTTGCCAGCATCTATTTTCGTACTCGTGGCTGCTGCCCGCGCTTTGATGACCGCTTCCAAAGTTTCACTTTCGTGTGCCGCATAGCCCTTTACAGTAGCGACCAAATTGGGAATCAAATCCGCCCTTCTTTGGTAGGAGCTTTCTACGTTGGACCAAGTGGTCTTGGCATCTTCTTCAAAAGAAACTGCAGTATTGTTGAATCCTTTGATGGAGCCGTATGCCCAAACAACGATTACAGCGATGGTAATAAATGGCAACCATTTTTTCATAAGTTATTTTTTAAGTGAGTCTTTCAAAGCCAGTAGCCTTGAAACAATCAAGGGTTAGAGTTCGTTTTTAATTTTTATCAATTCTGCCTTTACGGATTCCAAACTGCTGATGATCTCATGAGTGAGGACCGTTTTTTTAGGAGCTGTTTTCAACTTCTTTTTTGCACCTTCAAGGGTAAATCCTTTTTCTTTGACCAAATGATAAATCATTTGAAAGTTTTTGACATCGTCTTGGGTAAACATCCGATCTCCCTTTGCATTTTTTTTGGGTTTGATGACGTCAAACTCTTTTTCCCAAAAACGAATGAGGGAGGTGTTTACTCCAAAAGCTTTGGCCACTTCGCCAATTTTATAATATCTTTTTTCGGGCAAATCTACCTGCATCAGTCGAGGGATTGATTTTCTAGTGAGGACATTTCCAACATGGTGTTGTATTCGTCAGGCGTGAGGTCATTGAAATAGTAATACACGGGGTTTACTTTTCGGTTTCCTTTGAGGACTTCGTAATGCAAATGCGGGGCTGTAGAAGTTCCCGAAGAACCGACATAGCCAATCAAGTCCCCTCTTTTTACTTTTTGATGTTTCCGAACGGTATAGCGATCTAAATGGGCGTAAAAAGTTTGGTATCCAAAACCATGGGTGATCTTGACTTGGTTTCCATAACCTCTTCGCGAGCGCTTGACCTTGGTAACTTTTCCGTTCCCCGTCGCGTAGACAGGCGTGCCTTTTGGTGCGGAAAAATCCATTCCCCAATGGTATTTTCGAGTTTTGTAAATCGGATGTATGCGGTAACCGTATCCGGATGCCATGCGTTTCAATTCTTTATTGGCTACCGGTTGAATGGCGGGTATGGACGCCAACATTTCTTTTTTGTTTTTTGCCATTCCGACAATTTCATCCAGTGACTTGGACTGTACCACCAATTGTTTGGAGAGAATGTCTATTTTTTTGGTCACGTCTTTGATCATGGTTGAGTTTTCAAAACCATCCAAAGACTTGTAGCGATTGACCCCTCCAAAACCAGCCATCCGTTGTTCCTTAGAGATGGGCTCTGCTTCAAAATAAACCCGGTAGATGTTGTTGTCTCGATCTTGAATCTCGTTCAATACTTCTGTCCCCTCGTCGATGCGCTTGGAAAGCAATTCGAAGTGCAATTGGAGGTTTTCTAATTCTCGCTGTTGTGCAATCTGGCCCGGAGATTTGATCAAATAACTAAAACCCACAAAACCTATAAAAGCGACCAAGACAAGGGCAACCACAAAGAACATGCTGTTCTTGAATTTGGTCTGCCTGTCTACTTGGATTCTTTGGTAGGAGAGTGTCTCAGAATCGTAATAAAATTTTACTTTCGCCATATTGCTAAATATAGTACTTTTGTGAGCTGAGAAGGGATGTCAAATGCAATTGAAAGCCCTCCCAACGTTACGCAAATTTACAAAATGTTTTAGAACTACTCGCTATCCGAGTATTTTTAGCGTTTTTTTAATAGTCCAAGAACCACTACCGCATGAAATCACAAGACATAAGACAGCAATTTTTAACCTTTTTTAATGAGAAAGCACACAAAATTGTCGCCTCTGCTCCGATTGTTTTAAAAGACGATCCGACATTGATGTTTACCAATGCAGGAATGAACCAATTCAAAGAGTACTTTTTGGGACAACGCACCATCACAGATGCCCGAATTGCTGACAGCCAAAAATGCTTGCGCGTCTCAGGAAAACACAACGACTTGGAAGAGGTCGGAAAAGACACCTACCACCACACCATGTTTGAGATGTTGGGCAACTGGAGTTTTGGAGATTATTTTAAAAAGGAAGCCATCACTTGGGCTTGGGAGTTTTTAGTCGACGTCTTAAAAGTGGACAAAGACATTCTTTATGTAAGTGTTTTTGAAGGAAGTAAAGATGCTGACAACTTGGCTTTGGACCAGGAAGCTTTCGACCTTTGGAGTGCGATTGTCCCAAAAGACAAAATTATCTTGGGAAACAAAAAAGACAATTTTTGGGAAATGGGAGCACAAGGGCCTTGCGGTCCCTGCTCAGAAATCCACGTGGACATTCGCTCCCAAGAAGAAAAAGCAAAAGTTCCAGGCCGTGAATTGGTCAATCAAGACCACCCTCAGGTGGTAGAAATCTGGAATTTGGTCTTTATGCAGTTCAATCGAAAAGCAGACGGATCTTTGGAAAAACTCCCTGCACAACACGTAGACACCGGGATGGGTTTTGAGCGTCTGTGTATGGTTCTCCAAAAAGTACAGTCCAACTACGACACGGATGTGTTTACTCCTTTGATTGCCAAGATTGAAAAGACAACACAACAGACTTATGGCAAAAATGAAGAAACAGACATCGCCATTCGTGTGATTGCCGACCATGTTCGGGCGGTTGCCTTTTCCATTGCAGACGGACAACTCCCCTCTAACAATGGTGCGGGATATGTGATTCGCCGTATTTTAAGACGTGCCGTGCGTTATGGATTTACCTTTTTAAACAAAAAAGAGCCTTTTATCCACGAATTGGTTGGGGTTTTAAACACACAAATGGGTGCTAGCTTCCCAGAGATTCAAGCCCAACACGAATTGATTTCCAAAGTCATCAAAGAAGAAGAAAACTCTTTCTTACGTACTTTGGGACAAGGACTGCACTTGTTGGACACCTTGATTGCCAACAACAAAGGAACCGTCCTCTCAGGCGTCAAAGCATTTGAGCTTTACGATACGTTTGGATTTCCGATCGATTTGACTGCTTTAATCTTGGAAGAAAAAGGGTTGACCTTGGACGAAAAAACTTTTCAAGAGGAGCTTGACAAACAGAAAAATCGTTCGAGAGCAGCTGCCCAAATGGACACCGACGATTGGACCATTTTAATCGAAGATGCCCCAAATGCATTTGCCGGCTACGACCAATTGCAAGCCGATGTCAAAATCACCCGCTACCGAAAGGTCTCCTCCAAAAAGGACGGGGATTTGTACCAAATCGCCTTTGACAGCACTCCATTTTATCCAGAAGGAGGAGGACAGGTCGGAGATCTTGGTTTTTTCGGAAACGATTCAGAAAAAATCAGCATTGTCGACACCAAGAAAGAAAACAACCTGATTCTTCATTTTACCAAAAAGATTCCGAGCAACCCCAAAGCGACTTTTCAAGCTGTAGTCAATGCTGAAAAGCGAAATTTGACCAATAGCAATCACAGTGCTACGCATTTGTTACACCAAGCCTTGCGAACAGTATTGGGGACTCATGTAGAACAAAAAGGATCTTTGGTAAACGCAAAAAACTTACGTTTTGACTTTTCTCACTTTTCAAAAGTAACTGCGGAGGAATTGAAAGCGGTGGAAAGTTTTGTCAACGAACGCATTGCTGCTGCCATCCCCTTACAAGATTTCCGAAGCATTGCACTGCAAGAGGCTTTGGACAAAGGTGCCATGGCGCTCTTTGGCGAAAAGTACGGGGAGCAAGTTCGCATGGTTCAATTTGACGAATCGGCAGAATTGTGTGGTGGGACACATGTACAAAATACGAATGCCATTTGGCAATTGAAAATTGTTTCCGAAGGTGCTGTCGCTGCAGGAATTCGAAGAATCGAAGCAATCACTTCTACGGCTGTCAAAAAGCATTACGAAAAACAAGAGGGCTTGCTCGGAGAGTTAAAAGCTGCCTTGAAAAACAATCCCGACCCACTCAAAGCCATTGTGTCCTTGCAAGAAGAAAACGCTTCTTTGAAAAAAGAAGTGGAAGCCTTGGTCAAAGCAAAAGCAAAACAGCTAAAAACGCAACTCAAAAATGCTGTTAAAACAATCAATGGTGTCAATTTTATTGCCGCTCAATTGGATTTGAATGCCGCAGCCATCAAAGATTTGGCTCATGAATTGGGGGATGAAGTCAGCGATTTGTTCTTTTTTGCCGGTGCTGAACAGGAGGGAAAAGCATTGCTCACGGCCTATATCTCTAAAAATTTGGTGGAAGAAAAAGGAATGGATGCCGGTAAAATTGTTCGCGAGCTTGGAAAATTGATCCAAGGCGGAGGTGGTGGTCAAAAATTCTTTGCCACTGCTGGAGGAAAAAACCCGGCTGGAATCAAAGAGGCCGTCGAAAAAGCCGCCTCTTACATTGTCTAAAACACCCCAATTGTAAATTCTTGACAGGATCTTGTTTGCCTTTTCATCAAGACCATCAAAACTTTTCCTCAACGCGAAAGCTGAAAACAACACTTTTGAAGGGAGCAAGGAAAAGGATTCGTAACTTGAACATAAAAAACAATGGATTTCTTTTTCTTGTCAACGGGATTTTTAATGGTGATTTTGGGCATTGTCGGTTCTTTTCTTCCCGTATTGCCGGGTCCTCCGACAGGATGGATTGGCTTGCTGATGCTTCACCTTACGAAGAGCATTCCTGACAATTGGAATTTTTTATGGATGACACTTGCAATCGCCTTGCTCGCTACCTTGTTGGATTACACACTTCCCGCATTGAGTACCAAAAAGTTTGGCGGCACTAAAAAAGGGGTTTGGGGCTCGAGTGTCGGTTTGGGAATCGGTTTGTTCTTCGGCCCTGTAGGTATTGTTTTTGGTCCTTTTTTAGGTGCTTTTTTGGGCGAACTCACAGAAAACCCCAAAGAGGTTTCCAAAGCGCTAAAAGCAGCTACAGGCTCCTTTGTTGGATTTTTGTTCTCTACCGCTTTGAAAGCCGTCATCAGTGTTGTGTTTTTTTGGTATTTTATCCAAATTTTTTGGACAAATCGGAAGGTGTTTTTCTCGCAATTCTTTGTGACGAATTGAATCCAGACGGACTTTCTCTCTAAAAAAAACAAAAAAAAAGCAACCCAAAAAAGGGAAGCTTTCCACTGGTTTCAACAAAAACCACATCATTTTTTACTAAAAATGACAAAACAACACACTGTTGCTTCCTAAAAAACAACAAACAAATCTACATTTTTTTTCGACAACATCCTAAAAAGAACTCTTTTGAAAAGATGTCGCTCCTCATAAAATGGCATTTCGCATTTGTAATTCGCAATTCTTAAGTATCTTTGCAGGCAAATCTATTGGCCTTTAAACAAAACGAACATGCACCTATCAGAACAAGAAATTGTGAGAAGAGAATCTCTTCAAAAGCTACGTGACTTAGGAATCAACCCCTACCCTGCAGAAGAATTCAAATCCACCGCGACCGTTGAGTCTATTGTCGGTGATTTCGAAAATTACGAAGGTAAAAACGTCGTGATTTCTGGAAGAATGATGAGCCGAAGACTGATGGGAAAAGCCTCCTTTGCCGAATTAAAAGACAGCACGGGGCGCATGCAGATTTATGTGAACAGGGACGAAATAGCGAGCGGCGATGACAAAAGCATGTACAACGATGTTTTTAAAAAACTGCTAGATATCGGTGACATCCTCGGAATCGAAGGAAAAGTGTTCAGAACTCAAGTAGGAGAGCCCTCTGTTTTTGTTCACAAATTGACACTCTTGTCAAAGTCCTTACGCCCGCTTCCCGTGGTCAAAACAGATGCCTCTGGAAAAGTACACGATGCCTTTAGCGATCCTGAATTGAGATACAGACAGCGCTATGTAGACCTCATTGTAAACGACCATGTAAAAGAGACATTTCTCAAACGAACCAAAATTACCAATTCCATACGTCAATTTTTCAACGAACGCGACTATTTGGAAGTAGAAACACCCATATTGCAACCCATTCCAGGTGGCGCTGCTGCACGGCCTTTTAAGACCCATCACAATGCACTAGACATTCCCTTGTATTTGCGTATTGCCAATGAACTCTATTTGAAAAGATTGATTGTCGGTGGTTTTGATGCCGTCTATGAGTTTGCCAAAGATTTTAGAAATGAAGGGATGGACAAAACCCACAATCCCGAATTTACGGTCATGGAATTGTATGTGGCCTACAAAGATTACCATTGGATGATGGAGATGACTGAGCAGCTGCTTGAAAAGGTTGCTACCGATTCCAACGGATCTTCCGCTGTTCAAGTAGGAGCCCATACCATTGAATTTAAAGCTCCTTACCCTAGAGTACCCATCCTTGAAGCTATTAAGATCCATACAGGCTACGACGTGGCGGGCATGAAGGAAGAGGAATTGAAAGAAGTTTGTAGAAAAGTGGGTGTTGAAGTGGAAGAAAGTATGGGAGTTGGAAAACTAATCGACGAATTGTTTGGAGAAAAATGCGAACACCACTACATACAACCTACATTCATCACTGACTACCCCAAAGAGATGAGTCCTTTGACCAAAGAACACAGGGACAATAAGGAACTCACGGAACGTTTTGAATTGATGGTGAACGGAAAAGAATTGGCAAATGCCTATTCAGAGCTCAACGACCCTATTGAACAAAAAGAACGCTTTGAGGAGCAATTGAAACTGTCTGAAAAAGGAGACGATGAGGCGATGTTTATCGACCATGATTTTATCCGGTCGTTGGAATACGGCATGCCTCCTACTTCTGGTATCGGCATCGGTATCGATCGTTTGGTGATGCTCTTGACAAACAATAGTTCGATTCAAGAAGTCTTGTTTTTCCCTCAAATGCGCCCAGAAAAAACAGGGGTTGTTTTGACGGATGAAGAAAAGGAATTGTTGGGTCTTTTGAGAGGAAACAGTCCTGTCTTACTAAGCGAACTAAAAGAGAAATCAGGATTGAGCAATAAAAAATGGGACAAAACAATCAAGGGGTTGACAAAAAAGAACTCAGCTGTAGTTTCCAAAACAGAAGCAGGTCTTTTTGTAACATTGGTCTAAGTTGAAAAAAAACGCATCTCGTTGATAAACATTGTTTTATAACGTGTCTTTACAGCCATAAAATTAAAATCAAAACGATTTTCGGCTTTAATTTTTCTCTATATTTGTTACAATTGGTGTACTACACCAATTTCTTTTTCATAGCAATTTTCCCACTCTATTCGTAGAGTGGGTTTTTTTTTGGACGCATTATGCTCGAGAAAAGAAAACCTCAACTTGCAGTCGTAAAAACACTTTTTGAGACAGAACAAAGACCGTAAAAGGAATTACTCGACGCGCAACTGCTGGTTAGGGCTGATTGCATCTGAATCCAAATGATTCCAAGATTTCAATTGCGCAACTGTGATTTTGTGTTTTTGTGAAATCGAATACAATGTATCTCCTTTTTGAACGGTGTAAAGTTTTTTGTTTTTCGAAGTTCTTTTTTTAATTTTCTTCTTGAGAACGATCTTGTCAAAATTGTAGAGCTCGTAAGTTTCGATCAAGTGAATCAGGCGTTTTGCGTATTTTTTGTCCGTTGCGTATCCCGCCTTTCGCAAGCCTTTGGCCCACCTTTTGTAATCGTCTCTTTTCAAGTCAAAAAGAAAATCGTAACGAGATCTGGTTTTTAAAAATCGAGAATGATCTTTGTAGGATTCGGCTACAGCTTTGTATTTTCGAAAACACTCTTGTTTTTTATCGTCGTCATGACGAACCGTTTTTCCTTTCCACCCCTTGTGGCATTTGACACCAAAATGGTTGTTGGATTTCAGAGCCAACCTACTAAGTCCCCTTCCCGATTCCAAAATCCCCTGAGCCAATGTGATGCTGGCAGGAATTTTAGCTTTTTTCATCTCTTCCATAGAAACAAGTGCGTACTTGCTGATGTAAGCAACAGTACGCATGTCTAATTGCGCACCTTTCTTTTTTAATTTAGAGATTTCTTTGTTTACCGATTTGTTGTTTGTTTTCACAATCTCAATCTTTGGCCATGTGCGAGTTGCTGATTTGCTTTTTTTTGAAGAGCCACAACTCACAAAAAAAAATCCAAAGATAAAAGCAGCTAAAAAAGAGCGGCAAAAAAAGTGTTTGAATCGTACTAATGAGATGCTAAGAGACATGTGTTGTTGGTTTGCTGTTTTCAAAAGTCAATGTTACTGAAATAATTTAACCTATACAATTCAGACCTCAATCAAGGGCTGACCTTTTTTTGCCAACAAGGCATTCATCCCTGCGATTCCTTGGATGCCACCTGTGTGAATGGCCAAAATATTTGTTCCTTTGGGGAAGTGGTTTTTGCGAACCAAATCCAATAAGCCATACATCATTTTAGCGGTATAAACGGGATCCAATAAGATGCCTGTCGCGGCTTTAAAAGCATTTATAAAAGTAATCAATTCAGGAGTTGTTTTGGCATAGCCGCCAAAATGATAGGCTTCCATCAATTGCCATTGGTCCTTATCGGCAGTGTACTCCCGTATCTTAGATGTTAAAAAGTCTCCTTTTAAGGCAGGAAACCCATATACTTGCTGCCCCTCTTCAGTGCTGTTGATAATTCCTGAAATGGTAGCTCCCGTTCCCACCGCAACACAGACAACGTCGCATGAGACATCCTTGTTCAAAATGGCTTCACAACCTTGAACAGCGAGCGCATTGCTGCCACCTTCAGCTAGGATATAGGCTTCTGGAAATTCTTTTTGCAAACGCTCTAAAAAAAGAGCCTCCTCTTTCATACGGTAGTCAGAACGAGAAAGAAATCGAAGTTGCATGCCAAAATCTTTGGAAGCACGCAGGGTGCTATTTGACTTCAAAGTTTTGTCAATCGCTAAGCCCAACTCGTCTCCTCGTATGAACCCGATGGTTTCAAAACCAAATTCATTTCCCGCACTGGCCGTTGCCAAAATATGATTGGAGTATGCCCCTCCAAAAGTCAGAAGCTGCCTTTTGCCTTGGCGTTTGGCCTCCTCTATATTGTAGGCCAATTTTCGGTATTTATTTCCCGAAATGTTTGGATGTAATAAGTCTTCTCTCTGTACAAAAAGAGACACGTCTTTCGCGGTCAATTCGGGCAGAAAGACAGGTTGAGTTTGACTCTGTAAAGGCTTTAAATACATCTATAAACGGGTGTTATGTGGACCAAAAACAGGTGACATGTCCATGCAGGGCCAAAAAGTGCGTTTTAAGAGAAAGCACCAACCTCATCGTCCAATGCTCCCCAATCTTCCATCAACAACTCCAAATAGTCTTTTTTCTCTTGGTATTTGTCAAAAAAAGCAGCAGTTGGCGTGCCACTCTCAGAAGCTTCTGACAATTCCGCATCCATGTTTAGAATTTCCTTTTCAACAGTTGAAATCTCGTTTTCTATTTTGCTCAATTTGTTTTTGAGTTGTTTCAACGCTTTCTCTTGTTGGCGGTTCAAAGAATGTGCCTCCTTTTTGGAGGTTTTTGGCATGTGGACTTTGGTCTTTTTTTCAGCCTCCCGAAGGTTTTCTAGTTTGTGTTCCTCTAAGAAGTAATCAATATCCCCTAAATATTCTTTGATCACTTTGTCTTTAAAACCAAAAACTTTGTCGGTCAAGCCTTGTAAAAAATCACGGTCGTGAGACACCAAAATCAAGGTTCCTTCAAATTGTTGCAAGGCTTTTTTCAAGACGTTTTTTGAAGAAATGTCCAAGTGGTTGGTCGGCTCATCCATGATCAGCACGTTGAATGGAGAGAGCATCATTTTGCATATTGCCAAACGATTGCGTTCGCCTCCTGACAGTACTTTTACCTTTTTTTCAACATCGTCACCCCCAAATAAAAAAGACCCTAACATGTCTCGAACTCGCATCCGATTTCCGTCGTTAGCAGCATCCTCCATGGTCGCTAACAGGGTCTTTTCTCCGTCCAAATACTCTGCTTGGTTTTGAGCAAAATAGCCAATTTCCACGTTGTGCCCCAATTTGATCGCTCCGTCATAATCAATCTCATTGACCATCATTTTGGCTAAGGTTGATTTTCCTTGACCGTTTTGACCTACAAAAGCAATTTTAGCGGAACGCTCTATCAACAAATTTACATTGCTCAAAACCTGTTTGTCGCCGTAGCTTTTTGACAAGGCTTTAGTTTCCACCACTACTTTTCCGGGGTGTTTGGAAACTCCAAACTTGACATTCATCACGGCATTGTCTTCCACGTCTACTTCGATGCGCTCTACTTTGTCCAACTGTTTGATCAAGGACTGCGCCATGGAAGCTTTGTTGGCTTTTGCGCGAAACTTTTCAATCAGCTGTTGTTTGGCTTTGATTTCTTTGTCTTGATTTTTCTGAGATTGCAATTGCTTTTCTCTGATTTCTTGTCGCAAGACCAAATATTGAGAATAGGGCTTTTTGTAATCGTATATTTTTCCCAGAGATATTTCAATGGTCCTGTTGGTCACATTGTCCAAAAACATCTTGTCATGCGACACCAAAACAATGGCACCCGCATAGGATTTTAAAAAGTTCTCCAGCCAAATAATCGATTCAATATCCAAGTGATTGGTAGGCTCATCAAGCAACAAAATGTCATTTTTCTGCAACAACAATTTTGCCAATTCAATCCGCATGCGCCAACCACCAGAAAAGGTGTCCGTCAGCTTGTCAAAATCAGTTCGTTGGAATCCCAGACCTTGTAAAATCTTTTCGGTATCGCCTTGGTAATTGTACCCTCCTAAAAGTTCATAGCGCGTAGAGACTGTATCCAAATCATGGATCAATTGGGTATAGTAGTCACTTTCATAATCAGTACGCGTTGCCAATTCTTCATTGATTTGGGCCAGCTTTGATTCCAAATCCACAATTTCTTCAAAAGCTTGGTAGGCCTCTTCCAAAATCGTTCTCCCTTGCACAAAATCAATGTCTTGACGCAGAAATCCGATCTTGACTTCTTTTTCCAGAGCGAGCGTACCGCCGTCATTTTCGATATCTCCAGAGATGACCTTCAAAAGGGTGGATTTCCCTGCACCATTTTTACCTACCAAACCGACCCGATTGCCTTTTTCTAATTTGAAAGTGATTTTAGAAAAAAGTTCTTCTCCTCCAAAAGAAACTGTTAAATTGTGTATGTTGAGCATCTATAGAATGAATCGTTTGTTAGAATTGATTTATTTTTGCAAAGCTATCATAAATTTTACATTTTTGAATCCTCGATTCCCCAATAGTTTTAGGGAACTTATACAAAGTCAAAACAAAAAAACAATGTTTTTAAAAAAGGGACGTAAAATCTTCAGTATTTTTTATTTCAAATGCCCGAAATGCCACGAAGGCGCGTTTTTTATTTACAAAAAAAGCTTGCATCCACTAAAAGTTACAAAAATTCATGAAAATTGCCCCGCATGCAATTTGAAATACATGCTCGAACCCTCTTTTTATTTTGGAGCTATGTATGTTGCCTATGGCTTGAGTGTGGCACTTGCCATCGCGGTGTTTCTGATCAGCAACCAGCTTTTGGGTATTGACTTACTGTACACGTTTGCGAGCATAACCCTCGTGCTTATCCTTGCAACTCCTCTAAATCTTAAACTTGCAAGATTGATCTGGATCAACCTTTTTGTGTCCTACGACCCAGGTGCCCTATCCAAACAGAAATCCACTCGATGAACTTTTGAAACTTTTTTTTTAGGCTTGACTTTCCCCTTTGTTCGAAAAACGCCGCAGGTCGACCTCTGCTTCAAGAGGCTTTCCTTCTGAAAGATGTTGGTAGAGCTCTTGGGCCATCTTTGGGGCAATCATCACGCCTCGGGTTCCCAATCCATTGAACAAGGCCAATTGTGTGTGCTTGGGATGCACGCCAAGCAAAGGTCTTCTGTCCTTGACTGTAGGTCGGATCCCAGCAGACTGCTCTACAATTGTATAGGGAACGGTCATAAAGGAGGCCAATTTATTTTGCAGCTCTTTTTTCCCAGCTTCGGTGGTCGCCAAGCTTTTGTCTTTCCAATGAAACGTAGCACCCACTTTGTAATAGTGGTTGCCCAATGGCAACAAAAATAAGGCTGCTTTGACTAAGAAATCAACTTCCAACAAGGGGGCGTGAATGGTCAACAGTTCTCCTTTTACTTCCTGCATCGGCAAGTGCTTGAAAAATGGGTTTTGATGCATGCCGTACCCTTCGCAAAAAACGACTCTCTTTGCCTTGATGTCTTTGTAGGTGACTTCTCCATAGCTCAAATCAAGGGCTTCGTAGTCAAAGGACTCATAGCGTATTGCTTGTTGGCTTTCAAAATAGGTTTTGCAATCGGAAAGCAAGGACTTGGTATCAATCCTACCGGTGTGTTGCAGTTTTCCATATCCATACTCGGACTTCAACCCAGGGTGCGTGTCCCAAATCACTTTGGAATCCATATATGGAGAGAGGAGTGGCTTGTCAGCTGCTAAAAACCAATTGTTTTGTTCTTCAATAGCAGAAAATATTCGATAGGTATCGAATTTATGGTCGTAGGTTTTTCCTAATTTTTCTTCCCATTTTTGATAAAAAGGCAGGGCTACTTCCAATTGACTTTTGGCTTGCCAAACAGGTGTAAATCGTTTTAAAATAACAGGGTTGTAGACTCCACCAGCCACATTGGAAGAAGTTTGTGAGGCATCTTCAAAAACTACAAACGATTTTTGTTGTTCTTCCAAAACAGTGGCAAAAGCCAAGCCTGCCAAACCAAAACCGACAAGTACATATTCCACTTCCATGACTTCTTCTATAAAAAAAACCCTTGCATTTGCATACAAGAGCTAATGAAATTCTTAATACTTGGGAATCAATAGTTCCACATGTCCAATTCTTTGTTGCGGATGTGTTCTTTGATACGTTCAGATTCCAATACTTGTTGAGTCGCATTTCCTTGGATGTAATCGGAAATGGCCCTGTTTCCATACATGTTTTGTTCCCGTAAAATCAAAGCACTGAACCTTCTTGCATTTAGCAAGTCATCAAACGTAATCGATGCTCTTGGATTCTTTTCGTTAAAAACTGAAGACTCGTGCAATACTTGGCGCGCACTGGGATAATACACCCAAAACAAAGGCAAACTCTCATCAGATTGTATGTCTTCTCTACCCATTATTTGAACGTCCGGAGCCATCGGGGCAATTGCTAACATGCGGTATTTCATTTCTCCTTGCCGTTTGTCAAAATACCAAATGCCTTTGATTTGATACCCATCAATGTCTTGAGCTTGGATACGTGTCACGTCAATGTCGTCTTTGATGTTTGTCTCTCCTGAATTCAACAACTCAAATGCGTAATCTGAAGTATCTACTCGAACCATTCTTTGTTCGATGTCTTTGACTGACATTCGAGACTTGAAAAATGAATCCTCGTATACTTCTTTTATCTTTCCTTTTTTGATGCCGTTGAGCAGGGTGTAAAAAAGTGATCTTCTCTCAGATACAACGTATGTTGTATCAATTGGAAAGTACAAAGGAAGGTTGATTCTTTGGTTAAGGTCGATGTGTTCCCAAACTATTTTTGACCACAAAACATCACGATCGTCTATATGCCAATAAGTCAAAGGTGTATCTTGGTCCGCAATTTGACGCTCAACGGGAACTTTTCCTATTTCATCAGGAGTTTTTGCATTCAATATATTAAAATGAGACTGCGCAAGGGTCGTGGCAGTCACCAGTAAGGAAAGTCCTATGAACAAAAAACTTTTCAAATTCTTCATGTTTTTCAATTTATGATACAGCGGTTTTTTTACAACTACCGCCCGTTAGTTTTCAACTCAATTTCAAATACATTCTTTCAACCTTGACCAGAACTCTTTAATTCGTGATTTCTACATTCAAAGGGAGTGCTCTTTTCATCTTATAGCTGGGATTGTCAATGTTTATTGTTTTGATATCAAAAATATTGATGACATCGCCTCTTCGGGCTTTGACCAACGCTTTTTGAGCTCGTGTATCCAATCGAGATCCTTTGATTAAAATTGTTGCTTGTCCAGGAACCTTAAGCTTGAAGCCCAGTATTTTTAATTTCATATCAAAATCAAAGTCCATCATTTTGGCATCAATTGTAGCTTTTAACAGACTCGATTTGGGGATGGAAATGACTCCGAACTTCCCTCTGATTGAGGCTGCTGGAGGCGGCATGTCTTTGATTCTAAAAATAACAGGAGGAGAATTGATCACCGTTCCGTCACTTGTAGTCCCTGAAACATTGATGGCAACTTGTTTTCCTTTGGCCGGTTTTAAGATGTATTTTGTTCCTTTTACTTGTTTCAATCCCACCGCAACAGCCTTGACTTTGTTGTCAGAGACTCCCGGCATGGAAATGGTGATGGGGTTTTCAACCCCGCGGTAGACTACATTCATTTTGTCGGCAGAAACGACAGCAGAGTTGGGTTTTGGAATCACCAAATAAGAGGATTCGACTGGAATGTTAACCAATTCTCCACCTTGTTTGAAAATAAAACTTCCTTTGATCGGATTTTCCCCCACTTTCCCCGCTTTGAATTTCAGCAAAGCTGCGCCATTTTCTCTTTCTTTGATTTCTTTACCATTGATAACAACCTTGTCTGGTTTCAAACTGGCATCGTAACGTCCTAAAACAATGGTTCCCTCAAAGGTTTCTCCTGTAAAAAAAGCAGGCTTGCTAGGCAAAACAATCGCTTTGTAAGTATTTTCATCTATCGAAGCATCTTTGGAAAGCTGTCTCCCTAACAAAGAATTGTAGATTTCTTTTTCCGAAGTTTTTATATCCGATTGGATTACGGAAATATTGGTCAAGGTTGCCACCAAAGGAAATCCTTCGTAACGGTTTCGGATCCACGGTTGTTTCAATCCATTTTCTAAATCAACATCATCTGTTTTGAAACGCTTGTTCAAGTTGTTGCGGATGTCTGCTTTGATACTGTCTCCAAGCAACGCAATTACGCGATCACGGTAACTGTTGATCTTTGACACAAAGCGTGCTCCATTGTCTGTCAATTTCTCTCCTGTGAAAAAATACTCATCTCCTGCTGATTCCGAATCCATGGATTCGTAGTCACTTTTCAATTCAGGATTTAAGGAATTCAGCAGCGTGTCTTTGACTGCTTGTAGATAAATATGGCAGTCCGTTGAAAGCGAATAAATCTGCATCGCTTGGTTGTTTAATTCTGCATATTTTTCTTCTTGTTCGGATGCTTTTGTACGCAAATCCGCCAATACTAGTTCATTGTCTCTGCCAACTGTGGTGTTTGATTCTTCTAATTTCTCATTTAAGTAGCCAAAAGAAGACAGTACTTTTTTTCCCATGTTTAGCGCCAACATAGCGATAAATACTAGGTACATGAGGTTGATCATCTTTTGCCTTGCGGATAATTTTGCTCCTGCCATAATTAGTGTTTTTAAAGATTCCTAATTATTTGTTCATGGCAGTTAACATACCTCCGTATACCGAATTCAAGGAGGCCAAATTTGTGGCCAATGTTTCCATTTGGTCCTCTAACTTTTCAGAGTGCTTCAACATCGATTCGTTAAAAAAAGATTGACGCTCAGAGTTTTCCGCTTGGATTTTGTACAAGCTGTTTAGCGATTCTAGATGAACAGCAGCAACCGCCATCTCTTCGTTGTACCTGTGAGTGTTGGCAACTGTTTCGGCAGAGCTATTAATACTTTCAGCAGCCCCTTGAAAATTGCGAATGCTCGTCGAAAGACTTTCTACCAATTGGGCGTCCAATTTGGCTTCTTTCAACATGTCATCTAACTTTTGGGTTAAAATACCATGTGCGCTAGGGTTTTTCCCTTTTGCATTGCCTCCCGCCAGTTCAGGATATACTTTTGACCAATCCAAATCTTCTTCAATGGGTTCATAAAATGCAGAATAGGCAAAGATAAATGCTTCGGTCAAGAGTCCGATAGTCAACATCACCCCACCGGTCAAGAATCCGATATGAAAGTGAAGGATCTTA
The DNA here is from genome assembly GCA_963932955.1 of uncultured Flavobacteriaceae bacterium. Classification (GTDB taxonomy): domain Bacteria; phylum Bacteroidota; class Bacteroidia; order Flavobacteriales; family Flavobacteriaceae; genus Flavicella. The sequence continues at coordinate 50,384 of CAWVRK010000001.1, forward strand.
AACAACGCTCCGATCAAAACAATTGACGCGCCGAGCCCATAGATCATGTTCATTATTTTTTTACTTTTTACAGATTGTGCCATATAATTAGTAATTTTAGGGTATTGTTGGTAATTTGATATTTGCTTTTTCTCCTGAGCAATTTTGAGTTTATTATCATCTCTTTTTGACATTCATATAATCTTGAACGGTACGGAAACCAATGTAACTTTTCGTGGAATCTACGTATTCGAAATCTCGTGTGCTTACTTGTAAAAAATAAGCAATGTCTTTCCACGAACCACCGCGAATTATTTTTCTTTTGCTCTCTAGATCTTCAAAATTCGAATTGATCATCGAACCGTTCAAAGAGCCTTTGAAGTAGGAAGTATTCGTCCATTCAGACACATTTCCTGCCATGTTGTACAATCCGTAACCATTCGGACTATAAGAATACGCCTCTACGGTATACAAAGCCCCGTCCAATGCATAGTCACCTCGAACAGGTTTGAAATTTGCTAAAAAACACCCTTGATCTGTTGTTGTGTAGGGACCTCCCCAAGGATAGGTTCCATACTCGATTCCTCCTCGTGCTGCATATTCCCACTCTGCCTCAGTCGGCAGTCTGAAATCAAGTACTCTTGACGGATGTTTTTTAGAGCGCAAGTAGTCATTTTTCTTTTTTGTCTTCCAATTGCAAAAGGCGCGTGCTTGGTACCAACTCACTCCAACAACTGGATATTCTTCATAGGCTTCGTGCCAAAAATAATTGTCGTGGATGGGATCGTTGTAGGAATAACTAAAATCTTTCACCCAAACGGTGGTATCAGGATACACTCCAACGTCTTCATAAAAAATAAAATCTTGTTGTTTTCTGTTCTTGCTTTTAGCTGCTTGGATTTTATCATACCACGAATAGCTATACCTTAGTTTTCTAACATCTAAAAGACGTTTCTCTTCAAACATATCTTCAATTGGCAAATACATGGAGTCCATTACCTCCGTATAGGCGGCATCTAGATATTCCTCTTGTTCCCAAATGATGGGCTCTCTCCAATTCAAAACACGTCCTTCCGTCAATGGATTCACATTACCAATTGCACCGTAATTTTCAATTCTGTACTTTTCATATTCATTGGCATAGGTCGTATCGATGTCCGAAAAAGAATACCTCAATATCCCTGCATCACTTCTTTCTTCAGTACCGTCTAACAAGTAGGCCTGATCCTCTGCGGCATAAGCGAGTTCGGTACGAACTATCGAATCTCTTACCCAATTCACAAATTCCATGTATTCGCTGTTGGTGATTTCAGACTCGTCCATGTAGTAATCTTTCAAAGTCACCGTGCGAGGCGAATTATTGATTCCTCCAAAAGGATCTTCATCTTGCTTTCCCATCGTAAAAGAACCTCCTGAAATGAGCACCATGCCAAACGGCTTTTCTGCGAACCACTTTCGCTTGGTTTTTTTTCCCAACACTTCTCCTCTGTCGTTTGTCCCACAACTTATGATAATTGACAAGAGTGCTATACAGAAACCTACTTTCTTCATATTTTTACTTATTCAATAATAATGGACGTAAACCTATCATTTTTTTTGATAAAAAACAACGTTTTTACCTTGTTTCACAAGTTTGTACTCCTAAAAAAAAAGGACGTTTATTTGCAATTCAATTCAGTTTCCGAAGCGCTTTGAACCAACGCTCGGGAATATTTTGATCGGCCGCATCTAAATAATCTTGATGCGTACAAGGTATCAACGCATGTCTTTTGTATTTATTGTCAGTTCGTGTATGAATTTCCATCCACCACCTTCCGCTTTTAGGACTCTTGTAGAAATTCATAACCCCCTCATTGGATGGTACGATGTATTTTAAATACTTTTCTTTTGAACAGAAGGGATAATCTTTTGACCTGCAACTCACTCCCTCAATAAAGTACCAAATCATTTGGGCTATTAAATGAGCTGTCTGGCCGTTTTGGTCCAAGTGGTTGTTGAATTCATAAATCCCAAAAGAAGTGACTTTGTCACTAATCCCTGCATAGCGCGCTATCGCACAGATTTCATCTCCATAAAACCCATTGGGACTGGCGTTTTTGTTGGCAGGTGCCTCACTCATTCGGACTGCACCAATATCGATGCTCACAATATCTGCATCTCTCATGATGGGCTCAACAACTTCCAAATTCTTTGCTTCTCCCAAACGAAAAGCATCAAAAGAAAGCTTGTCAAGCAAATCAATTTCATCTTGAGAATTGAAAAATGTTTGGTAACCAACATTGCTAAAGTTGAATAAATTGGTCGGTTCTTCCATGACTATCTTACTCAAATAAGAGCTTGAACTGAGCGCGTCCTCAAGGGTGCCCAAATCAAATTTTGAATCCACAGAAACCAAGTTGACCACTTGCTCCAAATGATCGTAAGCTCTGTAATTGGCGTACGTGAGGTCTTGACCGCCACCGAGCAGTATGGGAAGTGCTTCGTTTTTTACAAGCTCCGCAATGACTTCTTTGACTGCAAAATAAGTGTCTTTGACTGTGTCTCCTTGTGGGATATCTCCTAAATCTACAATTTGCAGCGGCCAATTTCCAGGGTAGAGTTGGTAAAGCCCCTTTCGAATTGCATCGAGGCCGAAACCCGTCATTTCATTGTTACCTGCCGCGCGGCCTTCTTGAACGCCAAAAATTGCCAGCGTTTTCTCTTCCACTTTTGGCAAGCCTTCTTCCGAAGAATGGAATTTTACTGCATGTGCCAAGGAGTGTTTTGGAAAATTTGACACTTTCTCCAACAGATCGGAATCAACAGGTTTTAAAAATTCTAAACGCATACGGACTATTGAAATTCCTTGGTCGATCGTCTTAAAAGGAATGCTTCCTAGGCGATCGACCTCAAATAAGTTATTTTTTCTTTTTAACTGCTTTCTTTTTAGCTGGGGCTTTTCTTGTCTTTTTCTTGGGTGCTTTTTTTTCTATAATAGCTTGTACCTCTTCCAAGGTCATGTTTTTTGCATCCGTAGTTTTGGGCAATTCAATTTTAATTTTTCCTTTTAGAATATGAAAACGTCCCCATCTTGCTTTTTCCAGTCGAATGCCTTCCTCTTTCCAATCGTGGATTACCTTGTCGATCTCTTTTTGCTTCTTCGCTTCGATCAATTCGACGATGTCGTCAAAAGAAAGCGTGTCGAAATCGTATTTTTTATTGACATTGATAAACATGCCGTTCCATTTGATAAAGGGACCAAACCGACCGACTCCTTTTTGCACCGGCAACTCTTCATAAGTAGCTATAGGCGCGTCTGCTTCCTGTTTGGCGACGATCAATTCAATTGCCCTTGGCAGATCTACCTCCATTGCATTTTCTCCAGGCGTCAAAGAGGCAAAAAGGGTTCCGAATTTGACGTAGGGTCCAAATCTTCCATTGGAAACGACGACTTCTTCTCCTTCATAAGTTCCTAAGCTTTTAGGCAATAGAAACAAATCAAGCGCTTCTTTTAGGCCGATGGTTCCTAAATTTTGGTCTTTTTGCAAACTTGCAAACTGCTTTTCTTCTTCTTCAGGGTCCCCGATTTGAGCGATGGGTCCAAATTTCCCCAAACGGACCAAAACTGTTTTTCCAGATTCGGGGTGCTTTCCTAAAACACGTTCTCCACTTTCTCTTTCGGCGTTTTCAGACACGTCTTTTACCGTTGGATGAAAATCCTGGTAAAATTCTTCGATCATGCGGGTCCAATTTGCTACTCCTTCAGAGATGTCATCAAAATCTGCTTCTACCTTAGCGGTAAAACCATAGTCCAAAATCGTTGAAAAATTGGCAACTAAAAAATCGTTGACAATATTCCCAATGTCGGTTGGCACTAATTTTCCTTTGTCAGAACCTACTTTTTCTGTCAGCGTACTGGAACTGACAGTTGCATTTTTCAATAAAAATTGTTCGTACTTCCGCTCCACACCTTCAACCTGTCCTTTTTCTACATAGCCCCTTCTTTGGACGGTAGAAATGGTGGGTGCATAGGTAGAGGGCCGTCCGATACCCAATTCTTCCAATTGTTTGACCAAGGCGGCTTCTGTAAATCGGTAGGGCGGTTTTGTAAATCGTTCTGTGGCAGTGATGAAGTTGTAGTTCAACTGTTCTGCCACTGTCAATCGCGGCAACATACCGGACTGCTCTTCTTCTTCATTGTCGTTTCCTTCAAGATAAACTTTTAGAAACCCATCGAATTTCACCATTTCTCCATTGGCAGTAAAAACTTTATCACTTTTGGTATTGGTTATTTTTACATTGGTGCGCTCCAACTGTGCATCGCTCATTTGAGAAGCCAAGGTTCGTTTCCAAATCAAGTCGTACAAGCGATCTTGATCGTACTCCACATTTACCGAGTGGCGTTTCATATCCGTCGGGCGAATCGCCTCGTGGGCTTCTTGTGCTCCCTTGGATTTGGTCTTAAAGACACGCGGCTTGCTGTAGATGGGTCCGTAAAAGTTGGCAATCTCTTCGGCGGCTTCTTTTCTTGCGTCTTCTGAAAGATTCAGACTGTCTGTCCTCATGTAGGTAATCAATCCCGCTTCGTACAAACGCTGTGCAACTTGCATGGTTCGAGAAACAGAAAAGCCTAGTTTACGAGAAGCTTCTTGTTGCAAAGTAGACGTGGTAAAGGGGGGTGCTGGTGATTTTTTTGCGGGTTTCTTTTGCAGGTCAGCGATTTCAAAAGTTGCTGTTGCAACCCTGTTTAAAAAAGTCTGGGCTTCTTCTTTGGAATCAAAAGGTTTCGGGATGGTCGCTTTGAACACCTTGCCTTCAGCATTCGCAAATTCAGCAACAACTTTATAATGAGCAACACTTTGATATTCTTGAATGCTTCGTTCTCGCTCAACAATCAGACGAACTGCTACTGACTGCACACGTCCTGCAGAAAGACCTCCTTTGACTTTTCTCCACAATACAGGCGACAATTCATAACCCACCAAGCGGTCTAAAACCCTGCGGGCTTGTTGCGCGTTGACCATGTCGTAATTGATGTCTCTGGGGTTTTCAACGGCTTTTAAAATCGCCTTCTTTGTGATTTCGTGAAAAACAATCCGTTTGGTATGCTCGCTAGATAATTTCAACTGTTCTTTCAAATGCCAAGCAATGGCTTCTCCTTCTCGATCTTCATCACTTGCAAGCCATACCGTATCTGCCTTCTTGGCAAGTGACTTGAGTTTTCGAACCACCGCCTTTTTGTCTTCAGAAACAATGTAACTCGGTTTGAAATCTCCAGACACATCGATACCCAATTCACTAGATGGCAGGTCTGCTATATGCCCAAAACTGGACTCTACTTGAAAGTCTTTTCCTAAGAATTTTTCAATTGTTTTTGCTTTAGCTGGTGACTCAACAATTACTAAATTTTTTGCCATATTATCGATCTGTATAATAGTTTACACTTCAAATGAAGACTCCTAAAATCTTTAAGTGTTTTAATATTTAGGGTTTTTTAGTACTCGAAGTTGAATGCAAAAGTAGAGAGAATTTTTAAAAAAAAATTTTTTAGTTCTTTTAAAATTTCAAAACAGGCCGATTTTAACAATATATTTCTCTGACAAAATGTCACGATTTGCATTTTTGATTGTATCTTTGTAGACCAATTTTTCAAACTGATGGAGACCGAAAAGACAATAGACGCTAACAAACAAGGGCACCCCTTGTTGACCGATAAAATCAAAGGAAACACCAAAAAACTATACATTGAAAGCTACGGGTGTCAGATGAACCTCAACGACAGTGAAATTGTCGCTTCCATCCTTTCCGAAAACAATTACAACACCACGCAACTTTTAGAAGAGGCCGATTTGGTCTTGGTCAACACCTGTTCTATTCGAGAAAAAGCAGAACAAACCATCCGAAAAAGACTTCAGAAATACAATGCCATTAAAAGAATCAACCCGACCATGAAGGTGGGGGTTTTGGGCTGTATGGCAGAACGGTTGAAATCAAAATTTTTAGACGAGGAAAAAATTGTGGATTTGGTCGTGGGACCAGATGCCTACAAAGACCTTCCAAATCTTTTGAAAGAGGTCAATGCCGGAAGAGATGCTGTGAATGTATTGCTCTCCAAAGAAGAAACTTATGGAGACATTGCGCCCGTTCGACTGAACAGCAACGGTGTCTCTGCTTTTGTTTCCATTACCAGAGGCTGTGACAATATGTGTACTTTTTGTGTGGTTCCGTTTACAAGAGGCAGGGAACGCAGTAGAGACCCCCAGAGTATTCTCGAAGAAATAAAGGTTTTGAAAGATAAAAACTACAAAGAAATCACCCTACTAGGTCAAAATGTAGACAGCTTCTTGTGGTACGGTGGAGGTCTTAAAAAAGACTTTGAAAAAGCCTCCAACATCGCTCAAGCCACAGCCATTGGTTTTTCAAAATTATTGGACCTCGTAGCAACATCATTTCCTACTTTGAGAATTCGTTTTTTTACCAGCAATCCCCAAGACCTCGAAATTGAAGTACTGCACGTCATCGCTAAACACCCTAATATCTGTAGGTACCTACACCTCCCTGTACAATCTGGAAGTAGCTCGGTACTAAAGCGCATGAACCGACAGCACACACGTGAAGAATACATGGAGCTGACAGATCAAATTAAAAAAATTATTCCCGGCACTGCCATTTCTCAAGATATGATTGTCGGATTTTGCGGAGAGACCGATGAAGAACACCGAGATACTTTGAGCATGATGGAATACGTAGGCTATGATTACGGGTTTATGTATGCCTATTCAGAAAGACCAGGAACGCTGGCCGCCAAAAGAATGGAAGACGATGTTCCTCAAAGCATCAAAAAACAACGGTTGAACGAAATCATCAACCTTCAGAGAAAGCTGAGTAGCAACAATACGAAAACCTATCTCAAAAAAACCATTGAAGTGCTGATTGAAGGGACTTCTAAAAAATCTCAGGAACATTGGATGGGAAGAAATTCTCAAAATTACGTGACCATTTTCCCTAAAAATGGGGAAAACATAGGAGACTATGTACTAGTCAAAGTGGAAGAATGCACCTCTGCCACACTCATCGGAACAAAAATAGGAACCGCTCAAGATGTTCCTTTTGTCACAAACACTGCTGAAAAGACAGTGTCTTAAATAGACCTAAATTATGGAAGGACTTACAACCATCAAACAGCGTTTTGAAATCATTGGAAACGATCCAAAACTCAACCGCTCTCTGGAAAAAGCAATGCGTGTTGCCCCTACAGACATCTCTGTTTTAGTAACAGGAGAAAGCGGGGTCGGAAAAGAAACCATCCCAAAAATCATCCACCAACTGTCCCACAGAAAACACGCCAATTACATTGCTGTAAACTGTGGTGCCATTCCTGAAGGAACGATTGACAGCGAACTCTTTGGCCATGAAAAAGGAGCTTTTACAGGGGCCACCAACTCACGAAAAGGCTATTTTGAAGTGGCCGATGGTGGGACTATCTTTTTGGACGAAGTTGGCGAATTACCGCTGACCACACAAGTGCGGTTGCTGCGTGTTTTAGAAAACGGAGAATTTATCAAAGTGGGGTCCTCCTCTGTTCAAAAAACCAATGTGAGAATTGTCGCTGCTACCAATATGAAAATGCAACAGGCAGTCCAAAAAGGAAAGTTTAGAGAAGACTTGTACTACCGTTTGAGCACGATTGAACTGAACTTGCCCCCTTTGAGAGAACGCGAAAATGACATCCATTTGTTGTTTCGGAAATTTGCTTCAGATTTTGCTCAAAAATACAGAATGCCGACCATTAGACTGGAAGAAGAATCCGTACATCTGTTGACCCATTACCGCTTCCCAGGAAACATTCGCCAGTTGAGAAATATCGCAGAACAAATCTCCGTCGTTGAAGAAAGCAGAAACATCAGTGTCGAAAAACTGAGCCAATACCTTCCCAACTTCGACAACCTGCCTGCTGTTATCGAAAAAGAAAGAACTTCAGAAAGTGACCTTTCTAATGATCGGGACATGATCTACAAAGTGTTGTTCGAAATGCGAAAAGAAATCAATGATTTGAAAAAACTCACCTTGGACCTTATTAAAAATGATAACAAAGAGCAAGTAAAAGAAGAGCACCTTCAACTGATTGAAAAAATTCGCGGGACCGACTCCTCCGAAGAATTCAAGCCCGACAACAAAGTAGCACTCTTCCAAATCCAACAACCCAAAACTACAAAAACCCAAGGGACATACGATTATATCGAAACCATAGAAGAAGACGAAACACTTTCTCTCCATGAAAAAGAAATCGAAATGATCCGAAAATCGTTGGAGCGAAACCAAAACAAACGAAAATTGGCAGCCAAGGAACTGGGCATCTCTGAACGAACCCTTTATCGAAAAATAAAACAATACGATTTGTAAATCCTGAAAAAATCACAAGACATTTGCAACTTTAGTCGTATTATTGTAACAATTGTATCAAAAAAAATGAATTTCAAACCTCTTTTTTACCTTTCCTTCTTTCTTGTTTTGACAAACACAAGCTGTGGGATTTATAGTTTTACCGGAGGAGACACTGGAAAAGCAGCTACTCTTCAGATTGATTATTTCCCAAACAATGCCGCTTTGATTGAGCCTGGCTTGAGTCAAAATTTTACCCAAGAACTGCAAGACCTGTTTTTAAGACAAACCAATTTGAGCCTTGTCAAAGCCAATGGAGATCTTACTTTTGAAGGTGAAATCAGCAGTTACAGAATTACTCCAATGACCGCAACAGCTGATCAGACTGCTGCACAAAGCAGGCTGACCATCGTTATCAATGTTCGATACTTCAACAAATACGAAGAACAAAAGAATTTTGAAAAGAAATTCACCCATTTTTACGACTTCGGAGGATCCGAAATGTTAACAGGTGGACTCCTAGACACTGCGCTCGAAGAAATCTTTGAAAGGATTACCCAAGATATTTTTAACGCTTCTGTAGCCAATTGGTAATTTCATGAACAAAGAAAGATTCATAGCACAACTTACGAACCCAAAAATCATCGGGGTAAAAGAGATTTCTGATTGGGAAGACATCACAAAAAAGCACCCCTATTTCCAAGCAGCAAAAAGTATCTACTTAAAAAGTCTCAAACAAAATAACAATTTCAAATACAACAAAGTTCTGAAAGAGACGGCTGCCATGACCACCGACAGAACCGTACTCTTTGAATACATCACTGACATTAGACCTATTCAAAAAAGAGCGGTTTCTGAAAAATCTTCAAAATCCGACTCCACATATGCCTCCAAAACTTCCAAACTAGAAGCAGCCTTGGAAATCGGAACTCCCTTGGAATTTGACCACAAAGAAGTGCATTCGTTCAACGAATGGTTGCAATTGTCAAAAGTGACGCCCATCAGAAGAAAAGAAGCCGGCAACTCTTCTCACAAACTGAATGAAAAAATCCACTTAATTGATCAATTTATCCAAAAAAATCCGAGCATTCCCCCTGTCGACAAAACGTCAAATCCTTTGAAAAAAGAACCTGTGACGCTGCAAGACAAAAATCTGATGACAGAAACCTTGGCAAAAGTTTATCTGGAACAAAAAAAATACAGCAGCGCCATCCATGCCTATCAAATTTTAATTTTGAAATATCCAGAAAAAAGTGGTTTCTTTGCAGACCAAATAAAGAAAATAAAATTCCTTAAAGCTAACAAATTATGACCTATACCTTATTTTTAATCTTGATTCTTATCGTAGCAGTATTGCTCGTTTTGTTAATTATGGTACAAAATCCTAAGGGAGGTGGCTTGTCTTCTTCATTTGGAGGTGGAGGTTCTCAATCTATGGGAGGTGTACAGAGTACCAATACCTTTTTAGACAAAAGCACTTGGACCTTAGCCATTGCCTTAATGGCTTTGATTTTACTTTCTAACTTCGCTATCCCAAGAGAAAATGCAAGCACTCAAGAATCTCAATTGGATGCAACCATCGAAAACAGATTGATCGACGAAGAAGTTCCCGCAGAACTTCCTATCTTAAGTGAGCCTTCGGAGGAAACTTCAAAATAAATCCGGCATTAAATGTCAACAACACAGAAATATGCCAAGGAAATGTCACCTTGGCATTTTTTTTTAAATTTGTCAGACTTTGAAATAATTGGCATATTTTTAGCTATCTGTAGAATGAATTACTAATTAAAAAACATTTACCACAATGAGCAATCCAAAAATAAAACCCCTAGCTGACAGAGTTTTAATTTCGCCTTTGGCTGCAGAAACGACAACAGCCTCAGGACTAATCATTCCAGATTCAGCGAAAGAAAAGCCTTCAAAAGGGACTGTAGTAGCTGTCGGAAACGGCACCAAAGAAGCACCAATGACAGTAAAGGTTGGCGATACCGTATTGTACGGAAAATACGCGGGCACGGAACTCAAATTAGAAGGAACCGACTACCTCATCATGAGAGAAAGCGATATTTTCGCAATCGTTTAATCTCGAAAAAACAACCTGATACAATTCTAACTACTGGACTCCATTCCATACCGAAAAGGGTCTTTGTAAAAAATCATAAAAATGGCAAAAGAAATAAAATTTGATATTGAAGCACGTGACGGATTGAAACGCGGTGTGGATGCTTTGGCAAACGCCGTAAAAGTAACTTTGGGACCCAAGGGAAGAAATGTCGTGATTGAAAAATCATTTGGAGGTCCTTCCATCACAAAAGATGGTGTGACTGTCGCCAAAGAAATTGAACTGGAAGACCCAATCGAAAACATGGGCGCACAAATGGTCAAAGAGGTTGCCTCTAAAACCAATGACCTCGCAGGAGACGGAACAACCACAGCCACCGTATTGGCTCAGGCGATTGTAAAAGAAGGGCTGAAAAATGTCGCTGCTGGTGCCAATCCTTTGGATTTAAAAAAAGGAATCGACAAAGCAGTTACTGCTATCGTGACCGACTTGCAAAAACAATCTGAAGTGGTTGGAAACAAATCCGACAAAATCAAACAAGTAGCTTCCATTTCTGCCAACAACGACGAGACCATCGGAGACTTGATCGCCGAGGCATTCGAAAAAGTAGGAAAAGAGGGCGTGATTACCGTTGAAGAAGCCAAAGGAAGAGACACCTATGTAGACATCGTAGAAGGGATGCAATTTGACAGAGGTTATTTGTCACCTTACTTTGTAACAAACACAGAAAAAATGTTGGTGGACCTAGAAAATCCCTACATCTTGTTGTTTGAAAAGAAAATTTCTTCTTTAAAAGAATTGTTGCCTGTATTGGAACCCATTTCTCAGTCTGGAAAACCATTGTTGATCATTGCAGAAGATGTAGATGGAGAAGCTTTGGCAACCTTGGTCATGAACAAACTACGTGGGGCGCTTAAAATCGCTGCCGTCAAAGCACCTGGTTTTGGAGACCGAAGAAAAGCCATGTTGGAAGACATCGCTATCCTTACTGGCGGTACAGTCGTATCTGAAGAAAGAGGACTGACCCTAGAAAACACTACCATAGAGATGTTGGGAACAGCAGAGCGCGTAACGATCGACAAAGACAATACGACTGTAGTAAATGGCGCTGGAGAATCAGATGCCATCAACACAAGAGTGGCACAAATAAAATCTCAAATCGAAAACACCACTTCCGATTATGACAAAGAAAAACTCCAAGAACGACTTGCTAAATTGGCAGGTGGAGTGGCCGTTTTGTACGTAGGAGCTGCGAGTGAACTCGAAATGAAAGAAAAGAAAGACCGTGTAGACGATGCATTGCACGCCACAAGAGCAGCAGTTGAAGAAGGAATTGTTGCTGGTGGAGGTGTGGCATTGGCAAGAGCCAAAGACGCGCTCGAGGCTGTTGCGATTGAAAATGCCGACGAACAAACCGGTGTAAATATCTTGGACAGAGCGATTGAAGAGCCTTTGCGCCAAATTGTTGAAAATGCAGGCGGAGAAGGTTCCGTAGTCGTTTCTAAAGTTCTTGAAGGAAAAGGAGATTACGGTTTCAACGCCAAAACAGGAGACTATGTTCAGATGCTTGCAGCTGGAATCATCGATCCTACAAAAGTAACGCGCATCGCCTTAGAAAATGCTGCCTCCGTAGCAGGCATGATCTTGACAACAGCTTGCACCCTTTCTGAGATCAAAACAGAAGGCGGTGGAGACGCACACCCTCCGATGGGTGGCGCTGGCATGCCAGGCATGATGTAAGCAAACAATTATTTACAAAACGGCCCGTTTGAAATTTCAAACGGGCCGTTTTTTATTCCCTATATTGACAACAAAAGTGCAGTTTTTCATACAACTCCTCTGTAGCTTTTAAGGTATCCACATCGTGCCCAACTGCCAAAATAGATTTTGCCAAAGTGTCTTTAGATGTTTTGTAGGAATTGAAAATCAATTTCAATGTTTTGGAATGCATGTCCCAAGAGGCATACTTTACCCCTTTTGTTCGCAAGGCCGCTTTTTCAATGCGCGCTTTGCACATCTCACAATTTCCATTTACCAAGACAAGCCAATGCTCACTTTTTGATTTTTTTTCTTGGGATTGTGCTTGCATTGTCAAAGCAAAAAACAAGAGACAGATAAGGATTTTTGTTTTCATTTCATTTGTTTTTAAATTTGATAACGAAGTCCTCCGTAAAACATTCTTCCCACGATAGGAGCATATACTAGGGTGGTGTCAAAATAAGGACCAAAAGGATCGGCAACTCCAAGTATCGGATTCTTCTGTGTTTTATTTGTCAAGTTCTCTCCTCCTACATAGAGCTCAACTTTTGGAGAAAACACATGTGTGACTTGGGCAGACACCAACGCATAGGGTTTCGACTTATTTGGCATCTTATAAGCCGCTGGGTTTGAAGCTGTACTCGGAATTCTTTTACTCCCTAGCCAATTGTAGGTGGCATCCCATTTCCACAAAGAAGCCCGTTTGGTTGCCGTTGTTTTGTAACTCATATTCGCAAAAAAGCGGTCTTGGGCTTGTAAGGCTTTTTGAATGGTTCCTCCTTTGAAAGGCTGCGCTACATCGAAGTGCTTGTAGGCTGTTCGGAAATCAATACCGGTTGTCAATTCAAAATTGAGTTCCACTTGAAGCGAAACAGCTTTTGAGTTTTCAGAACTATTGTACACCCTTACTTCTTGAGGCGAATGGTCGTAGTCGGCAAGAACTTGATTTTGAAAATCGGTTCTGTACAAATCAAAAGCAAGGGTTCCTTTTCTTTCCCGCAACAAAAATCGATGCAAATAACTCAAGCCGTAATTCCACGCTTTTTCAGGATCCAAACCGTAAATTTTTCCTCCTGTTGCTTCTAGGTGCATGGAACGAGATGAGGCAAATAGCTGTTGGTTTTCTGCAAAAATAGCGGCAGCTCTTCTCCCACTCCCTACAGACGCTTTGAAGACTCCATTTTTCCAAGGTTCGTAACGCACATGCAATCGAGGAGTTGCAAAAACCCCCAAGAGGTTGTGCGCGTCGATTCGCAAACCGGCTATCAAGGTAACCGCTTCCAAATTGTCGTAAGTGTATTCAAAAAAAGCACCCACAGAACGTTCTGTTCGCGTGTAATCTGTAAGATTGTCATTGAACGTTTTGACCCTCTCAACATAGTCGTCGTAGTTAAAATTCACGCCTGTTTTGAATTGGTGTTGGGTATTCCCCAAAATGGATTGAAAAACAGTGTTCACATAGCCGCTTTTATGGACGATGTCGTACACGTTTAATCCATAATAAGAATCTTGTTGGTGGCGACTAAAGGCGGTTTGCACACCAAAACTTTGGTAGGGTTTTTCTTTGAAAACATAACCCAATTTTGCAGTGGTTTCAAAACGCTCTGTATCAATTTCAGAACCGTATGCGTCGGTCGAAAAACGATCTGACTTCGGATTGAAATTCACTGCACCCATTTGCTTTTCATCTTTGAGGTATTTCAAGTCTATAAAACTGATCCATCCTGATGCTGGATTTGTGTATTGCCAACGGTTCATCAGTGTGACTTGTTCGCTCAAAGGCAGGTCTAAAAACAAATCTTGATTCCGATCTATTTTTGCGGAGCGTTTGTTTCCGTGAAGGTACAGTCCTGAGCTCCATGTTTTGGATAGCTTTTTTGTAAGGTGTGCATTCACCTCTCGTCTTCCGGTCCCTGAGGTGTAAAAGTTTAAAAAGAACTTGTCGTCTGTTCGCGGCTTCTTCAACTCTGTATTGATTTGGCCTGAAATACTCTCAAAGCCGTTTGTCACGGAGCCTACTCCTTTTGTTACTTGAATGCTTTGGATCCAGGTGCCAGGAATAAAACTCATCCCATAGGCTTGAGAGGCCCCTCGAATGGACGGGATGTTTTCTTGAGTTACCAGTAAATATGGACTTTTCAGTCCGAGCATTTGGATTTGCTTTGTTCCCGTCAAAGCGTCAGAGAAATTTACATCAATCGACGGGTTGGTTTCAAAACTTTCAGAAAGATTGCAGCAGGCAGCTTTTAAGAGCTCTTGCTCGTGAATGTAAAGGCTGTTGGTAGCGCCTAAAAAAGCAACTGTCGTCGCTTTTTTCTTTGCTCTGACCACAACTTCCTCCAAGGTGCCAAGTTCCTTTAATCGATGATGTAATTCCTGTGTACCTACTATGTCTAGCGTGTCTGTCTGGTAACCTACATAACTGATAACCAACTTATTTGTATTTGGGGAGCTTGGTATTTCAAACCAACCTTCGGTATTGGTAGTTCCGCCAAGGGACGTACCCATCCAATAAACGGAAGCGCCTGCCAAACCTTTTATGCCGTTGGCTGTTGTTTTCACCATAACCATTCCTTTGAGCTGTTCTTGTGAAATACAGCCCCATGAAATGGTTAAAAAAAACAAAAATAATGTGCTTTTTTTCATGTGTTCTAATTTATTTATTTTCAAAAATTTTAAAATTCGCAAGGGAATTCCAAAAGCGATCCTGCTACTTGAAGATAAATAAAATTAAATTAAAAAAGATTCGTAAAGGACAATTTTGTCTGTTAAAAGAGGAGGGGGTCTGTAAACAGAAACTGGGTAGGAATTTACGGTTACTGCCGAGAGAGTAGAAAGTTCTAAAACCGGAAACACCGCATAAAACTGCCCCAGCTTTGAGGGAGTTACTTTTGTCGTTTTCTCTAAAAAATTAGATCCTTGAAGGACCTTTGTTTCTTCGCTACAACAGGATGTTTTTGTTACTTGAGAAATTTGTCGCTCAGCAGTACAAATATCCTTTTGTGGTTCCATTCCACATCCCTCTGCAGTGAGGTAATAAGAAACCGAAACAACTTCACCTCCACACAAATGCTTACTGACAGAGAAGGAAGTACTCGAAAACAGCAGCAGCAATGCTAAAAAAAAGACGCCTGTTTTGAATGCAAAATGTTTCATGAAACAAATTTAAGCCAATTGACTGGATTTTTTTCTAATTATTCTGTTAAAAAAGCGTGTCTTTTCCTTATTTATCAAAACAAATCTAAGAGAATGCAATGGCAATATCTAATCGAAAATATAGTTGTAGAACCTTTGCATAATTACTAACTTCGCAGAAAATTTTACACTCCCTAAAATGAGCACGAACAAAACAGCAAAATCCGCCTTAATTTCGGTTTTCCACAAAGAGGGCTTGGCACCTATTGTAAAGAAGTTAAACGAGTTAAACATTACTATTTACACTACTGGTGGTACAGAAACTTTCATCAAAGAATTGGGCATAGACGTTGTTCGTGTCGAAGATCTAACCTCCTATCCTTCCATTTTGGGGGGGCGTGTCAAAACACTGCACCCCAAGGTGTTTGGTGGAATTTTAAACCGACGAGACAACGAAAGTGACCAGGCACAATTGCAAGAATTTGAAATCCCGGAAATGGACCTCGTAATTGTCGATTTGTACCCCTTCGAAAAAACGGTTGCAAGTGCTGCTCCTGAACAAGAAATCATTGAAAAAATAGACATCGGTGGTATTTCACTTATCAGAGCTGCAGCCAAAAACTTCAAAGATGTTGTTTGTATTTCTTCTCGTGATCAGTACGAAGACTACTTGGAAATCATCAGCGCTAGCAAAGGAGCGACCACTTTGGAAGAACGCAGATCCTTTGCCGCAAAATCATTCGCAGTTTCCAGTCACTACGACACGGCAATCTTCAACTACTTGAACGATGACCAACCTGTCTTTAGACAAAGTTTTGACAAGGTAAAACCATTGCGTTACGGGGAAAACCCACATCAAAAAGGATTTTTCTATGGAAACCTTCAAGAGTTGTTTGACCAAGTACACGGAAAAGAATTGTCTTTCAACAATCTTTTGGACGTAGATGCTGCTGTCAATTTGATTCGAGAGTTTCAAGGAGAAGCGCCTACATTTGCAATTTTAAAACACAACAATGCTTGTGGTTTTTCGCAGAGAGACACCTTGGTAAAAGCCTATGTGGATGCCTTGGCCGGAGACCCAACGTCTGCTTTTGGAGGCGTATTGATTGCCAATAAAGAAATTGACGAAGCTACGGCTACTGAAATTCACAGTTTGTTCTGTGAAGTGGTGATTGCCCCTTCTTATTCTGCAACTGCACTGCAACTGCTAAAAGGAAAGAAAAACAGGATTCTCTTGATACAAAAAGACATTGAATTCCCAAATACCAGCTACCGAACAGCTTTGAACGGTGTTCTGGTTCAAGAACCGAACAACAAGACCGACTGTGTGGAAGACTTGAAAAACGTCACCAAAAGAAAGGTTACCCAAGCAGAAATTGAAGACCTTTTGTTTGCTTCAAAAATTTGCAAACACACAAAATCAAACACCATTATTTTGGTCAAAAACAAGCAGCTCTGTGCTGGCGGAACAGGACAAACCTCAAGAGTAGATGCTCTCGAACAAGCGATCACCAAAGCCAATAATTTCAACTTTGATCTCAAAGGAGCTGTCATGGCGAGTGACGCCTTTTTTCCATTCCCTGACTGTGTCGAAATTGCTGGAAATGCAGGAATCGAAGCCGTGATTCAACCCGGTGGTTCTATCAAGGACAAATTGTCCATCGATTATTGTGATGAAAACAACATCGGAATGGTTTTTACTGGGACACGTCATTTTAAACATTAATTTCACTAAATTTGAAGGATGCTTTGTCTAAAAGACAAATGCACACTTCAAATTAACTTAATTCAACAAAGAGCACTATGGGTTTTTTCGATTTTATGATTGAGGACGTTGCAATCGATTTAGGAACGGCAAACACGCTTATTATCCACAATGGAAAAGTAGTGATTGATTCCCCTTCTATCGTTGCGAGAGATCGCGTATCAGGTAAAATCATTGCAACGGGTCAGAAAGCAAATCTAATGCAGGGAAAAACACATGAAAACATCAAGACCATCCGCCCTCTAAAAGATGGCGTAATTGCTGATTTTCAAGCCTCTGAAGAAATGATCAAAGAATTTATTCGCAACATTCCTTCGATCAAAAAAAGACTTTTTCCACCGGCATTGCGTATGGTAATTTGCATCCCCTCCGGAATTACTGAAGTAGAAAAACGAGCCGTCCGCGACTCTGCAATGCACATGAATGCCAAGGAAATTTACCTCATTTTTGAACCGATGGCAGCAGCGATTGGAGTGGGCATCGACATCATGGAGCCCAAGGGAAATATGATCATCGATATCGGAGGAGGAACCACTGAAATTGCAGTGATTGCTCTGGGTGGAATTGTCTGTGACAAGTCTGTAAAAGTAGCGGGAGACGTCTTTACCGCAGACATTACTTATTACATGCGGACACAACACAACTTGTTTGTCGGGGAAACGACAGCAGAAAAAATAAAAATTCAAATTGGTGCTGCAACGGAAGATTTGGACACTCCTCCAGATGACATGCTTGTCCAAGGCCGAGATTTGTTGACAGGAAAACCCAAACAAGTACAAGTGTCTTTTCGAGAGATTGCCAAAGCATTGGACAAGTCGATTTTGCGTATTGAAGATGCTGTCATGGAAACCTTGTCAAAAACCCCTCCAGAATTGGCGGCAGACATCTACAATACCGGAATTTATTTGGCTGGCGGTGGCTCCATGTTAAAAGGACTTGACAAACGCCTCTCTCAAAAAACAGACTTGCCCGTCTATATTGCCGAAGACCCCTTAAGGGCCGTGGTAAGAGGAACCGGTATTGCCTTGAAAAATATCGAAACTTTCAACAATGTATTGTTGAAGTAAAAAGACAGTCGGTTCGTGAAAATTGGTCTCAAAACTAGGGAAAATGAGCTGCAGTCTAAATTTCTAAAAAACACAGTAAAGACAAATCAACATCTTTTTTTCTAATGCAGCAACTTGTTTCCTTTATTGAAAAACATAAATTTGTATTGCTTTTCTTATTCTTGGAAGTGCTGGCCTTTCTTTTTACAATTCAATCTAAATCCTACCACAAAAGCCAATTCATCAATTCTGCAAATTCGATAACTGGAGGGCTTTTCAAAAACTACAATTCCTTTTTTACCTTTACCTCCTTGAAATCTGAAAACAATCGCCTGCACCTTGAAAACACGCTTTTGAGGAATGCATTGGACCTCAAATCTGATGAGATTTTATCGAGACAAAGAGATAGCACGTCTCAAAAATACACCTACATCGCTGCTAAAATCATTCGAAACAGCTATGTACACAGAAACAATGTGCTGACAATCGACAAAGGAAGCAAAGATGGCTTGACTATTGACATGGGTGTTGTCAATAGCGAAAGTATCATTGGCATTGTAAACGATGTGTCTGAAAACTATGCAACGGTCCTATCGATACTCAATGAAAAATCCAACATCAATGCGCGTTTGAAAAACAGTTCTTATTTTGGCTCTTTGGGTTGGAATGGAAAAAACCACAAAACCGCTCAGTTGTATGACATTCAAAGACAAGCTCCCCTCGAAATTGGAGATACGATTGTCAGCGGCAGCAGGTCTATGCTGTTCCCTGACGGAATTGAAATCGGAACGGTATCAAGTTTTGAGGCGGGCAATAAAAAATACAAAAACATCCAAATAAGACTGGCTACAGACATGAGCAATTTAGGTCATGTATATGTTGTGAAAAATAGAGACAAAAAAGAAATCAAGCAATTAGAAAACAACAATGACTAGAATAAATAGCCTCCTTGCATTCCGATTTGTCTTGCTGATACTCCTTCAGGTATTGGTCATGAACAACATCAACTTTTTGGGATACCTCAACCCTAACCTGTACATCTTGTTTGTTTTTTTGTACCCCTTAAAAGAAAAAAACACTACTTTTTTATGGGTTTGTTTTCTCCTTGGCCTAAGCATCGACTTCTTTTCAAATTCGGGTGGAATCAATGCGGCTGCAACCGTCTGTATCGCCTATGTGAGACTGAAATTACTCAAAGTGATTTTAAACAGAAAGGATTTGGACCTCAAACTGTTCCAATTGAGAAGCGAATCTTTGATGAGCATCCTTCTCTTTGTCGGTACGCTGACATTTCTGCATCATTTCATCATTTTTAGCTTGGAATACTACAGTTGGAAAAACGTAGACACCATTTTACACAAAACATGGACAACAAGTGTTTTTACACTCTTTTTAAGTGTATTGAGCATCTATCTTTTCGGAAAAAAGAAAACCTTTAATTTTTAAAACAAACTGTTGTGAAACGAGGGTATCTCTTGACTTTTTTTATCCTTCTTGTGGCAATCGTCTTTCTCGGAAAATTGTTCTCACTTCAAATTTTAACGAGCACAGACCAAGGAATCAGTTTGCAAAGTTCTGCTGTGAAAAGAATCTTTACCTATCCGGAACGAGGTTATCTTTTTGACCGAGAAGGCTCCCTGTTGGTCACCAACAAAAGATCTTATAACCTAATGATTATTCCAAGGGAGGTAAAGTCTTTGGACACCTTGGAGTTTTGCCAATTGTTGAATATTGAAAAATCCTCCTTTTTAAAACGCTTTCAAAAAGCTCAAAAATGGTCTTCGAGATTGCCCTCCGTTTTTTTAGCACACATCTCAAAAGAAGATTTTGCCGCTCTCCAAGAAAAAATGCACAAGTACAAAGGTTTTTACATCGATAAAAAATCGCTGAGGTACTACCCTTTGACAGTTGCTGCCAACGTCTTGGGTTATGTAAATGAAGTTAATGACGAAACAGCACGTAAAAACCCTTATTACCAAGCTGGTGAGCTCATTGGAACAACAGGAGTAGAAAGACAATACGAAAAATTACTCCGAGGAGTCAAAGGAGTGAAATACATGCAGCGAGATCGGTTCAACAAAATTACAGGTTCTTATAAGCAAGGACGCTTTGACACCCTCCCCAAACCTGGAAAAGACCTCACCTTGACACTGGACATTGAACTCCAACAATACGGTGAGTCTCTAATGGCAGGAAAAAGAGGAGGAATTGTCGCTTTGGAACCCGCAACAGGAGAAATCTTGAGTTTGATTACCTTGCCCAACTACAACCCCAATCTAATGGTTGGACGTTTGCGCTCCAAACACTCCACCCTCTTTTTCAACGACACAGTAAACAAACCCATGTATGACAGAAGCTTATTGGCCCAATACGCTCCCGGATCTCCCTTTAAAATGATACAAGGACTAATTGGTCTTCAGGAAGGAGTCATCCGTCCAAACACCCCTTTTTATTGTTACCGCGGATACCGATACGGTGCCCGGGAAAAGGAGTTTATGGGCTGCCACTGCGCCATATACAACCGTCCGATTGAACTGAGAAAAGGAATTGCCAAATCATGTAACAGTTACTTCTCCAACGTATATCGAAGAATCATTGAAAAATACCCCACTGCAGCAGAAGGGATGGATGCATGGAGCAAACACGTACAAAGTTTTGGTTTGGGTCAATATTTGGGCTACGACCTTCCCCAAGGAAAAAAAGGATTGGTCCCCGATGCTGCCTTTTACAACCGTTGGTATCCCGATGGACGGTGGAGAGCTACCTACACCATTTCCAATGCAATCGGACAAGGACAAATCTTGACCACTCCGATTCAGTTGGCAAACATGACAGCGGCTATTGCCAATAGAGGTTTTTTCTACACACCACATATTTTAAAAAAAATCGAGGGTACCCCCATCAGAAATCCAAAGTATACCCAAAAGCACCTGACAACCATTGATGAAAAGCACTACAAACCCGTCATCGAAGGTATGCACGATGTTTTTAAAACCGGTACTGCAAAGCACGTCCAATTGAAAACCATTGAAATCTGTGGAAAAACGGGGACTGCTGAAAATTTCAAACGTATTGACGGTAAAAAAATTCAATTTGAAGACCATTCTATTTTTGTCGCATTTGCCCCCAAAACAAACCCTCAAATAGCTTTGGCTGTCTACATTGAAAATGGCGGATTTGGGTCCAATATCGCTGCTCCTATAGCCAGTTTGATGATTGAAAAATACCTCAGGGGAACTATTTCAAACAAGTGGTGGGAACAAAAAATGCTAGACAGCCACCTGAACGACGTCTACGAAAAACAATTGAACGCAAAACAATGAGAACCAAAAGAACCAATATTTTTTATGGGGTTGACTTGACCTTGGTATTGCTCTATTTATTTTTAGTAGCTTTCGGATGGATGAATATCTACGCCGCATCTGTAACAGACGAAGCTTACGAAATTTTGGACTTCGGAACCAAGTACGGCAAACAACTCCTATGGATTTCTCTAAGTTTTGTACTGATTGTAATTATCTTGTTTTTTGACGCCAAAACCTATGAGAAATTTGCTTCCATTCTCTACATCCTTTCCCTCAGCTCACTGCTGGGCCTTTTTGCTTTTGGAAAAACCATCAATGGTGCCACATCTTGGTACGGACTGGGCAATTTCAGCCTACAACCCTCCGAATTTGTAAAATTTGCAACGGCGCTTGCTCTTGCCCGACTTCTAAGTGACCGTCAATACGATTTGAAATTGGTCAAAAACCAAGTAAAGGCAATTGTCCTTATTATCCTCCCTGCCGCCCTGATCACATTACAGCCCGATCCGGGATCTGCATTGGTCTATATTTCCTTTTTCTTTGTCTTGTACCGAGAAGGATTGCCTCTTCACTTCATTACAATTGGTGCAATTGCTATTTTGTTGTTCTTGCTCACCTTGGCCTTTGGGTTTCAAACGATACTCCTTGTTTGTTATGTCCTCTTTACACTCTTCATACTCTACGTACTGCTCTACAAAAAAAAATCTTTGAAATTTCATTGGGCAAAAATATTCGGACTCTTTGCCATCGTTGGACTGTTCCTATTTAGTGTCGATTATGTGTTCAATGCTGTCTTTGAACAACGCCACCGAGATCGGTTCAATATTTTACTCGGAAAAAATAACGATACCAAAGGCGTGGGATACAACACCAACCAATCTGTTCTGACTGTCAAGTCTGGAGGGTTCTCCGGAAAGGGGTATTTACAAGGAGATCGAACCCGAGGAGATTTTGTGCCAGAACAACACACCGATTATATTTTTAGTGCCCTTGGAGAAGAGTGGGGTTTTATAGGAAGCTCCTTGTTGGTTCTTTTATTTACAGCTTTTGTACTGCGCATTCTTTACCTTGCAGAACGCCAAAAAACAACTTTTAGCAGGGTATATGGCTACGGAATTGCCGCCGTCTTTTTTTTCCACTACACAATTAATATCGGCATGGTCATCGGCTTGTTTCCTACCATCGGAATCCCACTGCCCTTTTTTAGCTATGGAGGTTCTGCCTTGTGGGGATTTACCGTCTTGCTGTTTCTTTTTATAAAGTTAGATGCCAGCAGGTCCTACGAATTGTGAGAATATTATAAGAACTCGCATCTTAAAGAGGGGATTGCTGACACAAAATATTTTTAAAAGAAAAAACCCCAACGAATCAGTTGATTCGTTGGGGTTTTTTGGTGGGTCATACTGGATTCGAACCAGTGACTTCTACCCTGTCAAGGTAACACTCTGAACCAACTGAGTTAATGACCCTTTGAAAGCAAAAAAGTTCGTAAAACGAACTTTTTTTGTGGGCAATGAGGGATTCGAACCCCCGACCCCCTCGGTGTAAACGAGGTGCTCTGAACCAACTGAGCTAATTGCCCTTAGCGGAGGCAAATATAGGACAGTTATTTAAATTCACCAACATTTTTCTCTTTTTTATTGCAATATTTCTGCCACCACAAAAGTGCTCCCTCCTATATAAATACAGTCTTTTTTGGTCGCCGCCTCTTGTGCACTTTTATATGCCTGACTCACAGAATCAAAGCGAGTTCCCTCCAAGCCATAAGTGAGTGCTTTCTCTTGTAGGAGTTCCGAATCGAGGCCTCTCTCCAAATTGGGTTTGCAAAAATAATAGGTGGCATTTGTTGGAAACAAAGGCAAAATAGACTCCAAATCTTTGTCCGAGACCATCCCCAAAACAAGGTGCAAATTTTCGTAGGTTGTCTCCCTCAGCTGAGCCAAAGTATAACTCAAGCCTTCTTTGTTGTGTGCCGTGTCACAAATGGTTCTTGGAGCGGTATTTAAGAGCTGCCAACGCCCTAACAAGCCCGTATTGGAAACCACGCGCTGCAAGCCTCTTTGGAGTGCCTGATCAGCAACCATATGCCCCAACTCATTTAAAACAACAACCGTCTGAACAACCGTTTTGAGGTTGTGGTGTTGGTAGTTCCCCTTTAGATCGGAAATTGGTGTCTGTTCCACAAGAGTCGAAGACAAGGAAAGTGGTGCGTTTCGCTCTTTGGACAAGTGCTCAAAAACAGGAAACGTCTCCGGTTGGTATTCCCCGATAACCACAGGTATTCCCTCTTTTATAATTCCTCCTTTTTCAAAGGCGATTTTTTCCAAAGTATTCCCTAAAAACTGGGTGTGATCCAAACCAATATTCGTAATTACAGAAACTTCAGGCAACAAGACGTTTGTAGAATCCAAGCGTCCTCCCAGACCTACTTCAACAACTGCAAAATCAACTTTTTCACTCCTAAAATGATCAAATGCCATGCCGACAGTCAACTCGAAAAAAGACAATTGTTGTGACTCGAGAAAGGGTTTTTGTGCTGCAACAAAAGCTACTACAGAAGCTTTCGAAATCTCTTTTCCATTTATCTTGATGCGCTCTCTAAAATCGATCAAATGAGGAGAGGTATACAGTCCTACTTTGTAGCCCGCTTCCTGCAATACCGAAGCCAACATATGACTGGTAGACCCCTTGCCATTAGTCCCAGCGACATGGATGCTTTTGAATTTTTTTTCCGGAGCACCCAAGGCCTTAGAAAACAACAAGGTGTTTGACAAATCTTTCTTATAAGCCGTCGCCCCTTTTCTTTGGTACATGGGCAACTGAACAAACATCCAATCTAAAGTTTCCTGATAGTTCATTGAGAATTTATACGTGTCTGTTAAAAAAATAAGTATCGAGACTACTCTGACAGTGAAAACCGATACACGATCACACCCACCTGTTTGGCAGGGGCTTTAGAATCAGAATTCCATTGGGTTCGCAAGGCGGCTTCTTTGGCAGGGCTCAGCAGACAAGGGGCGGTATTTGTCGTTCCTTTGACTCCAGGAGTTGCGCGTATTACTTTGCCGGACCTGTCCACTTCTATACTGACGACTACCGTCCCTTCTTCGTTGCATTTCGGCCTGATGATGGGACGGCTAAGTGGGCTCCTTCCTGACAAACTGTAGTGCTCATCTCCGCCATTTCCAGTAGTTCCGTAATATTTTGAATTCTTGGGTTTTCCTTCTGTATTTCCTTGCAATCCATCAAATGAGGCAGCTCCTTCTCCTTTTGTTTGTCTGTCCTCAGATTTGTTGGTATTCAACAAATTCGACAAGGCGCTTTGGGTTTCTTTTGAAGGTTTTGGAACTTCTTTTTCTGTTATTTTCTCAGGGGTCTTGTCCTTGTCTTTGAAGGCTTTGTTCTCCAGGACCGGTGCGGAAGTATCCGTTTGAGTCAGTAAGTCTTCTGTCGATGCATCTTGGACCGGATTCTCAGAAGTAAGGGCTTGTTCTTTAGAGGTGGAAGCAGGAGAAGAGGCAGCGACTTCCTGTTGTTGAGGAACTCTTCCGACATCAGAAAAACCAAAATTAATCGCAATTCCAAATTCCTCCGGTGGATCCATATAACGCAACCCAAAAAAACAGCCCCACAAAAGCAACAAGCTTATAAGCAAAGTCGTAAGCAGTGCCGCCTTTCTCTCGTATTTTGTTTTTAAATAACGCATGCAATCAAATTGAAGTGTAAATGGGCTTTTGTATTTAGATGCCTTTGACAGCCAGTATCATTTTGATTTTATTCCTATTGGCAATGTCAATCACGAACATGATTTTGTTGTAAGAGACTTCTTGATCTCCACGAATCACTAAGGTTTGCTCTGAATTGTCTGAAAAAACATTTTTTAAAAGAGGTTCTAGCTTGTCACTTGAAACTTCTTTGCCATCCAAATAAAAGACCGCCTCTTTGCTAATGGAAACGGCAACCGTTCCTTTATTTTCTGTTTTACCACCTGCCTTGGGCAACAGGACGTCGATGGCATTTACGGTGACCAATGTTGAAGAAAGCATGAAAAAAATCAACAGTAAAAAAACAATGTCTGTCATGGACGACATGTTGAAATTGGGATCTACTTTATTTCTTCCTCTAAAATTCATACGGACAAGTATTTCGTTATTCTCAAATGTGACAAGCGGCTGATGCACATGCTTCCCTTTTCAGTTTCAATTTCAAACAGGCTCGTTCAACAAATCTAAAAACTCAACAGACTTGGCTTCCATCTGGTATACAACTTTGTCTGTTTTTACCACGAGATGGTTGTAAGAGATGTAGGAAATGATTCCCACAATCAAACCGGCTACCGTGGTTGTCATGGCGGTGTACAAACCGTCTGCCAGGAGCTTGATATCTATTTGACCTCCTGCGTTTGCAATTTCGTGGATGGAGATGATCATCCCGATTACGGTCCCTAAAAAACCAATCATGGGAGCCGCTCCAGCGACGGTTGCCAAGACACTGACGTTTTTTTCCAACTTGTAAATTTCGAGTTTCCCTGCGTTTTCAATCGCGGTATTGATATCTTCCAAAGGTTTGCCAATTCGAGAGATTCCGGTTCCTATCAAATTAGAGACCGGTGTTTCTACCGAGGCACAAAGTGATTTTGCGGCCTCCAAATTGCCATTGGCTACTTGGTCTTTGATTTGATTCATAAAGTCCTTGTCAACTTTACTTGCTGATTTGATGGCAAAAAAACGTTCGAAATAAATATACAGCGAAACTGTCAACAAGCCCAACAAAAGAGCGATGATGATTTGCCCTGCAATACCCCCTTCCAAAATCAATGAAAGGATGGAAAGTGTTTTTTCTTCCGAGATACTTGATGCTGAATTGACAGCGGTTTCTTGAAATGATGTTGTCATAAATACTCCTATTTGATGGGTTGTCGTTTGTAAAAACGAAAATACAATTTGAAAATTGCATCTTCATAAAAAATGATAAAAAAAGCACCCGATAAGAATCGGGCATTTGTGTATTTGTAATTAGAAAAACATCCGAAGTCCCATAAAAGCGAAGGACCCTGCCAAGAATCCCAACAAAGCGAGCCATGATATTTTTTTCAAGTACCAAAAGAAATCTATTTTCTCCATACCCATCGCTACAACTCCGGCAGCAGAACCGATGATCAACATGCTTCCACCCGTTCCCGCAGAAAAGGCGATAAAATGCCACAAGTGGTCGTCCAAGCCTTGTGGAAACATCCCCATACTCGCAGCGACCAACGGAACGTTGTCAATGACTGCAGATCCGACTCCTAATAGCATTACCACAACATCCAAGTCAGGAATGCTCGCTGTCAAAGATTCTGCAAAGTGAAACAACATGCCCAAACTTTCCAAAGCTGCTACAGCCAATAAAATTCCTAAAAAAAACAGAATGCTTGGCATCTCTATCTTAGAAAGCGCTTTGTGAACAGGGCTTTGGTGGGCGTCTCCGGTGGCAGCACCTATTGTAAACTCTCTGTTGCTATAAATCTCAGCAAAGATTGCTACAAGTGCCAAGGAGAGCATCATTCCAACATAAGGCGGCAAGTGGGTGGTTGTTTTAAAGACAGGAACAAAAACAATAGCTCCCAAACCTAGGTACAACATTCTCGAACTGTATTTTCCTTTTTGTTGGTCAAAAGTTTCTTGTTTTGCGATGTGCCCTTGGAAGGCGGGCAAATAACTCGCAATAAAAACAGGAACCAACATACAAATCAACGAAGGAATGAACAACAATTTCACCAAATTCCCTGCAGAAACTTTGTTGCCAATCCACAACATCGTCGTAGTCACATCTCCAATAGGAGACCATGCCCCTCCAGCGTTTGCTGCTACTACAATGAGTCCCGTAAACCAAATCTTGGTCTCTTTTTCCGCAATCAATTTTCTCAAGATGGAAATCAATACGATGGTAGCCGTTAAATTATCGATGATGGCAGACAAGACAAAGGCTAAAAAAGCAAAAATCCAAAGCAATCTCTTTTTACTCGTTGTTCTTACCAATGATTTGATGGTTGCAAATCCATCAAAATAATCGATGATTTCTACGATTGTCATGGCCCCCATTAAAAAGACCAAAATTTCAGAAGTCTTCCCAAGATGGTGCAAGAGTATTTCTTCTAAGTGAGAAGGAATTAATTGTTTCAATTCCGCATTTACCTCAAAAACAGGAAGATGCCCCAAAGCCAAAATGGCCCAACAAATGGCCATCATGGCCAATGCGGGGATTAATTTGTCAATTTTTAAATTGTGTTCTAAAGTAATTGCCAAGTATCCGATTACAAAGACGATTAATACAAGTGTTGCCATGTGTTTGTCTGTTTTTTTTACAGCTAGCAATCTAGCAATTTTCCTCAAATAAACGGGGCTTAGTCCCTAAATTTATTTACAAAATAATTCACACAAAAAGCCCCTCTCTAAACAAAAATTAGGGCCATTCGACCTTTCCGCTGCTGTGGTCTTTAGAAGCCCCCGTCACACTTTGAAGACAATTCGGTTTGTCCTCAAGTTTTAACAAGCCAAGCAATCCAAAGATCAGCGCTTCCTTAAACTCTACCAACTGGGAAGATGGCAGCACCAAGAAAACCTCAGTATGTGCTTGAATTCGCTCCATTAAAAAGGTGTGGTAAGCTCCCCCTCCTGTAACGAATGCTTTCGAATCCCCCAAAGAAACCAGTTCTTTGGAAACTTGAACAGCAACATGCTCGACAAAGGTGCACAACAAGTCTTCCGTACTCAATGAAAAGGAATCCATCAACGGCAAGACCTTTGAAGCGACAAATTCAAAACCCAAGGATTTGGGGGGTGGCATACGGTAAAAAGGAACTGAATTTAGCGCGTCCAAAAGAGGTGTTGATACTTTTCCGCGAGCTGCCAATTGCCCTTTGTTGTCAAAGTCGAACCCGATTTGGTTTGCGTAAAAGTTCAAAACACTGTTTACAGGACACAGGTCGAAAGCCTTTCGCTCTCCATTTTTTTCAAAGGAAATATTGGCAAATCCTCCCAAGTTCAGGCAATATGTGTAGTCAGAAAACAACAGGGCATCTCCGATTGGAACCAGCGGAGCTCCCTGCCCTCCCAAGGCCACATCTTGTGTTCTAAAGTCGGCGATGACGACACAACCTGTTGTCCTTGCAATCTCTGCACCGCAACCGATTTGCAGGGTAAAATGTTTGTCAGGCTGATGAAAAATAGTGTGTCCGTGCGAAGCTATAAAGTCCACATTTGAAACCATAAATTCTTTGCGAAACTGACGTACGAGCTTTCCTAAATAACACCCATAATCCAGATCTAACTCTTCCAATTCATGGGCGGGCCTTGAAAAAGCATCTTTTAATTTTGACAACCAGTTCTCAGGATATACGTATGTCTTGCATGCCAAAATTTCGTAGTCATACTTGGCTCCACTTGTGATTTTGGCATGGACCAAATCCACCCCGTCAAAAGAAGTCCCGGACATCATTCCAATACAATAATAGGTCTTCTCCATCCTTTTAGTTCAGATTGCTGCTTGTCATCTCTTTTACTCTGCTATAAAATCAAAATAGGTTTCTGGAAAAGGTTCTGATTTCAAGGTGAAATGCCACCATTCACAACAGTAAGGTTGGAAGCCATGTTTCACCATCAAAGTCCTCAACAACATCCGATGGGCGCGCTGTTTCGCGGAAATTTCTTTGGCGAATGGCCATGAAATCTGTCCAAAAAAATCATAGGGACTGCCCATGTCCAACGCTTCGAAAGTTTTCAGAGAAACCAAAGTCAAATCTAAGGTACTGCCCCTGCTATGTCCTGATTTGCTGGCGATATAATCGAGTTTGAAAAGGTCTTTTTTTGCCACGTCGGGATAAAAACGCGCTTTCATCAAAGTGTCGTCAGGAACTTTTGCCCACAATACAAAATCGTCTACGGCTCTTTGGGGGCGGTAGGCATCAAAAATTTTGATTCCCAACTGAAATGTCTTGAGTTCTTCTTGTACCTTTTTCAATTGATTGAGAGCCTCCGTTGTCAACACCGCCTTCAACGAAACATAACCAGCAATAGGCCGACCGATAAAATTATCAGTTCCGTAATAACGAAGGTCTAATACCGTCGAAGGGATTACTTCCTGAACCTCGGAGAAAGTAACGGGCAAGGCGTTCCTCTGTCCAAAGGAGAAAAATCCCACAAGAAATATAAAATGGAAATAAAATTTCACTGTATTGAATATTTTTATCCGCATGTCTTCATCCACTAAAAAATAAAATTCCGAACTCGTGTAAATAACTATCTTTGTAAAGATAAAAAAACATTTATGACAAATAATGACATCCTAAAAAAATTGCGTGTTGCTTTACAATTAAGAGACACTGACATCGTTGCTATCATGGAGTTGGTGGATTTTAAAGTCACCAAAAGTGAAATCAATGCCTTGTACAGAAATGAAGAACACCCGAAGTACATGGAGTGCAAGGACCAGTTTTTAAGAAATTTTCTCAATGGACTAATTATTCACAAAAGAGGCCAGCTTCCACCCAAAAGTGAAAGTCAAAAAAAGTAAGTCAACAGAAACAGCAGAATCCCACGATTTTAATGAGGAAATTCAAAAGTATAAAAACCACAGCCATGAAAGAATACAAGTTTATCAAACAAAAATCGACTCCTATTAAAAAAGACATTGATTTCGAAGCCTTGCTCAACAGCTATGCCAAAACAGGATGGCAGGTCGTCAATACTTTTGTCCACAGAGGAGTCGTAAAAGCAGTTTTGGAAAGAGATAAAAAGGAAGCCTAATGAGTTTGAAAATTGCGTTCACCGACATTGACGGGACCTTGCTAAACAAAGAGAGAATTCCTTCCAAAGCATTGAAAAATGAGGTCGGTCGGCTCTCAAAGAAAAACATTCCTTTTGTGTTGATTTCTTCAAGAATGCCGAGTGCCATGCACCACATTCAAGAGGATCTTCAAATCAAAAATACACCCCTGATTTGTTACAACGGAGGGCTTGTGTTGGTGGGTGGAAAAAATGTGCACTCTACAGAAATCCCGATTGAGATTGTAACAATCATCGCGGAGTTGAATGCAGAAAAACGTTTCCACATCAGCCTTTACCACCAAGACGAATGGTTTGTAGAAGAAATGGACTTTTGGGCGAAAAGAGAAGCGCACAACACCAAAGTCAGCCCTCAAGTAAAGTCGACTGAAAAGGTACTAGAAGACTGGAAACAAGAAAAAAAAGGGGCCCATAAAATCATGTGTATGGGTGACAAAGAGGAACTGGACTTCGTGATGGAAGTCCTACAAAAGACACATAGAGACCAGCTGCATTTGTACCGTTCGAAGGACACCTATATTGAAATTGCCAACAAGGAAATTTCCAAATTGACAGGCATCAAGACTTTGCTCGAAAACAGCTATCCAAAATTATCGCTGACCAACTGCATTGCTTTTGGAGACAATTACAATGATATTGAAATGTTGATGGCGGTAAAAGTTGGCGTAGCCGTTCAAAATGCCAAAGAGGAAGTTTTGGCTATCGCAGATGACGTGACAGACAGCAACCACAATGACGGCGTCGCGAAAAGCCTTCAAAAACATATTGATTAATCTGCTTGTTGATTCCCAAATCTCCTAAATCAAACTCCATGATAAAAAATACTTTTGTCCTTGCTTTTAGCTTCCTGATTCTAGCCGGATGTTCTAAAAAAACAGGAGTTGAAATGTACCTTAGCGGCGAAGTTTACGGTCTTAAAAAAGGCACGCTCTACCTTGAAAAAATAAAAGACGGGCGCTATTCCAAACTGGATTCCTTCGCCGTCCAAGACAATGGGAAGTTTGAACTTAATTCCACAGAAGAAAGTGGAGAGATGCACTTTTTATCTCTTGACAGACAGGAAGACAAAACAATCTCTTTTTTTGGAGAAAACAGCCACATCACAATCAATACCAATTTGGAAAAATTTGTTTTACAAGCCAAAATTTCTGGATCCAAAAACGATGAAAAATGGAGAAGCTACATCAATATGACCTCTAAATTTCAAAATCAAAATTTAGAAATTATCAAAGCCAACTTTGAGGCACAAAGAGACAAAGACGAAAGGAAAATGGATTCCTTGTCCAAAAAATCAGCACAATGGCTCAAAAGAAAATACCTCTACACAACGAATTTCGCCATTTCAAATAGCGATTCCGAAGTTGCCCCATATTTGGCATTGACAGCACTCACTGATGCGAACATTCAATTGTTGGACACAATTCAAAAATCCTTGAGTGACCGGGTAAAAATATCCGCCTACGGAAAAGAGCTGAATGCTTTTCTCAAGACGATCAGAGAAAACGAACAAGACTAAGCTCACTTTATTGAACTTTTAAAACAAGAGAGTTTCCTTTAGAAACCCTAAATTTGCAGCATGGAAGAAACAAACAGACAAAAGAAAATTGCAGGAGTCATCCAAAAAGATTTGGCAGACGTCCTTCAAGGAGCTGCACAAGGCGGCATGAAAGGAGTGATCATCTCCGTTACCAAAGTGAGTGTCACGACCGATTTGAGCCAAGCAAAAGTGTATTTGAGCATTTTTCCATCCGACAAAAGAAGCGATTTGGTGGCAGGAATAGAGGGCAACAAAACAAAGATTCGCCATGAATTGGCTCAACGAACAAAACACCAATTGAGAAGAGTTCCCAACCTGTCTTTTTTCGGAGACGATTCTTTGGACTATATCGAAACCCTTGACGCCTCTTTGCGAGGTGAAGACACAAACCCTATCAAGAATCCTGAAATTTTACCCAAAAGGAAAACGAACTAAGCGTGAACTTTTCACTGTACATAGCCAAGCGGTACTTGTTTTCCAAAAACAGTAACAATGCGATCAACATCATCAGCAGCATTGCCACCTTGGGCGTGATCGGCGGTTCTTTGGCATTGCTATTGGTGCTCTCTGTTTTTTCAGGACTCAAAAGCTTTAGCGGTCAATTTTTAAAAGCGACAGACCCTGACATTCGAATTGAAGCCGTCCATGGGAAATCCTTTTTTTACACGGATTCTCTCGCCAAAATCATCGAGGGAACCACAGCTGTGATCGCGCATTCCAAAACCATCGAGGAAAGGGCTTATTTCAATTACAATAAAAAAGAACTCATTGCCTATGTCAAGGGGGTTGACAGCAACTACACCCAGGTAGTCAAGATGGATACTTTGATTTACATGGGCCATTGGATTTCATTTGACCAACAAAGCGCAGTGGTTGGGAACGGAATTGCGAGAAAACTTTCTTTGGGGATTTTAAACTACGGAGAACCACTGCAAATTTATGTCCCAAAACCCGGAAAAAAATACAGTACCCTTCTCAAGAACACCTTTAATCGCATACATGCACAGGCACTTGGGGTGTATTCCATCTCCCAAGAATTGGACGACAAATACGTATACATCCCCCTTGACCTCTGTCAAGAATTACTGAATTACCAAAGCAATCAAATACGAAGCATAGACCTCAAAACAACAAAAGAAGGGAATGCTCAAGCCATTGCTTCTTTAAAAAAAGCGTTGGGAGACCGTTTCAAAGTCAGTTCACAAGAAGAATTGAATGCTGTCTTTTACAAAATTTTAAACACTGAAAAACTGGTTGCTTATTTGATTTTTACCTTGGTCTTGGTCCTTGCAGTTTTCAATGTCATCGGCTCAATCATCATGATGATTTTGGATAAAAAAGGCAATTTAAAGACCTTGTACAATTTAGGGGCATCGGTCAGAGAAATAAAGCAGATTTTTGTGTTGCAAGGTTTCCTAATGACCCTACTTGGCTTGGTGGTTGGAACTTCTTTGGGCATCCTCATCATCGCTTTGCAAAACAAATTTGAATGGTTTATGATCACTGAAACGATTGCTTACCCAATCGAACTCAAGGGATCCAACCTCCTACTCGTATGGGGGACCATCAGTGTATTGGGTTATGCCGCGGCCAAAATTGCCAGCAGTAGAATTTCAAAAGTTTTGGTGGTCTGACTCCAAAAACAAGCAGCTCTTTTAGGTGAAAAAACACAGACAAGCAGTTGCCTTTTTCTATGCAAAGGTATGATCACCAAATTTGGACAACACCTCATCAAAAGTAGCATACATTTCTTCAGCTGAATTTGAAGTGACCATTTTCATACGGTATTCCTTAAAATTGGGAATCCCCTTGAAATAGGTTCCATAATGCCTTCGAGTTTCCAAGACACCTAGAATTTCTTTTTCCTTCCAAGCGATTTCCATTTCCAAATGACGTTTTGCAATGGCAACACGTTCTGCAATGGTGATGGGCGCCATATGAGTACCTGTCTCAAAAAAGTGTTTTACCTGCTTGAAAAACCACGGGTTTCCGATACTTGCTCTTCCAATCATCGCACCGTCCAAACCGTATTCATCTCGCATCTTTACAGCGGCTTCCGGTGTGTTGACATCTCCATTTCCAAAAACGGGAATGTGCATTCTGGAATTGTTTTTCACAGCTGAAATCGGTGTCCAGTCGGCGTCACCTTTGTACATTTGGGCCCGGGTTCTTCCGTGAATTGAAATCGCTTTGCAACCCACATCTTGCAAGCGTTCTGCTACTTCCACAATTCGTATCGAACTTTCATCCCAACCCAAACGTGTTTTTACAGTGATGGGCAAATGGGTGTGCTTGACCATGGCTGCTGTCAAAGCTACCATCATGTCGATGTCTTTTAGAATCCCCGCACCGGCACCTTTGCTCACCACTTTTTTGACAGGACAACCAAAATTGATGTCTATGATGTCTGGCTTGGATTGCTCCACAATTTCAACAGTACGCAACATGGATTCCAAATTGGCTCCAAAAATCTGAA
Organism: uncultured Flavobacteriaceae bacterium; assembly: GCA_963932955.1. Classification (GTDB taxonomy): domain Bacteria; phylum Bacteroidota; class Bacteroidia; order Flavobacteriales; family Flavobacteriaceae; genus Flavicella. Next base: position 84,633 of record CAWVRK010000001.1, read on the forward strand.
TGCCAACAGGGCGTTCTTTTTCGTAAATATCCAATTTTTTGACACTTTTGGCAGCGTCGCGAATCAAGCCTTCGGAAGAAATAAATTCTGTATACACGACGTCTGCTCCTTGTTCTTTGCACAAAGCTCGAAAAGGAGGGTCGCTGACATCCTCCATAGGTGCTAACAAAAGCGGGAAATCGTTCAATTCTATGTCGCCAATTTTTACCAAACCATTCTTGTTTTTAAGAAGCCACAAAGATACAAATAAAAGTCATGTCAAAAGCATGCTTAATTCTACAGATAATTGTATTTTGAATCCTAAAAAAACACATGCCGTCAACAAACACCTACAACTGGGCGATTCTCGGATGTGGAAAAATCGCAAGAAAATTCTCTTCTGACTTACAACTCTTAGACAAAGCTGTTCTGTATGCATGTGCGGCGCGCAATTTTGAAAAAGCACAAAAATTCTCAAAAGAACAAGGCTTTCAAAAAGCCTACGGTTCTTATCATGAGATGGTCAAAGACCCCGAAATTGATATTGTCTACATTGCCACACCTCATTCCCACCATAAGGAACACACCTTGTTGTGTTTGAAACACCACAAGGCAGTCCTCTGCGAAAAAGCATTTGCCATCAATGCGAAAGAAGTGCAGCAAATGATCGCCGCTGCGAAGAAACACAACACCTTTTTGATGGAGGCTTTTTGGACACGTTTCAACCCTACATTCCAAAAAGTATTGGAAATCATAGCCTCCAAAAAACTAGGGGAACTGATTTGTGTCAAATCTGATTTTATGTTCCATCCTCCCTTCGATCCCAAAAGCCGTTTGTTCGACCTCTCCATTGGAGGAGGTTCTTTGTTGGACATCGGAATTTACCCCGTCTTTACAGCAATGATGACTTTGGGAACTCCAGAAAAAATCAGCTGTGATGTGACTTACAGCCCAACAGGATCGGACGAAAGTCTTCGAATGTGGTTCCAATACCCAGACCATAAAACAGCTGTTTTGGCTTCCAGTTTTGCCTGCGAATCTTTGAACGAGAGTGAATTTTCTTTTGAAAAAGGCAGCGTTCGGATTTCAAGAGAAAACGAACGCCCTTTGGTCCTGAACAAAAAAGGACAACTCGAAGAAATTTTTATAGACAATGGCAACGGTATCGGATATCAATTTGAAGCTGCCCATGTGATGGAGTGCCTGGACAAAGAGCTCAAAGAAAGTCCCGACTTGCCGCTGTCTTTTAGTTTGGAATTGATCCAACTGCTGGACCGAATTCGAGCAAAAGCAAAAATTGTATACCCGAATCACGATTGAATTTCAAAGCCGCTAAAAGGATTTCAAAAAAAAGATTTTTTTCAACTGTTTTATTTCAAAATCCGCTCAAATCTTTGCCCCAAAAAAAACTATCTTTGCCTCGCACGAGAAGAAAGAAACTACGAAATGAAGAACATCAGGAATTTTTGCATCATCGCACATATTGACCACGGTAAAAGCACCTTGGCAGACCGCTTGTTAGAGTATACAGGCGCCGTTTCCGATCGGGAGAAAAAGGACCAATTGCTTGACAACATGGACCTTGAGCGAGAACGCGGCATCACCATTAAGAGCCACGCCATCCAAATGGAGTACACCTACAAAGGGGAAGAATATGTCTTCAATCTTATTGACACTCCAGGACACGTCGATTTTTCGTATGAAGTTTCAAGGTCTATCGCGGCTTGTGAAGGAGCTTTGTTAATTGTCGATGCTGCACAAAGCATTCAGGCACAGACCATTTCCAACCTGTATCTGGCTTTGGAAAACGATTTGGAAATCATTCCCGTACTAAACAAAGTAGACTTGCCGAGTGCCAATCCGGAAGAAGTGACGGATGACATCGTGGACCTCTTGGGTTGCGACCCGGAAGAAGTGATCCACGCAAGTGGAAAAACAGGCTTTGGTGTGGATACAATTTTAGAAGCCATCATCGAGCGAATTTCTGCTCCCAAAGGAGACCCAGAAGCGCCTTTACAAGCCTTAATTTTTGACTCTGTCTACAATTCTTACCGAGGTATTGAAACCTATTTTCGCGTGATGAATGGAGAGATAAAAAAAGGACAACGCATCAAATTTATGGCGACCAACAATGAGTATTTTGCGGATGAAGTCGGTACTTTAAAGCTCAGTCAAGTGGTCAAAAAATCTGTAAAAACAGGAGATGTCGGCTATTTGATTACGGGTATCAAAACCGCAAAAGAAGTAAAAGTTGGAGACACCATTACAGATGCCGCCAATCCAACAACTGCCATCATCGATGGTTTTGAAGATGTAAAACCGATGGTATTTGCGGGTATTTACCCTGTAGACACGGAAGATTATGAAGAATTGCGCTACTCGATGGAAAAACTGCAACTGAACGATGCTTCTTTGGTTTTTGCTCCTGAAAGCTCTGCCGCTTTGGGCTTTGGATTTCGATGTGGATTTCTCGGAATGCTGCACATGGAAATCATCCAAGAACGCTTGGAACGCGAGTTCAATATGACGGTAATCACCACTGTTCCCAACGTTTCCTACCACGCTTACACAAAGAAAGAACCCAATACAACAGTGTTGCTCAACAATCCTACCGATTTGCCCGATCCTTCAAGATTGGAACGCGTTGAAGAACCTTATATCAAAGCGTCCATCATCACCAAATCCGACTTTGTGGGACCTGTCATGGGGCTTTGTATTGAAAAAAGAGGGCAGATTGTCAACCAGTCCTATTTGACCACCCAACGGGTGGAGCTGATTTTTGAAATGCCACTCGCGGAAATTGTATTTGACTTTTACGACCGCCTCAAAACAGTTTCCAAAGGCTATGCCTCTTTTGACTATCATCCTATTGGAATGAAGACTTCAAAACTGGTTCGCGTTGATATTTTGCTCAACGGACAACCTGTAGATGCGCTTTCTGCTTTGCTTCACGCCGACAACGCGTATTCCATCGGTAAAAAAATGTGTGAGAAATTAAAAGAATTGATCCCACGACAACAATTTGACATTCCCATTCAAGCCGCTATTGGGGCTAAAATTATTTCGAGAGAAACCACCAAAGCGCTTCGGAAAGATGTGACAGCCAAATGTTATGGAGGAGATATTTCAAGAAAGCGTAAACTCTTAGAAAAACAAAAGAAAGGGAAAAAGAGAATGCGTCAAGTTGGAAATGTGGAGATTCCTCAAGAAGCCTTTATGGCCGTACTCAAACTAAACGATTAAAGCTTCTATATTTCCTTTTTTTAGAAAATATTTGTATCTTTAAAAGTAGTGTTTTTTGAAAAGGTCTTGCGAAAAGACCCTTCTTGGCAAAGAGGACTCTCACACAAAACACTTCGTCTTCTTTTGATACAATTCCTCCAGTAAATTGATTCATATCTGATGCGAACAACTGGCCTATGGAAATCAAAAAAAACCCAAAATTCCGACTCGAAAATTACAGCTTCCTATTTTTACAGATTGGCTTGGTCTTGTCCTTATTTACCGTCTATATCCTCCTCGAACACAAAACTTATAAAAGTCAAATCTCCGAATTTGAATCGGTACACTTGTCTTCTGAGGAGGAAGAAGATGCCGTGGTCATCCACCGGATCCAGCCTGTAAGTCCACCACTAAAACCCCCGCCAGTAATTTCAGAAGTCTTTGAAATTATTAAAAACACAGAAAACCTCGAAGAAACCATCATTCAAACTACAGAAACAGACGAGCACGAAGCTGTAGAAGCCTTTACAGATATTGTCGACATGGAGGGTATTGTAGAGTGCCAAGAGGTCGAAGAAATCACAGAGGACGTCCCCTTCACTGTCATTGAAGACGTTCCTGTATTTCCAGGTTGCAAAGGAAACAGACAAGAATTGAAAGTTTGTTTTTCTAAAAAAATTCGCGAATATGTGTCCCGTAAATTCGATGTCAATTTGGCGAATGACCTTGGGCTTTCGGAAGGAAGAAAAAGAATTTCTGTGATGTTTACTATCGACACCAAAGGGGCTGTTACAGAGATCAAAGCAAGAGCACCCCATCCCAGACTGGAAAGAGAAGTCATCAAAATAATCAAATCCTTGCCAAAAATGACACCCGGTAAACAACGAGGAACCCCTGTAAATGTGAGCTATTACCTACCCATTACTTTTCAAATTGTCATTCATTAGAAATCTGTAAAAACCCGCAAATCGTTTGTGAAAGAAAATGACAAATCGATTCCTTAAGAAGGCTTCTAAAAATTCTCGTTTTTTTTGAAAAAACAAAGGCATACGAAGTGGATTTTTAAATATTTTCCGTAAGTTTATTTTTTAAAGAAATTTCGATGAAAATTATTCATATCAGCGCCGAATGCTATCCCGTAGCAAAAGTTGGCGGATTGGCAGATGTTGTAGGATCCCTTCCCAAATACCAAAACAAATTAGGTTTCGAGACAGCTGTTGTCATGCCTTACTATGAAAATAAATTCAACCAAAATAACACGTATACAATTGTCCACACGACTCGCGTTGAAATGGGCGACACTAATTACGAAGCAAGCGTTCTTACCTTGCAGTCCTCAAAATTAGGCTACCCGTTGTTCATTGTCAAAATTCCAGGCTTGTTGGACCGAGAAAATGTCTACGGCTACCCAGACGACTCGGAACGTTTCCTCGCCTTCCAAAAAGCGACTTTGGATTGGTTTTTACATCTCGAAACAAAACCTGAGCTCGTGCATTGCCACGACCACCACACGGGACTCATCCCTTTTATGATGAGCAAAGCATACAAATACGAATCTTTTAGCGAAACGCCTTCCGTTTTGACCATTCACAATGCGCAGTACCAAGGACAATTTTCTTTTGAAAAATTGCACTATTTTCCAGAATACGACCTTTCGCATTCCGGACTTTTGGAGTGGGCAGAACAAATAAACCCCTTGGCTGCAGCCATAAAATGCGCATGGAAAATCACAACTGTCTCTCCGAGCTATTTGATTGAATTGAGAGCATCAGCAAACGGACTCGAATGGCTTTTGGACAATGAGAAAGGAAAGTCATCGGGCATCTTAAACGGAATCGATACCGAGGTGTGGGATCCGGAAACAGACCCTATGATTTCAAAAAACTTTCGTTCCAATACCATTGTTCCAGGAAAGAGAAACAACAAACTCTTTTTGTGTGATCAATTCGAATTAGACCCCAACAAACCCCTGTTTGTTTTTATCGGCAGATTGGTGGGTGAAAAAGGAGCAGAATTGTTGCCTGAAATTTTCGAGACCTTATTAAAAGACTCCGAACTGGATTTGAACATCTTGGTTTTAGGATCCGGAGACACCGAAGTAGAAAAACAGCTAGACACACTAAAAGCTCAGTTCAAAGGAAATTACAACACCTATATTGGCTACGACGAAAAATTATCTCATCTCATGTACGCAGGGGCTGACTTCTTGCTCATGCCGTCTCGTGTGGAGCCTTGTGGACTGAACCAAATGTACGCACTTCGCTATGGCACCCTTCCCATTGTTCGTTCCATCGGTGGATTAAAAGACACGGTAATCGACATCGATTCCAAAGGCGGATTCGGTATTTGTCATGAACATACCACAGTTGCAGATGCGATACATGCTGTCAAAAGAGCTTGTGATCTTTACCAAGACCAAACCCGATTTAAAAAAATCAGAAAACAAATCATGCAGATTGACCATTCCTGGGACAGCGCTGCAATCAATTATATCGAACTGTATCAATCGTTAACCCATCAAAATTAATCAAGCTATGAAGAAGAAAGTTTTAGGAATCATCTTAGGAGGCGGTCAAGGAAGCAGGCTCCAACCCCTCACCACCACCCGTTCAAAACCCGCAGTTCCAATTGCTGGAAAATACCGCTTGGTAGACATCCCTATTTCAAACTGTGTCAATTCTGGAATTGACCGCATGTTTGTCCTGACACAGTTCAACTCAGCTTCTCTAAACAAACACATTAAAAACACCTACAATTTTAGTTTTTTCAACGATGCCTTTGTCGATGTCTTAGCGGCAGAACAAACTCCCGGAAATTCAAATTGGTTTCAAGGAACCGCAGATGCCGTTCGACAGTCCATGCATCATTTTTTAACACACAGCTGGGACTACGCCTTGATTCTTTCAGGAGACCAACTCTACCAAATGGACTTTACAGAAATGGTAGAAGCTCACATCCAAAGCAAAGCTAAAGTATCCATAGCAACCTTGCCCGTCACCGAAAAAGAAGCTACTGGCTTTGGAATCCTTAAGACGGATGAAAACAACCTAATCAAATCTTTTGTTGAAAAACCCTCTAAAGATTTGTTGCCCGAGTGGACTTCTGAAGTTGCTCCAGAAATGAAAAAAGCAGGAAGAAATCATTTGGCTTCCATGGGAATTTATATTTTTAGCAGAGACTTCCTGTCTCAAGTTCTAAAAGACAGCGATACAATGGATTTTGGTGGAGAAATCATCCCACAAGCCATCAAAAAACACAAGGTATTGAGCTATCAATACGAAGGTTACTGGACAGACATCGGAACGATCGCTTCTTTTTTTGACGCAAACTTGGGATTGACCGATTCCATTCCTGCATTTGACCTCTTTGACAAGTCAAAAAGTGTGTTGACCAGAGCGCGTATTTTACCGCCCTCGAAAATCACAGGAACCACATTGGAAAAAACACTCATTGCCGAAGGGGGTATCATCAGTGCCAGTAGAATCGAGCGTTCCATCGTCGGAATTCGAAGTCGAATCGGTGTGGGAACAAGTATCTCAAACGCCTATATCATGGGAAGCGACCGCTACCAAAGCATCGAGGCGATTGAAGAGTGTAAAAAAACAAATACCCCATATGTCGGTATTGGAGAACGCTGCTACATCAACAATTGCATCGTCGACAAAAATGCCCGCATTGGAAACGACGTTCGAATCAATGGGGGGCCTCACCTCAAAGACATCGACACAGAAACGTATACCGTTCGAGATGGAATTGTCGTCATCAAAAACGGCGCACTCATCGAAAACGGCACCGTCATCTAAAAATAGCGCACCTAATCAAGCTGTACTTTTTTAACGTACAGCTTTTCACAGTCAAACACCCTTTCTACCTATGGGCCATGTAAAACCCTTTAGTTTATTTTCTGAATTTGACATCAACTTATTCAAAGCCGGTAAACATTACAGACTCTATGAGAAATTTGGAGCACACCCCGCTACCGTAAACGGTGAAGAGGGCGTTTATTTTGCTGTTTGGGCCCCTTCTGCTGAGCAGGTTTTTTTGATCGGAGAATTTAATTTTTGGAGCTCCAAAGACCACTTGTTACAAGTGAGATGGGACGGTTCAGGAATTTGGGAAGGTTTTGTTCCAGGACTAAAAATGGGCGTGCAATACAAATACAAAATACACAGCAGTAACAATGGCATCGTTACTGAAAAAGCAGACCCCTATGCATTCTCTTGCGAACACCCTCCCCGAACTGCTTCGGTCGCCTATGATATCGAAAATTACGCATGGAAAGACAAGGAGTGGCTCTCTTACAGAAAAGACAAAAACGACTTGGACAAACCCTATGCTGTTTTAGAAGTACACCTCGGATCTTGGATGTACAACGTCGATCAAGACCGACCGCTGACCTACCTGGAACTCGCGGACAAACTCGTAGCTTACTTGGTAGAAATGGCCTATACACATGTGGAATTTATGCCTGTCATGGAATATCCTTACGACCCGTCTTGGGGTTACCAATTGGTGGGTTACTTTGCGCCGACATCGCGGTTTGGAAGTCCAAAAGAGTTTATGTTTTTGATTGACCAACTCCATCAAAACGACATTGGTGTCATTTTGGACTGGGTACCTTCTCACTTTCCATCCGACGACCATGGACTGGGCTTTTTTGACGGCTCTCACCTCTACGAACACCCAGATAGAAAGAAAGGATACCACCAAGACTGGAAAAGTCTTATTTTCAATTACGGAAGAAATGAAGTCCGTTCTTTTTTGATTAGCAATGCTATTTTTTGGCTTGACAAATACCATATAGATGGCTTGCGCGTAGATGCAGTTGCATCAATGTTATACTTGGATTATTCTCGAGAAGATGGAGAATGGGAACCCAATGAATATGGAGGTAGAGAAAATTTAGACGCCATCTCATTTTTAAAAGACTTCAACACAGAAGTGTATGCCAGTTTCGAAGGCGTACAAACCATTGCAGAAGAATCCACCGCATTTCCAATGGTAACCAAACCCGAAAACCTTGGCGGACTTGGCTTTGGAATGAAGTGGATGATGGGGTGGATGCACGACACCTTGGAGTATTTTCAAGAAGATAGCATCAACCGAAAATACCACCACAATAAAATTACCTTTAGCCTGGCTTATGCCTTTACCGAGAATTTCATGCTTCCGTTATCTCATGATGAAGTAGTCTATGGAAAACATTCCATTCTTGGGAGAATGCCCGGTGACAAATGGCAAAAATTGGCCAACTTGCGCTTGTTGTACGGCTATATGTATGCACATCCAGGAGCCAACCTCATGTTTATGGGCAGCGAATTTGGTCAAGAAAACGAATGGGATTTCTCGAAGAGCTTGGATTGGCACCTCTTGGAAGACGAAGGGCATTTGAAAACAAAAAACTTTGTGAGGGATTTAAATGTGTTTTACAAAAACAGTCCAGCCCTTTATGAAAAATCTTTTGGAATCGAAGGTTTTGAATGGATCCATCACGAAGATCAAGAAAACTCTGTGCTTTCCTTTATCAGAAAAGGACACGACGCCAAAAACGATCTGATTGTCGTGTGTAATTTCACTCCAGTCGTTCGGGAAAATCATTTGATAGGTATTCCCAAAGCAGGGCATCTTGTCGAAGTTTTGAACAGCGATGCGCTTGACTATGGAGGAAGTGGCATTGGCAATCCTGACAAAATAAAAATTGACAAAAAACCATGGCATTTCAAGTCGAACTCTGCAAAGATTTCAATCCCTCCTCTGGGAATAATCCTCTTTAAAATCACGAAATAAAAAAGAAACTTTTCGCTCTTAACAAATTGTTTTTTTCGAGGCTATCGAATTCCATTTATATTTCTTGTAAATTAAAAAATCCGCAATAAACCTCCTCTATTTTTAAACAAATAGGGGTGTGAAATCTCATTTTTTTAAGTAGTTTAGTAGGCTATTAAAACCCCAATGACATGATATTAAATACCGAATTGGAATACAAAGGAGACTTGTTTCCAACCCAAATAACAGACTATAAAAAGAATGTCGATGTCCTGAACTTCAAAAGCGCGAACAACGTCATTCTTCAATTGACCGTATTGCGTGATAGCATGCTTCGGTTTCGATACACAACTGTCGGAAAATTCGACAACGATTTTTCCTATGCAATTTGCGACGATGCCAATCGTGGTTACAACCACCTTGACATCACTGAAGACGAAGAAAAATACAGCATCACCACATCCAAATTACTGTGTCACATCTACAAATTGGACTTGAGAAAATCCATTTATGACCTTGTCGATGGCCAGCTGATTCTCGAAGACGAACTTGGTTTTCACTGGGAAGAAAGTTACGAGCTCGGTGGCGACATCGTCAAGATGAGCAAGGCAGCACAAAATGGAGAAAGCTACTTTGGCTTGGGTGACAAACCACAACACCTAAACCTCAAAGGAAGGCGTTTTGAAAATTGGGCTACGGATTCCTATGCCTTTGGAAAAGACACAGACCCGATTTACAAGTCCATCCCTTTCTACACCGGTTTGCACAACAACAAATCCTATGGTATTTTCTTTGACAACACCTTCCGAACCTATTTTGACTTTTGCCACGAAAGAAGAAATGTGACGAGTTTTTGGGCCCAAGGTGGTGAAATGAACTATTACTTTATCTACGGTCCTCACATGCAAGATGTGGTGGAAAGCTATACCGATTTGACAGGTACACCTGAATTGCCTCCTATGTGGGCTTTGGGCTACCACCAATGCAAATGGAGCTATTATCCAGAATCCAATGTAAAAGAAATCACCCAAAAATTTAGGGATTTAAAAATCCCTTGCGACGCCATCTATTTAGACATCGACTATATGGAAGGGTTTCGTTGTTTTACATGGAGCAAAGATTACTTTCCAGATCCGAAAAGAATGGTCAAAGAACTTGCAGACGAAGGCTTTAAGACAGTCGTGATCATCGATCCAGGAATTAAAATTGACAACGAATACAGTGTCTTTAAAGAAGCTTTGGACAAAGATTATTTTTGCAAGCGTGCCGACGGTCCTTATATGAAAGGAAAGGTATGGCCTGGAGAGTGTTACTTTCCAGATTTCACAAGGCCTGAAGTGAGAACTTGGTGGGCTGGATTGTTCAAAGAGCTCATCGAAGACATTGGAGTCAAAGGGGTTTGGAACGACATGAACGAACCTGCTGTGATGGACGTTCCCGGAAAAACATTTCCAGCAGATGTTCGCCACGATTACGACGGCAATCCGTGCAGTCATCAAAAAGCACACAACATCTACGGGATGCAAATGGCAAGAGCGACCTACCACGGTTTGAAAAAATTCAACTACCCAAAACGTCCTTTTGTCATCACCAGATCTGCCTATTCCGGAACACAACGTTATACGTCAACCTGGATGGGTGACAATGTCGCCACTTGGGAGCATTTGCAAATCGCCAACATTCAAGCACAGCGCTTGGCCTTGTCAGGCTTTTCTTTTGCAGGTTCTGACATCGGAGGCTTTGCAGAACAACCAAACGGAGAATTGTATGCGCGTTGGATCCAACTCGGTGCTTTTCATCCTTTTTGCAGAACCCATTCCTCAGGGGATCATGGAGACCAAGAACCTTGGGCTTTTGATGAAGAAATTACAGATGTGGTTCGGAAGTTTATCGAAATTCGTTACGAATTGTTGCCTTATTTATACACCTCTTTTTACCACTACTCCAAGGATAACATTCCCATGTTGAAATCTTTGGTTTTGTTTGACCAAGAGGACAGCCATACACATTACAGAACCGATGAGTTTGTCTGTGGAAATCAAATTTTGATCTGCCCCATCAACGAACCAAATTCCAAAGGACGTCGCATGTACATCCCAAGAGGAGAATGGTTTAATTTTTGGAACAAAGAAGTGATTTCTGGAGGAAAAGAAACTTGGGTAGATGCGGAATTGGACAGTATGCCCATTTTTGTAAAAGCAGGTGCCGTAATTCCGAAATACCCCGTACAGCAATACGTAGGAGAAAAAAACATCGACCAACTTACTTTAGATGTCTATTATAAAAAAGGGAAAGAAGATTCTGAATTGTACGAAGATGCAAATGACGGCTACGACTACACCAAAGGGCGTTACAGCTTGAAAAAATTCAATGTACAAGGAAAGGACAACAAATTGATTGTACGCATCCACAAAAGAGGAGAATACATCACTTCTTACGACACGTTTAAGATTAACTTGTACGGACTCCCTTTTGAGGTTGCATCCATCAAGATAGACAATGAATTTGTGGATTTGAAAGAGTTGAAGTTTGAAAACAACTCCTTGGTGGTGACCAAAGAATTTACCAACCTTCAAATCATTGGTGCTTTGTAGTCATTTACAAACAAAGAATTGAAGCGAAATTTTTAAACACAGTAGAATGTAAAAAAAAATCCCAACACTATTTGTGTTGGGATTTTTTTTTATGTCTAAACGAATTAGCCTCCAAAGTCGTCAAAACGAACATTTTCTGGTGGCACTCCAAAGTCATCACACATTTTGACAACGGCTTGGTTCATCATCGGAGGACCACAGAAATAGAATTCGATGTCCTCAGGCGCATCGTGGTGATTCAGGTAATTGTCAATCAGTGCTTGGTGCACAAATCCAACAAAACCATCTCCTTCGTCCTCCATATGTTCTTTTACCTTCCAGTTGTCTTCTTTCAAAGGCTCTGACAAGACCAAGTGCATTTTAAAATTCGGGAATTGTTTTTCCAACGCTTCAAAATAATGCAAGTAAAACAATTCTCTTTTAGATCGGCCTCCGTACCAATAAGATACTTTACGTCCTGTTTTCATCGTGTGGAAGAGTTCGTAAAGGTGCGAACGCATCGGAGCCATTCCAGCTCCACCACCAACATAGACCATTTCGGCGTCGGATTCGTTGATAAAAAACTCTCCGTAAGGTCCTGAAATGGTTACCTCATCTCCTGGTTTTTTTGCGAAAATATAGGAGGAAGCAATCCCTGGATTTACATCCATCCAACCACCTTTGACTCTGTCAAAGGGAGGACATGCAATACGAACGTTCAACATGATGTTGCGTCCTTCTGCAGGGTAAGAAGCCATGGAATAGGCTCTTTCTACCGTTTCTGGATTTTTCATTACCATTGGCCACAGTCCAAACTTATCCCATTCTTCTTGGAACTTTTTAGGCTCACCTGGATGGTCTTGTGGGTGGGCAGTGATGTCCATATCGGTAAAATTCACTTCTGTCTTTGGAATTTCAATTTGGATGTATCCACCTGCTTTGTAACCCATATCTTCGGGAATTTCTACCACGAATTCTTTGATAAAAGAAGCTACGTTGTAGTTGGAAACTACTTTGGCCTTCCATTTTTTAATTCCAAAAATTTCTTCTGGAATGGTAATTTCCATGTCGTTCTTGACTTTTACCTGACAGCCCAATCTAGCTCCTGCCGCCAACTCTTTACGCGTAAAATGCGGAGTTTCTGTAGGCAAAGGATCTCCCCCTCCTGAAAGGACGTGGCACTCACATTGAATACAGGTACCTCCACCTCCACATGCAGAAGGCAAAAATATTTTTTCGTTTCCAAGTGTCCCCAACAAAGTGGACCCGGTCTCTACTTCAATCGTTTTTTCTCCGTTGATCGTAATTTTTACTTTTCCTGAGGGCAGTAACTTGGCTTTGGCTCCCAATAGAATGGCAACCAAAATGAGCACTACAATTAAAAACACGAAAATACTTACTATTATAGTCATCTACTTTTTCTTAGTTTTGTTTATAATTTGATTCCTGAAAAACTCATGAATCCGATCGCCATCAAACCTGTAATGATAAAGGTAATTCCCAATCCTTTTAAGGGGGCTGGAATGTTGGAATAGGCTATTTTTTCACGAATGGCTGCAATGGCTAAAATCGCCAAAAACCATCCAATTCCAGAACCCAAACCGTATACTGCAGATTCTCCGACATTGGAAAAATCTTTTTGTTGCATAAACAAAGAACCTCCTAAAATGGCACAGTTTACAGCAATCAATGGAAGGAAAATTCCCAAAGCACCGTACAATGCTGGAGCGAAACGCTCGACAATCATTTCTACCAATTGCACCATGGATGCAATGACCGCGATAAACATGATAAAGCTCAAAAAGCTCAAGTCAATGCTTGCGTAATCTGCACCCAACCAGGACAAAGCACCTGCCTTTAACAAGTAGGTGTCCAACAAAAAGTTGACCGGTACGGTGACCACCAATACAAAGATGACGGCTGCTCCAAGACCCACTGCTGTTTTGACTGTTTTGGATACTGCCAAATAGGAACACATTCCCAAAAAGTAGGCAAATACCATGTTGTCAATAAAAATACTTTTTATAAAAATATTGATCAAATCCATGTTGATGCTGTTTATTAGTTTTCGATTAATTTTCTATTTCTTGCGCGTTGGATCCAAATGATGATTCCCACCGTGATCAAAGCCATGGGTGACAACAACATAAAACCGTTGTTTTCATAGCCAAAAGAATAAACTCCGGTAGATTCTGCCAAAGTTTTCGCCTTGTGACCTAAGACTTCAAAACCCATCAATTTTCCAGAACCCAACAATTCTCTAAAGAAGGCTACTAGCACCAAAATCAATGCGTAACCAGCGCCGTTTCCGACTCCGTCTAAAAAGGATTTCCAAGGTCCGTTGGCCAAAGCAAAAGCTTCCAAACGTCCCATGACAATACAGTTGGTGATGATCAAACCGACAAATACGGACAATTCCTTGCTGACATCATAGGCATATGCTTTTAGGATTTGATCGACTAAAATCACCAAAGAGGCCACGATCAACAATTGAACGATGATCCGGATTCTACTTGGAATCAAATTTCGAATCAAGGACACAATCACATTACTCGCAATGATGACAAAGAGTACGGCCAAAGACATCACCAAAGCGGGTTTTAGTTGGACGGTAATCGCCAGGGCAGAACAAATACCGAGTACTTGGACTGAAATGGGGTTGTTGTCATCCAAAGGATCGGTCAACAACGCTTTATTTTTTTTAGAAAACAATGCTTCTTTTTCTTCTGCCATGATTAATTGTTTTTAAAATAAGGGAGGTAACGGGCCAGTCTTTCTTGTACCATGTCAGACACACCGTCTGAGGTAATGGTTCCACCTGAGATGGCATCTACGCCATGTGCGTCTTCTGCTTTGGCACCTCCTTTGATTGCTTTTACAGATACAAAGTTGTCTGCTATATACCCTGCATTGAGGTCCTTTAGTAAGGTTTTTCCTTTGAATTGTGCTTGGAACCAATCCGTGGTGATTTCGGCACCCAAACCAGGTGTTTCTGCTTTGTGGTCAAAGTTGGCACCAATGATGGTGTTCTTGTCTTCGCCCAAGGCGATATAGCCCCAAATGGCATCCCAAAGTCCCGCACCATACAAAGGAATCACATAAAATGTCTTTCCTTCTTTTTCGGCGACATAGAGTGGAAAACGTTGATCCACAGCGTCCTTCTTTACTTCTTTTTTCAAGCTCAACTCGAAGGCGTTGGAAGCGGCGTCGACCGTTCCGTCTTTTTTCAAAGCGAGTTGTCCCTTGATAAAGGTGGCAAAGCTCACTTCTGCTTCCTCTCTAGAAACCTCCACACCAATGGTAGAAAGTATCTTTTGCATTTTTTCTGCTTTGACATTTTTTTCTTGCAAAGGCTTCAAGCTCGTCGCTGTATAGGACAACAATCCTGCGATGAGTGTCACCATGACAATTGCAAAAACAAACGTATATATATTGCTATTCTTATCCATTTCTTAAGCTGTTTTTAGACGTTTTTTGCGTTTCTTAATATTGCCTTCAATGACGTAATGATCAATCGTAGGTGCAAACACATTGAGCAACAAGATCGACATCATGATTCCTTCAGGGTAAGCAGGATTGATGATGCGAATCATGATTCCTAAAAAGCCAATTAAAAAACCGTATACCCATTTTCCTTTGTTGGTCTGAGCTCCTGAAACAGGATCAGTGGCCATAAATACAATGGCAAATGCAAAGCCGCCTACCAACAGGTGTTGCCACCAAGGGAAGTTCAACAACGCATTGTCTGGATAGGCAACACCGACAAGGTTAAAGAGAAGTGCCATGACAGCACCTCCAATCAAAGAGGACAGCATGATTCTCCAACTGGCCACTCCTGTAAAGTACAAGAAAGCGGCTCCAATCAAGATCATCAAGACAGACGTTTCTCCCACAGAACCCGGAATAAATCCAAGGAACATGTCCAAAACACTGTAACTAAGTTCTGAATTCCCAGAAGCCAATGAGCCCAAAATGGTTTCTCCAGAAATGGCATCTACTGTGCTTGCATCTGCTACCCACACCTTGTCACCCGACATGCTTGGGGCATAGGAGAAATAAGCGAAAGCTCTGGCAACCAAAGCAGGATTCAAAATGTTCATTCCCGTTCCTCCAAAGGCTTCTTTACCTATTAATACGGCAAAAGCAACGGAGACTCCTAACATCCACAGCGGCAAATCGATGGGCATGATCAAAGGAATCAACATTCCTGACACCAAATACCCTTCGTTGATCTCGTGGCCTCTAAAAATCCCAAAAGCAAATTCAATTCCCAATCCAACTCCGTAAGAAACGGCAATCATTGGAATGAATTTAAAAGAACCATAGAGCAGGTAGTCCAAAAAGGTTCCTGCTTCTCCCAACTGAGAGAAATGCTGGTAACCGACGTTCCACATTCCAAATAGCAAGGCGGGAATCATGGCAAAAATAACCGTGACCATGACGCGCTTTAAGTCGACGCCATCTCGGATATGTGCTCCTTCATGTGTCGTGTGGTTTGGAACAAAGACCAACGTGTCGAAGGCATTGAACCCAGGGGCAAATTTTTCTAACTTTCCTCCTTTGTCAAAAAGAGGTTTGTATTTGTCAAATGTATTTCTAATAAATCCCATTATCCTACTTCGTTTATCATTAAATCTAAACCTTCTCTGATGATTTTTTGTGCTTCAACTTTTGAAGAACTTGCATAATCAATCAATGCGAAATCTTCAGGAGCTACTTCGTAAATACCTAAATTTTCCATTTTTTCAATGTCATTCGCCATGACGGCTTTGAGCAATTGCATTGGAAAAATATCCATTGGAAAGACTTTTTCCATCTCTCCAGTTACCACCATGGCACGTTCTTCTCCGTTCATATTGGTATTGAGTGTGTATTCCTTGTTGGACGACAACCAAGAAAAAGAGGTTCTTGAAGCACTGTGAATTTTCCCACTTCCTACAAAAGGAATCCAACCGAACATGCGGTATACATTTCCTTCTGGGATGACAGAAATTTCGTTGCTATAAAAACCTAAAAACTCGTCTTTGGAAGCAATTGTAGCTCCTGTCAATACATTTCCAGAAATAATTCTTGTATTGTCTTCGTTGATTTTTCCCTCCAACAAAGAAGCGACTTCCTGACCCAAGGTTACTTGGTAGTATTGAGGTGCTGTTACTTCAGAACCTGCCAAAGCGATGGTTCTGTAAGGCCTGAACTGACCCGTCAAGAAAAGATTTCCGATGATCACAACATCTTGAGGATTCACCGTCCAAACTTTTTCTCCTTGGTTGATCGGGGCTATTTTTGAAATCTGAACACCTACATTTCCTGCAGGATGTTTTCCTGTTACATTTTGCAAAACCGCATTTTCTGTTTTGTCAAAAAATGTGGGAGTGTTGTTGACTGACAAATGTACATTTCCCTGTGTCAACTTTGAAAGAGCATTCACACCTGCTTGAAACGCAGCTTCTTGTTCCTTGATTGAAAAGGCATAACTTGAAGCCAAAGGAGCCGTGTCAAAAGAAGAGATAAAAATCGCTTTGGGTTCGTCAGCTGGATTGGCAATCACATCGTATGGACGTTGATTGACAAAAGGCCAACAACCGCTGTCCAATATTTTGGTGAGCACTTGCTCTTTAGAGAGTCCTTTTGGGTCTTCTTTGCCAAAATCCACAAAGTCGTCTTCGGCTTTTGCCTCAATGACCACTTTTAAAATTCTTCTTTTTGCACCTCTTTTGATTTCACTTACCGTACCACTGACTGGAGAAGTGAATTTGATCTGTTCGTTGGATTTTGAATAAAACAAAACGGTTCCTACAGAAACCTTATCTCCAACTTTTACAGTCAGCTTGGGGGTGATTCCGTGAAAATCTTTTGGTTGTATTGCAAAAATTCTGGAACGAGGAGCCGCAGAAATTACTTCCTCTGCCTTGCCTTTCAGCTTAATGGATAAGCCTTTTTTTATTCGAATGTCCTCTGACATATTTAGAATTTAAGTTAATCTGTTTTAAAAACGTTGCAAATTTAATTATTTTGAAGGGTTCCTCCCACAAAACAAACACTTTATCTTAGAGATTGCTCTTTATTTATAATCGTTCTAAATAACTGGAATTATCCTTTCAAATCACGGCTTGATTTGAAAGCCATTTGCAAGGAAGTAATTCCCCCAAAAACCGAGATTTTAAAATTGGGCATGCCTGCTTGAAAAGCGGTATTTCATAAGCGCATCCCCTCCTAATTCAATTCAAAACCAAACCTTTGTCCTGGCAATAAAAAACAAAAACCTCACTTGGCATGCAAAGACAATAGTTGTACATTTACACTTTATAAACTCATTTTGAATGTTCAAAAATTTTCTTTTTTTCTCCTTGGTTTTTTTCCTTTTTTCACCCCAAATAACTGGGCAAAACTTCACCGCTAGCTTTGTCAAAAGCGTGCAACTCCAAACAGAAAACAATGAAAATTCCAACCCTATTTTTAGGCTCGGAGAACCGCTTTTTATTTCCTTTGACGACTTGGAAGCAGATCAAAAAAATTACAGCTACCACATTGCCCATTGCAATTACAACTGGGAAGTTTCAGGCACAAACCCAACCCTATACATCGACGGCTATGACAGTTTTGAAATTCAAGATTTCAAAACGTCTTTCAATACGCTCCAAATTTTCACACACCATTATTTTCAAATCCCCAACCAAAATACCCGTATCAAAGCAAGTGGAAATTACCTACTTACCATCCTCAATGAAGAGGAGGAAATTTGTGTACAACGCAGATTTGTGATCTATGAGCCCAAAGTCAACATCAGTGCCAAAAGCATCCGGGATCGAAACTTGAAAAACATCGACACCAAACAAGTGGTGCAATTTTCAATTTTGCACCCCAATTTAATTTTTAACAAGCCTTCCCAAGAATTGAAAATCTGTGTCTTGCAAAACAACGATTGGAATTTCATCAAAAAAGACCTCCGTCCTCAATTTTACAAAAAAAACGAAATTGTCTACCAATACAACGAGGAAACGAGCTTTTATGGGCGAAATGAATTTTTAAATTTTGACAGTAAAAATATCACCGGGACCAATGTAAATATTGCAGGGATTGACATAAAAGAAAATGGATACCACACCTATCTTTACCCAACACTTCCCAGAGCAGCTCTTCCCTATACCTATTTTCCTGACATCAATGGGTCTTTTGTTATCCGTACCTTGAATGGCGTCGATGCAGCTACCGAAAGTGATTATACCTGGATACACTTTTCCCTGGACACCCAATCCAAAAACCCAAAAGAAAAAATCTATGTCTATGGCGCTTTTAACAACTATGCTTTGGAAGACGAAAACATGCTGCGTTTTAATGAAGACAGCCAAATGTTAGAAGCCACTCTCCAGCTAAAACAAGGCTTTTACAATTACACCTTTGCAACCTTGGAGAAAAACCAAGTAAGCACAAGATACGTAGAAGGTTCTTTTTACGAGACCGAAAACGACTATACCGTACTAGTCTATTTCAAACCTTTTGGCGCTCGAATTTCGGAAATCATAGGCGTCGCAAAAATCAATAGCCGTCAGTAGCACGATTTCCTTCCCAAAAAAAAGCACTTCCAAGTTGAAAAATAGTTTTAAATAAAGTTCTAATTTTAGTATATTTGATTAGAATTCGCTGCAGGATGGTTGAAAAAATAACAAAAGGAATCAAAATTTCCGTACAAACAAAGTACGAGGGAAGGCACCTTCAAAAGGAGGTATTGCTCTATGCTTTTAGTTATTATATCACTATCGAAAACCAAAGCAATGACATTGTTCAATTGCTCTCTAGAAAGTGGGAGATTTATGACAGTCTCAATCAAAATGAAATCGTCATCGGTGATGGAGTTGTGGGACAGATTCCAGTTTTAGAACCCGACGAACGATATACCTACCAATCCAACTGCTTGCTGGTTTCTTCGATTGGCGCGATGAAAGGACACTTCAACATGGTCAATTATTCGGACAAATCTACTTTTAAGGTGTTTGTTCCTACCTTTCAGTTGGCCAACAAAGAGGTATTGAATTGAAAGCGCGGCCAGGAATTTCAAAAAACAATGCCTTACAAATCACTTCCCTTCTTTGAAATACAAAAAGAGATACCCAGTTTTCAAAACTAATAAGTACCTTTGAAGCTTTTCATCAAAGAATTTGAAAAGCAGCAGATTTACAATCATCTCATGCGAAGAACAGCCACTCATTTCAACATTCAAAACAGCTCATTTGTCAAAGAACAAATCTTAAATTGGGCGCAGAAATTTGAAACCATCGTATGGTTGGACTCAAACAACCACACCGGAAAATACACAGAGTACGAAGGCGTTTTGGCTGTCGGTGTTCAAAACGAGCTCTTAAGCTCCTCTAAAAATGCTTTTGAGCAATTGAAAACTTTTCAGTCCAAATACAAAGACTACCTTTTTGGGTTTTTAGGCTACGATTTGAAAAACGACGTCGAACAACTGACTTCGGAAAACCACGATCAGCTGGATTTTCCGGATTTGTATTTTTTCCAACCTCAAAAACTCATCTTTGTTTCAAAAGGACAGCTTGTTTTCAAATACCTATTGGCATTTGAAGACGAGATTTCGGAGGATTTTTACGAAATCAAACAAACTAAAGAACCCAAAGTCACACCCGCACAACAAAAGATCGAGATTCAATCTCGGATTCCTAAAAAATCTTACCTCCAAAAAGCAGCGCGTTTTTTAGATCACATCCATAGAGGCGACCTCTATGAGGCAAATTTTTGCCAAGAGTTTTACACAGAAAAAACAACGATTGACCCCTTGCTCGTATACCGCAATTTGAACCGAATTTCAAAAGCGCCTTTTGCCGCTTTTTTAAAGTGCCAAAACAAACATGCCCTTTGCGCATCGCCAGAGCGCTATCTAAAAAAAATAAAAGACACTCTTATCTCACAACCCATCAAAGGGACTGCAAAAAGAGCTGCCTCGAAAGAAGAAGATGCGCTTATCAAACAGCAACTTCAAAACGACACCAAAGAAAAGGCGGAAAACATTATGATCGTAGACCTCGTTCGAAACGACCTTTCACGAATCGCTCATAAAGGGAGTGTACATGTAGAAGAACTTTGCGAAGTCTATAGCTTTCAACAGGTACATCAAATGATCTCCACCATTCGCTCTAAAGTGCCTCCAAAAACCCATCCCGTAACGCTTCTTCAAAACACCTATCCCATGGGAAGCATGACAGGAGCCCCAAAGGTAGCCGCAATGACACTTATCGAAAAAGAAGAAGAAACCAAAAGAGGTTTGTATTCCGGATCCATCGGTTATTTTAGCCCCGAAGGAGACTTTGACTTCAACGTAGTGATTCGCAGCATTTTGTACAACCGAGAAAACCGATACACCTCTTTCTCCGTTGGGAGTGCCATCACCGCACAATCCATTCCAGAAAAAGAATGGGAAGAATGCCTCTTAAAAGCAAAGGCCATGCGAGAAGTTTTGCGCTGAAAAAGAATTTTACATTGCTTTGGACATTCGCTAAAAAAGAATCGGCGTTCCTATGTCGTAAATTCTTATATTTGAATAGCAAAAACCGACAATCTTTGCTTACAAAAATCAAACAAACCAATACCTGTGCTCGAAAATTTCGACAAACACCTTAAAGAAAACTTCCCCCTCTTACAAACACGTTCGCTCCTACTTGCCATTTCTGGAGGACTGGACAGTGTTGTGATGCTGCATTTGATGCGCAAGTACGCTAAAAATTGCACCATCGCCCATTGCAATTTTCAACTGAGAGAAACTGAAAGTGATCTCGATGCTCTTTTTGTAAAAAACCTAGGAGCTTCCATGAAAATCCCTGTGGTTTCTGTCAATTTTGAGACCGAAGCCTATGCCGATGAATACAAAGTTTCCATTCAGATGGCCGCTAGAAAATTGCGGTACGATTGGTTTCAAAAGGTAAAGAAAGAACGCAACATTGACTTCATCTTGACAGGACACCACAAAGAAGATGCTCTCGAAACCTTTTTAATCAACCTTTCTAGAGGAACGGGACTAGATGGCCTTCTGGGTATTCCTGAAGTCAACGAATCAACGGTTCGGCCATTGCTGAAATTCACACGGGATGAGATTTTTGACTTCGCTAAAAAAAACAACATCGGATGGAGAGAAGACCGAAGCAACAAATCCATCAAATACATTCGCAACAAAGTTCGACACAAAATCGTTCCGGTATTGAAAGAACTCAATCCCAGCTTACTAAAATCCTTTGGCAACACCCTCGAAAACCTGCAGCAAAGTCAACTTTTGATTCAAGACCGCATTGAAAACATCGAAAAACAAGTCGTCACAAAAGTAGCTTCAGGAATGCTGGAAATAGACGTCAAAAAAATTCAAGCGCTCAAAAATCCCAAAGCACACCTCTATGAGTTGCTGAAATCCTATGGATTCAATTCCAGCAAAGACCTTGCTCAACTACTTGAAGCACAAGCGGGAAAACAACTTTTTTCAAAGACACACCGGCTATTAAAAAACCGAGGGGAACTCCTCTTGATCCCAATCGAAGAACTTCAAGAAAGCGGTATCTTCTTTCCTCAAAACAGCTCCAAAATCAAATCTCCTATCAACTTGTCCCTTGAAGAAACTTCCAAGACAGGAGCCTTCCATGAGAACACCGCATACCTAGATAAAAATTTGTTAAAAGGAGATTTGTGCGTCCGAAAATGGAAAAAAGGAGATTACTTTTACCCCATTGGCATGACTGGCAGGAAAAAAGTGAGCAAATATTTTAAGGATGAAAAATTCTCGCTGTTTGAAAAAGAAAAAACCTGGTTGCTCTGCAACGACGATGCAATTGTTTGGATTATTGGAAAGCGATTGGACGAACGTTTCAAAGTAAGCGAGAAAACAACCCATATTTTAAAAATCTCACTAAAAAATTAAATGCAAAAGCACATCGTTAGCGAAGCCTTGCAAAGAGACATCGTCGTTTTCGAAAACTTTTAGAACCCCAAAAAAGAATGAAGAAATTACTTGCGACCCTCACGTTTTTAACAGGAATTGTTCTTCAACTTTCTGGTCAGGAAAGTACGCTTTCATGGGAGACCCACATTGAACAAGAGAACGCTTCCGAATACGTATTGGTTCTGAAAGCCTCCCTAAAAGAAGGTTGGCATCTGTACTCGCAACACCTGCCTGAAGGAGGCCCCTTGGCCACTGAAATCTCTTTCGAAAACCCCCAAAACAATTTCCAATTAATTGGAGAGACTCTGCAAGGGAAAACCCGGCAGTCCTATGAAGAAATCTTTGACATGGAAACTGCCTATTTTGAAAAAGAAGCCGTTTTTAGACAACGCATTTCTTTGACTTCCAACATAAAAACACCGATCAAAGCGATCGCTACTTATCAAACATGCAATGATGTAGCCTGTACTTTTGAGCCTGGTGAAGAACTGATGTTTTTCTTTGAAAACACTCCTGTTACCGACCAACAGAAAACAGTTGGTGCCGGCAGCAAAGCACAGACGGAAGCGCTGAATTTAAAACTGAAAAATAGCGAAGAGTTTTTGGATTCCAATTCAAAGACTAAAAAAGAAGACAAAGACTTGACAACCCTCTTTTTATTAGGTTTTTTTGGAGGACTCATCGCCTTGTTGACTCCCTGTGTCTTTCCGATGATCCCCTTGACCGTCTCCTTCTTTACAAAACAAACGAAAAACCGAAAAAAAGGAATTTCCAACGCCCTCTTGTACGGGCTATTTATCACAGTCATTTATTTGTTATTGAGTCTGCCCTTCCACTTTTTAGATTCTTTGGATCCCGAAATTTTAAATAGCATCTCGACGAATGTCTGGCTCAATGTCTTCTTCTTTGTGATTTTTCTCTTTTTTGCAATTTCCTTCTTTGGGTATTTCGACCTCACCTTGCCACATTCATGGTCCAATAAGATGGACAATGCGTCGAATATAGGCGGTATTGTTGGCACCTTTTTTATGGCTTTGACTTTGGCGATTGTTTCTTTTTCCTGTACCGGCCCTATCCTTGGCTCTCTTTTGGTAGGGGCCTTGTCTTCTGATGGAGGGGCGCTGCAACTCACCTTTGGCATGGTGGGTTTTGGGACTGCCTTGGCCTTGCCGTTTACCTTGTTTGCGTTGTTCCCCAACTGGCTCAATACCTTGCCCAAATCCGGTGGATGGCTGAATAC
The DNA here is from genome assembly GCA_963932955.1 of uncultured Flavobacteriaceae bacterium. GTDB lineage: Bacteria > Bacteroidota > Bacteroidia > Flavobacteriales > Flavobacteriaceae > Flavicella. The sequence goes on from CAWVRK010000001.1 coordinate 108,349, forward strand.
CGTAAAAGTTGTGCTCGGTTTTTTGGAAATTGCTTTGGCCCTAAAATTTCTATCCAATGCAGACATGGTGGCCCATTGGGGGTTCTTAAAAAGAGAAGTCTTTGTCGGGCTTTGGATCTTAATCTTTATTGGATTGGCCTTATATCTGATTGGAAAAATCAAGTTTCCACACGATGCCCCTATTCAAAAACTCAGTGGCGTCAGAATTGCCTCTGGTACGGCTTCTTTTCTCTTTGCTGCTTATTTAATTTCGGGACTGCTATTCAACACTTCACTCAACGCGCTCAGCGGTTTTGCCCCACCCAAATTTTACAGCCTTCAAAAAACAAAGACAGCATGTCCTTTGGAGTTGAATTGCTTCAAAGATTTTGAGGAAGGACGGGCCTATGCAAAATCCGTACAAAAACCAATTCTCTTGGATTTTACAGGATGGGCTTGTGTAAATTGCCGAAAGATGGAAGAGAATGTTTGGAGTGCTCCTGAGGTATACAAAGAGCTCGAAAAATTTGTTTTGATTTCCTTGTATGTTGACGACCGTAAAGAGTTACCCAAAGAACTGCAATTTGACTACCAAAAGGCGAATGGAAAAATCAAAAAAATTCGTACCGTCGGTTCCAAATGGGCTACGCTACAAGCCATCAACTTTGCCACGGCATCGCAACCCTTTTATGTTCAACTCTCTCCTGATATGGAATTGTTAAATCATCCTGAAAAATACACCGACAAAAGGAGCTATTTGAAATGGTTGCAAGAAGGTTTGGAACGTTTTGAGAAATAAGCAACTACTCAAAGCTTTTGCACTCGATTGGCTTGCAATACATAGGTCTCTTGACTTTCGGGACAGGTGGCTTCGCCTGAGTTTCCAAAATCCAAACGGTGGCCGTATTCACTGACCCAACCGATCTGACGGGAAGGGTTGCCAACGACCAATGCATAAGGCAGGACTTCTTTGGTTACGACAGCACCCGCACCAACCATTGCATAAGCTCCAATGGTGTTGCCACAAATCACCGTGGCATTGGCGCAAATACTCGCACCTTTGCAAACTTTTGTACTCCTGTATTGCGTTTTCCGAACAATGGCGCTCCTCGGATTATTAATATTGGTAAACACCATAGAAGGGCCTAAAAACACATCGTCTTCGCAGCTAACACCGGTATAAATAGACACGTTGTTTTGGACTTTGACATTGTTTCCTAAAACCACTTCGGGAGACACTACCACATTTTGTCCAATGTTACAGCCCACTCCAATAACAGCATTGCTCATGATGTGGCTAAAATGCCAAATTTTAGTCTGTGATCCAATAGAACAACCTGCATCGAGGACCGCTGTTTCATGTGCAAAATAGGTGTCTTCCAATTTCATTTTCTCAAAATACGTATTGTTGAATAGCGAAAATACGACATAATCCTTAAAAATTCCAAAATTCCTAGTCTTCTCCGATTGAGTAAGGAACAAAGTACTTGGAATAAGCACAAAAAAAAAGGATGCCTAGTAGGCATCCTTTTTTGTATCAATTATAAGCGATTGTTACTCAACCATAAATGCAATGGGCAACGAATAACGAACCCCTACAGGTCTTCCTCGTTGTTTTCCTGGAATCATTCTTGGCAGTGTTTTAACAGCTCTTTCAGCTTCTTTCTGCAATCTTGGATGGGGTGCTCTTGCACGTACTTCTGTAATAGCGCCCGTCTTGTCAATTTTAAACATCACATAAATTCGCTTTTTTCCGGAGGACAAGCCCAAGTCGGCTGCCAAACTCGAGTCAAATTTACGAATGATGTGCCTGCTGATTTTTTTAGAAAAACAAGCTTTCTTTTCTGCTTTGTTTCCTCTTTCACATCCTGGAAATACGGGGACATCTTCAATGATTGCAAAAGGAACGTCTTCAATCATATCTTCTCCTTCGTCCTCTTCAATAATTTCTTCTACCTCAACAGCTTCTTCTTCACTCGTTTCTGTAGACTCGATGACGGTTTCTTCCACTTCCTTTTCATCTTCAACAATCTCGATGATTTCTGGAGCTGGTGGCGGTGGTGGCGGTGGAGGTTTTACAGGCTCCAAACGCTGAGTGACGACCATCTCTTCATCCTCTTCACCAGACAAGGAAGCAAGGCCCAAATCGTCTACGACTCTGTCGTATGTTTTGTGCTCTATCCCTACGTATACAAAAAAAAGTGCCAATACCAAGCCCAGTTGTATAAACAACTTGGTGTAGTTTTCTAAATTGGACTTTGGATGTTTTTTTATTTCCATTTTTGAAAAATTAATCAGTTTGCTAATTTACTAATTTTAGGATGACTTACACAAGTCTGATCTTATAAAAAAAGGGGTTTTTGGAATTCATTAGACTCCCTATTTAAAACCAACCTCTTTTAGGGATTTCCGACAGGCTTTTTGGTCCGCACTCCTTTCTGAAAAAATAACAAGACCCTTAGGTGCTTTTTTTTAAAACCATTTTCTAAAAAAAGGTTTCAATTTGTCAAAAAATAAAAATGCAAAAACAATCCCCATTGAATTGGCGAGTAAATCGAACACCTCTCCAATTCGGTACTCCGTGAGAAAAGCTTGTAAGATTTCTAGCAACAAACCAAATAAAAAGACAAACAACACAACCCAATTTCTCAACTTGGAAGGACTGCTTTTATTTTCGACTGCCAACAACCAACTATACGTCAACACAAAATAAGCCGCTATGTGTTCCAACTTATCCATCCCAGAAAAAGACAGGAATGACACTTTGGGGATCCGAAGATTTACCAAACTCAAATAAGCGATCAGAGCGGTAACAGCCAGTGCACTGATGAAGTATTTAATTTTCGATGAGTGCTTTGTATCCATCTGCATCTAATAGGGTTTCAAATTGAGACAAGTCTTCCGGTTTTACTTTGATCATCCAGCCTTCACCATAGGGGTCTGTATTGACCATTTCAGGAGCATCTTCCAAGGCTTCGTTGAATTCCACAACTTCTCCGGCGATGGGCATAAACAGGTCCGAAACGGTCTTTACTGCTTCTACAGAACCGAAAACCGCATCCGCCGCCACAGTATCGTCCAAAGTATCTACGTCTACATAAACAATATCTCCCAGCTCACTTTGGGCAAAATCTGTGATTCCGATTATGAGAAGGGCTCCTTCCACGCGGACCCATTCGTGGTCTTTTGTGTATTTTAAATCTGCTGGTATCTTCATTTTTATATGTTTGATAGTTGTTTAATTGCTATTCGCTTGATGGATTTGTCGATTAGTTTCCAATGTTGTACGTAATGCTCAAGCCCGCACTGATAGAGGTTCTTGGGAAAGACGTTGAAATCGCATATTTGGAAGCCGTTTGGTCGTAATAAAATGTCGCAATCAAATTTTTACTCATGTTGTAATCTGCTGAAAATTTCAACGTAAAGATATCTTGCCCTCCTGTGATCTGAGTACTTTGGGTGTCAATTGTCCGTATCGATGTTAAATTTTGTCGCAATGAGACATCGGCTTTCATATTGAGGTCCCCCTTTAGTTGTCCTCTATTGCGTCCTCTCGAAGACCTGAGTTGTAAATTTTTAATGCGATAGCCCAAGCCAAATACGTATTCGGTTCCACGAATGTCCGAAAGAGTGTTGTTGTTAAAGTTCAAACTCATGGCCCTGTCTTTGTTGACCTCGCCTCGAAAAGAAAGGGAATTTCTAAGTTTAAAATCTATTTTGACCAAGGGAGAAAAAGCGTCTATCAAACTGATATTTGAAATGGTATTTTTAGAAAAATAATTTCCATTTACATCTGTAGATGGAATGCCATTTGAATCCTCTTTGTACTGAATGTTGTTGCTGTAGTTGCCTATGGTGTAGGAAGACTTGTAGGAATGGGTAACCACAAAGCTGGAAAACTTCTTTTTAAACCATTTCATCTTCATCAGTCCCTTGTATGTCATTCTCCAATTGGGCAAAGGGATGTTTTTAAAGGGACTCAGTCCTTCAGAACTCGCTGAAGTCCCACCATAGGCTGCTGTAAATGCAGGTAGCAACACCTCTTGACTGTTCAATCCATACCCATTCGTCTCCAGCCCATTTACAAAAGCCAAACGCGATTGAATGGTGTTTCTATTTTCAATGAATTTTTGAAAAGTGCCATCTCCATTGCCGTCAAAAGCAGTTTTGATCATGTTGTAACTCATGCTGAAATTTCCGGTCTGAGCCAGCTGGGTGTTTTCAAGCGCTAAAAAATCATCGGACACCTCCTCAGTACCGTTTCTATTCGTGACGGCGTCTATCTGTTGAGAAAGATTGCTCGTTTGTATCCTATTGGCCAAAAGGGTAATGTCCAAATCTTTGATGGGTTTGACGGCAACCGTGAGGTCCAATTTCTCATAGTGCGTTTGCGCATAGCTTCTGCTGTAATAAGGATCGTCATCCACATCGTTTGCGTAATTTATATTCCGCGTGGTCAACCAATTGTTTTCCAATGCCCTTTGACGGATGTCTACCTGACTACCAAAGACAAAGCCGAGTGTGGGAGCCAACCCTCCAGCATACGGATCTCTTCCAAGAAATCCAACCGTAGGCACATAGCCGGGCAATTGGGTTCCGTTGTTTTCCGTATAACTCATCCGGATGGTTTTTACGGAGGTTAATAGGCCGTGTGTTGCGTCAAATATTTTCTGCTTGGTAGATTTCTTCTTTTTAGACTTGCCGATGCCTCTTTTGCGAGCGCGAGATGCAAATTTTGGTTTGCCGCTTTTTTTGACCGCCTTTTTGGCTTTTTTCTTTTTTGGAGCAAACAACTTGTCCAATCCCACCTCTTTGTAAAATGTTTTCATGTTGAAATTGGCAGACAAATTGTGGGTGTTGGCATTTTGAATTGTATTTCCTACACTCTCTAAAAAAGACTGAGACCCTGCCTGCCATTCAAAATCGGCAGCATAGGTGTAGTCTGCTGAGACAAAACTCAGTAAGGGCAATTTGTCAATCGGAATTTTATACGTGGCATCCAATTTTTGGCTATAGTTATTGACCCTTCCCAAATCAAAGAAATTGCTAAACAAGGTAACCTCATCAGAAGTTTCTTCGTCCAACTCGAAAGCGTCGTAAATGTGTTTGTTGGCGGCTCTGAAATTCAATTTCAAAGCTTTGGTCAAATTGTACCCGATTGTATAATCCCAATCGAACAAGAAATTGCGTTGTTTCAAAGTCGGCAATTGTGGCAATCCGGGAACCAAGTTTCGCGAGAGCTGTTCGTTGTAACTTCGAAGGATACTCGAGTTTACTCCAATAGAGGAAGGCAACAAGTTGAAATTGAAATCACGCAGCAAAGCCAAGTAGTTCTTGTCTTTAAAAAACGAGGCCTTTTTAAAAGGCTCTATGGTTTTCGATGGAAAACTAAAGGCGTAATTGGCGGCTGTCCGAACGTCCTGCACCAAATGTTTTTGGATGTTGTAATCTTTGTGGAACTGTTCGTTGTAACTATAGGAAACCGAAAAATTTTCAACATCATAAGGCATGGGTGCTTTTTTTATTTCCCCTGTCCTTTCTTTTCTTACATTGATAAAACTAATGCTCTTCCTTTTGGTATAGTCTGTTGCGTTTTTACTGTTTTCATTGATTTCTTTGGCATCCTCAAACAACACATCTTGGAACTGAGGGTCGTATTTGGGGTCTCTAAACTCTTCAGAAACGGCATAACTCATCGGGATCTTAATGCCCCAATTCTTAGGCATCAATTGTCCGATATTTATGTTAGTAGACACTCCGTACTGTTTGACATTTTCCTGACTTCTTTCATTGACACGTTGTTCTACATTTCCAAAGCCCATGGTCTGAATGCCTCCGGTCAAAGCGACATCTGCCAACTCTGCAAAATTCGCATTGGCAGTTAAAACAGAAGCCCAACCACCTTGGTTATCAAAGCCAGCTACCCGCAATTCGTTGAACCAGACTTCAGCACTTTGATTGGATTTGGAAATATTTTTAACGCCCAAAACGATGGTTTTGATGTTGGAGAGGTTTGGACTTCCTTTGACTCGCATCCGCTTGATTGCTTCTTCGTCTTCGACAGGCAAAGGATACAACTGATTGAAATTGGAAGCACCAAGCGCCCCATAACGTTCGACTTTGAGTTTGGCCAAAGCTTCCAAATCTACTTCAAAACTGTTGGATGCCGGCCAAATAGCGTCCGGAGAAAAACTGCCAAATGAAGTTGCTTTTAAAGGAACCTCTAACTGGTAAAAATTGTCGTTCAAATCCGATCCAATTCTCAAAACAGCCATGAGTTCGTTGTCATTGAGCTCCAAGCCGTTGAGCCCCTCTGCATGTACAAACATCTTTAACTTTTTAAACATGCGCAGATCTGTAATTGTATTTTTAAAAATAGCCCTTGCTTCCCCAGGTTCCAATGCTTTTACCACCATTGAGAGGGATTGTTCGTTTTGGTATTGAATGGAAGTACTCCCTTGCAATTGTTCTCTTACAATGCCCGGAGGCAACACATAAGGAATTGGGTCTCGGGTGTCATTCTCTTGGATATTGACAACCCCTACCGAAAAGTTGTTCAGTTCCTGGGTGTCCAAATCGTCAGAAGCAACAGGAAGGCCTCCGTGTAAATTTTTGGCATAGCGCCTCCAATCGCCTCGGACCAATTGCAGCTGTCCAAAACGAAGTACAACTGGCGTTTTGAAATTAGTCAAAAACATGCGTGCAAACCGAATGGAATTGAAATCTGCAATTCCTCCCACGGGCGTCCCCGTATTGATTGGAATTCGAAACTGATACCACGTAATGGATTTGGAATCACCATTGCCAGTACTGGACGTTCTTATCACCTTTTTTGTGTCCACAATGTGATTTTGACCGACCACCAAGTCGGAAGCATTCAAAGAAACGCGGTATTGGTAATACGCATCGATGGCGTTCATTGTTTGGTCTTTGTTCACGTCTTCGACATCGGGAACTGTAGTCGCCGATGTGGGAAAAGACTCCGAGCTCAAACCGGCAGTTGGAGAGTTTCCTTGGGTGTTGTTGAAGTCTTTGTACCTCTTAAGGATCGAGGCGCTTTCTTGATCGTATTGACTGCCCCTAAAAAAGCGGTAGTTGTCTGAAGAAGGATCATCCGAGCTCGAAAAGTTTGGGAATTTTAATTGCTCGCCCGCATCTCCCAATCCGTCCAATCCCACATCTTGTACCAATCGATCTGCATCGATTTCATTAAAGGTGTACAAGAAAGATTTGTTGGTCGGAACCACACCCCAATCGGTAGGTTCTGTGTTGTCAGGTGCACCGCTTTCTGGCATACCGTTTTCATACATCTTGCGACCGTCTTTCAAAACATCTTCTGAAATATTTCCTAGGTTGAAATACAAGTCTCCCTCTTTGATAGGCAACCCGTTGAGGGGCCCGCCTTCTTCAGGAGTGATGGAATAGTTTTCATAAGGGTCCTGCATCCAAAACTGTATGTATTCCACATTGGCTCTTTCGAAATCGTTGGTCGTCAGACCTCTGGTAATCCCTCCCCAACGGTCTTGTGGATTGGACAAAGAACCGTCAGGATTTGTATTGGTATCGTAATTGTAGCTCCCTCGCTCACTTGGGAAGTACGAGAGGTCAAAGGTTCTTAATATATTGGTTTGGGTGATGTCCAAATCCGTTTGTGGGAAGAGCTCGTCGACTTCCACCCTACTGACTTCTGCTCTGGACAATTCTGCATTGTCAATATTCGAAGGTTGCAAGGAAGAGCCCCCGTAAAAAAGACGGTCGATGCTGTACCAAGCGAGTTTGGCACGTTGTTTTCCACTTTCCACACCTGCCAAATCGCTACCAAAATCAAAAGAAACGCCACTACCAGCGTCGTTTACTGGGGTACTTGACAATTTCCATGCATTGGTATCCATCAAGCTGATGGGGATTTGAGAACCTTCAAAATCATCGATATACGTGGTCGCTTCTCCTCCGAGGTCGATGCCGCTTGGCGTTCCCGGTTTCAGATAGGCAACATCTCCTCGCAGAGAGAGTCTAGAAGGAACATCCGTATCTTGAAAGGGCAATTTATTGACCAACTTCGTCAAAAAAGGCATTTCCGAATCATAGGTCATGCTCATTCCCAACATCGTATTGTTGATCGGATCCGATCCAAAGGCTACTTTTTGTGTCAAGGGACGCTCGTTGACATTCAAATACGTTGCTGTCATTAAAAATTTATCCGAAAACTTATGTGCTACATCGATTCCAATGTATCGTTTTGTCTGTTGGTTGAACAGGGTGTTGTTTTCTAGTGAAACTTGAACTGGCGCAGCAGATGCTTCAATGGCGGGGTTGATGATTTGAACCCGTCCACTCATGTAATCCACCACATAATCTGAACCTTCGCTCAGCAGAATCCCATTGGAAGTAACTTTTACTGATCCTTTGGGAACGTTGAACGCTCCTAAAGAAATGCCCTCACTGGCATCTGATTTGTAATACCCCTTTAGCAGGTATTTGTCTTTGTTTTGGAAATTGGTTCTCGCCTGGGTTGGTGTGGTTGTATACAATTCGTTGAATACAAAAATAGCATCTTCAGAAGCTGACAATTTCGTTTGCAAATCCCGACCAAAAGGCTCTAATGTTGGAAAGATAACCGTTCCCGTTTCAGACCTTACAGTGACCCCTTCTACATAATCAAAATACCCGTCTCCCTTTGGTTTGACAAAATTGTTTTGATCCAAAACATCCAAACGCATCAAATTCAAAAGCGTTTGGGTTGTGATATTTTCTGTTTTCGCATTTTGAAGCGTATTGACCGGAACCCCTGTCTGATCGTCTTTGTACAAGACTTCCAAACGAAAGCCCTCAGACTCCATCTGATATGCCCCCAAAGAATAGACGTTTTTTAGCATCAGATCCCAAATGCGCATGGTCGGTTGTTTGACTTCGCTTCGCAAGAGTTTCAAAACGATGTTTTCTTGGGAAGACAAGCCGTCGGTGGACAACTCCCCTACTTTGTAAACTTTCTCACTTCCGATGGTGCTGTACTGAAAGGCAACCGCCAAGACATCGCCGTCAACCAAAGGGCGTTTCAAAGAAAGGAATCCCAATTGTGGATGAAATGTATAGTCATTGGGGCTCAATTTTTTGGCATTTTCCAAAATGGTATAGTCCGTTCCCTGCTGCATGCTGGAAGGCAAAACACTTTTGACCGTTCCAATAGAACGAATCCCATCTACAAAAACGGAAGACAAGCTATTGGACGAGTTGTCTGGAGGATCATCTAAAGGGGATGCCGTTGCGGTAACATCTGAGCTGGTAATGTTAGAAATACTCGTGTCATACACGTCATCACCAGACTCTCCCAAATCGGTAAGGGCTACGATGTTTCGCACATCGGTGGTATTGGTCGACCTGTTGGTCACCCACACCTCGACATTGATGATGTTTACAGGACTGTTGATCAGGGGGAATTGCTTCAAAGAGTTGTTGTACTGATTTCTAAAATAATGGGCCAAAAAGAAATGTTTGTTGGCTTCGTATTGGGAAGTTTGCAACTCAAATTCATTCAAAGTAGCGCCTCCTTGAGCAGCAACTGTCTTCGTTTCCGATTTCTGTTGGGAAAAAACGGAAGTTACTGTCGTCTTCCCAAATTGCAAAATGGACTTCAAGCCAAACAAACTTTGCGCACCAGAAATTAGGTTGTTGCTCACGTTCATGTTGGTGTTTCCCAATTCAATTTTTTTGACAATGTCGTCTTCGTCTTTCGAATCATAGCCGTCAGAAAGACTTTTGACATCGTCGTAGGTAGATTTTGCATCGTCGTAGGCAGACTTCACATTGTCAATTTTGGACTTGGCCTTGTTGTATTTGTCTTTCAAGCCGGAGGCATTTGATGGTATGGAAGGAATAAACTCCAACTTGACCATGTTTTGAAAATCAAAAGTAGACTTGGTATCGTAGTTGGCAGCTACTTTGAGGCGCTCTCCTATTTTTGCAGCGACACTCGCCGTCACTTGCTGGTCGAAATCAAAGGTGAAATTCTTGCGATTTTCTTGAGAAAGCTGAGGATTCTCTATCTTTTGGTACAAAACCCCCAAGCGCAAACCGATGGTCCCTTGTGTATTGACTTCTATGGTGTTTCCTCCAAAAATGGATTTGAACAGAGAGGAGTTTACGTAGTATGTGGGCAGGAGGTTTTTTTGAGCTTCCTTACTGCCTTGTTTGTCGGAATTGAGGGCGCTTATTTTTTGTTTGTAATAGTCGCTGATGTCTTGTTTGAGACGGTAGTCTTTGTATTCTTGCGCAGACATAAAAAGCGGTATTTTGACTACGGTGTTTCCGAATTTTTCGCGAATCACATAACGGTTGACTTCTTTTTCGAAAACTACCTCTTTGGACAGGGGCAAATTTAAAAACAAACTGCCTTTCTGGTGGCTTTTGAATTGATAAGGCAGGCTCGGAAGCGTGTCGTTTTTTTCATCGGGCTTTGTTTGTGCTAACAGACTCATCTGTAAAAACAGCGCGCTCAACAACAGCAAATACTTCTTGGATATGTAATTTCTCTTCTTTAACAATTTTAAAAACTTTTCAATGCTTTCTTAATCAATTCTTCCACGGACAACGAAGGGGCTTGTTGCAGAATTCGGTCCAAGACCTTTTCTGAAATTTTTCTAGCAAATCCCAAGACTTCCAAAGCTGATAACGCTTCTTCTTTAAAGGTATTGTCCGACAAAAGGGTATTTTCATCCAAATCGAAAGTTTTCAATACTTTGTCTTTCAAGTCCAAGATCAAACGCTGTGCTGTTTTTGCACCAATTCCTTTGACAGATTGAATTACGGCCACATTCCCCGAAGCGATGGCTTGTTGAACTTCTTGAGGGTTCATAGAGGACAACATGGTCCTAGCGATACTAGCTCCTACTCCAGAAACGGAAATCAGCAAACGGAAAATTTCTCTTTCTACCTTGCTGCTAAACCCAAACAAGGTATGGGAGTCTTCTTTCACAGATAAATGGGTGTACACAGTCAACAATTCATCATTTGGCAACAATCCAAAAGTATGAAGTGAAATGTGTAAAATATACCCCACGCCATTGCAATCCACAATGATGTGTGTCGGGTTTTTCTCTACCAATCTTCCTTTTAATTGTGTGATCATCTTATTTGTGCGGTTTAATTTGAATGAATTGTCAGTCCAAAAATTGTATTTCCAATGATTTTATGTTGTTTTTCTTCGCGATTTATTTTGAGCATCTACGACTGCAACAGCTGCCATATTGACCATTTCGTCGACACTCGCTCCCAACTGCAAAATATGAGCAGGTTTTTTCAAGCCCATTAAAATTGGACCGACAGACTCGACCGCATTCAATTCCTTGATCATTTTATAGGTGATATTTGCGGCATCTAAGTTTGGAAAAATCAAAACATTTGGTTTTTTTCCTGCCAAATTAGAAAAGGGAAACTTGTCTTCTAACATTTCAGCATTCAGTGCAAAATCGACCTGAATTGGACCATCTACAAGCAAATCAGGACAAGACTCATGAACCCTGCGAACTGCGACCTCCATCTTTTGTGCTCTTTCTGATTTGGAAGCGCCAAAATTTGCAAACGACAACATGGCCACGATCGGCTTGATGCCAAAGAGCTTGGCAACATTACTGGTGAGCTGTGTGATTTTCTCTAATTGCTGTGGTGTCGGATCGATATTGACCGTTGTATCTGCCAAAAACATGGGCCCTCTTTTGGTCAACATCAAGTTGGTCGCCGCGATTCTACTCACACCGTCTTGCATACCGATGGTTTCAAAAAGAGGTTTTATAGAACTAGCGTAGTTTCTTGAATACCCTGTAATCATGGCATCTGCATCTCCTTGATTGACCATCATGGCTGCGAAATAATTTCGCTCACGCATCAATTTTCTCGCTTCCAACAGGGTAACCCCTTTGCGTTGGTTTTCTTCCCAATACAAATCGGCATAGCGAAATCTACGAGAGCGCTCTTCGTCTGTTTTAGGGTTGATGATTGTTACATCTTGGTCAAAACCAATTTCCTTTTTGTGTGCCAAAATCATTTCTTTGTTTCCCAAAAGGATTGGAATCGCAATTCCTTCGTCAAAGACAATTTGTGCGGCTTTGGTGACGTTCAACTGATCTGCTTCGTTGAAGACCAAACGCTTTGGATTTGCCTTTGCACGGTCATGCAACATCCGAACTATTTTATTACTGGTCCCCAAACGCTCCATAAGTTCGTCTTTGTAGCTGTCCCAATTTTGAATGGGTTGTCTGGCAATTCCTGAATCCATCGCTGCTTTGGCGATGGCTGGAGGAATTTCGTAGATCAATCGCGGGTCAAAAGGTTTTGGAATGATGTAGTCTTTTCCAAAAGACAAGTTGGACTCTTCGTAAACCAAGTTGACCTGTTCTGGAACGGTTTTTTTGGCCAAGTCTGCCAAGGCGTGTACCGCCGCCATTTTCATCTCTTCATTGATTCCCGTAGCTCTCACATCCAAAGCCCCTCGAAAAATAAAAGGAAAACCCAAGACATTGTTCACTTGATTGGGGTGGTCAGAACGGCCCGTAGCCATCAGAATATCTTTTCGTGTTTGTATGGCGAGGTCATAGTTGATTTCTGGAGTGGGATTGGCCATCGCGAATACGATAGGATCGTTTGCCATGCACAACAGCATTTCAGGAGAGACAATGTCTCCTTTGGACAAACCGATAAAGACATCTGCGTCTTTCATCGCATCTTCCAAGGAACGGAGGTCTTTGGAAGTTGCAAATTCTGCTTTTTGAGAAGTGAGATTTTCTATGTCTTTCCGAATCACCCCTTTGCTATCACACATGACCACATTTTCTCTTCGCGCTCCCAAAGCCAAGTACAAACGAGTGCAAGAGATGGCTGCGGCGCCCGCTCCGTTCACTACTATTTGAACCTCTTCAATTTTTTTTCCAACAATTTCCAGAGCGTTTTTCAAGGCGGCAGCAGAAATAATCGCAGTTCCGTGTTGGTCGTCATGCATCACCGGAATGTCCAACTCTTCTTTGAGTCTTCTTTCAATTTCAAAAGCTTCGGGAGCTTTGATGTCTTCCAAATTGATTCCACCAAAAGTTGGAGCGATGGCTTTGACCGTCTCAACAAACTTGTCGACATCCGTCACATCAACTTCAATATCGAATACGTCAATGTCAGCAAATATTTTAAACAACAAGCCTTTACCTTCCATGACCGGTTTGCTCGCCTCAGGCCCAATATCTCCCAAACCTAAAACGGCCGTTCCGTTTGAAATCACCGCCACCAAATTTCCTTTGGAGGTGTATTTGTACACGTTTTCTTTGTCTTTGGCAATCTCCAAACAAGGCGCTGCAACTCCAGGAGAATAAGCCAAGGACAAGTCTCTTTGAGTCGCGTATTTTTTTGTAGGAACTACTTTAATTTTTCCGGGGGTAGGTTTTGCGTGGTACAACAACGCTTCCTTCCTTTTTGTGGATTCAGACATATGGCTTTACTTCCAGTTGTGATTGACAAATATACCGATTTTAACGTAAATTATCTTTCAAATTTAAATCTTTTAAAAACTTGATATTCCGTGTTAATCCTGAATATTTGGTTCGCTTTACCGCAGATTTTCGAAAGACTTTTTGGAAGACCTCTGTTGTGATTTCCTCCCAATCTTTTTTGGTCATTTCTAACAGATCTGGGTGAGGGTCCAACAAGGGTTCGTTGTGGGGTGTCGAAAATCGGTTCCAAGGGCAGATGTCTTGACAGATGTCACAACCAAACATCCAATCTTCAAACTTTCCTTTTTCAGAAGCGGGCAGCTCATTTTTCAGTTCGATGGTAAAGTAGGAAATACATTTGCTCCCATCGACTGTATTGTTTGGAAGAATTGCTTGGGTGGGACAGGCGTCGATGCACTGGGTACAAGAACCACAATGATCTGTTTTAAAAGGAGAGTCGGTTTCTAATTCCAAATCGAGAATCAGCTCGGCCAAAAAGAAAAAAGAACCATGTTGCTTTTGAATCAGCAAAGAATTTTTTCCATTCCAACCCAATCCTGCCTTTTCTGCCCAAGCCCTTTCTAAGATGGGTGCAGAGTCTGTAAAAGCCCTTCCCGAAACCGCACCGACCTCCGTTTGGACAAAGTCCATGAGTTCTTTTAGCTTGGTTTTCAGTACCTGATGGTAATCTTGTCCGTAGGCGTATTTTGCCAGCTTGTAACTGCCATCGGCTTGCTCGGCCTTCGGGAAATAGTTGTAACTCAATGAAATGACCGATTTTGCATCCGCCACCAACAGCCTTGGATCCAAGCGTTTGTCGAAGTTATTTTCCAAATACTGCATCTCGCCTTGGTAGCCTTTTTGCAACCACTGTTCTAATTTTGGTGCTTCTTCTTCAAGAAAAGCCGCTTTTGAAATGCCCACACTTGTAAAACCCAAAGACAGGGCTTTGTTTTTGATGGCTGCGGTATGTCTACTTTTGTCAATCAATGTGTTGCAAAAATACCCAAATATTTGGAAGCCTACTTGGCTATGAACAAAATTATACAATTGAAAAGCTATTGACTTCAAATGGCTCTTTGTTTTGAGAGGCTTTTTATTTTTTCCTGCGAAAAAATCAAGCTGATTTTTTAAAATAGCTGTATTTTTACAAAAAAAAATCGAATGAAAATCACTGTTTTACTTTTTGGGATTGTCGGGGATTTGACGGGTGAAAGCAGGTTAGAAATGGACCTTACAGAAGGAGCTTCCGTAGGGGATTTTAAAATAAAATTTCACGAAAAATACCCGATTTTAAAAGAATACACAAACTATGCCATCGCTGTCAATGAGGCATACGCATTGGATGAAGTACTGCTCAAAAACCAAGATGTGCTTGCTGTCATTCCTCCTGTAAGCGGAGGTTAAAAACCAACACCCCCGCCGATTGCACGAAAAAGAACCTCTCAAAAAAACCCATGAATTCCAAAAATATTTCCATCAAACTAACTTCTGAAAAACTCTCTGCTCAAGCCTGTTCGGATTTTGTGGACGACCCAAGTTGTGGCGGCATTTCAGTCTTTGTGGGAACCGTTCGCAACCACAGTGCTGGAAAAAAAGTAACCCTTCTGGAGTTTTCTGCATACGGCCCAATGGCTGTCAAAGAAATGACGTCTATCGCCAAAGATGTCTTGTCAAAATTTGATGTTTTAAAAATTGCCATTCACCATGCAAAAGGAACCTTAGAAATTGGGGATATTCCGGTAGTCATTGCAGTTGCTGCAGCACATCGAAAAGCTGCATTTGAAGCGTGTCAATTTGCAATTGACACTTTGAAAGAACGCGTTCCCATTTGGAAAAAAGAACATTTTGAAGATGGCGAGGTGTGGGTAAACGCACATCCTTAAACTTTCTTTTTGAGGGATTTTTACATCTCTCCTCTTTTTAAATTCGATTTCACCTGTTCAAATTCTTCGGGTGTATTGACATTGCGAATCAATTCATCCGCCACCTCGACAATTTCAACCTCCGAGTTGATCAGCACTTTTCTGGGACAGGAATAACCCTGCGCGAGGTAACTCAACAAAATTGGGTAGGATTTGGGCTCCCAGATGGTCACCAAGGGTTCCATGAATTTTTTACCTTTCCCTTTGACAGCAGTCGCTATTTTTTTAGGGTTGCGCTTTTCCAAGAGGAGCTTTATCAATTCTTTATTGACAAAAGGCAGGTCAGTCGCCAAAACCAAGTAGGCTTCGTTTGGGTTTTTCATAAAAGCAGAACAGATGGCTCCAAAAGGTCCTAAACCCACAAAAGTATCTGAAAGGGTATTGATTCCTTCCATCCCTTTTTGCTCAGGTCTCACTGACAAATAAGTTGGCAAATCCTGTGCTTTCAAAAGCTGCATTGCCACTTCTCTTTGGGCTGCGCCGTGGTAATCCAACAAAGATTTATCGGTGCCCATACGTCGGCTCTTTCCCCCTGCGAGCACAAGTCCATTGAGGACTGGAGTTTCTTTTTGAACAATTTCGCGAATGTGTTCGGAAATGGAACTTACATCCTCCAAGTCGTATACGGGGAGTGCTTTGTAGGCAGGGTACGCCTCTAGCAAACAATCAAAGACGGTTGCATTTTGACGGGTTTTTACAAAAAACTGTACGGATTGCAATTGGTCTATCCGTTTTTTGATGGAGTTCTCTTTTTCCGGATCCAACAGAACCACTTGTCGATTGGCGGGATAGTGATTCCCATTGACACAAACCAAGTCGAAGGAAGACAGCCGAATTCGGTCATTAAAGGTGTTTTTATCAATGACTGACAAAACAACTGCTTTGCCTGAATTGTGGTAGGTATAAACTGCTAGTTTTGGCGGCAGCTCTTCTTTTGCATGAGAAGCATCTATATAGGCTATTTTTGATGCTGCTGACAGCCGATGGCTGATCTCTTGGACCAAATCGTGAATCAAACTGCACTTTACACCAACAAAGGCAAGCTCGTTAGGAGCAAAAACCCCACTTTTCCGCAAAGTCAATTTGGCGTGTTTTCGATGTGTTTTCATATTGAATCGTTTTAAATAGTAGCTGAGGGCACGTATAAAAATTTGTTTTTCGGCTTGGGAATTGTGGTTGCCATGTTCGGAATCAAGTGTTCTTATTTCGAGGTCTTGATATCAGATTTCCCTCCAGTTTTTTCAAGCAATTTGACCTCTTTAATCGTCATTTTTTGAGACATGGATTTACACATGTCGTAGACAGTCAAGGCTGCCACAGTAGCTCCGGTCAAAGCTTCCATTTCCACGCCTGTTTTTCCTTCTATTTTTACGGTGCAAAAAATCTCGATGTGTGCCGAGTCTTTGACAGCGATTGTCAAGTCTACCCCGTCAATCATCAAAGGGTGGCACATGGGAATCAATTCCGCTGTTTTTTTGACCGCTTGTATTCCTGCGATGATTGCGGTTTGAAATACAGGTCCTTTCTTGGTTTTGAATGCGTTGTCTGTAAGCAGTGAGATGATTTCCTCCCCAGCCTGCATCACTGCTGTTGCCGTGGCTTGACGTTTTGTTGTTTTTTTACCACCCACATCTACCATTTTGGGTTGGTTGTTTTTGTCAATATGTGAAAACTCCATGTTGCTGAAATTGTGTTTTTAATAAAAAATCATCTCTAAATTCCACTCGTTATTTTTAAAAGTTCCGATACCTCAGGACTGGATACACTTCTCCTTTTTGAAATGTATTACGGTCTGCCGGCAGCTCGATAAAAGCATCTGCTATGACCAAATTTGCCAAATCTCCTGAACCGTTTCCCGGCAAAGGCATGGCGATGCATTTTCCGTTTTGACTTGTAAGGGTGACCTGTAAAAAATAAGTCATTTGGGGCTGAAAATTTATTTCCGCTCCTAACTCAGCTGTTTCGTTTTGCAAATTCAGGCCCGTGGATTTTCGAATCCAAGGATAAAAATACTTCAAACAATTGACATAGGCAGAAATGGGATTTCCTGGAAAGGCAAAAATGGTGGTCTTTTTTTGTGTATTCTTTTCACTTAAAGAATTGAATTGCCCAAACCAAAAAGGTTTTCCAGGCCGTTGTTTTACCTTGTGAAATGATTTTTTTACGCCAAGCTCCTCTAATACTTCGGGAAGAAAATCAAACTTCCCCTTGCTCACAGCACCGCTAAAAAGCAGGACGTCGTAGCTGTTCAAAAATTGTTCGATGTTGATTTTTAAACGGTCTTTGTCGTCTGGAAGATGTGCTGTATCTGCAGATATGTGCCTATTCTTCAATAGGGAAACCAAACTGTGTACATTGCTTTTTCGTATCTGGTGTTCCAAAGGGGTTTCTGAAACCTCTACCAATTCGTCTCCTGTAGAGATGACCATTACTTTGGGTTGCTTGGCGACCACCACATGTGTCTTGCCAACAGTTGCCATCACCCCAATTTCAGCAGCTGTGATTTGTTTGTTTGTTGAGATCAACAAATCTCCTTGTTTTTTATCGCTGCCTTTTTGGTGTATGTTTTGATAAAAACGAACCTGATCTACTTTGATTTGTGCAACGCCGTTTTTGATCTCGATCTGCTCATAAGGAATCACGATATCTGTATGCTGAGGTAAGACAGCTCCCGTCATCACCTCCAAGCAGTTTTGAATGTTTACAAGTGTTTTTTGTGGGCTTCCCGCTGCTTGAACTCCTTCGATTGTAAAGCTTCTCAAACCCGAGTCAAAAGCAGCTAGCTGGAGTGCAATTCCATCCATACAAACCCGATTGAAAGGGGGAAAATCTCTGTCTGCAAAGAGGGCTTCTTTTAAAACCCTTCCCGGTGAATGCTCAAAAGAAATGGTTTCTGTACCAAAATCCTGTTGGCACTGTAAAATTGTCTGAAGGGCCTTTTCAACTGAAATCATTGGGGGGCTAGAAGCTTCTTTTTTTTGCATTGAATTATTTTTTACGAGGGCTCACGATTATTTTTAAAACAGACAAACCGTATGCCATCAAAAGGGTTTGGTACATCACCCAAAAGGCGACGCTTCTAAAGGTCAATTGAAACGCCACTTTGTTCGCTGCAAAAAATACGGCATCAATATCTCCTTGGGTGGTTTTCCAAAGCTCAAATCCTCCTTTAAAAATCAACAAGACAACTCCGGAATTTAGTAGTCCCAACACTAATTTTTGCAACAAGGTCCACCCTTCACTAAAACAAAAACGAAGGTACAGGAGGTTGGCGTATGAAAAGACAAACAAGATTGGAAACAAGACAGGTATGGGGAGGCGCAAAGTTTCATTTCCCAACTTGACAACCAGCTCCTTGCCCAAGTCAAAATCACAAATCACCAACAAGAATACCAGCGTCCCTAAAAACAAGAGGATGTTTTTTTGGTTTCCCTTTTTGATTCGAAGCGTTTCTTTTTTAAATAGTTTCATAAAGATTATGGTGTCTTTTAACTTCAATCAACCTCCAATGCTAGACATGCTTTCAGAGACTTTTTTGTTTTTGGTACGACTGGCCTCAGCTACAAAGCCGTTTTGGGGTTTTTGAGCGACAAGATCGATAAATAATTGTTTGAGCTCCTCATTGGTCGCTCCTTTTCTCAAAAAATCGCGGATGCTAAAAACGCCTTCGTCAAAAAGGCAGTTTTTCAACATTCCTGTCGATGTGATTCGAATTCGGTTGCAATCGTTGCAAATCGTTCGGGTATAGGCAGGGATGATGCCGACAGTTCCCTTGGCTCCTTCCACTTTGAAATTACGCGATGTGGAAGAGGTTTCCAAAGGCAGTGTTTGAAGAGTGGGTTCACCCACTCGAATTTCTTCTAAGATGCGTTTGTAGTCCCATACTTCTGCTGTTTCCCGAACTCCCACGCCATTGAAAGGCATCTCTTCTATAAAACGTACATCCATTTCTTTATATTTTGTCAAAGCGACAAAATCAGCAATTTCGTCCGTATTGACTCCAGACTGAATGACCACATTCAATTTGAGTTTTAATTTGCTTTTCGCCAACAGCTCGTAGGTTTTCCATACTTGATCAAACACATCACGTCGTGTAATTTTAGCAAATTTTTCAGGTTGTAAACTGTCGATGCTCAAATTGACTGTTTTTACTTTCAATCTTTCCAAATCGGAAATATGGGCTGCAATGAGTGCGCCATTGGTGGTGATATTGATTGCGTCCAAAAGGTCGTTGAAAGAGAGCATTTTCAAAAAATCAATCAAATTTTTACGGACAAAGGGCTCTCCTCCCGTAAGACGAACTTTGCGGACACCCAATTCGGTAAGTACACGGGTTATGCGATACATTTCTTTAAAGGTCAGCAATTCTTTTCGTTCTACGATCAAGGCGCCTTCTGCAGGCATGCAATAGGTACAACGCAAGTTACATCGATCTGTAACTGCCAGCCTTACATAAGTAATTTGTCTGCCAAAAGCGTCTCGCAACTGTTGCATTTTTAGATGTTTGAATTCGAAGTAAAGTTCTGACAAAAAGACCTAACAAAAAAATATCTAAACAGATAAAAATAGTCAAATTAGAAGCCATCCAAACCTCTTTACCCAACAGCTCAATTCATTTGAGTACTGAATCCATATAAGCGAGAATTTTTTGAGAAGCTCCTTTGCTTGCGTTCACGTAGTGGAAAGCTTTTTCGCCTTTTTCTCTGCGCAAATCAGCATCGTTTTTAAAATTCAGCAATACTTTTGAAAAATATTCGGAAGTGCGAACGGTTGTACAGGCGTCTTGGGAAATCAAATCAGCGGCTTCTTTGAATTTTACAAAATTGGGGCCGATGACAACAGGAATTCCAAAAACGGAAGGCTCCAAGATATTGTGCACCCCACTCTTGGTAAAGCCCCCACCCACATAAGCAACATCAGCAACGCTGTAAATTTTCGTTAAAATGCCGACCGTATCAATGATAAAAACTTGGTAATCCTTTAAGGACTGCCCTTCTTTTTCTGAATAAAGAACTGTTTTTTTGGAGATTGAAGCTTTGAGAGCCAAGATGTTTTCTGCTTTGATATTGTGTGGTGCAATAATGAATTTCTCTTGGGATGTGGCGGTGTAGTTGATATAGTCCACCAACAAATCTTCGTCTTCTTTCCAGGTACTACCTGCTACGAGCGTATAGCACCCCTCTTTAAAGGATGTGATATAGGGCAAAGAATTGTCTTGATTCAGAATGTCATAAACACGGTCAAAACGGGTGTCACCACTTTGGGTTACATTAGTGAATCCAATGCTACGCAGCAGCTGAAGGGAGTTTGAGTCTTGTACAAAAAAATGAGTAAATGACTGGAGCAAGTTTCGCATCCCTTTCCCAAAACGCTTGAAAAAATAGTGCTCTTTTCTAAAAATCCCCGAAACCAATAGGGTGGTTGTTTTTCTCTTTTTCAGTGCCAACAACATGTTGGGCCAAAATTCGTATTTGACAAATACCGCCAGTGTTGGATGTACCACATCTAAGAACCTTCGCACATTGGCCTGGGTGTCGAGCGGCAAGTAACATACTACATCTGCATGCGGATAGTCTTTCCGAACTTCGTAACCAGAAGGAGAGAAAAAGGTCAAGACCAATTTGTAGGTGGGGTGGTCTTTTCGAACAGCCTCTATCAAGGGCCTTCCTTGTTCGAATTCTCCCAAAGAAGCACAGTGGAACCAAACGACGTGATCTTTTGGATCAAGAGCTTGTTGCAAGTCCGCAAACACGTTTGCTCGCCCTGCTACAAAAAGACCTGTCTTTTTATGAAAAGGCGCAGCAATTTTCAAAATAATTTGCGACACAAAGAGAAGAAAATTGTAGATAAAAAGCATGTTGTAAATGTACTAAAAAGGAACGGAAGGGAATTGAGTTTTGCCTGAGGAAGCGACTTGCTTAGCAAAAAACTAAAAACAAGAAAACTCCCAACCGAAGGCTGGGAGTTTTGCATGATGTAAAAGCGATCTATTTAAGCCTCAACTGCTTCTATCGAAACATAAGACTTGTTGTCTCTTTTCTTAGTAAACTTTACAATTCCATCTACTTTTGCATGCAAGGTGTGGTCTTTACCCATGTATACATTTTCTCCTGGATTGTGTTTCGTTCCTCTTTGACGAATGATGATGTTCCCTGCAATCGCAGCTTGACCACCGAAAATTTTTACTCCTAGTCGTTTCGATTCTGATTCTCTACCATTCTTCGAACTACCGACACCTTTTTTATGAGCCATAATGTATGGATTTTAGCTACCTGTTAAACAGGTAGGATGATTAGTTTTTATCTTCCTTTTTAGGAGCTGCTTTTTTAGCAGGCGCTTTTTTTGCAGCGGCTTCTTTTTTGGGAGCAGCGGCTTTTTTTGGTGCAGCTTTCTTAGCAGCAGCTTTCTTAGGAGCCGATTTTGCTTCAGTTTCCTTTTTTGGAGCTGCTTTCTTGGCAGCGGCTTTTTTTGGTGCAGCAGCTTCTTCAGCAACAGCAGCCTCTTTTTTAGGAGCCGCTTTTTTCTTAGCACCACCTATAGCGATTCCATCAATTTGGATTTCAGTCAAAAATTGACGGTGACCATTCTTTTTCTTGTATCCTTTTCTTCGCTTCTTTTTGAAAACGATTACTTTGTCACCTTTGAGGTGCTCTAATACTTTGGCCGTTACTTTGGCTCCTTCTATAGCTGGGGCGCCTAAGGTTACTTTCTCACCATCGCTTACTAAAAGAACATTGTCAAAAGAGACTTTTGATCCTTCTTTGTCTTGCAAACGGTGTACGTAAACCTTTTGGTCTTTTGCAACTTTAAACTGCTGCCCTGCTATCTCTACAATTGCGTACATATGTTTGATATTTAATTTTGTTTTGTTTAAAACGAGTGCAAATATACTTCTTTTTCATAAATAAACAAGCCCTGTAAAGGCATTATTTTTTCTCAAATTTTATGTGTTTCTTTACTTTATAAAAACACAGGACACTATTTCTATTTAAAGGGGCAGTTCATGAAACGTATTTACTTTCTTTTCTTCTTGATTTTTACGCTCTGTGCCTTTCAAAATTTGCTAGGGCAAAACACAAAAAATACTTCCTTAAAAGAGGTCGTCGACCATTACTTTGAAGCCATTGGAGGCAGGGAGAAAGCAGTGCAAATAAAAACCTTTTACACGATTTCAAAAGGCACCTTCGGAAAAAAAGAAATACTTCTTGTCAAAAAAACTATGTTGCCACATTACCACTACTCTCGCATGAGTCTCGATGGCTACTTGATTTCAGAAAACATTTTTGACGGTAAAAAAGGCCGCATTATTCAACAAGATATCGAAGAAAATTTCGACGCAGCCCAAACCAGAAGACATCGAAAAAACAGAAGCATCTTTCCCGAATTTGACTATTTAAAAAATGCTTTTTACAAAGGAATCGAAAATGTGAATGGCAACAAAGCACATGTGCTTGAAGTGGAAAACACCAAGATCTATTACGATATAGAAACAGGTTTAAAAGTAAAAGGAGTCAGCACCAAAAACAAACTTGGCCGTTCTTTTGAACAGGAATTGTTTTTTTCAAAATACACCGCTGTCAAAGGCCTGAAATTCCCCACAAGACTTCGCATCGTCGTTGGCGGTAAAGAAATGGAACTTCAAGTACAAACACTCTCTTTGAACAATGGCGTAAGCGCAGGAGATTTTCACTGATAACAACTTGCTCAAAGACAGCTGAACTATTAAAAAAATAGTCCTAAGCAACCGTTTTGGCGGATCTTAAAAGTTCTTTTTTTGGTTTTTTGTTGACCAAATACACCCCTGCAAAAATGATGACAACAGAAAACAATTGATGCAAGGTCAAACGCTCCCCATCCCACATGCCCCACGCGACAGCAACTACCGTAATCAAATAAGTTACCGAGGAGGAAAATACTGGTGAGGAAATCTGTACCAACCTGTTGAACAGTACCTTGGCCATGGCGGTACCGACAATTGCCAACAGCGAGACATAAAAAAGAGATTCACTGGCTTCGGAAGTCCATACCAAGTCATTGAAAAAACCAGAAAAGACCAAAACCAACAAAGCCGGCAGCATCAAAACAGCAAAACAACCCACGGTGATACTCAGTGCATCGAGGTCTGAGAGCTTTGTCTTGATCATGTTCAAACTGTAGGCATAGCCAATTGATGAAAGAAAGATAAGCAAAGCATATTCGTAGTGTTGATGCGGGTTAGTTTCAGCGCTTTTCACTATCAAAAGTAGCGTTCCCACCAGACCCACAAAAACCCCAAAAACTTGCCTTTTTGAAAAAGAAAAACCAAAAAAGAAAAAACCGATCAACATCGTAATCAGCGGAGTCAAAGAATTCAGTATGGCAGAAACTGAGCTATCGATTTGAGAAACAGCAAAAGCGAAAAAGAAGCCAGGAAAAAAAGTAGCTGTAAAAGCTACTAAAAAAAGGGGTTTCCAATGTTTTTTCTGAATGTGAACTATTTTTTTAGCTCCGACAAACATCAAAATACTACCGGCTATCAAAATCCGAAAAGCACCAATTTCAATTGGAGACAAGCCCAAAAGGGCTTTTTTCATCAAGATAAAAGAACTTCCCCAAACAAGGGAGAGCAACAAGAGATAGGCCCATTTATTTTCTTTCATGCTTTTCGTGTTAAAGTACCTACAAAAATGGAACAAGTTTTCGGATTGTAAGAAAAATCTACATAAATTTGCTCTATACAACTATAAAGCATATGAAACGATCTATTACAACCTTTGCCTGTGCAGCCATACTCGCCTTTACAGTTTCCTGCAAACAAAGCACCGAAAAAACAAAAACAGTACAGCTAGCTCAAAAACAGCGTCTTAAAAAAATAGCCCTTCAAATCGAAGGCATGACTTGTCAAATTGGCTGTGCCAAAACCATCGAGTCCCGACTTTCAAAAACACCTGGAATCGAATCTGCTGCCGTCTCTTTTGAAAAGCGCTTAGGAGAAATCATCTTCGACACCAACCAGATTTCCGAATCTGAAATTTCTGAAAAAATAAGCAGTATTGGCGATGGGAATACGTATCTTGTAGTTGCTATTAACAATTTAGAACTTTAAAAAATGAAGATCGCTGTAAACCTTTTCATCCTTGTTTTCTTAGCGACTGCAAGTGTCGCTTGTAAAGACAGTAAAAAACCCTTAACAAAAGAAACCAAAACCGAGCTTGTCGATTCTTCCCAGCCCGATTTAAAAAAAGCTTGTTGTGCAGCCAAAGAAGCCAAATCTTGTGCAAAAAAAGACAATAAAGACTGTCCCAAATGCGCGACTGCTACTGCGGAATGCAAATTAAAATGCGAAAAAGCAAAGAAAGAGAACTGAAAACCTCTCAAATGCCAATCCATCCATTGTACGCCTGTTTCAAAACAGGTGTTTTTTTTTGAAAAAATTTATTGATTGGAACCGATCAGATTTGAAAACTATTGACAAAATCAATGGATTGATCATTGAAAACTTGCGGCTGTTCGACATTCACTACATGTCCACAATTTGGGATCACAAACAATTGTGAAGACCTGTGGTGTTCTACCAATTTTGCAATGCTCGGCAAAAACATATGGTCTTCTTGCCCCATGATGTACAAAGTGGGCAACCCACAATCTCGAATTCTAAAAAGGGCCAATATTGGATTGACCTCAGACACCAAAGAGAACCATCTTTTAAACTCTTTTTGACAGAGTTTTTTTGCCTCGTTGATAAACAAATTTCGAGAGGCTTTGTGGTGTTTTCTGGGCATGATGACGTAAGCAAAAAAACGGTAGAGCAAAAGATAAGGAATCACAGACTTTAGCAAAACGCCCAAGCGCATCAAAAATTGCCCGCTCAAATTGAGTTTCATCACAGCACCTCCCATCACCAGACTCGAAACCTTTTGAGGGTGCTTTTCGGCGATTTCCCGAATCACAATTGTCCCCAAAGAAATACCGATAAAATGCGCCTTTTCTATTTGCAAATGATCGAGTACCTGCAAGACCTCTTTCGCAATCATATCAAAAGTATAGCGCTTTACCACGTTTGCATAATGCTTTGACTTTCCATGCCCTCTCAAATCGACCAACAGCACATTGAACTGCTTTCTAAACGCTCGTACTTGTGCAAACCAAATAGCACTGCTCCCACCGGCACCATGGACAAATACGACCCATTGGTCACTCGTGGCATGCAGGTGAGAACTGTGATGGAGCATTGAAACAATTTTTTTCAAAGATAATGCAAAAAAACACGCGCTTTTCGATTCGTTTTAGAGGTCTTAAAAATTTATGAAGTATCTTTGCAAATGAAAAATCAGCTTTGGTTTTCAAAGCTTGAAACCCACGAAATGCGCTCTCTAAAGAAGAAGAACACTTATGAAAAAACATTTTAAACTCATCGTTAAAACGGCGTTGATTTCCGTTTATGTCATCTTTTTGGCCGGTTCCATCGTACGAATGACGGGTTCTGGCATGGGCTGTCCTGATTGGCCAAAATGCTTTGGATATTACATCCCTCCAACTGACGAAGCTCAATTGCGCTGGAAAGGAAATACTACCTATAACGAAGGTACCCTCATCGTTCTCGACGAGACCCTCTATGTGGCCAACAGCGATTTGCAAACGGAATTGGAATGGAATGCTTCAAATTGGAGTCCTTACACCAAACACGAATACGCGATCTTCAATGTATACCACACATGGACGGAATACATCAACCGTTTGGCCTCGGTAGTTTCTGGATTGATTTTCTTGTTTTTGATAGCGGCCTCGTTGAAATTTTGGAAAGAAAAAAAGGGAATTACACTGCTCTCATTTGGAGCCTTTTTCATGATGCTTTTCGAAGCCTGGCTGGGAAAAACTGTTGTAGATTCTGTCTTGGAACCTTGGATCATCACGGTTCACATGCTTGTAGGACTGCTTATTATAGCTGTGCTACTGCAAGTCTTAGCATGGATGTCTCCCGAAGAAAAAAGAGCCATCAAGTTTGACAAGACATTTCACAAATTGCTCCTACTATCCACCCTTTTTTCGGTGATTCAAATCGCCATGGGTACGCAAGTAAGACAGTTTGTAGACGAACAAGTGCGGTTGTTTGGATTTGAAAGCAAACAAATGAGCTTGTACAATCCCAACCTCAATTTTTACATCCACCGTTCGTTTACCATTGCCATTGTATTGGTCAACTTCTTGATCTTTTACAAGAATGAGACCTTGCAACTGGGATTTAAAATTCCCAAATGGATTTTGGGTTTGCTACTGCTAGAAGCACTTACGGGTATCTTGATGTATTACAGTGATTTCCCTTTTGGCACCCAGGCCGTGCATTTGATGTCAGGTGCGTTGTTGTTTGGACTACAGTTTTATTTGGTTTTGATGCACCGAGGATTGAAAGACGAAAGCCTGTAAAAAGAATTAATTTTTCCACTCCAGCGTTTCCATCAGGTGTACAATGTCTTTCTTCAAGTGTTGTACAGCAGGTAAAATGGAATCGTAATTGGGCTTTGCATAAAAATACAGGGCCCCTGTAAGAAAGTTGTTCGTTGAGTCTGTCGCGTGAAACTGAATTTGAGTGGCGGCATTTCCAAAGACCTCAAACACCCTTCCGTATACTTTGGTTACTGGGTTTTCATAAGGCAATGATTGAATGTCATCTGCTTTGATCATGTGTTTAAAGGTCAGTTTTTCCGCATCTACAAACAAGGCCCTTAAATTTTCTTTTACCGGCCGATAGGTCAAAACGAGGGTTGCCTTCATATCGGGATAGTAAAGATCTACCCAATCGTTTTTTTTTTGAATGATTACAGCACGCCCAGCATGTTCAAACTGATAGGGACTCTTTGTCTCCAAAACCTTGTACTCGGCGTTGGGGTAATCCAAACGCATGTATGAACTGGGTTTGGGCAAGGGACTGTCTCCACAAGAAAGCAACAAAAGAAGGACCCCGACTCGCACTACTGCATTTTTCAGAAGTAGCTTCCTTTGTGTTGGTTGGTTTTTCAAAAGTTTGTACCGTTTTTTCATTGAAGCAAGGTGACTTTTAGTTGTTTGATGCGCTTTCTATCGACAGCTTCTACAGTAAAAACAAAGGCTTCAAAATTTATTTTTTCGAATTTCTTTGGGAATTTACCAGATATTTCTAAAATAAACCCCGCCAATGTTTCGGCCTCACCTTTGTGAACCTCAAAGTTTTTCGGGTCGATGTCCAAAACTCTGTAAAAATCTTTCAAAGCTGTTTTCCCTTCAAAAACATAGTTGAAAGCATCCAACTTGGAGTAAACCAAATCGTCACTGTCAAACTCATCACTGATGTCGCCTACAATTTCTTCGATGACATCTTCCAAGGTCACCAAGCCACTAGTTCCTCCATACTCGTCAACGACAATTGCCAAATGGTTTTTTTTCTCTTGAAAATCGATCAACAAATCGTCGAGTTTCTTGTTTTCTGGAACAAAATAGGGAGCCCTAACCAAGGCCTGCCAATTGAATTCTGTTTTGGTCAGATGAGGCAACAAATCTTTGGCGTACAAAACCCCAATCACCTCATCAATATTTTCGTGATAGACCGGGTTTCTTGAAAATCCATTGGAAATGATTTTGCTCAAAACCTCTGGGAAAGAGGCATCGTCAGGAATTGCAAAAATATCAATACGCGGTTTCATGACTTGTACTGTTTCTGTATTTCCAAAAGCGACAATTCCCTCTAAAATATTCTTTTCGTCCTTAGTGGTGGCATTGTCAGCGGTCAATTCCAAGGCTTGTGAGAGTTTTTCGACGGAGAAATCGTTGTCTTTTTTTCCCAAACGTCTTTCCACAACTCCCGTCAAACCTGTTAGCAAGTAGCTTACAGGTGACAACAAACGGTTTAAATAAACGACAGGATTCGCCATAAACAGCGCAAAAGGGATGGAGTTGCGAGTCGCATAGACCTTGGGCAACACTTCTCCAAAGAGCAAGATCAAAAAGGTGATCAAGACCACCTCTATCAAAAACCGAATTCCAACCTCCATATTTTCAAAAAAATAAGCGCCCAACACAGCAAACAAAAGCACGATCAAAATATTGATAAAGTTGTTTGCAATCAAAATGGTCGCCAATAATTTTTTAGGCTTGTTGAGCAAGCCAAGCACCCGATCAGCTGCGGGACTGTGTTCTTTAGACAGAAGGTCCAAATCTGTTTTAGACAGCGAAAAAAAAGCAATTTCAGTACCGGAAATCATCGCGGAACAAAACAAGAGAAAAACAAGTGCAATCGATTCTGTAAAGACCACCCAATTGAAAAAGGTTGGCAAAAGTATTCGGATAGGTTCTATGTCCACTATTTTGAAGTATTATTTTAAAGATTAGAAAGGAAAATCACCTTCAAGGTCTTTTGTTGGTATCTCTTTTTGATCTTTCGAAGCTACCTCAGCATTGTTGTTCGATGCTTTTGTAGACAAAAATGTCAAATCGAAAACGTGAATTTCAGTCGAACTGCGTTTTACGCCCTCTTGCTCCCATTGCCGGGTTTTGATGCGGCCTTCACAGTATATTTTATCTCCTTTTGTAAGGTGTTTTTCACATATTTCAGCGAGTTTATTTTTTACGACGATGGCATGCCATTCTACCGATGTTGTTTTTTCCCCCGTTTGTTTGTTGGTATACGTCTCGTTCGTGGCAATTGGAAAGCGACCGATGGCATTGCCTCCTTCAAAATAATGCACTTTTACAAAATCTCCCAAATGTCCAATCAGCATTACTTTGTTCAATGTCCCTGCCATAAAATCAAAATTACTGAAAAAATACGAAAGTGAAGACAACAAAAAAAGGAAAGACAAAAAACTGACTTTCTTTTCCAAGTAGTCGGTGTGACCTGCTGTTATTGAAAATCATGAATTTCTAAAAATTTATGTATCAAGCGAGGAACTGGGAGTGAATCAAGGGCATCGATAGAAATTAGCTGGCGCTTGTGATGTTCTGTTCGCACCAACCAGAATTGGACGTACAGGTGTTGGTGTGAGAGTTTGTGCACCCATTCTTTTGGATTGAAGAGGCGAAGGGTGGCGGATGGATCCGGAACCAAGTCGAGATATGCTTGATGCTCTATGAGCTCCTGAACTTCAAGTGTTTCTGAAGCTTCAATCAAGGGGAATTGATACAAATTCTCCCAAATCCCTCTGCCTGTCCTTTGTTCTACCAAGGTTTTCTGACCGGAGGTCTGCAGTACTATAAAATTAAAGAACCGCTTGCGCACTTTGATTTTTTTTTCTTTGACAGGGAGTGCCGCAGTTATCTTTTTCCCAAAAGCCACGCAACTTGATTGCAAAGGGCAAGAGCTGCACAAGGGTCGCTGTGGTTTGCATTGCAAGGCTCCAAAATCCATAATTGCTTGGTTGTATTGACCGGGATTAGAAATACCCATGACCTGTTGCGCCAAAGCCTTGAAATCTTTGATGCCTTTACTAGAATTGATGGGTGTGTCGATTCCAAAATACCGAGATAAGACACGGTACACGTTTCCATCGACAACGGCTGTGGGCGCACCAAAACAAATGGAAGCTATGGCAGATGCAGTGTAGTCTCCCACTCCTTTCAGAGCCAACAAGTCCTTATAGGTTGACGGAAAAACACCTTTCAACTCACCAGCAATAAATCGGGCAGAAAAATGAAGATTTCGAGCCCTTGAATAATAGCCCAACCCTTGCCAAAGTTTCAACACCTGCTCTTCTGGAGCTTTCGCCAAATCGAAGACCGTAGGAAAGGCGTCTAAAAAACGTTCGTAGTATGAGATGCCTTGGGCTACACGAGTTTGCTGTAAAATAATTTCGGAAAGCCAGACGGCGTATGGGTCACGGACCTTTCGCCAAGGCAAATCCCTGTCTTTTGATAAATACCACACTTCTAATACTTTAGAAAAACCTTCCATCCAAATCTGTTTTTGCAATATTACATTATTTATTACATTAAATTTTAATGAATTAGCTTTTCAAAATTGATAAATTATCGTATGTTTGCACGCTTAAAATTCACAACAAACAACAGAAAATAAAATCAAATGACAAAAGCAGATATTGTATCGAGTATTTCTGATAAATCAGGCATTGAAAAAGCCGATGTATTGGCTACTGTAGAAGCATTTATGGCGGAAGTAAAAGGTGCTCTGGAAGATGGAGACAATGTATATCTAAGAGGTTTTGGCAGTTTTGTCATCAAAAAAAGAGCTGAAAAAACAGGAAGAAACATTTCTAAAAATACAACGATTAAAATTCCAGCTCATAACATTCCTTCTTTCAAGCCTGCAAAAACATTTGTTGAAGGAGTTAAGAATAACGTAGCTGTAAAATAAATACAGTACGAATTATAAACCAGCCTGAGCAAATTCAGGTTTTAAAAACAGTAGGATTATGCCAAGTGGTAAAAAAAGAAAGAGAGCGAAGATCTCTACACACAAAAGAAAGAAAAGAGCAAGAGCGAACAGACACAAGAAAAAGTAATTTTATTTCTTAGTGTTGTTTTTGCAACAAAACGTTCATTGAAAATGAAACTTTGGTCACCCCGAGTTTCTTAGGGTACCAAAAAAGCCCTGTATTTAATTTAAACCATCTATATAAGAACTGCGTTCTTATGTAGTCTAAAAACTATTCGGAATGAAACTAGAATTGATTATCCGTTCAAATTCATCTGATATTGATTTTGCTCTACTAAAAGATGGGAAGCTTATTGAATTCAACAACGAAACAAACAACAACAACTTTTCTGTAGGTGATATTTTTCTCGCCAAGACAGGAAAGATTTTGTCAGGTTTGAACGCGTCCTTTGTCAATGTAGGATATCCAAAAGATGGATTCTTACACTACCATGATTTGGGACCTCATATCCAATCGTTGAACAAATTCATTAAGAATGTAAGCACAGGCAAATACAAAGATTACACGTTGAAGAACTTCCAATTTGAAAAAGAAATTGACAAAAATGGAAGTATCGATCAAGTTCTTAAAACGAAACAAAATGTTTTGGTTCAAGTTGTCAAAGAACCCATTTCTACCAAAGGCCCAAGAATCAGCTCTGAGCTTTCTATCGCCGGTAGATTTTTAGTATTGGTTCCTTTTTCTAAAAGAGTCTCTGTCTCTCAAAAGATAGCAGATAACAAAGAAAAAGACCGCTTAAAACGTTTGGCAAAAAGCATCAGACCCCCAGGATTTGGGATTATTTTGCGAACTGTAGCTGAAGGTAAAAAAGTAGCGGAACTAGACAAAGACTTGCAAAATTCACTCGACCGTTGGAAACAAATGTGTGGGCAAATTGCCAACACCAGTACACCGACAAAAGTATTGAGTGAATTGAACCGAGCTTCTTCGATTTTAAGAGATGTCTTGAACGACTCTTTTACAAGTATTGTTACGAATGACGAAATCTTATTTCAAGAAATCAATGACTATTTACAGGAAATTTATCCTGAAAAGCAATCCATTCTAAAATGCCACAATTCTAAAACGCCCATCTTCGAAAAGTACGGAATCGAAAGACAGATCAAAGCTGCCTTTGGACAAACCGTTTCGATGAGCAAAGGGGCTTATTTAGTGATTGAGCACACAGAAGCATTGCATGTCATCGACGTCAATAGTGGAAACAGATCCAACAAAGCAAATTCGCAAGAACAAAATGCTTTGGAAGTGAATTTAGTGGCCGCTACCGAAATCGCCAGGCAATTGCGTCTGCGCGATATGGGTGGAATCATCGTAGTGGATTTTATCGATTTACACACCAGTGAAAATCGTCAAAAACTCTACGACCATTTGAAACATGAAATGTCTTTCGACAGAACGAAACACAAAATCTTGCCCCCAAGTAAATTTGGATTGATCCAAATTACCAGACAAAGGGTACGTTCAGAAATGAATATCAAAACAAAAGAGCCAAATCCAAGCTCCAAAGGAGAGGTAGAGGCACCTATTGTGATGATAGACAAATTTGATGTGGAGTTGAATCGAATTTTAGCCAGTAAGAACAAAAGCAAAACCATCACGTTACACGTGCATCCTTTTGTGGCTTCTTACTTAAAAAAAGGGATTTTCTCAATACAAGTAAAATGGTTTTTCAAACACAAGAAGTGGATCCATGTATTGCCGAGAGATGCATACCAGTATTTGCAGTATCGATTTGAATTTCGATAGTGCAAACAGTCCCAAAAATCAGATCATAAAAAAGCACCTTGTCGATGACAAGGTGCTTTTTTTATGGTCTTTTTCGACAGAAAATAAAGCTGTCGGAGTTCCTTTTTAAGCGTTTCGCAAGCGCGTTGAGGCTGCAATGACTTTTTCTTTCAACCCTTGTTTGTAGGCGAGAACCGCTTCCAATACTGATGGTTGCGTTGCGCCAATAATTTGCGCAGCCAAAATCCCGGCATTCTTTGCGCCGTCCAAAGCGACTGTAGCGACAGGAACACCACTTGGCATTTGTAGAATCGACAAAACCGAATCCCATCCATCGATTGAGTTACTGGATTTTACCGGTACTCCAATGACGGGCAGAGGACTCATCGAAGCGACCATGCCTGGCAAATGGGCTGCTCCCCCTGCTCCTGCAATGATGACAGCAATACCTCTTTTGTGTGCGTTGTTGGAAAAATCGACTAATTTTTCTGGAGTCCTATGCGCAGAAACGATGTCTACCTCTACGGGGATTCCAAAATCTTTTAACACCTCTACGGCTTCTTGCATGATCGGAAGATCTGAATCACTCCCCATGATAATTGCTACTTTCATCCTTGTTCTTTTTTAATTGAGTTTACCTAAACTTGCTCGTACTAAAATACATCAGTTCTCTACAGAAATTACTTGTATGGTATCTTTTACTTTTTCAGCTACTTTTCGAGCCACTTCCATGTCCTCAGCTACGATGGTAACATGTCCCATCTTGCGAAAAGGGCGGGTGTGTTTTTTACCGTAAATATGAGGTGTGACGCCTTCCATTTTTAGAATCGCTTTCATGTTTTTATAAACCACAGGACCCTCATGTCCTTCTGCGCCCACCAAATTTACCATAATTCCAGCCAACTTGCTTTGCGTACTTCCCAAAGGCAAATTCAAAACAGTTCTCAAATGCTGTTCAAACTGGTTGGTCATTGCAGCCTCGATGCTGTAATGACCACTGTTGTGGGTGCGCGGAGCAACTTCATTGACCAAAATTTCATCCGCTTCGGTTTGAAACATTTCGACAGCCAACAGGCCTACGTGTTTATAGGTATTGGCTACTTTCAAAGCCACTTGAATTGCTTTGTCTGCTACCTCTTTAGAAATCCTTGCTGGACAAAGAACGTATTCCACTTGGTTGGCTTCGGGGTGGAATTCCATCTCTACGACCGGATAAGTCTTTATAGCTCCGGAAGCATTTCTGGCCACAATCACCGCCAATTCATTTTTAAAAGGCACCAAAGCCTCCACGATGCTTTCTGTATCTTCCAAGGCCTGTAAGTCTTCCCAAGTACGGACGATTTTTACACCCGTACCGTCGTATCCAAACTGTGCAGATTTCCAAACAAAGGGAAGAGAAAGGTTTGCTTCTTTGACTTCTTTCAACGAAGAAAATCTTTGATGAGGCGATGTCGGAATGTCATTTTGCAGGTAAAAATCTTTTTGAACTCCCTTGTGCTGAATGCGCTCAATCACATGGGGCTGAGGATACACTTTTACCCCTTCGGATTCCAACTTGTACAAAGCGGAGATGTTGACTTGCTCGATTTCGATGGTCAGCACATCTACTTTTTTACCAAAAGCGTATACCGCATCAAAATCCGACAGGTCTCCCAAGTGAAATTCGTTGCAGTGCGCAGCGCAAGGCGCCTCTAGAGACGGGTCTAATACACAGGTGTACACGTCAAACTTTTGAGTTTCTGCGAGCAGCATTTTGCCGAGTTGGCCTCCGCCCAAAACACCCAATTTAAACTCCGAAGAAAAAAATGATTTCATATGCATTGCTTTGTTACAAAAATAAGCATCTATTTTGAATAGTCTTGTTTAAAAATTTCTTATTTGCAAGGTGTTCCCAACGCGGATAACCTTGTACGCTTCCATCTCGTAAGTCCTTCCTTTGTAGTTGGCATAGGGTCTTTCCGAATAATAAATCACTTCTTCATCTCCGCAATCACATTTGATTTCTGGCCAATTTGATTCCCAATCCATCGCATTCGCACAGGTGCTAACATCCAAATGGGGACAGGCCAAATCAAAAGCGAGAAAACTGCTCCCGTCTCGGTTGTAGACGAGCACACCCTTGTATCCAATGTCGTAAAAAGCTGCACTTCCTCCAGGCACTAACAACGGATTGCCGTCAGCGGTATTCAAGTTAATGGTCTTGCTGACCAAGACGTTGGGCACCCAGTTGTTTTGATTGAAACTGTCGCTTTCACCTACACATCCAATAACCAAAATAAGAGAAAGAAATAAAAAGAAAAGTTTGTGTGTTTTTTTCATAAGGGTTTGTTTACAAACAAGCGCAATTTACAAATATTTTGTATATTTGTTAAGCATCTCATTCGCTTCTATTCGCAATGAGATTTTGTGTTTCTTAAATAAAAGTCATGAGTGAAATATCTTACTATTCCGAAGAAGGATTTAAAAAATTAAAACAAGAATTGGAACATCTCGAACTTGTAGAGCGCCCTCGTGTCTCTCAAGAAATTTCCGATGCACGTGACAAAGGGGATTTGAGTGAGAATGCCGAATATCACGCAGCAAAAGAAGAACAATCACTGTTGGAGTTGAAAATTTCCAAATTGAAAAATGTGGTAGCCAGTGCGCGAATATTAGACGAATCTCAATTGGACTTGTCAAAAATATTGATCCATTCCATTGTAAAAATACGCAATATTAGCAACAAAATGGAATTCGACTACACCTTGGTCGCAGATTCTGAAACAGACATCAAAAACGGAAAGCTCTCGGTAAATTCCCCCATCGGGAAAGGGCTTTTAGGAAAACAGGTTGGAGAAATTACCGAGATACAGGTCCCCAATGGAGTCATGAAATTTGAGGTTTTGGAAATTTCTCGCTGACCAAAACGGTCTTAAAAAAACAAGCCCTTTCCATTTAATTGAAAAGGGTTTTTTATATTTCTTACAAAAAAAGGTATGGAAACGCTATTTACAAAAATCATCCAAGGGGAAATTCCGTGTTACAAAATTGCTGAAAACGAAGATTTTTTCGCCTTTTTGGACATCCACCCCAATGCCAAGGGGCACACATTGGTCGTTCCAAAGAAACCCGTCGATAAACTGTTTGATTTGGATATGAAAACTTATCAAGAATTGTTCCTCTATGTGCGAAAGGTTGCCGAAGCCATCGAAAAAGTCGTTGCCTGTAATCGGGTAGGAATTTCCGTAATCGGATTGGAAGTTCCCCATGCGCATGTGCATTTGATTCCGTTGAACAGCATGCAAGATGCCAACTTTTCAAAACCAAAAATAGCACTGACTCCCAAAGCGTTTGAAGACTTGGCCGCTGCCATCAGTCAGCAACTGGAGCAGTAGCTGGCAGTTGTTTGAGTTGCACTGCAAAAGTGGTTCCTTTCCCGAGTTCCGATTTTTTGACAACTAATTTTCCGGAATGGTAGTTTTCAACAATGCGCTTTGACAAGGACAAACCCAAGCCCCAACCTCTTGCGCGGGTTGTAAAACCAGGTTTGAATACTTTTTTGTGTAATTTTCTTGGAATTCCTTTGCCGGTATCTGAAATGCAAATTGTTACCATCCCCGTTTCCTTGGGAAAAATTTCTAAGGTCAATGTACCTCTGCCCGACATGGCATCAATTGCGTTTTTGATCAAGTTTTCCAGCACCCAGCCAAACAGCTGTTCGTTAGCCTGAACCCACACCTGAGCTGTTGGTTTTTCAAATTTAAAAACAATGCTTTTGGAACTTCTCGCTTGAAAATAAGAGACGGTGCTCTGAACAACAGCACTGATTTCAAGAGGTGATAAGGTAGGGGTAGATCCAATTTTAGAAAACCGATCTGCAATGGTGTTCAGTCGATCGATGTCCTTTTCCAATTCGGGGATTACCTCCAAAGCAATATTTTGAAGCTTCATCAACTCCACCCAACCTAGCAAGGAAGAAAGCGGTGTCCCGATCTGATGGGCTGTTTCTTTGGCCATCCCTGACCACAGCTTGTTTTGCTCGGCAACTTTTGATGTTCTAAAAACCATGAAAATTACTCCAGAAAACAAAACCATCATCAGGAACAGGGCTAAAGGGTAGTATTTGAGACGCGTCAAAAGGTCGGAATCACGGTAGTAAATTATATATTGTTTGTCTTTCAGATAAGAGATTACTACGGGCTCATTTTCGCTTTTCATCAACAACAGTTGTTCTGAAAGATAAATCGAATCCAAGGCTTTGATGGAATCTAAATTTCGCTTCATCAAAACTACCCCCTTTCCATCGGTAACAATCATTGGAATGTTGTAATTGCTTTCAATTATTTTGGCTTCCAAAGAAAGATCTTGGCTCAAATCTGCTGTTCCAAAACGGTCGTAGACTTTTGCTAAAATTTCCATTTGAGAACGTTGGTCTACTTTGAATTTTTTAGAAAAATTATAGGAATTCCACAAAACGAAACCCAAAAGCGCAAAAGACGAAAAGAAAAGAATGCTTTTGGAGGTCAAAAATTTAAAAAAACGACTCATGACATAGTATTTGGAGGTCAAAAATTAAAAAATACGTTGGCAAAAGAAATACACTTTTGTCAATTTTACACCCTAAAGAACGTAAAAAGAATGCACATATGCTGTTTAAAATAAAATTGCTCCTCAAAAGATTCAAAAATGTTGATAAGTTTCAACAAACCCATTTGAAAAAAGAAATGGAACCAAATTAAAATTTTTTAAATTTGTGAAGGGCTTAATTTAAAAGCGCGCATAACTAACGTAATTTAAAAAAGAAATGCAGGTAACAGGAAAAATCAAATTGGTAAGTGCTACACAAACATTTGGAAGCAATGGTTTCAGAAAACGTGAATTGGTAGTGACAACTGAAGAACAATATCCCCAAATGATTTTGGTAGAATTTATTCAAGACAAATGTGATTTATTAGACAGCTATAGTGTTGGACAAGACGTCACTGTGTCTATCAATCTCCGAGGAAGAGAATGGGTAAACCCACAAGGAGAAACCAAATATTTCAACTCGATCCAAGGATGGAGAATTGAAGGCGCTCAAGCACAAAACACTGCGACGCCTCCAACGGCTGGTTTTGAAACGACAAGTGCTCCTGCTGCGAGCAGTAACGAACCAGACGATTTGCCTTTTTAAAATACAGAAAATCTAAAAAGACTGTCTCTTAAGACAGTCTTTTTTTTGACCTCTCCCCATGAAACTTTTTGAAAACTTTCAAGAAAGATTTTCAAAATATGTATATTTGCACAACTTAAAAAAGCAGCATGCAGTACAAAAGAATATTACTTAAGCTAAGCGGAGAATCTTTGATGGGAGCCAATCAATACGGAATTGACCCCGCGAGACTCTCAGAATATGCTGAAGAAATCAAAGCCATTGTCGAAAAGGGAATTGAAGTGGCGATTGTCATAGGCGGAGGCAATATTTTTAGAGGTGTGGCAGGAGCAAGCAAAGGAATGGACCGGGTACAAGGAGATTATATGGGCATGCTCGCTACTTGCATCAACGGGCTAGCTTTGCAGAGCGCCATCGAGTCCGTAGGAATCAAAACTCGTCTGTTGACAGCGATCAAAATGGAACAAGTGGCCGAACCTTTTATCAAAAGAAGAGCCGTCCGTCACTTGGAAAAAGGACGTGTTGTCATTTTTGGCGCAGGAACCGGAAATCCCTATTTCACTACCGATACAGCAGCTGTACTAAGAGCGATTGAAGTTTCTGCCGATGTGATTTTAAAGGGAACTCGCGTAGACGGCATCTATTCTGCAGACCCTGAAAAAGACCCGAAAGCAACCAAATACGAACACATCACTTACCAAAGTGTCCTTCAAAAAGGGTTGAAAATCATGGATTTGACTGCTTTTACACTTAGTGAAGAGAACCATTTACCAATCATTGTATTCAATATGGACACCAAAGGAAACCTTCAAAAATTACTTTCCGGAGAAAAAATAGGAACTGTCGTTGCCGATTGATTGCAAGTGCAACAACAAAACACACAGCTATGAACGAAGAAATTGAATTTATTACAGACAGCTCAAAAGAACAAATGCAACTTGCATTGGAACACCTGAGCAAAGAATTTAGAAACATCCGAGCAGGAAAAGCTAGCCCCTCTATGTTGGGAGGCGTGATGGTAGATTATTACGGAGCTCAAACCCCCTTGAGCCAAGTAGCCAATGTAAATACTGCAGATGCAAGAACACTCACTGTACAGCCTTGGGAAAAACAACTAATTCCTGAAATCGAAAAAGGAATCATGTTGGCAAATTTGGGATTCAACCCGATGAACAATGGAGAGAGCATCATCATCAATGTACCTGCACTCACAGAGGAGCGAAGACGCGAGCTGTCAAAAGTAGCGAAATCTGCTGCAGAACACGCCAAGGTCAGCATCCGAAATGCACGCAAAGAGGCCAATAACGAAATCAAAAAAACAGCGATTTCTGACGATGCGAAAAAAGTAGCTGAAACAGAAATTCAAAAACTTACGGATTCCTACATCAAAAAAATTGACGAAGCTTACGCTGAAAAAGACGTTGAAATTATGAAGGTTTAAGGCTTGTGCTTTAAAGGCAAGTGAACCACTTTTTTGGTCTCAAAAAAATCCTCTTCAAAAAAAGCAGACAATTCGTACAAAGAAGCACTGCTGTACAATGAAAGTTCTTCTGTCAAATCGCCTCCTTTGAGGTAAAAAATGCCATTTCTAAGTGTGTGTTGTTGTTTTTTGGCAACTTTTTTGCGCACCCATTTCACAAAATCAGGCATCGTAGTTACGGCTCTACTGACGATAAAATCGAATTCTCCTTTGACTTTTTCTGCGCGTATGTGTGCCGCTTTTACATTTTTCAATCCCAAAGCTGCTGAAACTTCCTTCACAACTTTTATTTTTTTTCCAATAGAATCCACCAAATAAAATTCGGTTTCGGGAAATAAGATGGCCAATGGGATTCCTGGAAAACCGCCGCCTGTGCCGACATCCAAAACACGTGCCCCAGGATTGAAAGATTGAACTTTAGCAATGCCCAGAGAATGCAGTACATGACGTTCGTATAAAGCAGCTATATCTTTGCGAGAAATCACATTTATTTTTGCATTCCACTCCGCGTACAACAATTCCAATTGTTTGAAATGTTGAACTTGGGTTTCGGTAAGATTGGGGAAGTATTTATTTAAAATTTGCATAGTCAGTTTCTAGGATTCTCAAATGTAAGTGCTTTGTTTTTAGCAAGGGTGTAAAATTATGAATTATTAAATTTTTAAGACCTAAAAATTAGTTATTTTTGTATGCTGAAAACAACAGATCGCTGCCATGCAAAAATTACATTTTTCAAGAATAGATAAGGCCAAATTTTTCAAAACTTTGAACAAACGTGTAAACCGGTATTTCAAAGACAATAAAATCCGTAGAACTGGCAATTGGAAATTGTACAGCAAAGCCGTCTTGATGTTTTCGATTTTATTTATTCCTTTTGCAATAGGGCTGACCGTTTCGATGCCGCAATGGGCGCTCTTGCTTATGGCCATCGCAAGTGGAATAGGAATGGCAGGCGTGGGCATGAACGTCATGCACGACAGCAATCACGAGTCTTTTTCAAGCAGGAAATGGGTCAATAAATTGATGGGAAGCAGCATCTATATTTTGGCAGGAAATGTTTACAATTGGAAAGTGCAACACAACGTATTGCACCATACATTTACAAACATCAAGGGACATGACGAAGACATTGATGCAGGACGAATCATTCGCTTTTCAAAACATTCCAAATGGTTGAAAATCCACAAACTCCAACGTTATTATTCTATTTTACTCTACGGATTGTTGACCATCAACTGGGCCATCACCACAGATTTCAAACAGATGAGTCGCTACTTGAAAAAGAAACTATCATATGGTGATTTTCCAAACCCTACAAAAGAATGGATTGTTTTGGTAGCTACAAAAATTGGCTACTACGCCTTTTGGATTTGCTTGCCCATAGCTGTGTTGGATCTTTCTTGGTGGAAAATTATGATCGGTTTTTTTGCTATGCATTACACCGCAGGCCTTATTCTAAGTGTTGTTTTTCAATTGGCACACATCGTTCCACAAACAGACATGCCCCTGCCAGACAAAGAGGGGAATCTATCGCATACTTGGGCAATACACCAGTTGTACACCACATCTAATTTTGCGCCGAATAACAAATTCATCTCCTTCTTTACCGGAGGACTGAACCACCAAGTAGAACACCATATTTTTCCACACATTTCTCATATTCACTACCAAAAAATTGCAAAAATAGTCAAAGAAACTACCGACGAATTTAGTTTGCCTTACTACGAATACAAAACCATGACCAAGGCTCTGTTGGCGCATTTCAATCACCTTAAAAATCTAGGAATCAATCCTGCATAACACTACAATACCCGTTGGCAGTAAAATAGAAAAGTCAAATCCTACTCGTTTTTGACCTTGATATTTGACAATTCATCAAAACAATTCAAAAAAAATGGAACAACTATCAAACAGAATTAAGAACTTGCCTACTTCAGCTACATTGGCAATGGCTGCCAAGGCAAGAGAATTGAAAGAACAAGGAAAAGACATCATCAGTTTGAGTTTGGGAGAGCCAGACTTCAATACACCTGAATTTATCAAAGATGCTGCCATCCAAGCCGTCAAAGACAATTACAATTCCTACAGCCCTGTAAATGGGTATGCAGATTTGCGCGAAGCAATTTGTAAAAAATTCAAAAGAGACAACAACCTTTCCTACAACCCCAATCAAATTGTGGTTTCTACTGGAGCCAAACAATCCATTGCCAATGTAGCACAAGTATTGTTGAATCCGGGTGACGAAGTTTTGTTACCTGCGCCTTATTGGGTAAGCTATTCGGCGATTTCTATCTTGTCAGAAGCGAATTATGTGGAAATCCCTTCCAGCATTGATACCGACTTTAAAATAAATCCCAAGCAACTGGAAGCTGCCATTACCCCAAAAACAAAAATGATCTTTTTCAACTCGCCCAACAATCCGAGTGGAACCGTATACACCGAAGAAGAATACCGAGCGTTGGCCAAAGTATTGGAAAAACACCCTCAAATATACATCTTGTCAGACGAGATTTATGAGCACATCAATTATGGGCTAGGGAATTTTAGTTTCGCAGCCATTGAAAGCATGTACGACAGAACAATCACAGTCAATGGTGTTGCCAAAGCTTTTGCCATGACGGGTTGGAGAATTGGATACATCGGCGCCCCAGAATGGATTGCAAAGGCCTGCAACAAGATGCAAGGACAAATCACTTCTGGAGCCAACTGCATCGCACAACGCGCAACCATAACTGCACTGGAAGCTCCCGTGACCAAAATCGGGTATATGGTAGATGAATTTCACAAACGAAGAGACATCGTCTTGGAACTTTTGGGAAAGGTCAAAGGATTTCAATTGAACAAACCTGAAGGCGCTTTTTATGTCTTCCCAGACATCTCCTATTTCTTTGGAAAAACCATCAAAGGCCAAAAAATAAAAAATGCATCCGACTTTTCAATGCTATTGTTGGAAAAAGCCAATGTGGCTACCGTCACAGGAGAGGCCTTTGGAGCACCCGAATGCATCAGAATGTCGTATGCCGCATCTGAAGAACAAATCAAAGAAGCGATTGCACGAATTAAAAAAGTGGTCGGATAAAACACTATACAATCACAAAAAACACTAAAACCTCGCAACGAATGCTGTTGCGAGGTTTCTTTTTTAAAAAAGGTTTTGTACTTTAGGTTGCCCTAAAACTACTATCCCTAAAAAAAACCATGGAAAAAATTCCTTTTGACTTCGCACTGGACAACTACACCAAATACAAAGACCAGGCCATTGATTTTGGCATTCAAATGCTCTTGGCAATTGCCTTGCTTTTTGTCGGGCTTTGGGTGGTGAAAAAATTGACGAAGGTCTCAAAAAAATTGATGGCAAAAGGAAACGTAGAAATCAGTCTGCAAAGTTTTCTCTCCGACCTTTTGAACTGGGGCTTAAAAGCCCTGCTTCTAATTGCAGTTTTGAGTCAAATGGGAATTGCGACAACTTCCTTTATCGCGATTCTTGGTGCTGCAGGATTGGCCTTGGGATTGGCTTTGCAAGGTGCCTTAGGTAATTTTGCTGGTGGCGCATTGATCTTGTTGTTCAAACCGTTCAAAGTAGGTGACCTAATCGAAGCTCATGGAGAACTCGGGGTGGTCAAGGAGATTCAAATTTTTGTTACAAAACTGGTCACTCTTCAAAACAAACTGGCCATCATTCCCAACGGAATTCTTTCCAATGGCACCATAAAAAATTATACGGAAGAAGGAAAATTACGAGTAGACATGACCATCGGTATTGCGTATAACTCTGACCTTCACCAAGTAAAAACCTTGCTGAAAGAAACATTGGCAAAACACCCCAAAGTACTTCAAGACCCCAGTCCAGAAGTCCATGTGGCGAACTTGGCAGACAGCGCCGTCGAAATGGCCGTTCGGCCTTGGGCTGCTCCAAAAGATTATTGGCAAGTATATTTTGAATGTTTGGAAGCTTGTAAAATTGCTTTGGACAAAGAAAAAATCACCATTCCTTTTCCTCAGCGAGATGTTTACATGAAATAATTGAACGCTATTTTGTAAATCAGCTTCTTTTTTTAGACTTGGTCCCAACAAAATCCTTGAGGTAAAAAGGTTCGAAATAAGCGACGTCTTCAAATTCTTGTCGCGTGTATTTCTCATAAGCCAAGGCACTCATTTCTCGTGCCGATGGGAAAAAGTCATCTCTAAAAACGGCATTGGGATGCCGGATGATTTCCTTGCACTTTTCAGCCCCATCCCCCAAAAAATGTACAGGCCCATTGTCGAGGGCTTCCCCAAAAGAATGGCCCTCAACAATCTGAGCTTCGGTTGCTCGAATCTGCTGGTAAGAAGAATCAAAAACAGCACTGTAGACTTCGGATCTTCTCGCGTCTAACATCGGAACGAGAACTCCCTCCGAAATGGAAATCGCATGTGCCAAAATCGTCAAGGTTTCCAAAGCAATCATCGGAATCTCTAAGGCGTAGCACAATCCTTTGGCAGCGGACACACCGATGCGCAAACCCGTATAAGAACCCGGTCCTCTTCCAACTGCCACTGCTGACAAATCCTTAAAGGTTAGCTGGGATTCTTGAAGAATATCTGCTAAAAAAACATGCAATTGCTCTGCGTGAGAAAACCCACCCGTATTCACTTCTTTCAGAGCAAGCAATTTCCCGGATTTGCTGAGGCTCACAGAACAATTTTTGGTAGCTGTTTCAATGTTTAAAAGATAGGACACAGGTGTTGTATTTAAAGACTGTTAATTTGGCAAAGATACCAATTTGATTTTTCTGTAGATTGCTAATTATTCCGTTATTTTACAAGATGAACAAAGAACAGAT
Organism: uncultured Flavobacteriaceae bacterium; assembly: GCA_963932955.1. GTDB lineage: Bacteria > Bacteroidota > Bacteroidia > Flavobacteriales > Flavobacteriaceae > Flavicella. Next base: position 152,282 of record CAWVRK010000001.1, read on the forward strand.
TCTTCAAAACACCGCCGACTTCGTAAAAGAAACCCTTGCAAATGCAGAAGGGGGACACGATTGGTTTCACATTGAACGCGTGACCAAAAATGCAAATCGAATTGCGAAAAAAGAACTTGCAGACCCCTTTGTGGTCGAACTGGCCGCTTTGCTGCATGACATCGCCGATTCAAAATTTCACAAAGGAGACGAGAGTATTGCTCCAAAAAGAGCCCGTGCATTTCTAAACGAACAGGGCGTTTCGAAAACAGTCGCAGACCATGTGGTCCAAATTGTCACACATGTTTCTTTTAAGGGAGGGAATTTTGAACGAGAATTCCATTCCAAAGAATTGGAAGTGGTACAAGATGCAGATCGTTTGGATGCACTCGGCGCCATCGGCATCGCGCGGTGTTTTGGCTATGGTGGATTCAAAAAAAGAACCTTATACGATCCGAAAATCAAACCCAAGCTCTCGATGACGAAGGAAGAATACAAAAAATCAACCGCACCGAGCATCAACCACTTTTACGAAAAACTATTGCTCTTAAAAGACAGGATGCACACGGATACAGGACGAAAAATAGCCACAGAAAGGCATCAATTTATGGAACTCTTTTTGACGCAGTTTTACGCAGAGTGGACCGGAACACTGTGACTGAAAGCCCGTTGATTGTTTGCTCGTATTTGACTCTTTGGACACGAGCATGTTGGTTGTTCGTTGTTTTTAAAATAAAAAGTTTGAGAACTCAATAAAAATAAAGTGGGTGTCATCCAACCTATATTTCAGTTATCAATCTCACTTTCGGCGGTCTGTGGATTCGTGTGTTTTTCAAAAAAAAGGTCTTTTTTACAAAAACCCATTAGGGTTTAAAACTTCGGTTTTCTCTTTTGTAAAAAAGCCTGGGTCCCTTCTTGAAAATCAGCCGTCCCAAAACAAGCGCCAAAATTTTGAATTTCTACTTCAAAACCGTCTCTGCCTTCCGAATAATTTGCAAGAACCGCTTGGATTGCTGTACCGAGTGCTTGGGGAGAATTGCGGCTGATTTTTTGAGCCAGTTCAAGGCAGTGCGACAGCAAATCTTCAGGAGCCACCACTGCATTGACCAAACCAGCATTCAAAGCCGTTTCCGCAGCAATCATACTGCCCGTCAAAATCAACTCCAAGGCCCTGCCCTTCCCTACCAACTGAGGCAATCTTTGGGTGCCGCCATAGCCAGGAATCAAGCCTAAGGAAACCTCAGGAAGTCCCATTTTGGCATGCGCAGAGGCACACCTCAAGTGACAAGCCATCGCCAATTCCAAACCACCGCCCAAGGCAAAACCATTGATAGCAGCGATCACCGGCTTGGGGAAATTTTCAATAAAATCAAACAACAAGGTCTGTCCCTGCCTTGCCAAAAGCATTCCTTCTTCTGAAGAAAAATTTTCAAATTCGGAAATGTCAGCACCCGCCACAAAGGCTTTGTCACCTGCCCCTGTCAAAAGCACCACACGAACCGAAGTGTCCGCCTTCAAAGTTGCAAATACCGTGTGTAACTCTGCAATCGTATCGCTGTTCAGCGCGTTGAGTTTGGCAGGTCTGTTGACCATTATCCTTGCAACACCCGTGGCTGGAAAATCAAGAAGTGTGTTTTGGAATTTCATACCGATTTATTTTAAGTTATAAAAAATCCTCAGGCGTCCGTTCTGTTACCCTTCGGAATATGCACTATAAACTGTGTTCCTACCTCTTCTTGAGACTGAAAGGAAATGGCCCCACCATATCCTTCAATAATTTTTTTGACCATTGGAAGCCCCAAGCCCATGCCGCTGCTCTTGGTTGTAAACCGAGGTTCAAACACCTTTGACTTTAACGCTTCCACGATGCCTTTTCCGTTATCAACAACCAACAACTCAATTGCGAGTTCCGATTCCGAGACGGTCAAAGTAATCCTTGGGTCTTCTATCTCTTCGGTTGCGTGCATGGCATTTTGGATGAGGTTGGTCACAATTCGTATCAATTGTGTTTTGTCCATATTGACTATGATTTCTTTGTCCGGACTCTGAAAGTGAATGTAGGATTTGTCAAAAATATCCAAAGCCATTTTGAGCACTCCAACCACTTCAATTCTTTCTTTTTGTTTGCTCGGCATTTGGGCAAAATCGGAAAAGGCAGTCGCAATAGAATTCATGACGTCAATCTGTTGGATCAAAGTGTCGCTGTATTCTTTTAATTTCTCTTTGCTATTGGGGGCTTTGGGATCGAAGCGTCTTTGAAAACTTTGTACGGACAGCCGCATGGGGGTCAAGGGGTTTTTGATTTCGTGCGCCACCTGCTTTGCCATTTCTCTCCACGCGTGTTCTCGTTCACTTTTTGCGAGTTTTACCGCACTTTCTTCCAATGCATCGATCATGTTGTTGTAGGCATTGACCAGTCTTTGAATTTCCCTAGATTCATTGCCCAAAACAATCTTTTGGTTCTGTTTGTCCAAACCTGTATGACTCATCTTATCGATGATTGTTTTCAAGGATTTAGTGATGTAACTTGATAAAAAATAGGCAATCAAAATGGCTGTTACAAATAGCAAGACATAGAGGACTCCCAAACGAGACAAAAATTCTTTTAAGTCTTTTTCTTGGGTAGAATTGTCTTGAAAATAATGCAGTTTCAAAATCCCAATCGGTTCTTGAATTTTATTGTATATGTAGGTGTAAGAAGCTTGCAAGGGTTTGCCTGCTGCATCGCTGTCTTGGAGTATCCGATAAGACCCAAGGTCTTCCAACTCTTTGATGTCTTGAGGACTCACACCTTCTCCTGAACGCGTTGTGAGTTCCTTCGTCGGTGACCCGATGAGCAACTCCCCTTGTAAGTCGTATATCTTGATATTTACTTTGTGAACTGACGCTATTTCATCAATCTTTTGCTCAAAAACCGCATAGATATTTTGGGTCAACAGGGGTGTGGAAGTGTTGTACAGCACATAGCTGATGTTCAATCGAATGGCATCCTCTTTTCTCTCAAATCGACTTTTGTTGTATGCCGAAGTTTGTTTTTTGTATTGAAAAACCGTCATAAAGGCAATCAGTACATAGGTCAAAAGAATCAACAGGATCATTGACAAAAAGATGCGTATGCGAAGTGAGAGCTTTTTAAAATTCATGGACCGTTTTAAAAAAGATAGAGGCTACAAGGTTTTAATTTTTAAGGACAAAACCTATTAATTTTGAAAAAAAAGGAAAAGGGCAAAATTCGAACAGGCACAAATCGTTGCTCCTTATTTGTATTTGAACTTGCAATAGATGATCACCAAAGAAAGAAGACCGGTCACAATATTTGCCAAAATCATCGACAGACTATTGAGGTAGCAACCGTAAGACAGCCAAAGTAAAATCCCGACGAAAAACAATAAAAACATAGTCAAAGAAACACCTTTCGCAGACTTCTTTTTCCAAATCATGTATACCTGTGGCACAAAGGAAAAAGTGGTGAGCGTCGCTGCTAAGAGACCGATGATTTCAATATGAAAAGGAATGCTGTCCATTAGTCTTGGAAGTCTGCTGGCATCCGAAGGGTTTCCATATAATACACGTCGTCGTTTTCCCCGTCTCTATCTTGGTCAAATACGGCCCTTACAGAATAGCCATCTTCGATCTGCTGCAATCCAAAAGAAATAGTTTTCGATTTTTTTCCTCGCGAATAGGTATGAAACAAAGAATCTACGGTGACACGCCACTTTGCAGATTCTTTAGAACTGCTCGCACCAGATTTGTTGCGTTGCCATGTTTCAAAAGAACCGTCTGCCTTGTAATTGTAAAAAGTAGTTACTTTGGCGCGTTCCTCTCCCGGATTGGCAAAATCCACATCATATTCGATCAAGGTATCTTTATTTCGATAGGTCGGCAATTCCCATTTGAAATAAACGGTTTTCCACTTTCCGGTCATGTATCGGGTCCTTTTTTCTTCCTCTGATGCACAAGAAAATACCATCAGTGCTAGCAAGAGAATCCATCCAATTTTTGTGTATCTCATCGTTTTCTATTTGTATCATTTACATTCAACGTGGTGCTCTTTTTGCCGAACGCGCATCACTACTCTGAGAAATACGGCGTTTACCCCACGATGTTGACAATTTTTCCAGGAACGACTATCACTTTCTTAGGCGTCTTTCCCTTCAATTGGGCACGTGTCTTTTCGTGTGCCAACACAGTTTTTTCGAGGGCTTCTTTGGACAAGTCCAAAGGCAGTTCTAGGGTAAAACGCATTTTTCCGTTGAATGAGATGGGATAGACCTTGCTGCTTTCCACCAAGTACTTGCTTTCAAAAACGGGGAAAGAAGCGGTTGCAATAGAACTCGTGTGTCCCAATTGGTTCCAAAGCTCCTCGGCAATGTGAGGCGCATAAGGTGAAATCAAAACCAACAAGGGTTCTAAAATGGCTTTTTTACAGCACTTTTGAGCGGCCAATTCGTTGACAGCAATCATAAAAGTACTGACCGAAGTATTGAAAGAAAAATGCTCAATGTCCTCCTGTACTTTTTTGATGGTTTTGTGCAATATTTTCAATTCATCTTGAGTAGGTTCCTCTTCAGAAACTCCAAAAACACCTGTTGTATGGTACAATTTCCACAATTTTTTAAGGAAAGAAGACACTCCTGAAATACCAGAGGTTTTCCATGGTTTTGCTTGTTCCAAAGGTCCTAAAAACATTTCAAACATGCGCAATGCATCGGCACCGTGCTCGACACAGATCGCGTCTGGATTGACAACATTGTATTTGGATTTCGACATTTTTTCTACTTCTCGACCCACCATGTACGTTCCGTCTTCCAATAAGAATTCGGCGGTGTTAAAATCTGAATACATCGGGTGGTTTTTAAACGCCTCCACGTCCAATTCATCAGAACTGTTGACCAGAGAAACATCGACGTGTAGTGGCTGTACTTTTTGATCGGCTAAGAGTCCTTTGGACACAAAGGTGTTAGTTCCTTCTATGCGGTATACAAAAGCACTGGTTCCTAGGATCATCCCCTGGTTGATCAGTTTTTTTGCAAATTCTTCTACGGGAAGGTGGCCGCGATCAAACAGGAATTTTTGCCAAAAACGCGCGTACAAAAGATGTCCTGTCGCATGTTCGGAACCGCCGATATACAAATCAACTTCTCTCCAGTAATTGGCGGCTTCTTTGCTTACAAATGTGCCCTCATTGGTCGGATCCATATAGCGATTGAAATACCAAGAACTCCCTGCCCAACCAGGCATCGTGTTGAGTTCTAAAGGGTACACGGTTTTGTTTTTCAACTTGTCGTTGGAAACCACTTTTTTATTTCGGGAATCCCATGCCCATTCAGTCGCATTGCCCAAAGGCGGATTGCCATCTTTGGTGGGCAGGTACTTTTCTACTTCTGGCAAAACGATGGGCAAATGCGCAGGATCGATTGTTTGAGGAAGTCCGTTTTTGTAATAGACAGGAAAAGGCTCTCCCCAATAGCGTTGACGGCTAAAAACGGCATCTCGCAAACGGTAATTTATTTTCCCACTTCCAAAGCCGCGTTTTTCCAATTCAAAAATGGCCAATTTGCTCGCTTTGTTCACCTTTAAATCGTTTAAAAAGTCTGAATTGGCAATAACTGCATCTTTTTCTGCATAAGCACCCTCAGAGACGTCTACATCTTTAAAAATGTTTTTGATGACTATCTTAAAATGCTTCGCAAAATCCCAGTCTCTTTGGTCTCCACAAGGGACCGCCATGACCGCTCCAGTTCCGTAGCTTGCCAATACGTAATCTCCAATCCAAATCGGAATTTTATCCCCGGTCAACGGATGGCTCGCATAGGCTCCTGTAAACACTCCTGAAATGGTTTTTACGTCCGCCATTCGTTCGCGTTCACTGCGTTTGGAAGTGGCTTTGACATATGCTTCCACTGCAGTTTTTTGTGCCGCTGTGGTGATTTTTGTCACCAAATCGTGTTCGGGTGCCAAGGTCATAAAGGTGACTCCGAAAATGGTGTCAGGCCGTGTGGTAAAAACCTCTATTTCGGGTGTTTCTATGGAAGCATCAACAGTCTTGTAGATAGCAGCTGTTTTTGGAAATTGCAAAGCGGTTTCTATGTGCACCAAAACTGCTGCAACATTTTTTTCAATGTCTTTGGATGTGATGTACAGCACTTGAAAACCTTCCTTTTCAAAATAGTCTTTGCGTTGTGCTTGGTTGTCTTTTCCTGAAAATTCAACAACGGTTTGTTTTGCAAGACAGACAAAATCTACTTGGTAGTTGCCGAGTGTATAGTTGGCTCTAAATTTAGAGGCTGCTTTTTTCTTTTTCAAACGCGCCCATAACAAAGCGGATGCTTTGGTCGGATTGGCTCTTTTCTCTTTGAGTGCTTCCAATTCTTTAAAAGACATTTTGGAGGTCTTGCCTTCCGCTTGTGCTGGTAAAAGCACTTGAAAACGGACACTAGCTCCCTGAGAACGCCCAATCCAATTGGTTTGTGCATCTTTTAAAGAATGTGGCCAGTCGATGTTTTGAAGTCCGTCCAACAAGCGTTGTGCATAGGCTGAGATGCGCATGCTCCATTGGGTCATTTTTTTGCGAATTACCGGGTACCCTCCTCTTTCAGAAAACCCGTTGATAATTTCGTCGTTTGCCAAAACCGTCCCTAATTCAGGACACCAGTTGACCTCTGTCTCTGACAAATAGGTCAAACGGTACTGCAACAAAATGGATTCTTGCTGTTCTTTGGGATAGCCTTTCCATTGTTCGGCTGTAAAAACAGCGATGTCTTCATCTGCGACGGCGCGAACCTGCGCATTTCCAGCTTTTTTAAATTTGGAAACCAGTGTTTTGATGTCCTCGGCTTTGTCAGTGTCTTTGTTGTACCAAGAGTCAAAAAGTTGGATAAAAATCCATTGGGTCCATTTGTAGTACTCAGGATTTGACGTGCGGACTTCGCGAGACCAATCGAAAGAAAAGCCGATCTTGTCGAGTTGCCTTCTGTAGGTAGCAATGTTGGCCTCCGTAGTCAATGCGGGGTGTTGTCCGGTTTGTATGGCGTATTGCTCGGCTGGCAATCCAAATGAATCGTAGCCTTGTGGGTGCAATACGTTGAAGCCTTGGTGGCGTTTGTAGCGCGCATAGATGTCCGAAGCGATGTAGCCCAATGGGTGTCCCACATGCAATCCTGCTCCAGAAGGATAGGGAAACATATCCAAAACATAGTACTTGGGGAGGGTGCTGCCATCAATGGCTTTGAATGTCTGGTTGTCTGCCCAGTATTTTTGCCATTTGGCTTCGATCTCATTGAAATTGTATTCCATTCGCGTGCTAAAAGGGGTTTTGAATTCTCAAAACCACGTGTTTTTGTTAAAAAGCAAAAGTACTGTTCTTAAGTGAGAGTTGAAAGTTTGCTCGATGAAAAGTTCTGAGGTACTGCAGAGTGTCTAAGCAAAAAAATATACTGTAAAAAAAAATACTGTCTAGGGAATCAATTGTTGGATTGCTCTATGTAAGAAGACAATTTCTTCTGGCTTTCTCGGTTACCCGTCTCATAAAAATCAAGCGCACCTAGGTTGCTCATAAAACAATTTTCAATGCCTATTTTGGAAATGATTCCTGCTTTGGTCATCGCATCTCTGACAGGTCCTTTGATATTTGTAAAATGAATTTGGATGCCTTTTAGCGCATAGTAATCAATGCGTTCGTTCCACATAGCCGCCCCCGTACTGTCCAAGCCATTGATGCATTCGCCATCGATGACAATCAGTTTCAAATGTGTCCCTTTTTCTTTGGACAAGAGGTCCAACTGTTCTCTAAAATAGTTGGTGTTTGCAAAATACAAATGTGAATCAAACCTGAGAATCAGCACCTCTTTGTGCACCTCAACATCTTTGAAACGTTCGCTGTTTCTAAAAAAATTGGTATTTGGAATGCGTCCCAAAACAGCAATATGAGGTTTGGAGGTCCTAAAAATAACCATGAGCAAGGAGAGGCCTACCCCTACTCCGATTCCTTCTTTGATTCCAAGAAAGAGGGTTCCTAGAAAGGTGACCAACAACATCCAAAAATCAATCTTGTTAATTTTCCACAATCGCAGGGCTTCTTTGACATCTATCAACCCAACGATGGACAAAATGATGATTGCGGCCAATACGGTTTTCGGCAAGTAGTAAAATACAGGGGTGAAAAACAGCAAAATCAAGGCGACCACCCCTACCGAAAAGAAGGCTGTCAAATTTGTTTGTGCTCCTGAATTCTTGTTGATGGAGGATCTGGAAAAACTGGAAGCCGCTGGATATGCCTTGAAAAAAGAACCCAACAGGTTTGCAAAACCCAAGGCAATCAATTCCTGGTTGGCATTAATGGACACTGGATCTTTGGGGCTTTCAAAAGATTTTCCGATGGAGACAGTTTCCAAAAATCCAATCATGGCAAGGGTCAAGGCGATGGGTAAGATTTCCGAAATTTGAGAAAGCGCTATGTTTGGCAAGCCAAAAGCAGGCAAACCCCTCGGAATTTCTTTGACGATGGCGACATCTGCAAACCAAACGTTGGCGTACTTCATGAGAATAATGCCTAAAAACACCACAAAAAGAGGAGAGGGAATGTTTTTGTTTATTTTTTTTAAGAGCAACATCAAAAGGATGGCACTAGCTCCGATTGCAAAAGTTGGAAGGTGGATATCAGAGAGATGTTGAAAAAAGAGGAGCAGCAATTCGTAAATTCGATTGCTCCGCGGGATGGAAATTCCAAAAAAATTTCGAAGCTGACTGAGTGCAATGATGATGGCTGCTGCCGAAATAAAACCACTGATAACGGGTTTGGACAAGAAATTGATGACAAATCCGAGTTTTAAAAACCCCATAAGCAGCTGCAAAACACCAACGGCACATGCCAAAGTAAGTGCGATGGCAATGCTATTTTCTGGACCTGTCACCGACAGACTTGCGATGGCAGCCGCTACAATCAAAGAGTCTGTCGCGACAGGTCCAATGGCAATCTTTGATGAAGTTCCCAAGACTGCATAGACCAACTGGGGCAGCAAGGCTGTATAGAGTCCATAAATCGGTGGCAATCCGGCTATTAAGGCATAGGCAATTCCTTGAGGAATCAGAACGATTCCTACAATCGTTCCTGCGATGGCGTCCTTTCGTATGGAACGCATTGTAAGCTTCGGGAACCATTGTAAAATGGGAAGGTATTTTTTCATTTTAAAATCGTTGTTTAAAACAATTCTGCTTGATTTTTTCCTGGGGTCTTGCCCAAGTGTTTGTAAGCCAATTCTGTCACTTCTCTCCCTCTGGGTGTGCGCATGATAAATCCTTGTTGGATCAAGAAAGGTTCGTAGACCTCTTCAAGAGTTTCCGAATTTTCACTGACCGCTGTGGCCAATGTTGAAATCCCTACAGGACCGCCTTTGAATTTGTCGATGATGGTGGTCAAAATTTTATTGTCCATTTCGTCCAATCCATGAGCATCTACATGCAAGGCTTCCAAACCGTATTTGGCAATTTCGATGGTGATGGAGCCGTTTCCTTTGATTTCAGCAAAATCACGTACCCGACGCAACAGGGCATTTGCAATTCTTGGTGTCCCACGACTTCTTCCCGCTATTTCGATAGCCGCTTCCATGGAAATGGGTGTTTTTAAGATGGAAGCACTTCGCTGTACAATGGTGGTCAGCAAATCGGTTTTGTAGTATTCCAAACGGCTGCTGATCCCAAAACGCGCACGCATCGGAGCGGTCAACATTCCGGACCGGGTGGTGGCGCCAATCAAGGTAAAAGGCTCTAAGTTCAACTGCACCGTACGCGCATTGGGCCCCGACTCAATCATGATGTCGATTTTATAGTCTTCCATTGCGGAGTAGAGGTATTCTTCTACGACGGGACTCAATCGGTGGATTTCATCGATAAACAATACATCGCGTTCGTCCAAGCCTGTCAAGAGACCCGCAAGGTCGCCTGGTTTGTCCAAAACAGGCCCAGAGGTAACTTTGATGCCGACACTCAATTCGTTTGCCAATATGTTGGCCAAGGTTGTTTTTCCCAAACCTGGCGGACCGTGAAACAAGGTGTGGTCGAGGGCCTCTCCTCTTCGATTGGCGGCCTCTACAAAAATTTTGAGATTTCCCAACGCTTGCTCTTGGCCTGTGAAATCATCGAAGGAAAGCGGACGTAGTTTCTTTTCAACGTCTACTTCTTCATTAGAAAGATCGGAATTCTCAGGATTTAAATGTTCGTTCATACGGCACTCCTACTTAGGTGTTACGAAGATAGGGAAAAAAGAGGTTGCCGGATGTGTTGTAAGAAATTTAGTTGGTCTTCCAAAAGGGGTTTCTTTTCTTACAAGCCCCGCAATCCAAAACAAAACACCCATCAGAGATTCTTTCTTGATGGGTGTTTTGTTTTGTTGATTTTGGAACTAAGGAAATTTAAGACTCCTCTTCACCTTCTTTTAAGGGGACATTTTGAGGGACAAAATCTTCTTCGTAACCCGGTTTGCTATAATCGTATGCCCAGCGTTCTACAGAAGGTATTTTTCCAGGCCAGTTTCCGTGGATTCCTTCTACAGGTGTGGTCCATTCCAGCGTTGTAGATTTCCATGGATTTTGTGTCGCTTTTTTTCCTCTGTAAATACTGAGGAAGAAGTTGATCAAGAAAATAATTTGTGCCAAACCTCCAAGTATGGCAAACAAAGTGATTACGATATTTACATCTGCCAAATCTTCAAAGAGCGGAAATGCGGTGTTTGAGTAGTAACGTCTGGGCAATCCTGCCAAACCGATAAAGTGCATTGGGAAAAAGACTCCATAAGCTGCGATTGCAGTAATCCAGAAATGCCAGTAGCCCAAAGTCTTATCCATCATTCTTCCGTACATTTTGGGGAACCAGTGGTAGATTCCTGCGTACATTCCATAAATGGCAGAGACGCCCATCACCAAGTGAAAGTGAGCGACCACAAAGTAGGTGTCGTGTACGTTGATGTCCAAGGCACTGTCTCCTAAAACTATTCCTGTCAAACCACCAGTAATAAAGGTAGAGACCAAACCGATGGAGAACAACATGGCAGGATTCATCTGCAAGTTTCCTTTCCACAAGGTAGTGATGTAATTAAAGGCTTTTACTGCCGATGGAATGGCAATCAACAAGGTGGTAAAAGTAAATACCGACCCCAAGAAAGGATTCATTCCAGAGATAAACATGTGGTGTCCCCAAACGATGGTGGACAAAAATGCGATGGCCATGATAGACCCGACCATGGCACGGTAACCAAAAATTGGCTTGCGCGAATTGGTGGCAATGACTTCTGAAGTGATGCCCAAAGCAGGAAGCAATACGATGTATACCTCAGGGTGACCCAAGAACCAAAAAAGGTGTTCAAACAAGACGGGTGAGCCCCCTTGGTAATGCAGTACTTCGCCGCTGATAAAAATATCTGACAGGTAAAAGGAGGTCCCAAAACTTCGGTCAAAAATCAACAACAAGGCTGCTGACAAGAGTACTGGAAATGAAACCACTCCGATAATGGCTGTGATGAAAAAGGCCCACATGGTCAAAGGCAACCGCGTCATTTTCATCCCTTTGGTACGCAAATTCAATATGGTTACGATGTAATTCAAAGAACCAATCAAGGAAGATGCAACAAAAATAGCCATGGATACCAACCAAAGCGTCATTCCCAGTCCTGAACCGGGGATGGCTTGTGGCAAGGCGCTCAAAGGAGGGTAGATGGTCCAACCTGCAGAGGCAGGTCCTGCTTCTACAAACAAAGAAATGACCATAATCACACTGGAGATAAAGAACAACCAGTAAGAAATCATGTTCATAAAACCAGAAGCCATGTCACGGGCTCCAATCTGCAATGGAATCAACAAGTTACTAAACGTACCACTCAGTCCTGCTGTCAATACAAAAAAGACCATGATGGTACCGTGAATGGTCACCAATGCCAAGTACATGTCCGGATCCATTACCCCATCTGTCTGGTGGTGTCCTAAAAACGCTTCAATGATTGAAAAAGAACGTTCCGGCCATGCAATTTGCAAACGGAATAACATGGACATAAAAACGCCGATGACCCCCATAATGATTCCTGTAACCAAAAATTGCTTGGAAATCATTTTGTGATCTTGACTAAAAATGTATTTGGTAACAAAAGTTTCTTTATGGTGGTGCTCTGACATAATGTATTTTGTTTTAATAGTTCCCTTCTCCTAGATTGAAAGGCAGTGCAAATTAATTATTTATAACTCTTAAACGGGTTTGATTACCGTTTAGTTGACCAATTCGGTAATTGTTTTTTGTTGTTTCAACCAGCTGTAAAAATCGGCTTCTTCTTCCACGACTATTTTCATTTGCATGTTGTAGTGAGAGGCTCCGCAAATTTTGTTACACAACAGGAGGTATTCAAATTCATAAGGATCTTCTCCTTTTGCTTTTCGAAGTTTGTTGATACCGTTCACTTTTCGGACGGTTTCTTCTTGAACACGCATTTCTTGAGTGGTAAATTTGGGGGTAAATCCGAATTCAGTCACCATCCCAGGAACACAGTTCATCTGCGCTCTAAAGTGGGGCATGTATGCAGAGTGCAGTACGTCTTGAGATCTAAATTTAAAGACGATTTTTCTTCCTTTGGGCAAGTGCAGTTCACGAACGGGTATGTCATCCGCCGAATTGGCATCTGTCATGTCGATTCCAATGGTATTGATGTCTTTGATGTTGCGAACGTTTCCACGCCCCAAGGTGTTGTCAGCCCCTGCATAGCGCGCTTGCCAGTTGAATTGTTGTGCGTATACTTCAATGACCAAAGGGTTTTCTGAATCAGAGAGGTCCATCACATCATTCCAAGTGTACAATCCGTAGCCGATCAAAGCAGTCAATACGATAGTAGGAATGGTCGTCCAGATCAATTCTAGCTTGTGACTGTCAGCATAAAAGAGTGCTTTTCTGTTGTTAATCCCTCTGTATTTGAACGAGAAATAGAACAGTAAAAATTGAGTGGCAAATTGCACAACTCCAATCAAGACAAAGGTGATTAAAAATAAATTGTCGTCATTTTCTCCCTCTACTGAAGCTGATTCGGGCAACATGATGTCGTTCATAAAAAACAAACAATAAGTCATCAAAAGGTAGAATCCAATCAAAAAGATTAAAAAGAATTTTCCGTGAATGTCGTTGTCTTTTTCAGTAGCTACAGGATTTTCTTCGCTTTTTGCAATGGCGTTTACGGGTTCTCCCTTGTCGTTGTTCAAAATTACTTGTTTGTAACTTGACAAACGATTCAGTTGCCAGATTCCGAGTCCTACTGCGACAGCTATAAAAATGTAAAATAAAGCTAGCATATGTTCTATTTATTTTTGTGAATTAGTTTGTGTGTCTTATTAATATTGGAAGGTTTCGCTTTCATGTAAGAATGGGTTTCCTTTTGCCAACAAAGGCGCTTTTGAGAGGCTTGTAAATACTGAGTAGATAAACAATCCTAAGAAAAACAACAAGGCTCCAATTTCAGGGATTCCAAAGAACCATTGGTCTCCTACTGTTCCTGGCATGATCATGATGAATACGTCCATGTAGTGTCCGAGCAAGATCACGATTCCTCCTCCAATTACAAAGTGAGGGATGCGCTTGTAATCACTGTTGATCAAGAGCAATATCGGGAAGATAAAATTCATGACAACCAACAAGAGGAAGGGCAATTTGTACTCCTCGAAGCGTTGTACAAAATACGTTGTTTCTTCGGGCATGTCTGCATACCAGATCAACATGAATTGTGAGAACCACAAATAGGTCCAAAAAACACTGAATCCAAACATGAATTTCGCCAAATCATGAATGTGGCTGTTGTTTACAAACGGCAGGTGGCCTTTGGATTGCAAATAGATGGTTACGATGGCAATGGTGGTCACTGAAGACACGAGCATGGTGGCAAAAATGTACCATCCAAAAAGTGTGCTGAACCAGTGTGGGTCCAAAGACATGATCCAGTCCCAAGACATCATGGATTCTGTAAATAGGAAGAACAACAAAAACAAAACAGACATCTTAAAGTTTTTCTTGTAGTTTACCAAATCTTTGGCGTTGTCTTGAGCCAAAGATCTTTTTCGAGACCAGTGTCTATATAGGTTCCATCCGGTGATGTATACAATCGCTCTGATCGACCATCCGGGAACGTTTAGCCACCAGCTTTTTCCATCAATAATAGCATCGTAATTTGGGCTTGTCGGATCTACTGTTCCGTCTGCCATCCAGACAAATAAGTGGTGTACGTGGGCAGACCCCAACAATAAAAATACCAGTAAAATTAAGGTGACTGGCAAGAGGTTTCCGGAAATTCCTTCCATGACTCTAAAAAGAACAATGGACCAGCCTGCCTGCGCAACTCTTTGAATGGCATTGAACACCAAAACACCGACAGTGACCAAGAAGAAAAAGAACAAAGCGGCATAAAATGCTGCCCAAGGTCTGTTTTTCAGTTGGTGAAAGACGTGTGCTGCATGAGCATCTTCTTCAGATACTTCGTCGTGGTGGTTGTTATCTTCCTGTGTTGCATGTGCCTCGTGTGAAGCTTCTGAACTGTGCCCTGCTGCCTGATCTTCATGGTGTGCAGGAGCTCCGTGTGCCCCATGTGCTTGGTGTGCATTGTGCATTTGTTCTTTGACTTCTGCTACGGAACTAGGTGTGGTCAAAAACCCGGAAATTACTCCTAGAGCTCCTACGACCATTAATGCCAATGCGATTTTTTTTAATTTGCCTGAAAACTGATACATGTTTGTTCGTTTTGAGTGTTGGGAAGGAAGTGTTGGTTTCGACTCCCGCGACTAGTTCTTTTTATTTCAATAAATCGTTTCTTAGTTTTTGAACGTGGTTGATTACTTGCCAACGTTCTTCAATGGTCAATTGACCCGAGTGCGACCCCATCAAGTTTCTTCCGTACATCAATACGTGATAGATACTTCCTTCTGTGATGTCTCTGTCTTTGTAATTGGGGATTCCTAAGAATTTTTCATTTTTTACAAGGGGGCCTTGTCCGTCTCCCTTTTTACCGTGGCATACCACGCAGTATATTCCGTAGAGTGCTTCTCCTTTTTTACTGTTAAGGGTATAAGCTGTCAAAGGGGATTTGAATTCCTTTTTAGCAGCTTCGTAGCCCTCGTTTGTATTTGGGTACTCGTAAGGAACGTCTCCTCTCGAGATGGTTCCGGCCACGGGTTTCTGTGCGGATTGTCCATTTTCGTACAATTCATTTTCCGAATAAGTCTCGTGAGGTAGTGCTTGGTACATGTCTGGCATGTATTGCAGCTGTCGTTTTGTTTTGTCACCACATGAGATGGCGGTCACTACGATCGACAGAAAGATTGCTTGCTTAAGGATACGATTCATCATGCGCTTAGTTCTTATCAATTACGTTTATTTCTACTGCTCCAGTTTCATGCAAGAGAGCGGTCAATTCTTTTTCGTTGTCATGCACAGAGATTTCCATCAAAAAATGGTCGTCTGTGGTTCTTACATCTGGATTTTCAGCTTCTTTGAAAGGCCATATTCTGCTTCGCATATAGAAGGTGATGACCATCAAATGCGCTGCAAAAAAAACGGTCAATTCAAACATGATTGGCACAAAGGCCGGCATGTTTTCAACCCAACTGAAATTGGGTTTTCCTCCGATGTCTTGTGGCCAATCTTCAATCATCATATAATTGGTCATCCAAATGGCAAAAGACAAACCTGTCAATCCGTAAAGGAAAGCGGTGATGGCGAGTTTGGTAGGTGCCAACCCCAAGGCTTTGTCCAATCCGTGAACAGGAAATGGCGTAAAAACTTCATCGATATGGTGGTGTGCTGCTTTGACTTTCTTGACAGCATCCATCAAAATATCATCATCGTTGTAGAGGGCGTGTATTACTTTGTTACTCATGGCTTCCGTCTCTTAATTTTTTATAATTTTCTCCTGATACTTTCAAAATAGATTTTACCTCTGCCTGTGCAATTACAGGGAAGGTTCTGGCATACAATAGGAACAGTACTCCAAAGAATCCGATGGTTCCGATAAAGACACCTACGTCTACAAAGGTGGGTTCAAAACGTGTCCAAGTAGAGGGCAAGTGTCCTTTACTCAATACAATCGCAATGATATCAAAACGTTCAAACCACATTCCGATGTTGATGGCAATAGAAATTAAGAAAGAGCCTATAAAACTCACTCTGATTTTCTTGATCCACAACAGTTGAGGGATGGCAATGTTGAACAATATCAACGCCCAGAATGCCCATCCATAAGCTCCGGTAGCAGCTCCAACAGACATGTAGGTAAAGTTTTCATAAGGACTTCCCGTATACCATGCAATAAAGAATTCTGAGGCATAGGCTACGGCAACAATTCCTCCTGTCAGCATGATCACCATGTTCATGTATTCAACGTGCAAACGGGTAATGTAGTTTTCGAGATTGGTCACTTTCCTCATGACTCCTAACAAAGTTTGCACCATCGCAAACCCTGAAAAGATAGCTCCTGCAACAAAGTAGGGAGGGAAAATGGTAGAGTGCCATCCCGGATTGATGGAGGTGGCAAAATCCATGGATACAATAGTGTGTACCGATAGTACCAGGGGAGTGGCCAAACCGGCCAATACCAAAGAAACTTCTTCAAAACGTTGCCAGTCTTTGGCTCTACCCGACCATCCAAAGCTTAACAAAGCGTATATTTTCTTTTGGAAAGGCTTGATGGCTCTGTCGCGCAACATGGCAAAATCAGGAAGCAATCCTGTCCACCAAAAGACCAAGGATACTGACAAATAGGTAGAGATGGCAAATACATCCCACAACAAAGGCGAGTTGAAGTTTACCCACAGCGATCCAAATTGATTTGGAATCGGCAATACCCAATAGGCGTTCCATGGACGTCCCATGTGAATGATTGGGAACAAACCTGCTTGAAATACTGCAAAAATGGTCATGGCTTCCGCAGAGCGGTTGATGGCCATTCTCCAACGTTGACGGAACAAGAGCAATACTGCTGAGATCAATGTCCCTGCATGTCCAATACCAACCCACCAAACAAAGTTGGTGATGTCCCAGGCCCATCCAATGTTCTTGTTCAATCCCCACACACCAATTCCTGTACCGATGGTATAGAGGATGCATCCGATTCCCCATGAAAAGGCAATCAATGAAATTGTAAAGGCGATGTACCAGTTCTTGTTTGCTTTTCCTTCGATAGGCTTTGCAATGTCAACCGTAATATCGTGGTAACTTTTATCTCCTAATACTAAGGGTTCTCTGATAGGTGCTTCGTAATGAGACGACATATTTGTTCTTTTATTTATTGTTGTACGATTGAAAGGCGGTAGCTTTTGCGAGCCTTCCTCCTCTCGAACTTTTAATTTTTACTACTCGGTTATGCTTCTTCCGTGTTTCTGACTTTGACTTGATACACGACGTTGTTATCGGTTCCTATTGCTTCTAACAAACGGTAAGCTCTTTTGTCTTCTTTCAAGGCTACGATAGGGTCTTTTTCTTCGTTGACATCTCCAAATACCAAGGCTCCTGTCGCACAGGCTGATGAACAAGCGGTTGCATTGTTGAATTCTCCTGCGGCAACTTTTCTACCTTCTTTTTTAGCATTCAAGATGACTTGTTGTGTTCCTTGGATACAGAACGAACATTTTTCCATCACTCCTCTCGAACGAACTGCAACATCTGGGTTCAATACCATTTTTCCGTAATCGTCATTCATATTGAAATCAAATTCACTGTTTTCATTGTATTTGAACCAGTTGAAACGACGGACTCTATACGGACAGTTGTTGGCGCAATACCTTGTTCCGATACACCTGTTGTAAGTCATTTGGTTTTGACCTTGGCGTCCATGGGTGGTCGCTCCTACCGGACAAACTGTTTCACAAGGTGCGTGGTTACAATGCTGACACATGATTGGCTGGAAAGCTACTTGCGGATTCTCAGCTGGTGTTTCGAGCGTGTAGTAATCTTCGACTGCGTCTGAGGTCGAGTTTTTGTTTAGTTTTCTTTCATCAGAAGCAGCATCTAGCTCCGAAGAGTAGTAGCGGTCAATGCGCAACCAATGCATGTCTCTCCCGACGCGTACTTCGTGTTTTCCAACTACGGGTACGTTGTTTTCTGCATGACAAGCAACGACGCAAGCCCCACATCCTGTACAAGCTGTCAAATCGATGGACAAGTTGAAATGGTGACCGATGCTGCGGTCATGGTCGTCCCACAAATCGACAGTCGTTACGTCTACTTCTTCGTGTTTTAAGGAAACTTTCGTGACCTCATTCCAAGATGTTTTCGGATCGATGTTTTTGTCGTTGTAGGTTGCAAAAGAGGTTTCTTTTAAGATTTCGTACCTCCCTGCTATGGTGTGTTGCAATTGTTCACAAGCAAATTTGTGTGTCCCCGATGTTTTGACGAGGCTTGCAAGCTGCACGTTGTTAAAGTCTGTCGCCAAGACATAGGCATTGACTCCAACTTGCATTTCTGTTTTGATGGCTTTTGATTTCCCGTATCCCAAGGCCAATCCAAGTGTTCCTTTGGCTTGTCCGGGTTGGATCAATACGGGTACGTTTTCTAGCACAACTCCGTTAACGGTGATGTTTGCATAATCTCCATCGATGGCTCCGTTGTCTTTTACTGGATTTGAAAATTCCAGGGCGGTTGCATCGGCTTGAGAAATGGTCAAATAGTTGTCCCAAGAAGCTCTGGTGATGGGATCGGGCAATTCCTGCAACCAAGGGTTGTTAGCTTGTTCTCCGTTTCCAAGTGCTGTAGAACTATACAAAGTCAATTCGAAGTCTCCTTCTTTGACAGCCGCTTTTAGAGCATCTGCAGCAGCTGCCACATTGATTTTTTTGGATTTCAATATTTTGGATGTGCTTTTTACAAAGATCCCGTCGTGCAAGGCTTGGTTCCAAGAGGTTCCCCCGAGTACGTTGGTTTTCCAAAAATCTCTTAGGTATTCGTAATACGATGCCGTATTTCCTGTCCAAGACAACAAGCAGTCTTGAAATTGTTTGGTGTCAAACAAAGGATTGATGGTGGGCTGTGTCAAACTCGTGCTTCCTTCTGCAATGCGAACATCTCCCCAAGATTCTAGGTAGTGAGGGGTAGGCAATGCGTAATTTGCTTCGCTCGCTGTTTCGTCTTCGCTGGAAGCAAAGGCAACAGAAAGCTTTACTTTTTTCAATCCCGCTACAAAGTCCGCGCTGTTGGCCAAGGTATAGACTGGGTTGGTGTTGTATGTGATCAGAGCGCCTACTTTTCCGGCGTTCATCTCCGCAAGCAATTCCGCAACAGCTGCGTCGTTTCCTTGTCGTGTGTATTTGACGGCTTTGGTGTCCAAAACCTTACTTTTTAATTTTTGGTTCAAAGCCAAGGCGAGCAACTGTGCATTTTTGTCTTGAATTCCTGTGACAACTACTGCTTTGGAACCTGCTTTTTTCAACTGGATGGCTGCTTTGGCGATTTCGGCATCTTTGGCAGTTGCTTTGGATGGCAAACGCTCTCCCGTAACGGCATTGTACAAGTTGATCAACGCATAGTGTTGAGCAGAAGGTTTTAAGACCACTCTTTTGTCTGCATTGGCTCCGGTAAGAGACATGTTGGACTCTATGTGAATGTGTCGTGACATTTTCCCTTTCGATACTTTTCTACCTGCGGCATAGCTTTTGTCAAAACCTCCTCCTTGCCAATCTCCTAAGAAGTCTGCTCCGATAGAAACAATGGTTTCCGCTTGTGAAAAATCGTAGTTTGGCAAGGCTCTTTTTCCGTAAGCGGCTTCGAAAGCATCTAGGGCAGCTGTTTCAGAAATGGCGTCGTATTGGATGTGTTGTACGTTTCCGTAGGATTTGGCAAACGTAGCAATTAGTTTTTCAGTAGAAGGACTGGCCAAGGTACCGGTCAAGAGAACAATTTTTTCTCCAGCTGTTTTAAGCGCAGTCAAAGTCGCTTTTATTTGGGCATCTGCATCGGACCATGAGGTGTCATTTGCATTGACTTTGGGACCTTTCAAACGCAAACTGTCATACAAAGACAATACAGAGGCTTGTACACGGGCGTTGGTCGAACCATTTGCTTCTTTGTTGGGTTTGATCAAGATTGGTCTTCCCTCTCTTGTTTTGACCAATACATTGGCAAAGTCAAAACCATCTGCAATGGTACTTGCGTAGTAATTCGCAATACCTGGAATGATTTCATCGGGCTGAACTACATAAGGAATCGATTTGACGACAGGCCCCTCACAGGCTGCCAAAGAGACCGCTGCTGTAGAAAAACCGACATATTTTAAAAAGTCACGTCGAGAGGTGGAAGAATCTTCCAAGGTCTCTTTATCTCCCAAAAATTCATCTGTAGCAATGTCTGTTACAAATTCTTTTTCTTCCAATTTAGCAACAATCGAACTGTTTTCGTTTAGTTCTTCAACACTTTTCCAGTATTTTTTGTTAGATGCCATGTTATTTAATTAAATTAAAAATGAAGAATGAAAATAGAAAAATTACCTGTTTGATTTGGCTGTTTGCAGTAGGGTCCTCAGCAGGTTTTTATTCTCTTGGCATTCTTTTATTATTTTTTTGTGTTCTTTCTTATAAGGCTTGTTGTCGCTACGGACAACCGGGGCCGATATGCTGTTTTCTATTTTCTTTGAGCGCTGTGTGCAACGATGGTATTCAGTTTTTGCGCACTGTCTTCGAATATCACTTATAGATTAGTAGTGGCATTTTCCACATTCTTTCCCTCCCATTTGAGCGACCGTGACTTTGTCTACACCATACTTTTTGGACAATTCTTCGTGTATATTTTTGTAATACCCGTTTCCGTCCATTTTTACTTTGGTTTCCTTGTGGCAATCGATGCACCAGCCCATGGTCAAAGGAGCGTGTTGGTATACTTCGTGCATTTCTTCCACAGGTCCGTGACATTTTTGGCATTTGACACCTCCTACGGTTACGTGTTGTGAATGGTTGAAGTAAGCGAAATCAGGTAAGTTGTGTATGCGCACCCATTTGATCGGCTCTGTCTCTCCCGTGTATTCGAGGTTTTCAGCGTCCCAACCGGCAGCTTTGTATATTTTTTGAATTTCGTTGTCGTAAAAGGCCTTGCTGTATTCTGGTGTCGCAGTTTCTTCGGAAACCTCTGCAATGTTTTTGTGACAGTTCATACAGACGTTGACGGAAGGGATTCCAGAATGCTTGCTGTGCTTGGCGGAAGAGTGGCAATATTGACAATCTATTTTGTTGTCTCCTGCGTGAATTTTATGTGAAAATGCAATTGGCTGAACGGGTTGGTAACCTTCGTCAACACCTACTCCCAACAAAGTTGAAAATACGACATAGGCTGTCAAAAACAAGAGGAAGATCGTGGCTGCGATTTTTAAAAATCCGTTGTTGCTCTTGAAATAAATCCAAAGGATGATGCATAACAAGATCAACGTAACTATGTAAGAAATCCAGTCTGTTGAGGCTTCTGATTTTTCTTCTACAGGGGCTTGTGCCACAGCAGCACCCATTTTCTTGACCGGGTCCGCGTCCATGTAAGCTATCAAATTGACAAGGTCTGCATCCGAAAGCTGTGGAAAAGCACTCATGGCAGCACCGTTGTACTCTTCGTAAATAGCGATGGCATCGGCATCCCCAGAAGCTCTTAAAGCGTTGTTGTTTCGGATCCAGGCTTTCAACCAAGGCAACTCTCTTCGTTCTGAGATTTTCCCCAAAGCGGGTCCAACCAATTTTTTGTCCAATTTGTGACAAGCAGCACAGTTCGCATTGAACAAGCTTTTTCCAGCTTTGACATCGCCTTGGGCAGACAAATTGAAGGTGATAAGTAAAAAGAAAATAAGACTAGAGACTCCTAATCTCAACGTTTGACTGTGTTTTTGAACACTTTTCATACTGTAAAATATAAATTTTCTATCTTGTTTGGAACAATTTTTTCTCTTTTAAGAGAAAGAATCTAATACCTCGAAATATTGTGCAAAAATAAGACATAATACTAATATTGAAAATGAAATCAGAAAAGGAAAATATAATTTATACTCGTTCTAAATAAGTATTTTCGACCCTTTGCTAAGCAGCAAACATTTATTTTTGTAGAAATCTTAGTTCTCATGAAAAACAAGCAGGTATGGATGGCGGTTTTCGCCTTGTTCTTTTTTGGAAGTATACACGCACAAAGCGAGGCTTTGTCGAGTCTTGACAGTCTGATTTTAAAAAAAAGAAGCTTTAACAAAACCCAAAAAAAGGGCTTTTGCATTCAGTTGTACAACGGGAATGAAAAAACGGCTGTGGCAAAAATGGACAAATTCCATCAAGATTTTCCAACATTGAAAGTGTTTCGGATTTACCAAGTGCCCGAATGGAAAATCCGTACCGAAATTTTTAAAACCCGTCTGCAAGCGGACCGTACTCTCAACCGAATCAAAAAGAAATATCCCGGAGCAAGGGTGCTTTAAATGCAAGCAGGACGATTGTCACTAAAATTATCACGGTTGATTTTTTGCACCCAGCATCGGATTTTTCAAGTATAATCAAGGCTTTGCAGACCTGTATTTTTTATCAGAGCAAAGCGATTGAAAAGACAAAAAGCGTTCCAAAAAAAATCCTCCACCGCGGATTGCTGTGGAGGATTTTTAATCCAATTATTTTGAAGTCAAGGCTGCGCTTTGCTCAGGGCCTACAAGGGTTTATTTCAACTTTTTCTTGACTGCCACTTCGTGGAATGTCTCGATAACGTCACCCACTTTGATGTCGTTATAGCCTTTGATTTGCATTCCACAATCGTATCCTTTTGCGACTTCTTTTGCATCGTCTTTGAAACGTTTCAAAGCGGTAAATTCTCCGGTGTGAACCACGATCCCTTCTCGGATGACACGCAGTTGAGAGTCTCGGAAGACTTTCCCTGTCAAGACCATAGATCCAGCAATGTTTCCAACTTTGGAAATCTTGTAGACTTCTCTGATTTCCGCAGTTCCCGTGATTTCTTCTTTCATGTCTGGAGACAACATGCCTTCCATCGCGTCTTTTAAGTCATTGATGGCATCGTAGATGATCGAGTACATACGGATGTCCACTTCTTCTGTATCTGCAATCGTTCTGGCACTTCCTGAAGGACGTACGTTGAACCCAATCACAATGGCGTCAGAGGCCGAAGCCAACAAGACATCGGATTCGGTAATGGCACCTACTGCTTTGTGAATGATATTTACTTGTATTTCTTCCGTAGATAGTTTTTGGAAAGAATCTGTCAAGGCTTCTACAGAACCGTCTACATCTCCTTTTAGAATGATGTTCAATTCTTTGAAATCGCCCAAAGCAATTCTTCGTCCAATCTCGTCTAAGGTAATGTGTTTCTGAGTTCTTACTGACTGTTCGCGTTGTAATTGAGAACGTTTGGTCGCAATCTGTTTGGCTTCTCTTTCGTCTTCAAAGACATTGAACTTGTCACCTGCTTGAGGTGCGCCGTCCAATCCTAGCAATGAAACAGGGGTTGAAGGGCCTGCAACTTTAAGGCTCTGTCCTCTCTCGTCAAACATGGCTCTTACTTTTCCACTGTGCCTACCTGCCAATACATAATCTCCAATTTTTAGCGATCCCGCTTGTACCATAATGGTCGAAACATAACCTCTTCCTTTGTCGAGAAGGGCTTCTACCACCGTTCCGGACGCTCTCTTATCGGAATTTGCTTTCAAATCTAAAATCTCAGCTTCCAACAATACTTTTTCAAGCAGTTCGTCGATTCCTTGTCCTGTCTTTGCAGAAATATCGTGGGATTGGATTTTTCCTCCCCAGTCTTCTACCAACAAGTCCATAGAAGCCAATTGTTGCTTTACATTGTCTGGATTTGCGGCTGGTCTGTCTATTTTGTTGATGGCAAAAACAATCGGAACACCAGCTGCCTGTGCATGGCTGATGGCTTCTTTGGTTTGTGGCATCACATCGTCATCAGCTGCGATGACAATGATGACCAAATCCGTTACTTGGGCTCCACGTGCTCTCATGGCTGTAAATGCCTCGTGACCTGGAGTATCCAAAAACGCGATGCGCTGTCCACCTGCCAATTCAACAGAATAGGCTCCGATGTGCTGTGTAATTCCTCCAGATTCTCCAGCGATTACGTTTGCTTTACGGATGTAATCCAACAAGGATGTTTTTCCGTGATCTACGTGTCCCATCACAGTAATGATTGGTGCACGCGGTGTCAAATCTTCTTCTCTATCCACTTCTTCTTGGATGGACTCTTCTACTTCGGCACCGATAAACTCAACAGAATAATTGAATTCGTCTGCGACGATGGTCAAGGTCTCAGCATCCAAACGTTGGTTCATGGTCACCATCATTCCCAAAGACATACAGGCAGAAATGATTTGTGTAGGAGAGACGTCCATCATCGTGGCGACTTCACCGACAGTAACAAACTCTGTTACTTTCATTATTTTGCTCTCTGCAGCTGCTTGCTCTAGATCTTTGTCCGTTTGTTCACGGTGCAAATCTCTTTTCTCTCTACGGTATTTGGCCCCTTTGTTTTTACTCGATTTCCCTTGCAAACGCTCCAAGGTTTCACGTACTTGTTTTTGTACTTCTGCTTCTGTAGGCTCTTCTTTACTGACCGGAGTTGCTGCACGTCCTCGACCTCTATTAAAAGGAGCTCTTGCGCCTCCAGGTCCATTCGGCCTAGGTCTTTGTGTATGATTTGCAGGCTTGACGATTCTTTTTCGTTTCTTTTTGTCAGCGCTTGCCGCTGTTTTGGGGTCTTCTTTCTTTTTCTTAGGACGCTCAAATTGCTTCAAGTCAATCACGGTACCTGTCAATTTCGGTCCGTCCAATGTTTTGTATTGTGTGACAACCTTTTCTGCATCTTCGGCTGCGACCTCTTTTTCTCCTACTTTCTTTTTTGCAGGTGCTGGTTTTTCTTCTTGAAATGTTTGGGCTTTGTCAATTTCTTTTTGGGCAACAGGTGCCTTGGCTTGCGCTTTGGGGATTGCAGGAGTTTTGACATCGGGAACCTTCGCTTCTGAACTTGCTTTTGGTTTGTCAGCGACAGGAGCTTTTTCAGGAGCTGCTGTGCTCGCGTCAACATCAATTTTCCCAACGGTCTTGACTTCCAGTTTTTCGGCTTTTGCACGAACGACGACGCGACGAGTTTCCTCTTCTTTTCGTTTTTGTTCGAACTCTGCTTCTTGTGCCAAGCGAAGTTCTTCCTTTTCTTTCTTGATTTCTTCCCCTACTTCTTTGGAAGCTGCTCTCTTGTTTTTATCCGTCTGAAAACCATCCAATAAGACTTCGTAGACATCGTTGGAAATTTTTGTAGTAGGACGCGCCTCTACTTCAAAGCCCTTGCTTGTTAAGTGCTCAACAGCTCTGTCCAATGAAATGTTCAGTTCTCTAAGAACTTTGTTGAGTCGTATTGTTTTGTTTTCAGCCATGTCTTATGTCTAAACTTTTTTTATTTGTTTGCGGATTTTATGCCTCAAATTCTTCTTTCAATACTCTTTGTACGTCAAGAATTGTTTCTTCTTCTAAATCTGTTCGTTTGATCAATTCCTCAACACTTGTCTCCAATACGCTTCTAGCCGTATCTAGCCCTATTTTTTGGAATTCTACAATCACCCACTCTTCGATTTCATCGGAGAATTCTGCCAATTCTACATCTTCGTCTTCAACTCCTTCTCGTTGTACGTCGATTTCAAAGCCTGTCAATTCACTTGCCAATCGGATGTTGACTCCTCCTCTACCAATGGCTCTTGAAACTTCTTCAGGTTTTAAAAAGACATCCACGCGTCCTTTCTTTTCCTCTGTAGGCTCTTCTAAAATGGTCATGGAGACAATTTTTGCAGGACTCAAAGCTCTGGCGATAAACAACTGTGTGTTTTTTGTGTAATTGATCACATCGATGTTTTCATTACCAAGTTCGCGGACGATACCGTGAATCCGTGATCCTTTCATTCCGACACAGGCACCTACAGGGTCAATTCTGTCGTCGTAAGAGTCTACGGCTACTTTGGCTTTTTCTCCAGGTATTCTCGCTACTTTTTCAATCGTAATGAGTCCGTCAAAAACTTCGGGGATTTCTTGTTCAAACAATTTGGTTAAGAATCCTGGTGCGGTTCTAGACAAAATAATGACCGGCTTGTTGCCGCGAAGTTCTACACTCTTGATCACTCCTCTTACAGACTCTCCTTTTCTGAAGAAATCAGAACGAATCTGCTCACTTTTGGGCAAAACCAATTCGTTTCCTTCATCGTCCAAGAGAATGATTGCATTGTGTTTGATATGGTGCACTTCTGCAGCGTACAAATCTCCCTCCAACTCTTTGAATTGTTTGAATATATTGGTGCTGTCGTGCTCGTAAATTTTTGAAATCAAGTTCTGACGCAAGGCTAAAATGGCTCTTCTTCCCAATTGAAACAACTTCACCTCTTCGGATACGTCTTCTCCAATTTCAAAATCTGGCTCTATTTTTCTGGCTTCTGAAATTTCGATTTCTTCGTTGTCATCCTCTGACATCCCATCTGCAACCACAACACGATTTCTCCATATTTCGAGATCTCCCTTGTCTGGGTTGATAATGATGTCAAAGTTTTCATCCGATCCAAACTTGCGTTTCAACGCCGCTCTAAAAACTTCTTCAAGTATTGACATCAGTGTAACTCTGTCAATGCTTTTGTCATCTTTGAACTCTGAAAATGAATTTATTAAATCTATATTTTCCATTTCATCCTTTTACTTAAAAAATTAGCTTCACTTTTGCTTCTACTATTGCATCGAAGGCGATGCGTTCCTTTTTTTCTACGGTTCTTTTTCCTTTGCCAATCGGTTTGGGCTCGCGCGCTTTCCATTCCAATTCTATGGCTTCTTCCAAAACGGCCACCAAAGTCCCTTCTAGGGTTGTCTCCGGTGTTTTTACCTGAAGTGTTCTTCCAATGTTTTTTTGATATTGTCGGAGGACTTGTAGCGGTTTTGAGATATCTGGAGAGCTGACTTCCAAACTGAAATCTTCTTCTTCGCGGTCCAAATTACCTTCTACAGCCCTGCTGATCCGAATGCATTCGTTCAAAGCAACTCCCGCATCTCCGTCAACTTCTACCAAAATCTTACTATCTGGCAGCAATTGCAAATCAATCAAAAACAAAGATGGGTTTTCTTTCAAAGCAGCTTCCACCAATAATCTCACACTTTCTTTGTCCATATTTGGTATAAAAAGAGGGGACTTTTAAGGTCCCCTTCATTTACAATTTCCTTGATTTTACGGTGCAAAGATAAGAACAATTATCCAAATAGCAAAAACGATTGCCAAATTCCACTGTAAAAAAAGCCGATTCCAAAATATCTTGCTCCTAATTCATAAAAACAAGCCCTCAATGCCTTTCGTGAAAAGAATGCTTTTGCTCCCTGTTTTTAAAAACAGGACTTTCCGAAAAATAGATGTGGCAGTCCTTTTTTACCTGATATGCATCGATGGTTTTCTATTTGAACCCTTTGGTAAATACTAGGTAAAGTGTGGCAATTAGAAAAAAGACAGTGACTGCACTGTAAAGGAATAAAAAGACTATTTCGAACAAAGTGAACCCTTCTACGCTCGCTTTTAAAAAACTTCTAAACGAAGAAATAAAACGCGCTATTTTCGATGTTTTTTTATTCCACTTGACGGAGTTGACTTCTAATTTCATAGCAGATCCA
This sequence comes from uncultured Flavobacteriaceae bacterium, assembly GCA_963932955.1. GTDB lineage: Bacteria > Bacteroidota > Bacteroidia > Flavobacteriales > Flavobacteriaceae > Flavicella. Next base: position 179,920 of record CAWVRK010000001.1, read on the forward strand.
TTTGAATTAAAACAATTGACTGAGGAAGTCTTAAGTTGATTCGTTTTAAAAAAAAAAGGGGGGAGGGGGAGTCTTAGAAAGCCTTTTTTTACAGGCCTCCCTTAAAAAAAGCAAAACAGCCTTTGATAAACAATTTACTAAAAAAAAATAACAAATGTTAATTTTTTTTAAGCAGCTTCTACAAAAACCGTTCGTAAACAACCCAAATATTCCCTATTCACAAATACACTGAACCTTTGATACACTGAAGAATGCATTGGTACAAAAAAGTAAATTTGCACAAAAAAACAACGACACACACTGCGTAAATCGTTTGCCTCCTATAAAAAAATTGAGAGCAACCTCATCAAAGAATGATGGCATTTATTTGCCACATCTCTCAAGAATGTTTGTAAAAATCTGTCTCCAAAATTTGCAAAAACCCGTACCTTTGGGTTCTTAAAGAAACAGCAGGGTACAAAAAAAACAAATACGAGGTTTTGGTCACAAGGCCTGTTAAATCGATTTCAGAAAGCATGTTTTCAGCAGAAGAAAAAACACAGTACAGCCGGCATTTCCTATTGGACCAAATAGGTCCTCAAGGACAATCAAAACTCAAAAACAGCAAGGTTCTTGTTGTAGGAGCCGGTGGTTTGGGCTGCCCTATATTGCAATACTTAACCGCAGCAGGAGTCGGAACGATTGGCATTGTAGACCCTGACGTTGTGGAACGAAGCAATTTACAACGTCAGATCCTATACACCGTCGACGACCTCGGGAAATCCAAGGCTGTCTGCGCTGTCAAGCACTTGCAACAGCGCAATCCCTTTGTAAAGTTCAACATACACAACACCCTTCTCAATACCTCCAATGCCCTCTCACTTTTCGAGCAATACGATATCATCGCAGACGGTTCGGACAATTTTCAAACACGCTACCTCTGCAACGATGCCGCAGTCATTGCTCAAAAACCATTGGTCTACGGAGCCATCTTTAAATTTGAAGGACAGGTGAGTGTCTTCAATTACAAGAAGGGACCTACCTACCGCTGCCTATTTCCTATACCGCCAAAAGCAAACAGCATCCCCAATTGTTCAGACATCGGCGTATTGGGTGTTTTGCCAGGGATTGTCGGATGTTTTCAAGCCAACGAACTGCTCAAAATCATCTGCGGTTTGGAAGGTGTTTTGAGCGGAAAACTGCTCTCTTTTAACGCCCTCACCTTGGAACAGCGTTTTTTAAAATTTCCGAAAAACAACGCCTTAAAGATCGACAAACTCATCGATTACGAAGTCTTTTGCGGCCTTCAACCCACTGGATTTGAAATCACACCCGAAAATTTCAACCGCAGTGTTTCTGATGTAAAATACGTCTTGTTGGATGTTCGAAAAGAGGTGGAACGCGCCCAATTTCACTTGGGAGGAATGCACATCCCCTTACACGAGCTCCCCCAAAAAATCAAGAACATCGCTGCTCAGGAAAATATTGTCGTCTACTGCGAAGTAGGGCAGCGCAGTCTCTTGGCAACGCGCTTGATCTTAGAAAAATACCCCGATAAAAAAGTGTTTAGTTTGCAAGGAGGCCTTCAAGCTTGGAAAAAGACAAACAAACACAAAACCCTATAAAAAATACTGTATGAATCCCTTGTTAGAAAAATTTACAAACTCCTACGAAACAGCTCCCTTTTCTCAAATTAAAAGCGCCCATTTCAAACCGGCATTTCAAAAAGCCATCGAAGAAGCCAAAGCCGAAGTTGCTGTGATTGTCGACAATTCCGAAATCCCCTCTTTTGAAAACACCACTGTTGCCCTCGAAAATTCTGGAAAGCTCCTGGACCGAGTCTCAAACATTTTCTTCAATCTAAACGCTGCAGAAACAAACAAAATATTGCAACAAATCGCCCAAGAAGTCTCCCCTTGGTTGTCGGCATTTTCCAACGACATCCGGCTCAACGAACCCTTGTTTGAAAAAGTAAAAACAGTCTACGATTCCCGAGACAGCATTCACTTGAACTCCGAAGAAAGTATGTTGTTGGAAAAGCAGTACAAAGGCTTTTCGAGAAACGGAGCCAACCTCCAAGAAAAGGACAAAGCGACCCTGCGAGAAATCGACACCCAGTTGTCCCAACTTTCCTTGCAATTCGGCGAACATGTATTGGCAGAAACCAATGCCTACGAACTACACATTCTTAAAAAGGAACAACTCAAAGGCCTTCCAGAAGGAGCCTTGGAAGCAGCTGCTCAGACCGCTGCTCAAAAAGGAAAAGAAGGTTGGCTCTTCACATTGGACTACCCAAGTTACATGCCTTTTATGACCTACCTGCAAGACCGCTCCCTACGGAAAGAGATGGCGCTTGCCTTTGGAAAAAGAGCTTTTAGTGGCAATGAATTCGACAACCGAGAAATTGTGTTGAAAATCGCAAAACTACGCCACCAACGAGCCGTTCTGTTGGGCTATGCAAGTCATGCCCATTTTGTCTTGGAGGAGCGCATGGCAGAAACCCCACAGACCGTTCTTGACTTTTCCAACGAGCTTTTGGAAAAAGCCAAGCCCGCCGCCCTAAAAGATTTTGAAAGTTTGCAGGCCATCGCAAAAAAAGAGGGCATCAAAGAACTCCAAAAATGGGATGGGGCTTATTACAGCGAAAAATTAAAAAAAGAACTGTTCGATTTTGACGAAGAAGCATTGAAACCCTACTTTCAGCTGGAAAATGTGTTGGAAGGTGCATTTGCAGTAGCCCACAAACTTTTTGGACTGTCTTTCGAAAAAGTGGCTGACATTGACACATACCACGAAGATGTAACTCCCTACAAAGTGACCGATGAGAATGGCAAGTACATCGCCATTTTCTACACGGATTTCTTCCCTCGAAAAGGAAAACGCAACGGTGCGTGGATGACGTCTTACAAAAGCCAATACTTCAAAGACGGACACAACAGCCGTCCCCACATTTCGAATGTCTGTAACTTTACAAAGCCGACAGCTACCAAACCTTCTCTATTGACCTTTGGCGAGGTCACTACCTTGTTTCACGAATTTGGACACGGGCTACACGGCATGTTGGCCAACACCACCTATGCAAGCCTGTCTGGAACGAGTGTCGCTTGGGATTTTGTAGAACTCCCCAGTCAAGTGTTTGAAAACTGGTGCTACGAGGAAGAAGTGCTCCAGCTCTTTGCCAAACACTACGAAACAGGAGAGGTGATTCCGATGGAATTGGTCCAAAAAATAAAAAAAGCAGCGAACTTTTTAGAAGGTATGCAGACCTTGCGTCAATTGAGTTTTGGACTGCTGGATATGAGTTGGCACGGAGCAGACCCTTCAGACATTCAAGATGTCAAAGCTTTTGAAAGCGCTTGTTTTGCCAACACAAAATTGTACCCCGAAGTGGCAGAAAATTGTATGAGTACTTCCTTTTCTCATATTTTTCAGGGAGGCTATTCCTCAGGCTATTATTCCTACAAATGGGCAGAAGTATTGGATGCAGATGCTTTTGAAGCCTTTAAAGAAAAAGGAATTTTCAATAGGGAGCTCGGAGAATTGTTTAAAAACACAGTGCTCTCTAAAGGAGGTACACAAAAACCGATGGAGCTGTACAAAGCGTTTCGAGGAAAAGACCCCACATCAGATGCTTTATTAAAAAGAGCGGGGCTGTTGGAAAACGCGTAGCACTTAGCCCCAAGTTAGTCGACTTCGTTCGTGCCAATACGTTTCTGTAGGCATTTTAGCCCCTTTGAGCTGTTCGATCTCAGAGGGGGTGAGTTGGAAGTTCAAAGCGCATAAGTTTTGAGTCAATTGTGCTGTACTTGCTGCGCCGCTCAGCACCACGTTGGGGCCCAAGGCATCCATACAAAACCGCAGGGCAATTGCATCGATACCGACTTGGTATTTGAGCGCCAACCCTTCGAGGGTTTTGCGAGTTTTTGTCGGCAAAAAGACACGCCCATTTGCCAATCCTTCCTTGACAATCAAAAATCTCTCCGCTCCTTTGAGCTGCTTTAACACATCAAAAGCAGCTTGCTCAAAGAGGTTGTAGGTGACTTGAAAGCTGTCAAACAAAGGCTCGTTTTCCAGACAAAGTTCCGAGGCTTCTAAGAGCAATTCTTTTTGTCTGGGACCGCTGACCGTGAGCCCAATCTGAAGCCCAAACTCCTTTTTCAATTGAAACAAGTGTTGGAGCACTGCGGTGTTCTGCAAGACAGCGCTTTCAAAAGTCGCCGAATGTATCTGATAAACTTTTAGCTTGGGCAACAGGTCTTGGGTGACCTGCCATTGCTCTTTTAATTTTTGAAGAGAATGTTCTTTGACTTCATGCGGTCCTAAAAACCCCAATTTCCAATTGGCTACATAGGTATAGCCCCACTTGGACGAAAAGACCACATCAGCGTGTTTTCTGCTGGCATTCCATTCCTGTAAAAAGGATTCTCCTTTGCCATAGGAAGGTGCCGTATCAAAAAAACGTACCCCACATGCATAGGCCTTGTCCAAAACCAAAAAAGCATTTTCTTTGAAGGCTGCTTCCGATTTGTCAATGGAAACAGCGCTTCGAATGTTTAAATATTCCGGCCTGCCCAAAGCGGCCAAGCCCAATCCTATGGTGCACATAATTTACAGCAGGTTTGTTTGGGTGGTGAAAAAATCACAACTATATTGTGCTACTTTTTAAATTTGAAACGGTACAAGGCATAGGCTAAAATTGCGACCAACAGGTAAGGAAAGAGCATCAGATAGACAATCCCGTCATTGACCCCAGCCGCCATTCCTTGGTCGCCACTTTCAACCACCGCTTTGCACATAGCACATTGGGCATGCACAAAGGACGAAAGACTGACAAAGGCAACAAAAAAAAACGTTTTTAAATTCATGTTCTCTTTCTTAAAAGACTGGTTCAAAACCCTGTTCTCCCCTAAAATTCAGGGCTAATTATCCGTAATAGGGTGCAATCATCCAATACACAACCACTCCCGTGACGGTGACGTACAACCACAGTGGAAAGGTGTATTTTGCTATTTTTTTATGCAGTGCAATCTCATTGCTGATGGCCCTTACATAGGTAATCAAGACAAAAGGAATCACGACGATGGACAACAGGATGTGTGAAATCAAAATAAAGGTATAGAACATTCGTATCCATCCTTCACCTCCGAACTTGGTAGAAACTGAAGTCATGTGGTACAACACGTACATGAGTAAAAACAAAACCGAACAAGCAATCGCTGTTTTCATCAAGTTTTCGTGTGCTTTTCGATGTCCTTTTTTGATCGCCACGACTGCTAATATCAACAATACGGCTGTCAATCCATTGATTGTTGCATAGATAGGCGGTAAAAAAACCGGCAATTCCAAGTCTATTTTAATCAAAAACAAAAGGGCTACTGCTACGGGAATCACCACAGACAAGGCGATGATGAATTTGTTGTATTTTTTCATTTGAGCTATTTATTATTTGTGTTGTGTGCTTGCAAGGATTATTCTTCTAACAAAATTTGAATGTCTTCTTTGAGCATCTCGATGGCTTTTAAATCCAAGCCGTCGTAAAATTTGATGGGGTTGGACTGTTCTCCAACTCGGACTGTTCGAGAGCGAATGTATCCTTTTTTATCCACCAATGCAAACATGCCTGAATGTTCAAAGCCACCTGCAGCTGACTGATTGGTTCCCGCATACAGACGAAAACCCTCGTTGGAAAACCGATAGATTTCCGCTTGGTCTCCTGTTAAAAAATGCCAACTTCGCATGGTCGCTCCTTTTTCTTTCGCGTAGGCTTTTAAGACTTCGGGACGGTCATTTATAGGGTTGATACTGATCGAAGCAATACCAAAATGTGGATTTCCGTAAAATTTGTTTTGGAGCAAAACCGTGTGTTGGGTCATGATGGGACAAATCGTAGGACAGGTGGTAAAGAAAAATTCCACCACGTGTACTTTTCCAGCATAGGTCTGGTTGCTGATTGTGTCTCCCTCTTGGTTGACAAAAGAAAAAGAGGGTACTTTCTCAAAGGTCAACAGCACTTTGTTTTGAGAGCGTTGTTCGTATTCGTTGACCACCCAAATCCCAAAAACAAGAATGACAAAGGAAATTCCGATATAAGAATAGTTTTTCATCTAGTTCAGTTTGGGTTCTTTGACTGCAAATTTGGACTCGTAAAAGAGGACTTTCAAATCTTCGCGCAATTTGTTTTTTAAAATGGCCACCGAGCCGGTATCGTAGCCAAATAGAATGCCCGATGCCACATCTTCATCATCCGTTCTTCCACGAAGATTTAGCTCCTCGTCTATTATAAAAACTTCGGAAATTCCTATTGTGGGATCAAAAACAGCAGGGCTTTCAAAACTGTTGTATACCTGTTGGATTTCAGCTATCGGAAGGCTGACAAACTGCCATTTTTCCAAAGCCACTCCCCCAACTTTTTCCAATTCGGATTGCAGCAATGGAATCAGCGCTGTGTTGGATTCTGGAACCAAGGTGACGACTTGAAATTTCCTGTATTTTGAAGTGCTTTTGTAGATGACCTGGTACAAGTTTAGCATTTTTTGGTAGGTAGCCAAGCTCGGAGTGGTTCCCACTATCGAGACGACGGAGACTTTGTTTCTGAGCAAGTCTGTGGTGGTCATTCCAGATATCTTTTCCGTAAGGGTGGGTAATTTTTCAAAATTGACCTTTCCCGATGCCAAAAACAAAAAGAACAAAAGGGGAACGATAAACGTGCAAAAAAGAATGGCAAATTTCTTTAACTGGTTGGATTTTTTAGACATCTCGTTGTATTAGTGGTCCAAAACTAAACGTTTTGGAATGGTAAAATTACAAAGCAAAAACCGAATCCCAAACATCTGTATGCGAAAAAAGGTGGAAATGTCCACCTTTTTTTTATTCGTTTTTATCAATCTTAATACTTCCAGTTTGTATAGGCAGCTACTGCGTCAAATACATAGTCCCCTTCTATCATCAACAAGGTCGCCAAATAAGGGATCAAAATGACCAAAGGCAAAACGATGGAATATTTCAAACTTATGTTTTCGTCTCCCAAGTGCATAAAATACCAAACAATGTAATAAGCTTTGACAAGGGTCAAAATCAAAAAGAGTTGGTTCAACAAAGAGGTTCCGAGAAATTGTGTTCGGAATAAAAAATCAGGTTTTACAATTCCCAGCACCACCTCTACAAGGGTGATGACGGAAAGGATTCCAAATACTTTCCAGATGATTGCTTTGTGTGCTGCTTCGTTTCCCATGTGCTTTGTTTTATTGAGACTGCTGTCCCGCGCGCTTGCGTCTGACAGTAGTTTTTAGTTGTTCGTATTGTGTTGTAATAAATTTCTTAAATCAAATAGAAGAAGGTAAAGACAAATACCCACACCAAATCGACAAAGTGCCAGTACAGCCCTACTTTTTCTACCATTTCGTAGTGGCCTCTTTTCTCGTAGGTGCCGATCAAGACGTTGAAAAAGACGATGACGTTTAAGACTATTCCCGAAAAGACGTGAAAGCCATGAAAGCCAGTAATAAAGAAGAAGAAATCTGCAAATTGGCTGGATCCGTATTCGTTGACTTCCAAGTTGGCTCCTTCAACCACTCGAGCAGCACGGGATAAAAATTTCAAACCTTCCTCTCGTGAGACGACTATTTTTTGTTTGGTTTCTGGATTTATTTTTTCAATTCTCAGTTGGATCGAAGGGTGTGCTTTGAAACCTGTGAGTACTTCTTGAACGGTATAGGTCGGAATCGTTTCTCCTTTTTCAAACCAAAGTCCGTTGTTTCGCGTGTGTTGTTCTTCGATGTGATCGGCAACCACAAAATCTGACAATGCGATTTGATGTCCGTCTTTGACAAACTGGACGATTTTTCCATCTTTTAACTGAACGGCTCCATAGGATCCTTGTATAAAGTTTTTCCACTCCCAAGCTTGAGACCCCACGAAAATAATTCCTCCGATGATGGTCAAAAACATGTAAAATGTAACTTTCTTTTTGTTCATATGATGTCCTGCATCTACTGCCAATACCATCGTAACTGAGGAAAAGATCAGGATAAAAGTCATCAAGGCTACATAGTACATCGGAGCGTGTACGCCGTGTAAAAAAGGAAAGTGGGTAAACACCTCATCGGCGATAGGCCAAACGTCTATAAATTTAAAGCGTGTCAAACCGTAGGCTGCCAAAAAACCGGAAAAGGTCAATGCATCTGAAACAATAAAAAACCACATCATCATTTTACCATAACTTGCTCCCATAGGCTTTGCAGAACCTCCGTCCCACGTTTTTCCTTCAGATGTCTCGGCAATGTTTGCTCCCATAATTATTTTTTTGTTGTTGTTTGTCAAAATCTTGTGCAAAAATAAAGAATTATAATTAGGTATTAAAATAGAAAAAGCAAAATAATCCTATCCATAACAAATCTAAAAAGTGCCAAAAAATGGCACCCAATTCCAAGCCGAGCAAATCCGTTGCGTCGTATTTGAAACGGAAGTGATTGACCACAATGACCAACAGGCAAGCAATTCCTGCCAACACGTGCAAAGCATGGGCAAAAACAATGACTAGCAACATGGAAGAAGAGACTTCACTTTCCGGTCCTGTAAAAAACAATCCCATGGCTTTTAAGGCTTCAAATCCCTGAAGTTGCTCGTAGACAAAGCCCAAGCCCAAGGCCAAGGTAAGCAAGAGTGAAAAGGTTGCGGCAGGTCGCTTGTTGTGTTGTGTGAATTTTTTGGCCAAATAAAAGGTCAAACTGCTCAAGACGATTAAGAGCGTACTGATTTCAAATGCTTTTGGCAATTCAAAACTCACCCAATCTTCTCGGTTGCTACTGATCACATAGGCGCTTGTCAAGCCGGCAAACATCATGGTCATGCTGACCATGGAAACCCACAACATCGGCTTGGCAGCCTTTCTTTTTCCAACTTTCAATTCTTTTTCTACAGATACTTCTCTCATAGGGTGTTTCTTTTAGGAGTTCTAATGTAAAAACCGATCGATGACATAGATAATTTGCACAACGGTGATGTACAAAACACTGGCCAACATTAATTTTCTCGCCACGAAATTGCTCGGTTCATTGAGCAGTTTGACTGCGAAGTAGAGCATTCCAAGTCCGAGGGAAAAGATGACCACAGCAGTGGCAGGTAGTATGTAAAAATGTCCGGTTCGTTGCAACACGGGTAGGATGGAGACTGCAATCATCAAAAGGGTGTACAAAATAATTTGTCGGACAGCTCCTTTGTCTTTTTTTCCCATAGGCAACATGTTGAACCCTGCCTTTTTGTACTCTTCGTCTTGCAACCATCCAATGGCCCAAAAATGAGGAAACTGCCAAAAGAACTGGATCAAAAACAAGGTCCCGGCTTCGATTCCAAAATGATTTGTCGCCGCAACCCACCCCAACATAAAAGGAATGGCTCCTGGAAAAGCGCCGACAAAAACGGCTAGGGGTGTGATGGGTTTTAAGGGGGTGTACACACAGGCGTACAAAAAGATGGAGACTGCACCAAACAAGGCGCTTTTAGGGTTGATTGCGTACAAAATTCCAATGCCGACCAGGGCAAAGGCTACAGCGATGCTCAAAGCGGTGGCTACGGACATCCTCCCTTTGGGAATGGGACGGTTTTGTGTTCGTTTCATCAAGGAATCGGTGTCTTTTTCGATGACTTGGTTGAAGGCGTTGGAAGCCCCAACCATCAAATACCCTCCCAAGGCCAAAAGGAGCAGTGTGGTCAACTGTACTTCTTCGGCTCCTAAGAGGTAACCCGCCACAGAAGAAAAAACGACACTCAAAGACAGGCCTACCTTTGTAAGCTGTTTGAAATCGTGCAGTGCGGTCGTCGGAGCGTCCACTTTTTCAATTCCATCAAGGGTCGAACTCATGCCTGATACGTAAAATTTTTGCAAAGATATTTCATTCTCAGCTATTCACCATCAAAAACACTCATAGATTTTATAAAATTGGTATCTCCTCTCACAAAAGAGCCTCCCCTTCAAATTCAAAAACCTACTAACTGATTTTTTTAGCTGCGTAAAAAAGAGAAAGTACTCTTAAAAAAAAAATAAAAAAGCTTTTGTATCTTTAAATAACAGTTATATTTGCACTCGCATTTGCGACAGGAAATTAGAACTGTTTCAAACAACAATTGCGAAAGTAGCTCAGGGGTAGAGCATCACCTTGCCAAGGTGGGGGTCGCGGGTTCAAATCCCGTCTTTCGCTCAAATACAAAAAGATTCCAAGGCTCGAGTGGTGGAATTGGTAGACACGCTGGACTTAAAATCCAGTGGACTGTAAGGTCCGTATGGGTTCAAGTCCCATCTCGAGTACAATTTTCCCCAAGAATAATTTTTTATTCTTGGGGATATTTTTTTTCAAATGTTTTCTCGTTGCAAATTATGATTGTGTTTAATGCAAAGTTATCCACTGATTTATTAGCTCTGTGGTTTTGACGTATGTCATAAATGCACAATCGTTTTCTCCATTTGAGTAGGGTGTGCCATTATAATAGAACTGACCACCACTATAATTATTCCCACTTGTGTCCATTCCCCAAGTGTAGCAAGGGGGCATTCCACAGCTGGATCCTGGAGCTTGTTGAAGTTGAATTGTGTACCTATTTCCACTAACTAGGCTAACTCCACTAACTCCTATTTCAATCCATTCTTGATTATAGTTGGTGATTACAAACTCAGCATCATAAAGAATATCTCCATTTATTCCCTCACCGTCTATAATTGTAAATAAAACAGAAATAGGATCCATCATTATTGACAGTGGAAGTTTTACTGTTTCTAATTCGCCTGTAGTCCCAGCAGTAAAACTTTGCGCCCTATTCTCGCCTCCTCCATTATTTATTGTCAGGTGCTGTTGATCTATTTCTGCAGGGGTTTGGTTTCCAGTGTATTGAAATCCTTGAAATTCATTAACATCAGTATTGTAAATCATCATGCCCAATGAAGCATTTATCGCATCTCTTTGGTCAGTAGTTAGTTTTGGCAATTGAAATGCTGATGAAGAAGTAGGTGAATCAGTCAAGTCATTATAGCTTCCACCAAAAGAATTTATGTTACTATCCACATAATTTTTTGTTACGGCATCTTGAGCGTCTGTTGGATCTGCTACATTTTTGATCTGGTTGTCTTCGGTACTTACAGAACCATTAAGTTTAATGTCCTGAGCCTTTGCAAAAGTCATTACAAAAAGGGCAAGGGCAAGCGTTGGAATCACTCGTATCATTGCTTGATAATTTTAAAGGATTGTGTCTTGTTATTTTCTGTCTTTATTTGAAGGACAAACGAACCTTTCTGCATGTCGCTTAAATCGATTTGGTCTTGATTTGTACTGCGTACTTTTCTACCCATTAGGTCAAAGAGTTCGGCTCGGATGATGTTATCTGCTTGTATGTAAATACGATCGGCTGTTGGATTGGGATAGACAAGGATGCCAATTCCAGCAGGACTTATGTCTTCAATCGTTAGCCTAGCTCCACTAGCGCTAGCTGTTACTGCTTTGAACGCTACAGCCTCATTAAAGACATAGCTAATGGTGTTTTTTTTCTCGTCTACATTACCCTCATAAGAAGTCCAACTATCATCATATGCTTGCAATTCAAAAACAAGCTCACTTTCAGAAGTACCATTAAGCTCCCCTTCAATATAAGAGAAGACAAGCGCCCCGGTAAACCCAGAAAGCATGGCTGAAGAGCTGAACACACGAGACACAGAACTATTGCCCCCCGAGGTAACTGCCGCACTAGATCGTGAAACATTATTGACACCGCTGATGACATAGGTGTCAGAAGGAGCAATCTCCAATCCACCAAGGGAGATGGAACTGCCTGATGCGATGGATAAAGAAGCGCTAGAGTTGACAGTCAGTATTTGACTAAATAGAAAAGGACAAACAAACAATCCTAAAAGTAGCAGTAAACGTTTTTTCATATTGCGAATATATATATAAAACTCGAAACAACGCCATTGGGCACTCATAACCCCGAGAAAAAAGTAAAGACACACTCCGTTTAGTGGCGAAACTCTTGTAAGGACCGTTGTTCAGTTTCGCAGTTTCAGCAACGATCGCAAGCTAAAAAAACTGCCTTGCGTTTGTTTTTACACCCTTTCTTTTGCCTTTTTTCAACAATAATTCTCTACTTTTGCACCCGAGACCCTTTAGGTAAATGATGGAACGCACGAAACAAATAGGCAAAAACACAGTCGCATTATTGCTCTTTATAGCTTTAATGTTGCCTACCGCCATTCAGTTTTCTCACGCTTTTGAAGGTCACGATCACATTCCTTGTGAGGACGACAGCAGACACATTCATCAAGATGTACCTGATTGCCATACTTGTGATTTTCACTTGGCATCCTTCAACTACGATGTAGCCGAATATCCTGATTTATTACTTCCAAAAATCACTGTAAAAACAGCGGTGAATTTTACTTCATTACAGTTCAATTCCTTTAAAAAAACGAATACCCAGCTACGCGCACCCCCTATTTTTTCTTAATCAGCAAACAAATTATTTACTGTGTTAATTAAGAATATACATGCGAACGTATGCAATGTTGCTACTGCTATTAAGCAGTATGCCATCCTTCTCACAAAATTGTGACAATACCCTTTCGGGTACCATAACAGATCTTCACGATGGGTCTTCACTCGTCGGCGCAGTGCTTGTTGTTGTGGGTTCTGAACAAGCTGTTCAGACAGACCTCGACGGAACATTCACCATTTCAAATCTTTGCAATGACACCTATTCCATACAGGTTTCACATCCCCATTGCTCGACCAAAGGGTATACCGTTAAGGTGTCAGGCAACACGACCAAGAACTTTGCATTGGAACACCATTTGGAAGAATTGAACCAAGTGATCGTTGAAGGGAAAGCTTACAGCAACAAGTCCAAAACAATTCTTGAAAATACCATCTCAAAGGAAGAATTAGAGCGATTTAGCAGCGCTACGCTCGGAGATGCCCTTAACAGCTTGAGCGGTGTCTCTTCTCTCAACACTGGGAATTCAGTTATAAAACCCTTGATAAACGGACTTCACAGCAGTCGTGTTGTTATTATAAACAATGGCGTTCGGATGGAAGACCAAGAATGGGGGGCAGAACATGCCCCAAATGTGGACATCAACTCCGTTGGGAATCTGACATTGATAAAAGGCGCAGGTGCATTGCAGTACAGTGGAGATGCAGTAGGAGGCGTCATTCTAGCCGAAGCTTCAAAAGCTCCTGTCAAAGACAGCCTCTATGCCAAGACCTTGCTCACGGCAGCGTCTAATGGACGTGGTACATCCATATCTTCCCAATTGACAAAAAGCTACCAAAGCGGTTGGCATGCAACAGCACAGGGAACATTGAAACGTTTTGGCGATTTTGAAGCCCCCAATTATGTCTTGAGCAATACTGGGATTGTTGAACGCAATGCTTCTTTAAAGGTGGGTCTCAATCGCTTCCGTTATGGCATTGAAGCCTATTATTCATTCTTCAAAAACGAAATCGGCATTCTCAGGGCATCGCACTTGGGCGGTGCCCAAGACCAAATCCGATCGATAAAGAGCGATCGCCCTTTGATCATCAAAGATTTTACCTACGAGATCAACGCACCCAAACAAGACATCACACATCATCTTGTCCGAATAAAAGGCTTCAAAAGGTTTGACCGTTTTGGAAAATTGAGTCTGCAATATGACTTTCAACACAACAATCGTTTGGAATTCGACATCAGACGAGGTGCAGATCGGGACCGTGCCTCATTGGACTTAGACCTGGACACACACACATTGATGCTTGACTTGGATTCTCAAGTGTCAGATGCCACACGCCTAAAACTTGGTGTCATGGCAAGGGTTCAAAACAACTTTGCAGATCCAAAAACCGGAGTGCGCAGGTTGATCCCTGATTACGACAAATTCGATTTGGGTATTTATGCCATCGTAGATTACCGATTGAACGACAAATTGCTTTTCGAAGCAGGGGGACGTTTTGATGGCAGCTATATGAACGCTTTTAAGTTCTATCGAACCTCTTTTTGGGAAACTCGGAATTACGACAAACTCTTCCCAGAAATTGTCGTTGAGGAATTGAGCAATCAAATTTTGACCAATCCGAAACTCAATTTTTACAACGCTTCAGCGACATTGGGAACGAGGTGTGATTTTGAAGACTACAGGCTTTTTTTCAACTATTCTCTTGCATCACGGGCCCCAAATCCTTCAGAGCTTTTCAGCGAAGGCCTGCACCACTCAGCTTCTCGCATCGAACTCGGCGATTTGCGATTCCGCTCGGAAATTGGACACAAAACAACAGTAACCTTTCAACGGGACAACGATCTGTTTAGCTTTTCAATCAACCCATACATCAACACCATCCACGATTTTATCGTTATCGAACCCACAGGAATTCAGCAAACAATAAGTGGCACTTTTCAAGTATGGGAATACAGACAAACCGATGCACAGTTGTTGGGAGTGGATGTGGACGCGTCTTATGCTTTTGCTAAAAATTTCCGTTTCAACCACCAGTTTTCATTGGTCAAAGGCTATGACCGTACAAGGAATGCCCCTTTGATCAACATACCTGCAGCAAATACAAAAAACGAAATTGTGTATCAAAATCCCGATTTCAAAAATTTTCGGGTGGCATTGCAGAGTGAATACGTATTTCGCCAAAATGAATTTCCCGATAACAATTTTGAAGTTTTTATCCCACAGACTGAAACTATGGAAACCGTTGATGTTAGCTCGACACCCGATGCCTACCACTTGCTCAATTTTAATTCCAGCATAGACTTCGACATAAACAAGAAATCAAAACTCACCGTAGGTTTTGCAATTTCCAACGTATTGAATACTTCATATCGAAATTACCTGAACCGAATGCGCTACCACGCCGACGATTTGGGCAGAAACTTTTTATTAAATCTAAAAATCAATTATTAATTATCTAAAATCAAAAACTATGAGTAATTTGAGAAATTTTGCAACAGTAATTTTTACAACAGTATTATTTGTGTCGTGTTCAAACGACGACGACATCACACCAGAACCCATCAATGAAGAAGAAGTGATCACCACCATGACCGTAACTCTTGTGCCCGATGGAGGCGGAACAGAGGTTGTTTTATCCTTCCAAGATCTGGATGGCGATGGCCCCGATGCACCTAATGTTAATGTTTCGGGAAGTTTGGCACCTGGCGCTACCTACAATGGTAGCATTGTGTTGCTAAATGAAACCGAAAGCCCTGCGGAAGACATCACCGAGGAAGTGAAAGAGGAAGACTTAGAGCACCAATTTTTCTATACGATTGGTACTGGTTTAGACGTAACAACTGCGTACAGCGAGGAGCCTGGTACTGGCTTGGATAGTGAAGGAAATTTTTTGGGTGTAAAATTTACACTTACCACTGGTGCTGAAAGTTCAGGATCACTGACATTTACTTTGCGTCACGAGCCTACAAAACCAAATACAGGTCTTGTGGATGCTGAAGGAGAAACCGACATTGAAGTAGCCTTTGACATCGAGGTAGTCGAATTAGGATAGATGTGAATTGGCCACCCTTATATTGGGTCCAAAAGAAATGCCCTTTGTGATTTTTCACAAAGGGCATTTTGTTTTAAAATTCTTCACAAAAACAGCAGCAAGCGATGTCAGACATAGCTATGCAAGTCCCGAGATGCAGACCACCCGCGTCAACGAGACTTTACCGAGGGTTTATTTCAACAACGATTCCAATAACGATCTCGAAAAAAAATTACTAAAAACACCTATGATTCGTACAATTTCCAACAGATTTAAAAAAATCACAGCGAAATATTACAGGAATATCGAACGCCTCTTCCGAGCTTTTCGTTAAATTTGTCCCTTAAACTCACAATACAATATCATGAATACATACGATGTCGCAGTTATCGGATCAGGCCCTGGCGGATATGTCGCCGCCATTCGTTGTGCCCAATTGGGTTTAAAAACTGCCATTATAGAGAAGTACAATACCTTGGGAGGTACCTGTTTGAATGTAGGTTGTATCCCCTCAAAAGCCTTGTTGGATTCTTCACACCACTACCACGATGCGAAGAAACATTTTGAAAAACACGGAATTGGCATCGAAGGACTCACACTCAATTTTGAACAGATGATTGCCCGTAAAGCAACTGTTGTCAGCCAAACTTCTGGAGGTATCAACTATTTGATGGACAAAAACGGAATTGATTTGATTCAGGGAACAGGCTCCTTTTTTGACAGCACGCACATCAACATCGCCAAGTCCGATGGCTCCGTAGAAAAAATAGAAGCCGCAAAAACCATCATCGCTACAGGGTCCAAACCAACGGTCTTGCCCTTTATCAAGTTGGACAAAAAACGCATCATCACTTCGACAGAAGCCTTGAGTCTCCAAGAAGTTCCAAAGCACCTCATCATCATTGGAGGGGGCGTTATAGGATTAGAATTGGGACAGGTATACGCACGGTTGGGAGCAAAAGTATCCGTTGTGGAATACATGCCTAAAATCATTGCAGGTATGGACAGCATGTTGTCAAAAGAATTGCAGAAATCCTTGAAAAAACAAGGGCTTTCTTTTTTCCTAAGCCACAAAGTCACTTCGGTGAGCAATACCGGTAAAGAAGTTGTCGTCACCGCGACAAATAAAAAAGGCGAAGTCGTTGAATTCAAAGGAGACTATTCGTTGATTTCTGTTGGAAGAAGTCCCTATACAAATGGCTTGGGATTGAAAAATATCGGACTAAAAACAACTGACCGCGGACAAATAGAAACTGACGAACACCTGCAAACAAACATCCCGAACATTTACGCCATTGGCGATGTGGTCAAAGGAGCCATGCTCGCTCACAAAGCGGAAGAAGAAGGGACAATGGTTGCCGAATGGATTGCTGGTGAAAAACCACACATCAATTACAATTTGATCCCAGGAGTCGTCTATACTTGGCCTGAAGTGGCTGCGGTGGGACAGACAGAAGAACAACTCAAAGAAGCCGGCGTCGCTTACAAAGCGGGAAGCTTTGCGATGCGTGCTTTGGGAAGAGCACGTGCAAGCATGGATACCGACGGTCAAGTAAAAGTGCTGGCAGATGCCACGACAGACGAGATTTTAGGGGTGCACATCATCGGGGCCCGAGCTGCCGATATGATCGCTGAAGCAGTCGTTGCAATGGAATTTAGAGCTTCTGCAGAAGACGTTGCTCGCATGTCTCATGCCCATCCAACCTATACAGAGGCAATCAAAGAAGCTTGCTTGGCTGCAACCGAAGATCGAGCCATTCACAGTTGAGATTGAACTCTTGTAAAAAATCCATCAAAAAAACGGAACAAAAAAAGACCCTTGGAATAATCCAAGGGTCTTTTTGATGTTAAAAAAACAAGATTGCTGTCTGGTAAAGTTATTTTTACACAACTTATTTTCCCCCAAAAATAGTGTTGATGTTATTGTAATAATTTCAACCCAAACAACAATTCTTGTTATTATACTATAAATTTAGACAAAAGAATGAGAAAACCAAAAAAAAAAGAAACAAATTTAAAATGCCGCGTTCATTTTTTCCTGAATTTGATCCAAAGCCAAATTCCCGACACTTCCAACATGTGTGTGTTTTACTTCTTTATTTGGTTCAAACTTCCCTTCTGCAATCTCTTGTCCCACAATTTTATACGCATCCCTAAAAGGAGTTCCCGCTTGAACGAGTGCATTCACAGCCTCTACGCTAAAAATGTATTTGTACTTGTCGTCCGAGACAATGTCTTCAGTCACAATGATGTTTTCCAATGAAAAGACCATCATGTCCAAACAAGATTTTAATGTAGATACAGAGGGAATCAAACCTTCTTTGACCAATTGCAAGTCCCTGTGGTATCCACTCGGCAAATTGTTGGTAATCAATGTCAATTCGTATGGAAGCGCCTGAAGTTTGTTACACTTGCCGCGAATCAGCTCAAAAACGTCGGGGTTTTTTTTGTGAGGCATGATGCTCGATCCCGTGGTCAATTCATCTGGAAAAGAGACAAAACCAAAATTTTGACTCATGTACAAACAAATGTCCATACTCATTTTTGACAAGGTAGCAGACAGGCTCGCCATGGCAAAAGAGATGGATTTTTCGAGTTTGCCTCTCCCCATTTGCGCCGCAACTGCATTGACTTTTAAGACATCAAAGTCCAACAAATCGGTGGTCATCTGTCGATCAATTGGAAAAGAACTTCCGTAACCTGCAGCAGAACCTAAAGGATTTTGATCGGCTATTTTGTAAGCGGCATTTAAAAAGTAAACATCGTCTATCAGACTTTCTGCATAGGCGGAAAACCACATCCCAAAAGAGGAAGGCATCGCCACTTGCAAATGCGTGTAGCCTGGCAACAAATGGTTTTTGTATTTATCAGCCAAATCCATGAGCAGGTCAAACAATTTTTTGGTCCAATTTTTAAGATCTACAATTGCGTCTTTGCTGTACAGATGAACGTCTAACAAAACTTGGTCGTTTCGAGAACGCGCCGTGTGGATTTTTTTGCCAGCATCTCCCAATTTTTCGGTCAACAACCACTCTACTTTGGAATGCACATCCTCAAAAGTGTCTTCGATTGCAAAAGTTCCATCTTCTACCGTCTTTAAAATAGCGTCCAATTCGGTCAACAAACCTGTCAGTTCTTCGGTTGACAAGGTTCCGATGGAATGCAACATCTTGCTTTGAGCAATGTTGCCCAACACATCGTACTTGGCCAATTGCAAGTCCAACTCTCTGTCATTCCCAACGGTAAACAGGTCGATTTTTTTGTCTGTGGCATAGCCTTTGTCCCAAAGTTTCATAGTTTGCTTTTTTAACTTGATTTGTATTTTTAGTTCGTTTGCACGACTTCTTTTAATAATTTTATATAAAATTCAACCCCATCCATTACCTCTTGTACATAGATGAACTCATCTGCGGAATGGGAACGCAAAGAATCTCCTGGTCCCAATTTTAGGGATTGACATGTCAAGCGAGATTGATCAGACAACGTCGGAGAGCCGTAGGTGTTTTTTCCCAATTTCACTCCAGCCTTGACCAAGGGATGTGTCGGATCAATGGACGAAGAGTTCAACCGCAAAGAACGCGCTTTTATTTCACAATTGCTATGGGCTTGTACAAGGTCCAAAACCTCTTGGTTTGTATAGGCATCGGTCACCCGAACGTCCACTACAAAATTCAGTTCTGCAGGAACCACATTGTGTTGGGCCCCTGCATTGATCTGTGTGACCGTCATTTTTACAGCCCCCAAAGCTTCGGAAAGTTTTGGAAATCGAAAGCTGTCAAACCAAGACAATTCTTGCAGTGCCTTGTTGATTGGATTTTCAGTGTTTTGGGTGTGTGCAGCATGTCCAGGTGTTCCTTTGACCACCGCGTCCAAAACCACCAATCCCTTTTCTGCTATGGCCAAGTCCAACAAGGTCGGTTCTCCTACAATCGCCACAGCAATTTTGGGCAGAAGGGGCAACAGAAAAGCAATGCCATTTTCTCCTGAATTCTCCTCCTCAGCCGTTGCGGCGATTACGAGGTTGTAGGCCAAATTTTCTTTCTCGTAAAAATAAGAAAAGGCTGCGAGCAGACCCGCCAAACATCCTCCAGCGTCGTTGGAACCCAATCCGTAGAGTTTTCCATCCACAACAGTGGGCAAAAAAGGATCTCGGGTATAGGCCGCATTGGGCTTTACCGTATCGTGGTGGGAATTGAGCAAGAGGGTAGGTTTGGCTGCGTCAAAGTGTTTGTTGACTGCCCAGACATTGTTTCGGTTTCGCGCTGCGACGATTCCCTTGTCTGCAAACCACTTTTCTAGCAAATCTGCTGTCCCGTCTTCTTCTTTTGAAAAAGATTGAATTTTGATCAATTCCTTGAGCAATTTCAATGCGTCGTCTTGGAGCTGTGTCATCATAGTGTGAGTGTTGTAAAAGGTTGCTCTTTGTTGCGTAAAAGGGTCGGATTTCCAAGGAGTACTTTCGCCACGCCTTTTTGCAGGGCCTCAAAACAGTTTTCCATTTTTGGTAGCATGCCCTCGCTGATCACTCCAGTATCTTTCAAAACTTGGTAGGAAGCTGAATTGATGCTGGCAATCACCGAATGGTCGTCATTCACATCTCGAAGGACGCCGTTTTTTTCAAACGCATAGAGCAATTCCACATCGTATGTTGCTGAAAGTCCTGTGGCCAAGCTCGCTGCGATGGTATCTGCATTGGTGTTCAAGAGCTGTCCCTTTTGATCGTGCGTCAGGGCGCAAAAAACTGGGACCATCCCTGCCTGCAAAAACACGGAAATGCTTTGGACATTGACCGCATCTACGTCGCCCACAAAACCGTAATCGATGTCGGTAACGGCTCTTTTGTGTGCTTCGATGCAATTCGCATCTGCCCCAGACAAACCGAGTGCATTGCAGCCTTTTTGTTGCAAAGAGGCTGTGATGTTTTTATTCAACAAACCGGCATAGACCATCGTAACCACTTCCAAAGTGGCCGCATCTGTGATTCTCCGTCCCTCGACCATTTTGGGAACCAAGCCCAAGTTCGAAACCATTTGCGAAGCGCGTTTGCCACCACCGTGTACCAATATGTTAAGTCCTTTCAAAGCGGAAAAATCAGCTAAAAAACTTTCCAAGGCTTCGGGGTGGTTGATGACATTGCCTCCTACTTTTACGATGCGCAGTTTTTGCTTCATGGTTTTTTTGTTTTTGGCAGTGTAAAACTACATATTTTCGATTATTTTTTTCAATACAATTTGTGCAGAAAATGTTCTGTTATTGGCTTGTTCGATGACGATGGACGTATCGGCATCCAATACTTCATCAGCAACAACGACATTTCTTCGCACCGGTAAACAGTGCATGAATTTTGCATTGTCGGTTACTTCCATCTTGTCAGCAGAAATAGTCCAAGCACTATCCGTACAAGCTACTTTTCCATAATCCTTATAAGATGACCAGTTTTTTGTGTAAATAAAATCTGCTCCTTCAAAGGCTTTCTTTTGGTCGTATTCAATGGTGGCTCCATTTGTTTTTTCGGGGTTCAACTCATATCCTTCCGGATGTGTAATTACCACTTCAAAATCATCTTCATGTGCCAAGGCCATTTCTGCAAAAGAATTCCCAACTGCATGAGGCAAGGCTTTTGGATGTGGTGCCCATGACAATACTACTTTTAACTTTTTCTTCGCTGGCTTGTGCTCTTCAATTGTAATGGCATCTGCCAAAGCTTGCAAAGGGTGTCCAACTGAAGACTCCATGTTGAGAATCGGAACCGTCGCGTATTTTTTAAAACTTTCCAAAACCTCTTCTGCTTCGTCTTTTTCTTTGTCCTGCAGTCCCGCAAAAGCGCGGATGGCAATTACATCGCAGTACTGAGAAATGACCTGAGCCGCTTCTTTGATGTGTTCCGATTTTCCTTGGTCCATTATACGTCCATCTTCAAACTCCAACTGCCAACCCTCAGCACCAAAATTCATTACGATAGGTTCCATTCCTAAATTCAACGCTGCTTTCTGTGTACTCAAGCGCGTACGCAGACTGTTATTAAAAAACAACAAACCAATGGTTTTGTTTTTCCCTAAATCTTGAAATTCCAAGGGGTTTTTCTTTAACGCAATCGCTTCTTTTACCGTATCCTTGATACTTGGCAAATCGTGAATGGACAAGTAGTTTTTCATAAGTGTGTTTTTAGAAGAGCGGCTCTCTTGAGAATTTTCAAGATAAGAGACTCTTTTTTACAAGCTTTTTTTCAACGCTTTTACAAAGGGTTCCAATTCGGCGATGGTAATATTCAACGGAGGGAGGATGCGCAGCAATTTTTTGTTCATCGAACCTCCCGTGAAAATATGTTCGTCGTATATCAATTTTTTGCGGAGCTCCCCGACTTCTTCGTCAAATTCCAATCCTAGCATCAAACCTTTTCCTTTGATTTTCTGGAGCCCTTTTAGGTCTTTGACAGCAGCTACAAAATAGTCGGATACGGCTATGACATTAGCCATCAGGTTTTCTTCTTCCAGCACGTCCAAAACCGAAATCGCGGCCGCACAAGCCAAATGGTTTCCACCAAAAGTGGTACCCAACATGCCGTGATATGCTTGGATGTGTTTTCCAATCAAGACGCCACCGATGGGAAAACCATTCCCCATTCCTTTGGCAATGGTGATGATGTCAGGTTGGATGTTGTGGTGTTGAAACGCAAAGAATTTTCCGCTTCTCCCATAGCCCGATTGGACTTCGTCCAAAATCAACAACACTTCGTAGTGTTTGCACAATGTTTCCAATTGTTTGAAAAATTCTGGAGTCCCTTCATCCAAACCTCCCACGCCTTGAATGGCTTCTACGATCACCGAAGAAACATCGCCTTTTTTCAATTCGGTTTCAAGAGCAACCGCATCGTTCAAAGGCAAAATCGTCACCGGATTGTGGGCGTTGATCGGAGCGATGATTTTTTTATTGTCTGTCACGGCAACGGCTGCGGATGTTCTTCCGTGAAAACTGCTGTTAAAGGAGATCACTCTCGATTTTTGGTTGTAAAAAGAAGCGACTTTCAAAGCGTTTTCATTGGCTTCCGCTCCCGAACTGACCAAGAAGAGGTTGTAGTCTTCACAACCTGAGATGCGGCCCAATTTTTCTGTCAGTTCTACTTGTAAGGGATTTTGAACTGCGTTGGAATAAAAGCCAATCGCATGCAGCTGCTCGGTCAATTTCTGGACATAATGCGGGTGTTTGTGCCCAATAGAAATCACGGCATGCCCCCCGTATAAGTCCAAGTATTTTTGCCCTTTTTCATCCCATACATAGGACCCTTCGGCTTTGACCGGAGTTACGTTGTACAAAGGATATACGTCAAATAATTTCATTTTTTCTTGTTTTGGGACGCCCTGAGGAATCCAATTTTCGGATGTGTTAAAAAGAACTGCCTTTCAATTGCAAACCGGTCGTTTCTTCGAAGCCAAACATCAAATTCATGTTTTGAACAGCCTGCCCAGAAGCGCCTTTCAAAAGGTTGTCAATGGCACTGTAAATAAGCAAGAGGTCTCCGTGTTTGTGGAGGCTGATGAGTCCTTTGTTGGTGTTCACCACCTGTTTGAGGTGTACCGGTAAATTGCTGACATGTGTATAGGCAGCGGTTTCGTAATAGTCTTTGTACAATTTTTGGGCGTCTTCCAAAGTGCCCTCAAATTGGGTGTAGACAGAAGCAAATATGCCGCGGCTAAAATTGCCTCTATTGGGAACAAACAACAAATCAGAAGTGGCAGTTGCCTGCAAATCTCGCAAGGTCTCCCCGATCTCTCCCAAATGTTGGTGGGTAAACGGTTTGTAAACGGAAAAGTTGTTGTCTCTCCAAGCAAAATGTCCTGTAGCACTCGGGGAAACACCGGCCCCTGTTGCACCTGTAGTCGCGTTGATATGCACAGAATGTTCCAGTTTTTGAGCTGCTGCCAAGGGCAGCAAGGCAAGCTGAATGGCAGTGGCAAAACAGCCTGGATTGGCTATGTAATTGGCTTTTTTAATGGCTTCCTTAGAGGTTTCTGGCAACCCGTATACAAATTCTTTTCCTTGAAATTTCGCATCCGCCTTCAGTCTAAAGTCGTTGCTCAAATCAATGATTTTAGTGTTTTTAGAAAAGGAATGTTTTTCCAAAAAAGCGGTGGAGTTTCCATGCCCCAAACACAAAAACAGTACATCGACCTCTTTGTTGATGGTTTCTGTAAAGACAAGGGAAAGTTCTCCGATCAAATCTTGGTGGACTTGTGTAATCGGATTTCCAGCGTTGGACGTGCTGTACACAAAGTCCAAGTCTGCCTTTGGGTGGTGGTTTAAAATTCGGATCAGCTCTCCTGCCGTATATCCTGCACCTCCTACGATTCCTGCTTTTATCATTTTTTCTTTTCTTTTTGCGATTGCCTGTCACGACCTCCGCGAGTTCTTTTCAATTCTTTTTTATTCGACGCACTGTTGCTTCAACGATCAGGCATCTAGCAAGTCTTTGTTGACATGGTAAAAGATCTTGTTTTGCATGCCGTAAATTTTGATAAACCCTTTGGCGTCTTCAGAAGTCCAAGCGTTGTTTTCTTCGCCGTAATCTGCAAAACCAGAGGCCATCAAATCAAATGGAGAGTCCATGCCCGTAACCATAAAATGGTATGGTCTCAGTGTCACAAAGACGTCTCCAGAAACAGTTTTTTGAGCGTCTTCAAGAAATTTCTCTATGTTGCGCATCAAAGGTTCCAAGTACTGTCCGTCGTGGAACAAGGTGCCGTACGTGGACGCCAATTGTTCCTTGGTCAATTGCTGTGCTTTTGACAAGGTGTGCTTTTCCAACAGGTGGTGGGCCTTAATGATGACCGTAGCCGCAGCCGCTTCAAATCCGACACGTCCTTTGATGCCTACGATGGTATCTCCTACATGAATATCTCTCCCAATGGCAAATTCGGAAGCGATGGCTTCCAATTTTAAAATGTTCTGTACCGGACTGTCTTTGACTCCGTTCAAGGCCAGCAATTCTCCACGTTCAAAAGTCAAGGTCACCTGTTCTTCGTCGTTTCTTTTCAAGGGACTTGGAAAGGCCGATTCTGGCAAAGGTTTTTGTGAGGTCAAGGTTTCTACACCCCCTACTGAAGTTCCCCAAATTCCTTTGTTGATAGAGTATTTTGATTTTTCCCACGACATGTCGACACCATTTGCTTTCAAATAGTCGATTTCTTCTTGACGGGTAAGTTTTAAATCTCGAATAGGTGTGATGATTTCAATTTCTGGTGCGATGGTCTGAAAGATCATGTCAAAACGGACTTGATCGTTCCCAGCTCCTGTGCTTCCGTGTGCGATGTAATCCGCACCAAGGCTTTTGGCGTATTTGACCACTTCGATAGATTGAAATACCCGCTCTGCGCTTACGGACAAAGGATAGGTATTGTTTTTCAGAACATTTCCAAAAACCATGTATTTGATGGCTTTTGAATAATAGGTTTCCAAAATATCTTTGTGGGTGTGACTGGTCACACCCATCTCGTAGGCTTTTGCCTCGACTGTTTTGAGTTCTTCTTCGCTAAAGCCTCCTGTGTTTACCAAAACACTGTGCACCTCTAACTGCAATTCATTGATCAAATATTTTACGCAATAGGAAGTGTCCAAACCGCCACTGTATGCCAATACTACTTTTTTCATTTTTCTTTCGATTTTAGAAATCTAAGAGTGTTTTCTGCTTTGGGCATAGGCACTCTCTGGATTTTCGTGGTGTTAGGATTTCTTTTTTGTTTTCTTTAAAAACAAACTTTCTTTTATTTTTTTCAGTCTTGCAGATACTTTGAGATTGAATACTTTTTTATCTGCTTCCGCTTTGGGGTCGTGCAACATGCCCGTACACAAACACATCTTTCGCTCGTTTCTTGTCAGGATGTCGTAATTTCTACAGGCTTTGCAGCCGTCCCAAAAAGCTTCGTCTGTGGTCAATTCAGAAAAAGTCACTGGCTTGTAACCCAGTTCATAATTGATTTTCATTACCGGCAAACCAGTCGTGATTCCAAAAATCTTTGCGTCTTTGTATATTTTTTTAGAATGGTCAAAAATTTTCTTTTTGATTTTTTTTGCCAGGCCCAAATTTCTAAAATCTGGATGCACAATCAATCCCGAATGCACTACATAGGTTTTGTTGCTCCACGTTTCGATGTAGCAAAAACCCGCAAACTTTTCGCCCTCCAAAGCAATGACTGCGTTTCCACTTTCTATTTTGGAAACGATGTACCCTGGAGATCGTTTGGCGATGCCCGTACCTCTAACTTTGGCAGAATCTGCAATAGTCTCACAAATGATTGCTGCATAGTGGCTATGCGAGCTGTTGGCTGTTACAATTTTCACTTTGTTGTTTTCCTTTAGGATTGTTTTTAACGTTTGTTTTTTTACTGCAAAGAGGGACTCACCTATCTTTTAAATTCCAATCGCCCCCAAGGGCGGCGGTAAAGAACACGAGTAACAATTGTTAAAATATCTACAAAGATACTTTGAAAATTTTTGCTAAAAAAATGGAATGAAGCGTACATTTTGAGATTTGATAAAAATAGGTGCAAAAACGTTTTAAATGGGCTCTTACTGTTGAAATTCTTCGCGAAGAGCGGGAGAATTAGCGCATACAGCGACAGCGCTTTGTGAAGCGAAATGTCCTTGTGGTTTTGTATGTGTATGCAATTTTCATCGACTCAAAGGTACGGTTTTTATCAAAACAAACGAGTCAGCAGGTTCAAAAATAGTTTTGTGCTTGCAGACTCGTGGTTTTTTTACTTCAATTTTAGGGCTTACAGGCCATTTTTAAAACTTGCTACGGCTTCTTGAATGACTTTGTCTGTGCGAACTAAATCTGTATCGTACTTCAAATCAAGTGCTTGTTTTTCGGGAAAATCCTCGATCATAAGTGTCTGAGAAGGGAAGGCGAATTCGACACCCAGCTCTTTGGCCAACTTGACAATAGCGATGTGCAAACGGTGTTTGGAAGACTGTTCTTTGCCCCAACCTGGATTTTTAAAATAGACATTTAACAGAATTTCCAATGCGGAATTTCCAAAACCGGTAAATTCGACATTGTAATCTTCAGAGCGTGTGTCGGGATGTGTGTCTACCAAAGCGCGAACTCCTTTTACAAAAGCTTCGATCAACTCAGGGGGGGTGTCGTATCGGATGCCCAAAACAGTTTTGTACCTTCTGTACAGGCGCAAGCCTAAATTATTGATAACGATTTCGGACAGTTTGCTGTTGGGAATGGTAAATACCGAAGTGTCTGCCGCACGGATTCTACTGGAACGGAAGCCAACTTCTTCTACCGTTCCTTCTACGCCTCCTCCTACAATCCAATCTCCAATCTGAAAAGGCTTGTCTAAAAAGATCATAAAGGTTCCAATCAGGTTTCTGACGGTGTCTTGTGAGGCCAAGGCTACGGCCAAACCTCCAATAGAAGCTCCTGCGATGACGGTGGTCACATCGGCTCCAAAAATGGTGAGCATTTTCAACCCCCCCACAAAAAACACCAAGCCTCTCAACAAGCGTTTTAAGATAGGCGTAAGCTGGTCGTCCAATTTGCTTTCTGTCTTCAGAGAATAGGAACCGTAAATGTCCATCAACACTTGAACCAATTGAAGAAAGACGTATATCCACAGGACCGTTTGTCCGATGTGTAGCCCTTTTAGCAAAAAAGAATTTACCTCAATGGGAAATTGCAAGATGGGAATGTAGTTGTCCAGGGCGTAAAACACCAACAACCAACTGATGGGACGGGACAGCTTTAGCAAGGAATCGTTTAGGGAATTGTGCGCAAAGCGAATCAAGTATTTTTCAAGACTTTTGAGCAGCCAAAAGATGACTTTGTACTGAATGTAAAACAAGGCTACAGACAAGACCAATAGGACCAAAAAACCCAAGTATTGCCATACTTCCAAACCGAACATTTTCAAATGCCCCACATTGGGAATGCTCTTTTTTAAGAGCTCTGTTCCTGCGGGGTAGACTTCGCGGTACAAACGATCGATTTGTCGGTTGGTTTCTTGGCTGTAATACCAATTCCCATTTATTTTTTCGACAGAAATCTCCGGCAATTGATTTGGAAAGAGAACGTACATCGGTTCGGAGCCGAAGTTTTGCAGTGTATCCAAGTAGTCCGGATCTTTGGGCAAGGAAGCAATCGCTACACGCAGCCCTTTCCCGTCCAAAACTTGTTTGATTTTGAGCGCAATCTCTTCGGCCCTCTTTTCGGAGGCTCCATAAATGGTAGACGCCGCTTTTTCAAGGTCGTAACTGTCTTCTTGGAGTGCGAACAAATGGGTGTAAATTGTGGCGTGTGGTGACGCGAGGTCTTTGTCAACTTCTGTTTGTGAAAAAACAGTGGTGGCCAACAAGACAAAGAAGAATGTGATTTTTTTCATCGGTGAAAAATAGAATGTTTTCTCAAAAGTAAAAAAAAAGAGGCAGTCTCTACGAACTAGAGCGCCTTCTTTTGGGTTTTCGCTTGCGCGCTCCGTTTTTGTCAGCACTGTTTAGCACGCTTACAAAACTGCTTCCTTTCCGATTTCCTTTGGATTTGGTAGGCTTTGCTCTGGTGTGCTTTGGTGTTTCTACCGCGTCGTCAAAGGTGTTTTTTACTTTGAAATTTTTATTGTTTTTAAAACTGCGTTTCTCTGGCAACAGGCGGTCAGCTAAGTCCTGACGTCCTACTTTTACCAAGGTTTTTCGAATCCAGTCTTGGTTTTCTTTTTTGTACCAAAAAAAGAAACGGTGTTGTTCGTCTTTTTCTTTTTTGGTCTTGGGCGTCTTCGTTCTTTCCAAGGTATAAGGATGGTAGCCGCTGTAATAAATAACGGTAGCAACGGTCATTGGCGTTGGCGTAAATCCTTGTACTTGCTCTAATTTAAAGCCCATGTCTTTGGTTTCCGCTGCCAAATTGGCCATGTCTTCGAGCTCACTTGCCGGATGGCTGGAAATAAAATACGGAATCAACTGCAAGTTAAGTTTTTTGCGGAGGTTGATTTTGTCAAAGAGTTTTTTGAACTGGTGAAAATTGGAAAACGAAGGTTTTCGCATCAGTTTAAGGACTGGGTCTGAGGTGTGTTCTGGAGCCACTTTCAACCGTCCAGAAACGTGGTTGGTGATCACTTCTTCGGTGTAGTCTTCCAATTCTTTGGGGCAGGCATTTTTATTGAATTCTGGCACTAGCATGTCGTAGCGAATTCCAGAACCGATAAAGGATTTTTTCACTTTAGGATGCTTGTCTACCGATCGGTACAAATCGGTCATCGCTGCGTGGGAGGTGTCCAAATTTGAACAGATCACAGGGTTGATGCATGAAGGTGCAACACATTTGTCACAAATCTCTTGCACCTTGCCTTTCATTTGGTACATGTTGGCGGAAGGACCTCCGATATCAGACAAGTAACCTTTGAAATCGGGCATGTTCGCCACTTGGTCGACTTCTTTTAAAATGGACTCCTTGCTTCTACTTGCAATGAATTTTCCTTGGTGAGCAGAGATGGTGCAAAAGCTACAGCCTCCAAAACAGCCACGGTGGGTATTGATTGAAAATTTGATCATTTCAAAAGCAGGGATGGGACCTCTTTTGTCGTATTTTGGATGCGGTAAACGGGTGTAGGGCAAGTCAAAAGAAGCGTCAATTTCCTTTTCCAACATGGTCGGATAAGGCGGGTTGATGATCAAGGTTTCTTGACCGATGTCTTGTAAGATCCTTGCGCCATAAGTCTTATTCGATTCTTGTTCGATGGTTTTGAAATTGGCCGCAAAGGTTTTTTTGTCTTTGAGACAAGCTTCGTGCGTGCTCAAAACCTTGTCTTTCCAGTTTTTGTTCTGAGGCAGTGTTTGGCTTTTTGGACGTAAAATAGCCGTCTGTTTGATGGTGGTCAAGGATTCAAAGGGGACTCCTTTTTCCATCAAAGTGACCACTTCTTTCAAAGGCTGCTCCCCCATACCGTAAACCAGCATATCTGCACCAGATTCTTTTAAGATGGTGGGTTTCAAGGCGTCTGTCCAATAGTCATAGTGGGTCACGCGCCGTAAAGAAGCTTCAATTCCTCCCAAAAGCACAGGCGTGTCTGGGTATTTTTCTTTGAGAATCTTGCTGTATACTGTGGTTGCATAATCCGGACGAAATCCTTTGTCTCCATTGGGGGTGTAGGCATCTTTGTCACGTTCTCTTTTACTGGCTGTATAATTGCTGACCATGGAGTCCATCACTCCGGAGGTGACTCCAAAAAAAAGTCTGGGCTTTCCGAGCTTTGTAAAGTCTTGAAGACTGTCATGGACAGAGGGTTGTGGAACGATGGCTACTTTCAATCCGTAACTTTCCAAAAGGCGTCCAATCACTGCAGGACCAAAAGAGGGATGGTCTACATAGGCATCTCCACTGAAAAGAATAACATCCAACGTTTCCCAACCTCGTAATTTGACCTCTTTTCGGGTCGTAGGCAACCAATCTGACAACCGTAATTCTCGCATGCCGCAAATATACACAATATAAAGGGAGCAGTAGCAAAAGAGAAAACCTCCCATTATCACTTAAAACTTTGTTTTTTTGATTAGACCTTTGTCCTTTGTTAATATTTGTTACTTTTATGGAAAATTAGTGCCCTAAACAACCGTCGATGAAGTCCTACTTTACACCCTCTGAGAAAGAGAAACAACAACTTATAGCTCAAAAATGTACTGCTACTGACTGGAATGCTGTTTGGATTACAAATAAAACAGACCTTTCAAAAATACAAAACTCCACCTTTTCAGGGTGCATTCGAATTGGTGCGATTTCAGGAGAAAACACCGCTTTTGGCGGAGTGGTCAGACCCAATGGAATCTACAACACACACCTGCACAACTGTACCGTTGGAGACCACCCCTTTATTGCCAATGTCAAAAACTACATCGCCAATTACCGCATCGGAGACCATGTCGTGATTGAAAATGTGGGACACATCGCGGTGGATGGAGAGGCTACTTTTGGAAATGGAACTGTGGTTGAAGCGATCAACGAGGGAGGTGGACGAGAAATTCTTATTTACGACCACCTCTCCGCACAGCTTGCCTACATCCAATCGCTCTACAGACACCGCAAAGACTTGATTGCGCATTTGAAAGAGATGATTCACGCGTATACAAACTCCGTCAAATCAGACATGGGAACCATTGGGGACCACGTGAAAATTTTGAATTGTCGCTCCATCAAAGATGTCAATATTGGTTCTTATGCAAAATTAGAAGGGGTGGTGAGTCTTCAAAATGGAAGTTTGAATTCCTATAAAGATGCGCCCATCTACATTGGCTCAGAAGTCATGGCCGAAAATTTTATCATCAGCAGCGACACAATCGTGGACAATGCGACCCTCCTTACAAATTGTTTTGTTGGTCAAGGTTGTACTTTGGACAAGCATTACTCAGCGGAGCATTCCGTTTTTTTTGCAAACAGCCAAGGTTTCAATGGGGAGGCCTGTTCTATTTTTGCAGGTCCATATACCGTTACCCATCACAAATCCACCCTCCTTATTGCAGGGATGTTTTCTTTTATGAATGCAGGAAGCGGATCAAATCAAAGCAATCACATGTACAAACTCGGTCCAATCCACCAAGGTATTATGGAACGTGGTGCCAAAACAACCAGCAACTCTTATATTTTATGGCCCTCAAAAATTGGGGCCTTTACCTTGGTCTCTGGAAGGCATTACCACAATGTGGACTCTAGCATATTTCCCTTTTCTTATTTGATTGAATCCAAAGACGAGAGCATGCTTTTCCCTGGTATCAATTTGAAAAGTGTGGGCACTGTGAGAGATGCACAAAAATGGGTCAAAAGGGACAAAAGACACAAAAAACACCAGATGGACCTCATCAATTTCAACTTGTTGAGCCCGTTTACCATCCACAAAGTAGCAGCAGGACTGGAGGCTTTAAAAGACCTTCAAATGCAGGGAACTCCCGAAGCAGAAGAGTACCGCTATGGTGCGATGCGCATCAAAGCAAATTCACTCCGCAAAGGAATGGCCATCTACACTACCATTATTGACAAGTTTTTGGGGAATTCAATCATCAGTCGGATTCACGACAAAAATATCCGTACTGTAGCCGATTTGCGCACTGTTTTGCGCCCAAACTCTTCTATTGGCATGGGGAAATGGCTGGATGTAAGCGGGTTGATTTGTCCTTTGGAGTCTTTAAACGAACTCCTTTGCAAAATAGAAGACCGCAGCGTTCATCAACTTTCAGAAGTCTCACAAGAACTGGAAGGAATTCATAAAAATTACTACGAATACGAATGGAATTGGGCGACTTCCTTGATTGAAAAACACTACCAAGTCGACTTGAAAACAATTTCTCCCAAAGCATTGATTGGGATGGTCTCCCAATGGAAAAAAGCCGTTGTAAAATTGGACGAAATGCTCTACCAAGATGCTCAAAAAGAATTTTCACTTTCCACCCAAGTAAGCTTTGGAGTCGATGGTGATTTGAAAGAGCGTGAACTGGATTTTTCAAGTGTTCGCGGAAATTTCGAAAACAACCCAACCGTGTTGGAAATTCAAAACCACATCGAAAGAAAAACAGCGTTGGGGAATCGTGTGATTGCCGCAATGGAACTGCTCTAGCTTTAATCACAAAATCCTATTGTTAAAAAACATCAAGTTATGTTGCTCAAAGGAATGTTGATGGTAATCCGTGTTCCCTCTCCTTTGGTGGAATTGACAAACAAACGGCCGTCGACATAATTCACACGTTCCTTCATGAAAAACAAGCCCATTCCCAATCCCTTTTCAGAATTCTCCACCGCATCGACATCAAAGCCAGCTCCATTGTCGTCGATGACAATGCTCAATAGGTCTTTTGTGTGGCTCACAGAAACGAGTACAAAAGTAGAATTGGCATATTTTAAAGAATTGTTCACCGCCTCTTGTGCGACTCGGTACAAATTGGTTTCTGTCAGAGAATCAAAGCGTTTTTGAAAGTCTGTTTTGTTTTCAAAAAAGATATTTTTTCCCGATAATTTGGAGATTTCTTCGGTCATTTTTTTTAGTGCAGGCGCAATGCCGTGATCGCTCAATTCTGGAGGTGTCAAACTAAATGTAACTGCACGCACGTCTTTGATCAATTGGCCAAAAACTACTTTTAGATCTTGCAGTTTTTTGGCCGAATTTTCTCGATTTTCTAAGTTGATGGATTCCACGCTGAACTTTAAAGCAGTCAAGATTTGCCCAATTCCGTCATGGATGTCTTTGGCGATTCGCTTGCGTTCTTCTTCTTGTGCTTCCACAATTTGACTTGCCTGGTCCTTCTGCAACTGTACCAAATTTTCGTAGTCGATTTGTTGGACACGGTCAATCTCATCTTGAATCTCCTTTCGTTTTGTGACATTGTTACCCAAGAGAAATAAGCTTTGTTTCCCTTGGCCTTGGTTCGTGGGAATGAGGGTGATTTCCAACCACAGTTTTTTATTTTCTTTGGTTGTGAGTTCCACTTCTCCCACCCACATTTTTTGACGTGTGGATTGGAACAAGTCTTTTAAGTTTTGTTGCTGTCCTTCTTTTTGGGTGAGTAAATGTTCTATAGATCCTCGGATTTCTTTTTTGTCCAAACCCAAAAGATTTGAGAATTTTTTACTCATGTAGAGGACTGTCCCATCCCATTTTGCACTAGCAAACAAGGCTGCATTGTCCATCACGTAATTCAAACTTTCCAATTCTTGATACGCCTGTTCTTTCAATTCGTACTGCTCTTTGAGTTCTTCAATCTGTGCCTTGTTGTAAATATTGGATTCAATCAAAATGGCGATGAGCTTCTGAAAGTATTTTCGAAGAAAAAACAACAGTACAAAAACAAATGTCAATACAGATAAGACGGACAACGAAAACTCAATCTGAAAATAGGTCAGTAGGATATAGAAAAAAACAGGCAGTCCGGCTAGTAGCAGAAAAGCTCTGATCATGAGTTTTTGCAATAACAAGGGAATGTTGGTGTATTCTTTTGGTGGCGCCATTCCGCAAAAATAAAAAAAAGAATGCAGTAAATCTTACTAATTTACAAGGCAGGTGATTGACGTGAAGGTTTTGACACAGCGAATCAAAGACCGAGGGCCGCTTTTACCAAGCGCAAGGCGTTGTCAGAAAGGGGCAATTTCAAGGCTGCTTGGTGGCCTGTTTCCGACATTTTTTTCCACGTTTTCTGCAAGACATCAATCAATTTTTCGTCGGTATACTTTTCTGAAAAAGCATCAAAGTAAAATTCCAAAAACACCAAACAGATGACATCTTCCAAAATTTGTGTTTCGGGATGGTGTTTCAATTGTTTTTTTTGAAGGAGAAAGGCGACCTTGTCGATGGTTTCTGAATCATATCCTGCTGACTGAAGGATTTGAGATGCTTTTTTGGCGTGAAATTTTTTCAAGTTTTGGCGCCACATCAAATAACCCGTTCGATTCATCTCGTAGGAGTCTCTAGGAATTTCCCAACGGCAAATGTGTTGACACCTGACGGTAAGCTGTAATGCCTCAGAGCTATTTGGAGCGAACTTCTTAAGGCCTTCAGACATTCTTTCTGCATACAAGAGTTCTTTGGGATGGGAAACTCCTTCCCAATCTTCGCGGTTTGGGTCTTGTCGGTTGGCTTCGTCAAAAAGGCGAATGGCGGCTGAGAATCTTTCAGAATTCATATGAGTACTCTTTTTTTTTGACTTCTTCTTTGAAGATGAGTTTGTTTTTTTCAAAAGCATTTTCCAAAACAACAGCAAAACACCTGAAGAACTTGCGTTGTTTTTGTATCACAAAGATAGGTTGAAAATTTTTCAAAAAAAACGATATTGACATTATTCAGAAAAGCCCAAATAGACAAATCCCGCTTCTACTTTGACTGGGTAGACTGCAATGGCATCCAAGTCTCCATTTAGATTTTCACCTGAATCCAAAGAAAAAGTTTTTTTGTGCAACGGGCAAGCGACTTTTGGAATTCCAGCAGCATCGCCAATCATGCCGCGAGAAAGAACCATTTCCATTTTGTGAGGACATAAATTTTGGCAGGCATACCATTTGTCTTCTTTGGTGAAATTAAAAACGGCAATCTGTTTGCCTTTGTATTGAACACAAGCTCCTCCGTTTGAGGGAAATTTTGTGACAGGTGCTGCCTTGAACCAAGTCTTAACTTTTTCTATTGGAGTGGTGACATAGGGTGCTCTTGTTGTTGACATCTTTGGGTGTTTTAAAAGTGTACGCTGTTGGTTATATAAAAAGGGGCACTTTTCGAAAACAACTATTAAATTATCAAAACAGCCGTTCTTGAAATTGGGTGCCCCAAATCTTATTGAATGATGGGGGTTAGGACTCCCACAATTCGGGCATTTTTTGTGTCCTTAAAGGCACAAAATTTAGGTTTTCATCGATGGCATCTGAATTTACAAAGTGACTGTACCTGTTTTGAATTTCAATGTTTTCAATCGCTTCTTTCCACTCGCATTTGTAGGTGTCTACCAATGCGTGCATCTGCCGATCCAAATCTTCACAAATCGCTAAAGAATCTTGGATAATGACCTCTTTTAGATAGTCAATTCCTCCGTCTAATTTTTCCAACCATGCGGCAGTACGCATCAAAGGCAAGGCTGTTTTGATATAAAACATCAAAAAACGATCGATATAAGTCACTACCGTTTTGTTGTCTATTTTTTCTGCTAGCAATTCTGCATGCCTTGGGTTGGCCCCTCCATTTCCACCTACATACAAATTCCATCCTCCTTCTACTGCAATGATTCCAAAATCTTTGCACCGGGCTTCGGCACATTCACGGATACAACCGGAAACACCGCCTTTGATTTTGTGTGGAGAGCGGATTCCCTTGTAGCGGTTTTCCAACTCAATGGCAAAACTAACACTCTCATCCATGCCGTAGCGGCACCAAGTAGAGCCTACACAGCTTTTGACCGTTCGCAGAGACTTTCCATAAGCATGGCCGCTTTCAAAACCTTCTGCAATCAATTCTTTCCAAATTGAAGGCAGCTGGTCCAAACGAGCGCCAAACATATCAATTCGTTGGCCACCCGTAATTTTTGTATACAAATCGTATTTGGCAGCAATCTCACCGATAACGATCAATTGTTTGGGGGTGATTTCTCCACCTGCAACCCGGGGAACTACCGAATAAGTTCCATTTCTTTGGATGTTGGCCAAAAAGCGGTCGTTGGAATCTTGTATGGTTTCTTGTTTGTTGGCTGTTTCGTTGTAAATACTCGCAAACAAGGAAGCCAAAGCGGGTTTGCAAGTTTCACATCCCGTTCCTTTTCCATGGCTTTCTAGTATGGCATCGTAGGTTTTGATTTCTTTGAGCTGTATGATGTCATAGAGTTCTTGTCTGGAGTAATCAAAGTGCTCACAAAGGGATTCTTTGACTACTTTTCCCGCCGCTTTCAAGGTCTCTTTTAAAAGATCATCTACCATGGGCTTGCAACCTCCACATCCCGTGGTGGCTTTGGTCTCTGCTGCCAAATCTTTGAGGGTTTCTACACCAGCAGCTACTTGGCAACAAATCGCTCCTTTGGTGACTGCTTCACAGGAACAAACCACTGCCGTGTCTGGCAAGTCCAATACGGAACCGAAGGATGCAGCTCCCTCGCCGCGGGATCCTAAGATCAAATCTTCTGGATTTTCCGGCAAGGGCATGGCATTCTGATAGAGTTGCAACAAGTTGTTGTAGTCGCTTGCATCTCCCACAAGAATTCCTCCGAGCAATCGGGTGCCGTCTGTGGATACGTTGATTCGTTTGTAAAGTCCTTTGAATTTATTTTCAAAAACAATGGCATGTGCCTTTTCTTCGGAAGCAAAGGGATCTCCAAAGCTCGCCACATCCACCCCGATCAATTTCAATTTGGTGGACATGTCTATTTCTGCAGACATTAAGGATTCGGTGTTTCCGAGGATTTGATTGACAGCAACTTCAGCCATCTCATATCCCGGGGCAACCAGTCCGTAAATCATTTGATTGTACAAAGCGACTTCTCCAATGGCAAATATACAGGGGTCCGAGGTTCTAAGTGCATTGTCTACAACTATGCCTCCCCGTGTGCCCATTTCCAAGCCACAGGTTTTTCCCAACTCATCTCTTGGGCGAATTCCTGCAGAAACGACTAACATTTCGACGTCTAACATGTCGTCTTCTCCAAATTCCATTCCGGTAATATGGTCGGCTCCTAAAATCTGGTTGGTGGCTTTGTTCAAATGAATGTGAATTCCCAAAGATTCTAATTTGGATTGCAGAATGTTGCTCCCCTCCGTGTCCAATTGCCGGGGCATCAATTTGGGTGCAAATTCAACGACATGTGGCTCTAAACCCATGTCCAAAACTGCTTTTGCAGCTTCTAAGCCCAAGAGTCCTCCTCCCAAAACTGCCGCTTTTTTTGGCAAGCCGTCAGAGATCAATGTTTTTGCATAGGCCAAAGTCTCCTCTAAATCTTCAATGGTTCGGTATACAAAAACGCCTTTCTTTTCGACTCCTTTGATGGGAGGCACAAAAGCAGAAGATCCCGTGGCAAGCACAATCAGGTCGTATGCATAGGTTTTTTCGCTGAGGGTGGTAACGGTCTTTGTAGTTCTGTGGATATCCGTTACCCGTTCGTCAGTAATCAATTCGATTCCGTGTGTTTCGTACCAAGATCTCGGCGCTAGCTCCAACGCTTTTGCATCTTCATTTTCAAAAAAAGCACTCAAATGAACTCGGTCGTATGCAGGTCTTGGTTCTTCACCAAAGACCACTAATTTGAAGGCATCTGCTGGAGCTTTTGAAACAAATTTTTCACAAAATTTGTAGCCAACCATTCCATTTCCAATCACCAAAATCGTCTTCATAATACGTAGTTTTATCTGTTTCTACGGCAAAAATAATCTATTTTACGTATATATACGTATCTTTTGGGTTGCAAAATCTAGGAATGATGGCATTATTATCTCTTTATTAAAAAAAAACCCTAAAAATTGACATCTCCTTCAAAAAAGAATTGATAATTACTAAAACCATATCCAAACATGTTGTAAAAGCAGTTTACACTGGACCTGTTTGGAAAAAAATACAGGAGTTTTTTGTGCCGCCCCGCTCTGTTTTTAATTCCCGTACTGCATCCTAAATAGATGAATTCTACGAACAAACAACATTCGTAAAAATACTTCAATCCAAGATATCATCTACAACGAATTGAACATTTCAAGAAATCGGACAACAGAACTCCCCCAATTTTTTCGTATTTCTACCAAATCGAATACACCCCAATTATTGAAAAGCAATTGAACACAACCGAACTCTTAGAGGTGGCTGTGTTTAATAAATTATTTGAAGAGTCAATTAAGAAGAAAATCTTTGGATAAAAATCAAGTCAGGGAGGTTTTAAACTACGTATTGTCATAAAAAATTAAGTATTTATACGTATATTTAGAAATTTATGCTAATTTTGCAAGTGTATGTTGTCCAATTAAATCTACAATTATGACAGACTGTTTTGCTTGTGAAAATACCAATTGCCTGATCAAAAAGAACCTTAAAAACCCAAAGATAGAAAAGTACATTGTTGAAAAGCACAACATAAAATGTAAAAAAGCACAACAATTTATCATGGAAGGAGCTCCAGCTCACGGCCTTTTTTTTGTTAGAAAAGGACAAGTAAAAGTGGTAAAGACCGGTATTTATGGAAGGGAACAAATTGTGCGGTTTGCCCATGATGGAGAAATCATCGGGCATCGTGGTTTTGGCGCTGGAAAAAATTACCCCATTGGAGCCCTCGCCATCAAAGAAACCTTTTTGTGTAACTTCACCAATGAAGTAATGGTAAAAATGCTGCGTGACGTTCCTGAATTGACCTTTGACATGATGTTATTTTATTCTGAAGAGCTGAACCGCTCCGAAACAAAAGTGCGAAAATTTGCACAAATGACCGTTCGAGAAAAGGTGATTGACTCCTTTTTATACATCAACAGGAAGTTTGGACAGTCAGAAGATGGACTCTTCAACATCCAACTTCCTAGAAAAGATTTTGCCGACTTTGCAGGGACTACAGAAGAACAGGTGATTCGAATCATCTCCAGTCTCAAAAAAGAAAACCTCCTCAAGTCCAAAGGGAAAAAAATTGGCATCGCAGACATCTCTCTGTTAAAAAAAGAGATTTCCGAACACAATTACTTTTTGGATAGCTAAGGCTTCATATCTGCCAAAAGGCAGTTTTATGTATGCTGTAAAAGGATTTTTTACGCGGTGTATTTGCATGTAATATACCTTTCTTATCTGCTAACTTTGTAAACGTGAATCTATCAAAATAGTGGAAAAACCCCAATTGAGCAAAAGACACAAAAAACGCCAACAAAACAAACAAACTCCTTCCAAATGGCCGACTGTATTACTTGTAAAAATAAAAACTGTTTGATCAACAAAAACAGTAGCGACCCAAGACTCGCAGATTTTTTAAAAAACAAACACACCATTAGATGTAAGAAATCACAACAATTTATTATGGAAGGCACGCCTGCACATGGTTTGTTTTTTGCCTACGAAGGAAAAGTCAAAGTCGTTAAAACAGGTGTCAACGACAGAGAACAAATTGTCCGATTTGCGAAAGACGGAGAAATCATTGGGCATCGCGGAGGCTTTGGTTCGTCAAAATACTATTCCATTTCTGCACAGGCTTTAGAAGATTCAACACTCTGTTACTTCTCAAAAGAAGATTTGAAAAACATCCTTTTAAACATTCCTAAACTGACATTTGATTTTATGCTCTTTTACGCAGACGAATTGAGTGAAAGCGAAACACGAGTGCGTAAATTAGCGCAAATGTCCGTAAAAGAACGCGTGATTGATACGCTTTTGTTTATGGACACAAAGTTTGGATCTACAGACCACCTGCTGAATATCAGCCTTAGCAGGAAAGATTACGCTGATTATTCAGG
This sequence comes from uncultured Flavobacteriaceae bacterium, assembly GCA_963932955.1. Classification (GTDB taxonomy): domain Bacteria; phylum Bacteroidota; class Bacteroidia; order Flavobacteriales; family Flavobacteriaceae; genus Flavicella. The sequence goes on from CAWVRK010000001.1 coordinate 219,313, forward strand.
CACTACAGAAGAACAAGTAATCCGAATCTTATCTACCCTAAAAAAAGAGGGCTTGCTCAATGCAAAAGGGAGAAAATTAGGCATCTTGGATTTTGAGACACTTCAAAACGAAATTTCAAAACACACCTTTTCACCCAACAGCTAACCCAACACGCTGTGATTCAAAGAGCAACCAATCTCTAGGTTGCTTTTTTTTGGCAAGCGGTAAGAATTTCCTGCTATAAAGCAGTTTTTTACTTGTAAATATTCTCTTTTAAAACCGTTTAAAAACTTGTTCTACACTATGAATACCCACTCTTTAAAACAAAAGGCCCCTTTATATTTGTACCATTCACAACAACGAAACAAACACCTCCTAAGGGAGGGGAATCTTTAAAACAATTTCTATGAAAACAACAACTCTAAAAATCACTTTGTTTGCCTCTTTGCTGTTCGCAATCGCATGTGGTGAAAAAGCGACAAAGAAAAAAACAGAAGATAAAACGACGCCTGTCGTTACATCCTCTTTGGAAATCGAAAAACCCCAATTGACCTTTGGCTTTATCAAATTGACAGACATGGCGCCTCTTGCCATCGCAAAAGAAAAAGGTTTCTTTGAAGAAGAAGGTCTTTTTGTATCCGTGGAAGCACAATCCAATTGGAAAAATATTTTAGACCGGGTCATTGACGGACAACTAGACGGATCGCATATGTTGGCAGGACAACCCATCGCTGCTGGAGCTGGTTTCGGTCGTCAAGCAGACTTGGTTACCCCATTTTCAATGGACTTGAACGGAAATGGAATCACGGTTTCCAACGATGTGTGGTCCATGATGAAACCAAACATCCCAACGGGAGCGGACGGAAAACCTGTACACCCCATCAAAGCGGAAACATTGAAACCCGCTATCAAAGCCTACAATGAAAAAGGAAACGCCTTTAAAATGGGAATGGTATTCCCTGTATCTACACACAATTACGAAATCCGTTACTGGCTTGCTGCTGATGGCATCCACCCAGGAATGTACACCAAAGAAAACATCCAAGGACAAGTAGATGCAGAAGTCTTACTTTCTGTAACCCCTCCGCCACAAATGCCTGCAACTCTTGAAGCGGGTACCATTTATGGATACTGTGTAGGAGAACCTTGGAACCAACAAGCCGTTTTCAAAGGCATTGGTGTGCCTGTAGTAACAAATTACGACATCTGGAAAAACAATCCAGAAAAAGTATTTGTAATGACCAAAAAATTTGTAGATCAGTACCCAAACACCGCAGTTGCTGTCACAAAAGCACTGATCCGAGCAGGAAAATGGCTGGACACTCCAGGCAACAGATCAGAGGCAGTAAAAATACTATCTATGTCTCAATATGTAGGAGCTGATGAAGTGGTCTTGGCCAACTCGATGACAGGTACCTTTGAATTTGAAAAAGGAGACAAACGATCCATGCCTGATTTCAACGTATTTTACCGATACAACGCCACCTACCCCTTCTACTCTGACGGAGTTTGGTTCTTAACTCAAATGAGAAGATGGGGACAAATACCCGATGCAAAACCTGCGGAGTGGTACGGAGAAAAAATCAAGGACATCTACCGACCTGACATTTGGACCAAAGCAGCAAAAATATTGGCTGCTGAAGGAAAAATCCCAGCGACTGACATCCCAGAAACAGACGGATACAAACCAGCTACAACAGACTTTATCGATGGAAAAACCTACGATGCCAAAGACCCAATCGGTTACATCAATAGTTTTAAAATCGGAAACAAAGACTAAGACCTCTTAAAAGGTTTTTAAAGAGAAGCCAAAACAGGTCAAAGAATTCAAAGAAAGTTAAAAAGGAGCACTTGATGGTTCATACAAGTGCTCCTCTTTGACAAAAAAACTCCTTAAGAGACAACACCAAACAAACGCTTACAAAAATGAAAGATGCCATCTTACGTACATTTCGCTTTCTCGGACTAGGTTTTTTAGAACCAGTCGTCCGTTTGGCTGCTGGAGAAGACTCCAAAAAAAACACAATCGAAATTTTAAAAAAAATTGTGGCGCCCATTGCTTCCATTCTCTTATTCTTAGGAGTTTGGTACACCGGATCCAAATCGCTGTACAATACTGAAGCCAACTACACTATAGAAAAAGCACTCAGAGAACAAGGTCAAGTAGAAGCAGACAACGTAAAAGCCTGCATCGAATCTGGAGACCTTAGCTGCCAGCCCAACACCTTGCCGTCACCGAGCCAAGTTTGGGCATCTTACAAACTTCTTTTAAAGGACCACAACACAATTGCAGCTGACAAAAAAGCCTTCAAATTGAGAACTGCTGCTCTCAACGAGAAGCGAGTCGCTCAGGGAAAAGAACCGATTGTATACACAGGGAGACCCTCTTTTGTAGATCAAATCAAAACGAGTATCAAAACCGTATTTGCGGGATTTCTATTGGCTCTTTTGATCGCCACCCCTATTGGGATCATCATCGGCTTGAGTGAAACGCTGCGAACTTCTTTCAATTGGCTGATTCAAATCCTCAAACCGGTATCCCCAGTGGTTTGGTTGTTGTTGGTTTTTATGATTGTAAAAACCATGACCAAAGATGCAACTGGAGACACTTCTTTTATCATCTCCTTTATCAGTGTTGGTCTGTGTTCTATGTGGGCCACCCTGGTCAATACCGCCATGGGAGTTTCCTCTGTAGACAAAGATTATATCAATGTCGCCAAAGTATTGAAACTCGGCGCACTGCAAAAAATATTTAAGGTCATTCTACCCGCTTCTTTGCCCTTGATTTTCACAGGGCTTCGCATTACGCTTTCTGTTGCTTGGATGGTCTTGATTGCCATCGAATTGCTCGCACAAAGTCCCGGATTGGGTTCTTTTGTTTGGGAAGAATTTCAAAATGGCGCCAACGACTCCAATTCAAAAATCATTGTCGCCATGTTTGTCATCGGATTCATCGGCTTCTTATTGGATCGGATCATGTTGACCATTCAAAAATTTATTTCGTTTGACAAAAATGAAGGAATTTAAACAAGCGTTTCAATAAAAAAATCAATAAAAATGGCCTATTTAGAACTTAACAACGTCTCAAAAACCTTTGGCACTGGAGACAGCACTACCCATGTTTTGGACAAGATCAACCTGCACATAGAAGAAGGAGAATTTGTCGCCATTGTAGGGTTTACAGGAAGTGGAAAAACAACCTTGGTCAATTTGATCAACGGCCTCGACACCCCAACAAGCGGGGAAGTCTTGTTCAAAGGAAAACCCGTCAGGGGCACAAGCCATGAAAGGGGAGTGATTTTTCAAAATTACTCGCTCTTGCCCTGGCTTACCGTATACCAAAATGTCGAAATGGCCGTCAAAGAAGCCTTTCCAAATGAGACCAAAGCATTTCGAGACACACGAATCAAAGAATACATAGACCTCGTGAGTCTTTCTCCGGCCATCAACAAAAGACCCAAAGAACTTTCCGGTGGAATGCGGCAACGGGTATCGGTCGCAAGAGCCCTCTCAATGGACCCCGAAATGATTTTAATGGACGAGCCCTTGGGTGCCTTAGACGCCTTGACGCGGGGCAATCTTCAAGACGAAATTTTAAACATTTGGAACAAAAACAAACGCACCGCTTTGTTGATTACCAACGATGTGGACGAGGGCCTTTACATGGCAGACAGAATCATCCCATTGCGTCCAGGCCCCAATGCCACCTTGGGTCCTGAATTTAAGATAGACATCGAAAGACCGAGAGACAAAGCCGCTTTGAACGACAGTGAGGAATACAAAAAAACAAGAAATGCCCTCATTGAATATTTGATGGACATCGGAAGCGAACGGTCTTCCAACACACAAAACTTATACAAATTGCCCGATTTACAACCCAAAGACTTGCGATGGGATTTTTAGCTAAAAACGGCGACCTAGAAACAAAAAAGATGGAAACAAAAGCTATTCTTCAAGAAAAATTCCCAACAAACGAGGTCTTATTAGACCTTCAAAACCTCAAAAAAGTATACCCAACACCCAATGGTGATTACGTGGTGCTCGAAGATTTGAACTTACAAGTAAAAAAAGAAGAGTTCATCACCATCATTGGACATTCTGGATGTGGAAAAACCACCATGCTTTCCATGATTGCAGGGTTGAACGAAATTTCTGACGGGAAAATTTCGGTACTGGGATCCTCTATCAAAGGCCCTGGACCAGACAGAGGTGTCATCTTCCAATCCCCGAGTTTGATGCCGTGGATGACCGCGCTGGAAAATGTCATGTTGGGCGTAAACCAAGTATTCCCTCACGGCACAAAAAGAGAGAGAGAAGACATCTGTCGCTACTACCTCAGCAAAGTTGGATTGGAGGGTGCTTTTGACAAAAGAGCTTCAGAGCTTTCACAAGGAATGCAACAAAGAGTGGGAATTGCACGAGCCTTTGCCATCAAGCCCAAAGTTTTGCTTTTGGACGAGCCTTTTGGCATGTTGGATTCTCTGACGCGGGGAGAATTGCAAGATGTCTTGATTGAAATCTGGAACAAAGAAAAAATTACGGCTGTCATGATCACACACGATGTGGATGAGGCCATTTTCTTGTCCGACAGAGTAGTAATGATGACCAGCGGTCCTCGTGCAAAAATAGGAGACATTCTACCCATTGAATTCCAAAGACCTCGGTCTCGAAAAGCCGTATTGGCCCACGAAGATTATTATGCGTACAGAAAACATTTGATCGACTTCCTAGAACATTAAGCTGAGTTTTGCTCGCTTTAAAATGCGATAAAAGAGTATTTAAAACTGCTGTTTGTCATGTTAAAAATAATACAGTCCTAGTACTTTTGACGCAGAACAATTACCCATTCAACAATTAAAAATAAAACTTATGAAACTTAAAAATTTATTATTTGGAATCGTTGCCTTCGCAACCACAAGCATGGTTGCTCAATTCTCTCTAAGTGGAGAGTTTATTCCCCGAACAGAATACAGAAATGGATTCAGCAGCACCATCTCAGAAGGAACGGAACCCGGAATCGCCACTTCTGTGAGGGCCGCTCTTAAAGCAACATACAAGACCGAAGGATACACCACTCATTTGAACTTGCAAGAAGTCTTTACCATGGGTGACCGCCAACAATTGTCAACCGCAGGAAACGGCAACTTTCGCGTTCAAGAAGCGTGGGCAGACTTGGTACTCGGCAGCTCCTCTAGTTTGAAAATAGGACGCCAAGGAATTGCATATGACGATCAGAGAATCATGGGTACTGTAGGCTGGGCACAACAAATGAGAACCCACGATGCTGCAGTATACAAATACAAAAACAAGGGACTTTCTTTAGATTTGGGGGTTGCCTACAACCAAAATTCGGTGACCAAATCAGGCAATGACTACCTGAATGATAAGATGTTTTCCTACAAAACCATGCAGTACCTGCATGCCAATAAGAAAACCGACAAATTCAATTTAAGCGCTTT
>CAWVRK010000002.1:0-163979 GCA_963932955.1 uncultured Flavobacteriaceae bacterium
TCAAAAGGGACAGCGTAAAAATGTCTGTCAAATGTCTGTCAAAAATGAGGGAAATTCGTATCTTTGAGTAGTTCTTTAAGCTATCTGCAACAAAGTAGTGACCTCCCTTTTGAAGGGATGAACAGTTGGTTTCCTGAGGAAAACCCACAAAAAAACCCCTGCACGACTGCAAGGGCTTTGGTTTTCAAAAGTGGACCCACTTGGGCTCGAACCAAGGACCACCTGATTATGAGTCAGGTGCTCTAACCAACTGAGCTATGGGTCCGAAAACGTGGCAAAAATAACATTATTTTGCTATTTTATGGATTTTTTTCGGTTAAAAAACCAAAAATTAAGCATTACACCTTTCGCACCATCAAGGCCTCTCCAAACCCTTGTAATTCCATACGTTTCTCTTCCGAGATGTCCATTTTTTGCAAACAGGCAAAAGCTTTTTCCGTGTAGTGTTGGATGGCCTGCTGGGTAGCACGGTCGGCAGCGGTCTTTTCAAAGAGGGCTTTGACCTGGGCAATCTTTGTCGTATTGTCCTCCAAATGCTGGCCAAACAATTGCAGCAATTTACTGCGATCCTCCGCAGAGGCAGCTTTGAGCGCTTGGATATACAGGTAGGTTTTTTTATTTTCGATGATGTCTCCGCCCACTTGCTTTCCAAAAGTTTTGGGGTCTCCAAAAGCATCTAAATAATCGTCTTGCAACTGAAAGGCAATGCCCAAGTTCAATCCAAAATCGTAGATTTTTTGAGCTTGTTCCTCGGGAGCCTCTGCGATGATCGCTCCCATCTTGAGAGCTGCAGCCACCAAAACAGATGTTTTCAAACGAATCATCTCCAAATAGGAAGCCTCGGACACCTGCGCCTCACTTTCAAAATCCATGTCGTACTGTTGCCCTTCACAAACCTCCAAGGCAGTTTGGTTGAACACATGCATCAATTTCTTGTAGATGTTTCCCTCGTAGGACTCCAAATACTGATACGACAAAATCAGCATGGCGTCGCCAGAGAGAATGGCCGTATTGACATCCCATTTTTCATGAACGGTCGGCTGACTTCTGCGCAGGGGTGCGCCGTCCATAATGTCGTCGTGCAACAACGTGAAATTGTGAAATACTTCTACTGCCAAAGCAGCATCCAAGGCTTTTTCCCAAGAGGCTCCAAAAACATCGGCACCCATCAAGGCCAAAATAGGGCGCAAGCGTTTGCCCCCCAAACCAAGGATATAGGCAATGGGTTCGTACAACTGTTTCGGCTCTGTAACGGCTGTCCTTTCTTCGAGGTAGGAAAGAAAACGACTCTTGTAAGTAGGGGTCTTCAACATGTGTATTTTTTTTGTAAAAATAGGCAAACATATTTGCCGACCAATCGAAAGGCCTTGTTTTTCAGTTGTTTTTTTTCACTAACTTAGAGAAAGCAGGTCTTTTTTTGCCGACGCCCCAAGCAACAACAAAAAAGACTAGCAGCAGACCACAGCTCATAAAAAATGTTAAAAAGACAAAACTTTGGAAACTTTATTTGTTTTTAAAGTTTCCTGTGCTTATTTTTGGCACTTCACAGGAACCCGCTCACAAGATGAAAGAAAACATACTGACAAAAGCCACCGAACTTTTTTTGACCTACGGGTTCAAAAGTGTCACCATGGACGACATTGCCAGTAAAATGGGGGTTTCAAAAAAAACCATCTACGCGCACTTTGACAACAAAAACATATTGGTCGCCGCAACAACAGACGCCTTATTTGACACCATCTCTTCAGGGATTGAGAGCATACAGGAATCCGAAAAAAATCCCATCGCGGAAATGTACAAAGTAAAAGCGTTTATGATGCAGCATCTAAAGGACGAAAAGTCTTCTCCACAGTACCAGTTGCAGAAATACTATCCGGAAATCTACCGCGAGCTGGTCCAAAAACAATTTGACTTGGTTCAAGAATGCATTACTAAAAACCTCAAACGCGGCATCGAACAAGCGCTCTTTCGCAAGGAAATCGACGTGGATTTTATCACCCGTATTTATTTCAAAGGGATGACCGGCATCAAAGATGCGGACACCTTTCCGCAAGAACGCTTTGACATGAACTACTTATTGGAACAATTTTTCGACTACCATTTTAGAGGCATTGCCACAGCAAAAGGCATCAAAACCTTACAAAAAACAAACCCATCAAATCCAATACAATGAAAAAGAAACACCTTCTAGGGATGCTCTTCCTTTCGGCAACACTTCAGGCCCAAGAAGGCCCAAAGACCTTGGACCTGCAACAGGCCATCGACCATGCCTTGACACACAACAGGTCTGTCAAAAATGCAGACCTGAACATCTTGGCAGCTACCGCCCAAAAATGGGAAACCACCGCAGCAGGATTGCCTCAGATCAATGGAAAAATTGACTACACAAACAACATCCAAAGGCCCTTTGACGTTTCTGGAAGTGACAACGAAGGCTTTGCCTTCTTTTTCCCAAAACACAACATCACGCCCAACATCACCTTGACACAATTGCTTTTTGACGGGTCTTATTTGGTGGGGCTTCAAGCAGCAAAAGTGTATTTGGACATTTCTAAAAATGCCAAAGAAAAAACAAACATCGAAATTGAAACTGCGGTGATCCGTGCCTATGGCAATGTGCTGCTCTCCAAAGAAAGCATTGAAATCCAATACAAAAACATCCGTTCTCTGACGGAAAACCTACAAGAAACCACACAGATTTATGAAAATGGTTTTGCAGAAGAGGAAAACGTACAACAATTGCAACTCACCTTGTCAAGCCTTGAAAACAACCTGAAAAACCTGCAAAACATCCACCGCATCTCAAAAGGATTTTTAAAACTCTTACTCGGCATGCCTTTGGATACTCCAATTGCTTTGACAGACGACTTGAACAGCTTGACAGCCCAACAATTGATATGGACACCGAACGGTGATAAATTTGACCTTTCCAACAACATCGACTATAAAATTGCCCGCAACGAGGTGGAGACCAAACGCCTCTTGTACAAAAGGGAACGCTTTAAAAAATTGCCTACCGTAGCCGCATTTGTCAGTGCCAGCAGGTTGGGGTACAGCGATTCGTTTTCCAATTATTTTAACGAAGGTCAAGATTGGCTTTCGACCAGCGTGGCAGGTGCGAGTATCAGCATCCCTATCTTTACCTCTTTGGGCGGTGAAGCCCTCATAAAAAAAACAAAAATCAACTGGCAGGTCTCCCAAAACAACTTAAAAGAAACTGAAGAAAAACTGCAACTCGACATCGAAAAAGCTCAAAGCGAATACAACCTCGCCATCGACACCTACCACAATAAAACGGAAGGGTTGTCTTTGGCCACAAATATCGAACACAAAAACGCCTTGAAATACAAAGAAGGCATGGCGAGCAGCTTTGAATTGCGACAAGCACAACTTCAACTGTATAGCAGTCAACAAGAATACCTTCAATCCATGATTGAGGTCATCAACAAAAAAGCAGAATTCAAAAAAATTGCAAACATTCAATAACAATCTCATGAAAAAAATCTATCTCATCCTAAGCTGTACTCTCTTGCTGGTTTCTTGTGATTCACAAAAAGAAGTCACCATAGAAAGTGTGATCCAAAGTGGAAACCTCGAAAACATCCGAAAGAAGAAAAAAGAAGTAGAAGCACAACAAAAAGTGTTTGCTGAAAAATTGTTCGCGCTGAGCAATGCCATCTCCAAACTAGACACCGTAAAAAAATTGCCCTTGGTAACGACTCAAAAATCCGAGCAGACAATTTTCAATCACTATTTGGAATTGCAAGGATCTGTCAATACGCGGCAAAATGTCCTCCTTTACCCAGAGGTCCCTGGCATCTTAGAACGTGTGCTGGTCAAAGAAGGAAACAAGGTGAAAAAAGGACAACTCTTGGCGGTCATCAAAGACGGTGGAATGTCTCAGCAGTTGCAACAACTAGAAAGCCAAGCAGCATTGTCACAAACCGTCTTCGAAAGACAAGAGCGCTTGTGGGCACAAAAAATTGGCTCCGAAATTGAATTTCTTCAAGCCAAAACCAATTACACCAGTCAAAAAAATGCGGTGGAACAACTCAAAAACCAATTGGAAAAAACCAACATCACAGCACCTTTCGACGGAACCATCGATGTCGTGTACAAAGAAGAAGGAACAGTGGTGGCTCCAGGACAAGGTTCAGAAGTGTTTCGAATTCTCAATTTGGAAAACATGTACATCGAAGTCGAAGTGCCGGAAAACTATGTGTCGAGTATCACCAAAGGCAAAAAAGTACAGGTCCATTTTCCAATTCTCGGCAAAAGCATCACCTCTTCCGTTCGGCAAGTGGGAAACTTTATCAATCCCAACAACCGCTCGTTCAAAGTAGAAATCGATGTCCCCAATCCGAAAAAAGACATCAAACCCAACTTGACGGTCCGGCTGAAAATCAACGATTATCAAAACAAAAACGCCGTCTTGCTTCCGCAAAGCATCATTTCAGAAAATGCACAAGGAGAACAATACATCTATGTGGTGGTCGACAAACAAAACAACAACGAGGCCACTGCACAAAAGGTCCTTATTAAAACGGGAAAAACACAAGGAGACATCATCGAAGTCTTGGCACCCTTGACCAGTCAAGTGGAATACATCCAAGAAGGAGCTCGTACCGTTCACGACGGTCAAAAAGTAAAAATAGTCACTCAATAAGTCCGCGTTATGATGCAACAAAAACAAAAAATAGACAAAGAGTTTGGCCTTTCTTCTTGGGCAATCAACAACAAAACAACCATGTATGTGTTGATGTTTTTGATCTTGTTTTTAGGGATTTCAGCGTATTTCAATATGCCAAGAGAGAATTTTCCAGAAATCAAAGAAACCAAAATATACGTCAGTTCACTCTATCCTGGAAATACTTCTGAGGATGTTGAAAAACTGATCACCAACCCGCTGGAAGACAAACTGAAAACAGTGAGCAATGTGGTCGAGATCACCTCGACTTCTCAAGAGGATTACTCGATGGTCATTGTAGAGTTTGACGAAAATATCACCGTAGACCAAGCCAAACAAAAGGTAAAAGACGAAATAGATTCGGAAACCTCTGGTGAAGATTGGCCTACTTTTAACGGAGCCAAAGTCGCACCCAATGTCTTTGAATTGAGCATGTCAGAGGAAGTGCCAATTCTCAACATCAACATCTCAGGGGATTATCCTGTGTCCAAACTCAAAGAATTTGGTGAATACCTACAAGATGAAATTGAAGACCTTCCGGAAATCAAAAAAGTAGACATCCGAGGAGCTCAAGAAAAAGAGGTTGAGGTAGCCGTAGACATCTATAAGATGATGGCTTCTAAAGTGAGTTTTGACGACATTGTGGGCGCCATCAACAGAGGCAATACAACCCTTTCTGCAGGAAACTTTATCGCAAGTGGCCAACGCCGGACCATTCGAATACTGGGAGAAATTGAAAACCCTTCTGAACTGGGCAATTTTGTCATCAAATCAGAACGCAACAATGCCATCTACCTAAAAGAGGTGGCTGACATTTCTTTCAAAGACAAAGACAGAACCACCTATGCCCGTGAATTTGGAAGCCGCGTGGTCATGCTCGACGTCAAAAAAAGAGCGGGTAAAAACATGGTAGCGGCTGCCGAAAAAATTCAGGAAATTGTCAGAGAAGCCAAACAAAATATCTTTCCAACCAATCTAAAAGTCGGCATTTCCAACGACCAATCTTCCAAAACCATCGGACAGGTAGACGACTTGGTCAACAACATCCTTTTTGGAATCCTATTGGTGGTCACGGTATTGATGTTTTTCTTAGGCTTTAAAAATGCCTTGTTTGTAGGTTTTGCCATTCCGATGTCCATGTTTATGTCCTTGATGATTTTAGACCTTTTGGGTTATACCATGAACACGATGATCCTCTTTGGACTGATTATGGGACTGGGGATGCTCGTGGACAATGGAATTGTGGTGGTTGAAAACGTATACCGATTGATGGACGAAGAAGGCATGAACCGGAAAGAGGCCGCCAAAAAAGGAATCAGTGAAATCGCTTTTCCAATCATTATTTCTACGGCCACTACCGTAGCCGCTTTTATCCCCTTGGGCTTGTGGCCCGGAGTGATGGGCCAGTTTATGGTCTATTTCCCGATCACCCTTTCCGTGGTATTGGGGTCTTCGCTCTTTGTAGCCATCTTTTTCAACTCGGTCATGGTCTCACAATTCATGAGTATCGAGGACAAAAACATGCCTTTAAAGCAAATCATTCGCTTGTCAGCAGGAATGGTTGTGATCGGACTTTTTATTTATTTTGTGGGCGGTGCTTACAGAGGTTTGGGATCTGTCATTGTTTTTACAGCCTTTCTGTTGTGGATGTACCGTCTTTTTCTAAGAAAATGGGCCAACAATTTTCAAAACAAAAGCTTGCCCAAATTGGAAAACTGGTACGAACGAAGAATTCGCTATGCCTTGAAAGGAAAAACACCTTTCTTTTTGACCTTTGGTGCCTTTGTACTGTTGGTGCTCGCTTTTGTGTCTTTTGGCGCCTCTGTGGCAACCCAACGTACAAAAATTGAGTTTTTTCCGGACAACAAACCCAACCAAATCATTGTTTATATTGAATACCCACAGGGAACCGACATCGAGAAAACCAATGCCATCACTAAAAAAATTGAGCAACGGGTTTTTAACGTACTCAATGCGCCCGAATACACAGAGGGCGCCTATAACTTTTTGGTAGAAAGTACGGTTTCACAGGTTGGAGAAGGTGCAGGAAACCCTCAAACAGATGTTGGCTCTGCTGCAGAAATGCCCCACAAAGGAAAAATCACTGCTTCCATGCGGGAGTACAAATACAGGCGTGGTGCTGACAGTGAGGTCTTGCGTCAAAAAGTACAATCCGCGTTGGTGGGGATCTATCCCGGAGTTTTGATTTCTGTGGAAAAAGACCAAAATGGCCCTCCCGCAGGAGCGCCAATCAATATGGAAATTGAGGGAGATGACTACACAGAGCTGATTGAAACCGCAGAAAGAATGCGCGACTACATCAACACCAAAAACATTGCCGGCATCGACGAATTGAAGATTGATGTGAACCGTGACAAACCAGGAATGCAAGTATTGGTCGATCGTAAAAAAGCGGGAGAGCTGGGTGTGAGCATCGGTCAGGTAGGACAACAATTGCGAAATTCCATCTTTGGAAGCAAAGCTGGCATTTACAAAGAAGACGGTGAGGATTATGACATCTATGTCCGTTTCAACGAAAAAAATCGCTACAACAGCAGCATGCTTTTCAACCAAAAAATCACTTTCCGAGACCAAGCAAGCGGGAAAATCAAGGAAGTACCTGTCTCAGTTGTCGCATCAAAACGGAACAACTCTGGATTTAGTGCCATCAAACATAAAGACATCAAACGCGTGGTCACTGTCTACTCCGCTTTGTCTCCTGGCTATACAGATGCCGGTGCCATTGTAAATCAAATCCAAGAGGAAATGAAGAGTTTTAATGCGCTGCCAAATGGGGTTCGCATTGATTTTACCGGGCAGATTGAAGAGCAAAACAAACAGATGGCATTTTTGATGGGTGCTTTCTTTACCGGCTTGGCCTTGATCTTTTTTATCTTGATTTTCCAATTCAATTCCATTTCCAAACCAGGCATCATCATGCTGGCCATTTTCTTAAGTCTGATTGGGGTGTTTGGAGGCATTGTGATCACCGGAAGCTCTTTTGTAATCATGATGACCATGATGGGCATCATCTCACTCGCGGGGATTGTGGTAAACAACGGAGTGGTCTTGCTCGATTATACGCAGCTGTTGATCGACCGTAAAAAATACGAACTCAAGGTAGACGAAGACGCCTATTTAGAAACGCCTTATTTGCTCGAAAGTATTGTACAAGCAGGAAAAGCGCGTTTGCGACCGGTACTATTGACGGCCATCACCACCATTTTGGGATTGATCCCATTGGCCATCGGTTTGAACCTTGACTTCTTTCGTTTGTTTGATGAGTTTGACGCAAACATCTATTTTGGTGGGGACAATGTAATCTTTTGGGGACCACTCGCTTGGACCGTAATTTACGGTTTGTTGATCGCGACCTTTTTGACCTTGATTGTAGTGCCTATTTTGTTCTATTTGATCACACGATTTAAAATGTGGTTACACACAAAAAGAGGATCACACGTCTAAAAAACACTTTAAAAAAACGGTTGGAACTATTTTTAACCGTTTTTTTTTGTTGTAATTTTGAGGGGTATGGAAAAAATAAAAACCTACACCTTGAACGAAGCTGTCAGAGCCTTGGAACATTATTGTGTTTACCAAGACAGGTGCCACCAAGAGGTAGAACGGAAACTGTCTCAAATGCGGCTGATTCCAGAAATCATTGAACACACCATCACCCATCTAATTGCTGAAAATTTCTTGAATGAAACCCGCTTTTCTCAAAGCTATGCCCGGGGTAAATTTCGCATTAAAAAATGGGGAAAACTTAGAATCGTCAGAGAGCTAAAAAGCAGAAACATTACGGAATACAACATCAAAATTGCTTTGAAAGAGATTGACGAGGAGGCCTATTTGACTACCCTTGAAGAGCTGGTGACAAAAAAGATCGCCGCCACTCAGGAGGCTTCTTTTTTTAAAAAGAAAAAGAAAATTGTCGATTCGTTGCTTCGACAGGGCTATGCGTACAAAGACATCAACGACGTTTTTTCGAAGTGCCTCGATTGAGCGGATACTTCCTTTGCTTTTTTGGAGAATACAACTCTTCTTTTTGTGGATACACCTCAAACAAAGACTCGTCAAAACGAAGATCTTCGTCGAAAATCTTTCGTGAATACACACTGTTTATTTTGGAATTCAAGGCGTTGAAAGCAGCGATTATTTTTGCTGTTTGGAGCTGAACTTCTTCCGGTTTTATGGAAGAAATCTCTGCCATGTCATTCAATCGATAGGCTTCCGAATACAACACATGTATCCGTGCATACATGCTTTTGGTTTTTAAAACTGGAAGTTTTAGGGAGTCTTTCATCTGAGCAACGCCTTCCAAAAGATCCTGGGAAAGCTCGAGTGCTTGCGAAGCTGAAACCGTTGAAAAATACTCCTTTACAAAGCGAGAAAAAAGAAAATAAGAATTCCAAGATTGGAGCTCCTTAGCAGCTAGCACTGTTAGTGTATCAGAAAAAACAGCGTTGTGCGAACGTTCAAATTGAGATTGCAGGTCTGCAGCTCGAGGAGCTACTTCAACTTTTGAAATCGGTTGCTTTTTGCAGCTTGCAAAAAAAAACAAACTTCCCAAAAAAACAATAAGGACTCTTTTCAAAAACACAAGGTATTTTTTAGAATTTGTTGCGCTCAAAGGTACACAATTATTCCCGACCAACTGGAACAGGCTCTTTTAAAGATGTACCAAATCCAATCAAAAAAACAGATAGAAACTTATTGAAAACAAAAACAATAAATGGACTTTTGGAGCGTTTTAAAAGAAAGAAAAAACTTGCTATGATTGGACTCATTCTATTTGGTATCGGCTGTGTGTTTTTGCTGCGTCTGTTCTTAAAACAATTAAAAAAATTTAAAAACAATACCTTTCACATCAATGTATTTGAGAAAAACGACAAGGCTTCTTTTTTCTTCTCCATCGAATGGGAGCATGGAAAATACATCGATACCAGAAAACTCCCGAACTTCTACCTTGCCTGTATCCCAAAAGAATTGGCCGCGCTGTTGCTGACTACTTTTGAAAGAGAAGAGCAAGCCTACGAGGCGTTGAAAACCTACCAATCAAAGATCAAAAACACGCGAATTCTTATGCGTGTACTCTAAAACCAAATCACTCGTTGGTTTTCAAAAAACAACCCCTCATTTAAAAAATTTTCTCATTTCTGTTTTTGGAAGCCACTGCTGCATGTTAAAAAAAGATACCTTTGCCATAAAAAATACATGGGCCAAGACAGCAAAGTGATTTCCGAAGATGCCAAAGTGTGGATCTACCCGGCCAGCCGGAAATTTTACGAGCAAGAAATTGAAGGTTTGGAAGAAAAAATACAGGGGTTTTTAAAGCATTGGTCTCAAAACGACAGTCCCATCGAATCCTCTTACACCCTAAAATACAATCGTTTTATCATCATTTTCACAGATCCGAATGTCTCCCTTGGGAAAGAAGCCATCGACAAAATGGTGGCATTTGTGCTGCAACTCCAAAAAGACTACGACTTGGAATTGCTGGACAAAATGAATGCTTGTTTTAAACAAGGACCGCATGTACAATACAAATCCCTCGTCGACTTTAAGAAGTTGATCAAAGACAAAGCGGTCAACAAAAACACCCTTGTCTTTGACAATATGATCAGTAGCAAATACGAGTTTGACCATTTTTGGGAAGTTCCCGCCTGTGAGAGTTGGTATAAAAATTTCTTTAAGTAAACAACAAACTGCGCTAGTTGTCAACCGTATCCCCTTCTTGGAGCTGGGCGATAAAGGCATCTATGGACATTGCATTTGCAACTGAAAAGTCCCCAATCTTGGTCCGTCTCAAAGCGGAGAGGTGAGCGCCTGACTGCAATGCTTTTCCAAAGTCATAGGCCAATGAACGAATGTAAGTTCCTTTGCTGCACACTACCCTAAAAGCAATATTTGGAAGGTTTATTTCGGTAATTTCAAAGGTAGAAATGGTAACTTTTCGAAAAGGAACTTCAATTTTTTCTCCCGCTCTGGCCAATTCATAGAGTCTTTTTCCTTCTTTTTTCAAGGCCGAAAAAATGGGTGGTTTTTGCTCAATTTCACCAGTAAATTTTTGAGTTGTTTCTAAAATCAACTCCGGAGTCAAATGTGCTGTAGGGAACTGCTGGTCTACTTCCGACTCCAAATCATAGGTCGGTGTAGTTCCTCCAACCCTAATGATGCCCGTGTATTCTTTTTCCTGCGCTTGGTATTGATCAATCTGCTTGGTCAGCTTTCCAACGCAAAGAATCAAGAGGCCTGTAGCGAGGGGGTCTAAAGTTCCCGCATGGCCGACTTTTATTTTTTTGAGTGTGAAGCGCTGCCTGATTTCCCAGCGAATTTTGTTGACTACCTGAAAAGAGGTCCAAGTCAAAGGTTTGTCGATCAAGACCAGCTGGCCGTTTTTGTAATCTTCCGCTGTCATTTAATTCCCCAATACAGATATGATGGCCACTAGTCCTACCAAGGCACAATAGATAGAAAAGTAATACAGCTTGCTCATTTTTACTAAGGACAACATCCATTTACAAGCCAACAAGCCTGAGAAAAAGGCGGCTAAAAATCCTGCAACTGTAGGAATCATTTGAGAACTCTCAATGAGCAATTCACCTCCCAAAACATCTTTGGCAATTTTTCCAAAAATCAAAGGCACCACCATCAAAAAAGAAAAACGCGCGGCTTTGACCCGGTCTATTTTTAGAAGTACCGAAGTCGAAATGGTTGCTCCGGATCTTGAAATTCCGGGAAGCATTGCAATTGCTTGTGCGATTCCAACGACCAAAGCATTGCCATAGCTCACTTCTTTGTCTGTCGTTTTTGCCTTGTCAGCCATCAACAACAGCAAGGCTGTTACCAACAACATGGCGCCTACCAAAACTACCTGGCCTCCAAAAAAGGATTCTAATTGTTCCTCAAACAACAAGCCAATGATGACAGCCGGCACCATAGAAATGAGGATCTTCAAAGAAAACTGAAATTCTTCATTCCATTGAAATTGAAACAAGCCTTTGAAAATTTGCGCGACTTCTTTTCGAAAAACAAGCAAGGTGCTCAAGGCAGTAGCAAAATGCAATACCACCGTAAAAGTCAAACTCTCTTTGGGAACTGTTTCATCTCCCATCAGTACTTTTGCCAATTCCAAGTGTCCGCTTGAAGAGACGGGTAAGAATTCTGTCAATCCTTGAATGATTCCTAAAATAATAGCTTCTAAATAAGTCATGTAGTTGTTTTGGGGGCTGATGCTTCTCAGCAGTTGTAAAAATATGTAGTGAACGAATGGGCGGCGTCCCAAAAAAAGAGGTGCCCAGTTATGTGGTTTTTTTGTCGGGGCTTCTTAAAATTGCATATACTTCAATGGCAAAGCCAATCAGAACAAGCGTGGGAGCCAAACGGATTCTTCTAAAATTGTAAATGGCCTCGTTGAACACCTTTGGATCCTCACTCTTCCCTCCTGCCATAAGGACAAAACCCAAAGCGACAAATGCCAAGCCAATCAGCATCCACGTATAATTTCTCTTGCCAAATAAGAAGGGTTTTTTTTTGTTTTTTTGTTTCATTCGTCTTTTTTAAAGAATTCCAATTAAGAATACAACTGGTCTGTTTTTAAATTTAAAAAACGCTGTGTTGCAAAAAAGGTACTGATCCAAGTGACCAAAACACCAACTAGCAACACCCCTCCAAAGACGAGAGCCAAGGATTTCAAATCGGTCAGCAGTTCCAATTCGGGAATGTGTTGGGAGAGGGTGTACAACAAAGCGAGCAAACCTCCACTTGCAAAACAAGCACCTAAAATCCCCAAACGAATGCTGTCCCACACAAAAGGCCTGCGGATAAAGCGCTTGGTAGCTCCGACCATCTGCATGGTTTTTATGGTAAAGCGTTTGGAATAAACCGACAAGCGGATGGAACTGTTGATCAACACAATAGCGATGATTGTAAAAAACCCAGCAATTGCAAGTACCCAAAAACTGATTTTTTGAATGTTTTGTGTCAACAACTGAATCAAAGGGGCATCGTATATGACTTCTGACACATAGGTGTTTTTCAGCAGGACTTTTTTAATGTCCTCCATAGCTGTAGGGTTTACGTATTCGGGATGCAATTGAATGTCAAGGGAATTTTTCAAAGGATTGCTTCCCAAGAAGGATAGAAAATCTTCGCCAATTTCTCGGCTGTAAGTCTCAGCGGCCGCTTCTTTGGAAACATAGGACAGGGCTTTGGTGAAGTCTTTCTTTTTCAAACTCGCTTCGAGATGTAAAGATTGGGTTCTTTTGACATTGTCTTTTAGAAAAAGTGTCAGGGTTACCTGCTCTTTGAAATGGTTGGCGATTTGTGTCGATTTCAACACTACCATTGCCAAGACACCCAAAACAAACAATACCAATGCAATGCTTAAAACTACCGAGAAGTAGGAAGATTTCAAGCGTCTTTTTTGATATTTTTCAAAGTTGTTGGACATCGGTGTGCAAATTAAAGCTGCAAGTTACTAAAGTAATTAAGAATTCCGAATAAAAAAACAGTGCTTTTGAAAGAAAACACAGCGTATTTGAGTGGCTTTGCAAGCCCTCCTAAAACATCTACACTTTCTGTTTGACGCTCCATTGGTATTCAAAAACAGAAACCACAGCACCACTTTCGTCAATTCCTTCAGAATGCAAAACTATCTGTTCGCCTTCTCCGGTGGAAATGGTTTTTTGAAGTCCTTCACAAAGAGCTGGTGTTTTGTCTGCTGAAAAAGTGATCTTCCCTTTGGCTTTTTTCTTAAAAGTCCCCTTTTGCTCAGTGACCAACAAGGAAATTTTTTCACCAGACGCTGCGATTTCTTGCATCAATAAAATTCCTGTTGCCAATTCTGAAGCCATGCCCTGAGTTGCCCAGTACATGGACTTGAAAGGATTTTGGTTGATCCAACGATGCCGGACGGTAACAACGACGCGTTCTTTAGAAACCGCTTTTACACGTACCCCCGACAAATAGGCCGATGGAATCTTACAAAAAACAAAAAAATTCAATGCGAAAGGGCGAAACTTCATGAGCAACTGGTTGTGGCTCTAAAGTACTAAATTTTTAAACAATCTTATTTTAAAGCTATCACCGATTAAAAACATAGTACTATGTTTTGCATACTACTATATAATTTCCTATTTTTGTTGCATAGAAAATGATTTTATCAAAAAATCATCCCCTAAACACCAATTAATGAAGACTGAAAACACGAAGGCACAAATGCGAAAAGGAGTTTTGGAATACTGCATTCTGTCGATACTAAAAAACGGAGATGCGTATACCTCTGAGATTCTTTGCACCTTAAAAGACGCGAAAATGATTGTCGTCGAAGGGACCATTTACCCCCTATTGACACGTTTGAAGAATGCAGGTTTGCTTTCCTACAGATGGGAAGAGTCTCCCTCAGGACCTCCTCGGAAATACTACATGCTCACCGAAGAAGGAGGCGTGTTTTTAAGCGAATTGAACACGACTTGGAACGAGCTGGTCAACGCAGTAACTACTGTCACCCTAAAAAAATCATAAACCCATGAACAAAACAATCAACATAAATTTGGGAGGGCTTATTTTTCACATCGATGAAAATGCCTATGCCCTGCTTAAGAACTATTTGGAAGCCGTTTCAAATTCACTAAACGAAGATGTCGAGGGCAAAACCGAAATCATCGCAGACATCGAAGCGCGCATCAGTGAACTTTTGTCCGAAAAAACTACTCAGAAACAACAGGCAATTCAAGAAAGCGATATCGAGGAAGTGATTCTTGTGATGGGACAGCCCGAAGATTATTCAGACGCCCCCCAAGATGCGAACGAAGAGTCCTCTGCCAAATCAGCGACCAATGCTGTCAAAAAGCTGTACCGAGATGGAGACAACAGGTTTTTGGGAGGTGTCGCTTCCGGAATTGGGCATTATGTGAAGGTGGACGCAATCTGGTTTCGCTTTGCATTTCTGGTAGCAGCGCTTGGAGGTGGGTTTGGAATTCCTATTTACATCCTGTTGTGGGTGTTGGTTCCCGAAGCCAAAACATCCATTGAAAAACTGGAAATGGAAGGAGCTCCTGTAAATATTGACAACATTGAAAAAACAATTCGAAAGGGATTTGAAAACGCAAGTCAAACCCTAAAAAGCGGGGATTATGGAAAGGTGAAATCAGGGTTACACAAGCTTCTAAACATTCTCGGAACCCTCGTACTTCGCATTTTTAAAGTCTTTGGAAAAACACTCGGTTTTTTTGTGATTTTTATTTCTGGACTTGCTTTAATTTCCCTTGCACTGGGCCTTTTTTCCTTGGGCAGTTTTCAAATTATTGGAATGAACGATTATTTGATAGATTTCCCCGCTTTCTTTTTTGAATCTGTCATTCCAAAGCAACTCTTAACTGTTTTGGTATTTGTCGCATTTGCATTTCCTTTTCTGATGTTGTTTCTTCTGGGATTGAAGGCAGTCAACCAATCTGTAAAAACGATGAGCAAGCCGATCTTCTTGACTTTGCTGAGCATTTGGATGGTCGCTTTGTTGGGGCTCCTTTTTGCAGGAATTGAACACAAAACAGCTACCGCATTTGAAGGTTCAAAAGTACATGAAAGCTACTTTGAAACTGTCAAAAAAGACACCCTACATATCAAAATAGTCAACAATGACAATTTGTATTACAAAAGCAATTTCTCTAGAAAATCCGGGCAAAATATTGTCTACACCCCTGAAAAAAAGCTCTACAGCAGCAATCTAGAAATCACAGTGGTCCAAAGCAACAGTTCAGAAGCAAGCCTAAAAATCAGAAAAACATCGGAAGGAAGGAACCGAAAAATTGCAACGGAAAATGCCGACCGAATTGCTTACAACTACACACGCAACAACAACACACTTTTATTGGACGGCTATTTCTTAAGTGGTTTGGAAAGCGTACACAAAGACGAACAGGTTTCGGTGCAGGTTGCAGTCCCTGAAGGCGTCGTGGTCTACTTTGGAAATTCTACCCGGTCCTTTCTATACGACATTGACAATGTGCAAAGGATTTATGAGAACGACATGGTCAATCAACATTTTTTAATGACTTCCAAAGGATTGGAATGCACCGATTGTGACGAAGGGGTGTACCGAAATTAGAGACAATAACAAACTGCCTCCCCAATGGCATCAAAACAAAGCCGCTTGACTGAAGTAAAAAAGCCCCAAAAGAAACTTCTTTTGGGGCTTTTCTTTTTGTGAAAAAGGAACTTATTCCAAAGCGCCTAAATACCTTTCTGCATCCAAGGCAGCCATACATCCTGTCCCTGCAGCAGTCACAGCTTGCCTGTACTCCTTGTCTTGCACATCTCCTGCAGCAAAAACGCCAGGCAGGTTGGTTTTGGTGCTTTTCCCTTTGGTGATCAGGTACCCTGCTTCGTCCATGTCCAACACGTCTTTGAAAAGGGTTGTGTTGGGGGTATGGCCGATTGCGATAAACAGCCCCGTCGCTGGAATTTCTATTTTTTCTTGTGTTTGGTTGTTGACCGCTCGGACTCCTACCACAACGGAGTCTCCCAAAACTTCGTCAATCTCTGTGTTGTACAACACGCTAATGTTTTCAGTTTTAGACACCCTGTGCTGCATGGCTTTGGATGCTCTCATATAGTCTTTTCGAACGAGCATCGTTACTTTGCTACAAATATTAGAGAGGTAGGTCGCTTCTTCAGCAGCCGTATCTCCAGCTCCTACAACAACGACATCTTGGCCTTTGTAAAAGAAACCGTCACATGTAGCACAAGCAGAAACACCTCCTCCTTTGAGGCGCTCTTCGCTTTCCAATCCCAAATACCGCGCTGTAGCTCCTGTGGAAATGATTACCGTCTCGGCTTCAAGTTCCGTCACACCGTCTATGGTGAATTTGTGTACGCCTCCGATTTCTTTCGAAAAATTGACTGCAGTTGCCATTCCAAATCGAACTTCTGTTCCAAAACGTTCGGCTTGGTTTTTCAAATCTTCCATCATAGCTGTTCCATCGGTACCGTTTGGATATCCTGGAAAATTATCGACCTCCGTAGTGGTGGTCAACTGACCGCCCATCTGCAAACCGGTGTACATTACGGGCTTCATATCGGCTCTCGCCGCATAGATGGCTGCAGTATAGCCTGCAGGTCCCGATCCAACAATCAAACATTTTATTTTTTCTATCGTATCAGACATGGTCTCTTCTTTTTTATTTGCAAACAAAAATAACACAATTCCATCCTACAAAAAGCGATTGTTTATAATTTTTTACAATGTTTGAATCGAAAAAAACAATGCCTGACAAGGCCTCGGTCTAGGCTGCGAAAAACAAAGAAAAAAACAAAATAAAATAGATGTATTAGGACTTGGAAAACTCGTGTTCTTTTGAGTATATTTGCACGCTCACAATTGAGCAGTCTATTACCATTACACTTTCGGGGTGTAGCGTAGCCCGGTCATCGCGCCTCGTTTGGGACGAGGAGGTCGCAGGTTCGAATCCTGCCACCCCGACAGTAAAAGCCTTGCATTTGCAGGGCTTTTTTTATGCGGTTTCAGGAGCTTATTCACAAGAGCCTGCAGGAAAAATAAATGCGCGGTCGAAGTTTGTTCGGCTGGGAACTGTAATCCAAACCACGGCATCTTAAATCTTTGCATTTCGCAATCGCAAGGCATTTAAGAGCACCGAAACGGAGCTAAAGCTCATCGCCAGTGCAGCCAACATGGGAGAGAGCAACCATCCAAATACAGGATACAAAACTCCGGCGGCTATCGGAATCCCCAATGTGTTGTAGGCAAAAGCAAAAAAGAGATTTTGTCGGATGTTGCGCACCACCTCTCGACTCAACTCTACAGCTTTGACAATCCGCGTCAAATCGCCCTTGACCAAAGTAATGGAAGCACTTTCCATCGCAACATCGGTTCCTGTTCCCATCGCAATTCCCACAGCTGCTTGCGCCAAAGCCGGTGCATCATTGATGCCGTCACCTGCCATGGCAACAATTTTTCCTTGCTGTTGCAATGCAGCAATCTCTTGGAGCTTGTCCTTTGGCAAGCAACTCGCTTTGTAGTGTTTCAAATTCAGTTTTTCCGCCACATAGCGGGCCGTGTTCTCGTGGTCTCCCGTGAGCATGCGAATTTCTATTCCGCGTTTTTGAAGGGCTTGAACAGCCTTGAAACTAGTCGGTTTGATGGCGTCGTACAACACGACAAGCCCTGCGATCTTTCCCGCCACTAAAA
The DNA here is from genome assembly GCA_963932955.1 of uncultured Flavobacteriaceae bacterium. Taxonomy (GTDB): domain Bacteria; phylum Bacteroidota; class Bacteroidia; order Flavobacteriales; family Flavobacteriaceae; genus Flavicella. The sequence goes on from CAWVRK010000002.1 coordinate 17,898, forward strand.
CATACGAAACCGTCTTGCCCAACCTTTGTTCTGCATCCACCATTTCGTTCAATTCCGGTGAGCTTGTCACATCAAATAGCTCTAACAAAGCTGCATTCCCCACCGCAACCGAATGAGCACCAACCTCGCCCCTTACTCCTTTCCCAGCAAGGGCTTTGAAATTGGTGACTTTCGAGAATGCAACCTGGTGCACACTTCCATAAGCCACAATTGCCTTTGCCAATGAATGCTCGCTGTACCGATTCAAAGAAGCCAGGTGCTGCAAAAGTTTTTCAAAAGAGACCGTTCCCAACGGAATCAAACGCTCTACGGAAGGTTTTCCTTCTGTCAAGGTGCCTGTTTTGTCAACAACGAGCACATCCACATTGCTCATGGTTTCCAAAGCCGCTGCACTTTTGATCAAAATCCCCGACTGGGCTCCTTTTCCAACACCAACCGTCACAGAGACAGGTGTTGCCAAACCCAAGGCGCAAGGACATGCAATGATGAGCACAGCGACTGCGTTCACAAAAGCAAAAACCAAAGCAGGTTCAGGACCAAAAGAAACCCAAGCCACAAAAGTTACAACTGAAACCCCAAGTACTGTAGGCACAAAATAGGCGGCAATCTTATCTGCTAATTTTTGAAGCGGTGCTTTAGAGCGACTCGCAGTATCTACAAGGTGAATGATTTGAGAAAGCAGGGTTTCAGCCCCTACTCTTTCTGCACACATCACAAAAGACTGAGTGCCGTTTAAGGTACCCGAGCTGACTTTGTCTTGTTTGTTCTTCTCCACAGACAGGGGTTCGCCGGTGAGCATGGACTCGTCAACTTCGCTCTGCCCTTCAACGACTGTTCCGTCCACGGGAATGCGTTCCCCTGGCTTGACACGCAGGAAATCTCCAACTTGGATGTGTTCGATGTCAATTTCTCGGTCAAGTCCCTCAACAACCAAAGTAGCAACGGAAGGAACCAATTTTGCAAGCTGTTGGATGGCTCCTCGAGTTTGATGGTGGGCTTTGGCCTCCAAAAATTGCCCCAACAACACCAAGGTCAAGATGACAGTCGCCGCTTCAAAATATACATATGCATTGCCGTGAATCGTTTGAAATTCTTTTGGAAAGAAATCAGAAAACAACAGGGCAATACAGCTGTAAATCCAGGCAGCTCCCGCTCCGATCCCGATGAGTGTAAACATGTTCAGTCGACCTGTTTTTAAGGAGGCTCCCGCGCGTTCAAAGACCACCCAAGCAGCTTTGAACACAACTGGTAAGGACAAAACGCATTGGATCCAATTCCAAGTCTTTTGCGCTGACAGGTTGTAAAGAGGGTTTTCTTTGAACATTTCGGACATGGCAATCCCAAAAATAGGCACCGTAAACAACAAAGCCAACCAAAATCGTGCTGCCCAAGGGTTGTCTGCAGTAGCTGTATCAGTCCCTTTTGTCTCAAGCGGCACCAAATCCATACCGCATACAGGGCAGGCTCCAAAATGAACGTAGGTCTTCTCTCCTTCACAGTGCATGGGACAGAGATAGGTTCCTGCTGCTTTTGACTGAAGTCTTTTTCCTTTTTTCAAAGGAGGCACTGTGCCCTGTGCTCGAATTTGATAGGTGGCTCCTGCTGCTGTCAAGGCTTTGCTCAAAACAGCTATGGAAACAGGTGTGTTCATTTCTAAAACGGCTTCGGATTTTTCCAAATCGACTTTTGCATGCGCTACACCTTTGACATTTAGAAGGGTGTGTTCGACATGAGTACGGCAACCTTCACAAGTCATTCCGTCTATGTGGTAAGATTGTTTCATTGCGCTATTTGCTTGAATCGTTTGTAAAATTTGATCGGAATTGTACAAAAAAACAGAGGCCCTCAAAGAGCAAACCTCTTTCCTGAATTTCTTTTGAAGGGAAGTCTAAGTTAGTAAAACGAGCGCGGAAAGTACTTATATCACACAAAAAAACCGTTTTCAATATTGAAAACGGTTTTTACAATGGGTTTTAAATCCTTATTACAATGCTGCAACGTGTTTTGTCAATTTAGACTGCAAGTTGCTCGCTTTGTTTTTGTGGATGATGTTGTTCTTTGCCAATTTGTGCAACATCGCAACAATGGCAGGAAGTTTCGCTTCAGCTTCCTTCTTGTCTGTCAATGCTTTTAGACTTCTCAGAGCATTTCTAGTTGTTTTGTGTTGGTACTTGTTGCGCAACTGCTTTTCGCGGTCACTTCTAATTCTTTTTAATGCTGACTTGTGATTTGCCATAATTTTATCTTTTTAAAACTTCGTTTTTTGTAGTCCGTAGGGGAATCGAACCCCTGTTACATGGATGAAAACCATGCGTCCTAACCCCTAGACGAACGGACCTTAATTTTGCTTTTTAAAGCGAGGCAAAAATAGAAACTTTTTTTAAATCTGACAAAATATATCAGTATTTTATTTGAGTTTTGATTTTTGCAATCTCACGATTTAAAAGAACGGTTGCATTTCCTAGGATTTGCGGTTGCAAAGATACAGGAGATTTGAAATCTCACAAACATATTTTTGTTTTTTTTAATAGGCTTTTGCAAAGAGGACTCTTTTCTGAGAAGGCTTTCCTGAAAAGACGCATTTCCCTTCTTCCTCTGGAGCGTCTATTGCAATGCAACGGATGGTTGCCTTGGTCTTTTCTTTGATCTGATTTTCCGTTTCTTCGGTCCCGTCCCAATGCGCCAATACAAAACCTCCTTTGCTGTTCAAAACCTCTTGAAAGGTCTTGAAATCATCTACTTTTGTGATGTGGTCATCGCGGTATGTTTTTGCTTTTTGAAACAACTGTTCTTGGATTTCTTCCAAAAGTTCCAATACACGTGCTTCAATGGCTTCTTGTGCCACCACTTCTTTTTCCAAAGTGTCTCTTCTGGCGAGCTCCAAAGTGCCATTTTCCAAATCTCTCGGACCTACCGCAATTCTCAATGGCACTCCTTTCATTTCGTATTCCGCAAATTTCCAACCTGGCTTGTGGGTGGTTCTGTTGTCAAACTTAACAGAAACACCTTTGTTTTTCAATGCTTTGACGAGTTGCACGGCTTTCTCAGAAAGCGCATCCAGCTGTTCTTGGCTTTTGTAAATTGGCACAATAACCACTTGAATGGGGGCTAATTTGGGAGGCAATACCAAACCGAGATCGTCAGAGTGGGTCATGATCAAACCACCGATCAAACGTGTAGAGACCCCCCATGAAGTTGCCCATACATGTTCTTGCTTGCCTTCTTTGTTGGTGAACTTTACGTCAAAAGCTTCTGCAAAGTTTTGGCCCAAAAAATGAGAGGTTCCTGCCTGCAGGGCTTTTCCGTCTTGCATCAAGGCTTCAATGGTATAGGTGTCCAAAGCGCCTGCAAAACGCTCGCTTTCGGTTTTGATGCCTTTGACGACGGGCATGGCCATAAAGTTTTCGGCAAAATCGGCGTAAACGCCTTGCATTTTAGAGGCTTCTTGCAAGGCTTCCTCTTTGGTCGCATGTGCAGTGTGGCCTTCTTGCCATAAAAATTCAGCGGTCCTCAAAAACAAACGGGTACGCATCTCCCAACGGACCACATTTGCCCATTGATTGATCAATAAAGGCAAGTCTCTATAGGATTGTATCCACCCTCTATAGGTGTTCCAAATAATGGCTTCACTAGTCGGGCGAACTACGAGCTCTTCTTCCAATTTTGCGTTGGGATCGACCATCAACTTTCCTTCTTTTTCAGGATCGTTTTTCAATCGATAATGAGTGACAACCGCACATTCTTTGGCAAAACCTTCCGCGTTTTTTTCTTCCGCTTCAAACAAGCTTTTGGGAACTAACAAGGGAAAATACGCGTTTTCATGCCCTGTTTCTTTAAACATGGCATCCAATTCTTTTTGCATGTTTTCCCAAATGGCGTAACCATAAGGTTTGATGACCATACAACCTCTCACAGCAGCATTTTCTGCCAAGTCGGCTTTGACCACCAATTCGTTGTACCATTTTGAATAATCCTCGCTGCGTTTTGTTAATTTTTTACTCATCTAAAAAACTTTGGCATAAATATTGTAAAATACAACCTAAGAGAGGCTGACTTGTTCGGCAAAACTAATTAATTTTGAATGGTTCAACAATTAAATTTGAATGATTATGAAACTTTATAAAACCTTATCCATACATTTTTCTAAATTTTTGACGGGCACTTTGGTTTGTTTTGGAATCGCTTCTTGTGGTACTTCTCAATACTTCACCAGTTATTCGGATGGAATTTATGAAGACGCTGCGCCTCAAAGAGAGGTCCAAATAAGGACTTCAGACCCGAACCGAACTTTTTCTAGGGGCATTTCAGAATTAGAGATTGAACCCCTTTACGAAGATGAGGGTATTTCTGAAAACGTGTACTCCTCAGACGAGCAAGAGTCCTACAACCCTCAAGAAAACCGATACAACGACTCACAAAACAACTACAACATCTACATAGATTCTTACAATACTCCCAATTGGAACTTGGGCTACAACTCTTTTTACGGACCCTATGATTTCTTTGGTCCGCGCTATGGATGGCCTCGCTACAATAGGTTTTATTACAATTCGTGGGATCCGTATTTTTACGGAAACTACTACGCTCCTTACCGTGGGAACTACATCAATAGAAACCGTTATCACGAAGGTCGAATAGGGCATTACGGCAAGAGAAACACTTCGAGGACACGCTATTCGAATCCCAGAGGCAGCGCCATTGCCAAAAAATCAAATTCGACGCGTTCTAGAAGCCAATTTTCGCATTCAGCAAGGAGAGCGAGCAGTACAAAAGGGAAAACCTATGCGAAACCTTCCTCGAACAACGGCAAACGTCGCAGCACAAAAACCTACAACGCGCCATCAGGAAGCTACAAGAGCCGCAAGAAGAACTACCAAGCTCCGAGTCAAAGCTATAGCAGCTCAAACAGGAGCACTTCGAACAGTTACAGTTCCTCGAGATCAAGTAACTCTTCTCGGTCCAGCAGTTCCTCTTCTCGAAGAAGGTAAACAGCCCACAGTCAAATCCCTTTTTACAAACAAACACATCCGTTATGAAAAAAGCAATTCCAACCCTTCTGTTTTTAATAAGCATACTGCCCTTTTACGGCCAATCCTTGTCCTATGAGGATTTGGGAATCCTCTTCTCTCAAGAAGATTTACGAGGAACTGCACGTTTCAATGCCATGGGAGGCGCCTTTGGAGCTTTGGGTGGCGACATTAGTGCCATATACGGCAACCCTGCAGGGGCCGCGGTATTCAACCACAGTGAAATTTCAGGATCCCTCGCAGTCCACTCCACGGATACAAACAGCAGGTATTATGGCGCCGAAACTTTCAACGACTACAGCAATTTTAGAATCCCTCAATTTGGCGCTGTCTTTGTTTTTGACAATCCAAACCACTATTCCCACTGGAACAAATTTTCGGTAGGACTTTCTTACAACATCACCAACGATTATTCAAACAGCTATACCACACAAGGAAACAACGGGTATGCTACCTTTTTAGAACATCCTTATGACGACCGAACACCTATCAGTAGTTATGATACTGCTAAACAACAGGTGATTACCAACGACCTGAAAGGCTATTCCAGTGTGTTTTCATTTTCCTTTTCCGGCAATTATAAAAAGTCATTCTACTTTGGTGCTTCTTTGAATGCCCATCAGGCGGACTTGGTGCAAAACACGTACCTGTCTGAACAAAACGGAGATGGCAATGGCAATGCGCTCTTTGCGGATTTCGACCAATCGTTGTCCGAACTGAGCGAAGGGTTTTCTTTGAGTTTTGGACTGATTGCCAAACCGACCGAATTCCTGAGGCTCGGATTGTCGTACCAAAGCCCAATTTGGTATCACACCATTACAGAGGAATCAACCATTGTTGATGTCGATGGATTTGAAGGAGCAACTGTTATCGAAGCGACAGATTTCGAAGGCACTTACACCAACTACAGCTACCCCTTGGAGTTTTCTTTTTTGGAATACTCCCTCCAAACCCCTAGCAAAGTAACTACCAGCATTGCCTGTGTTTTTAAAAAACACGGATTGATCAGTGTAGACTATTCCCTGCGGAATTTTCAAACCATTGAATTAAGAGGCAATCAAAATTTTTCATCAGAAAATAGGGAGTTCAATACGTTTTTAAGAGAAGACGTACGGTCTCTAAAAATAGGAACCGAATGGAACTTCAAAGAATGGAGTCTTCGAGGAGGCTATGCCTACCAAGACGCTCCTTTTCAAAACACAAACAGCATGTCCAACGTTGAAACCTACAGTTTGGGATTGGGATACCGAATGAAACAATCCAAATTTGACATTTCTTACCAAACTTTTAAAAGAAGTGAGGTTTATGACTTTTATGGAGAATACTCGGAAATCGATCCGACGAAACTAGCTATTGACAACTCTAAAATCACCGCAACCTTCTCTTTTTTCTTCTAATCTAAAAAAAGAAATCCCATTATTCTATGAGTAGAAACCCTCCGTCGAGCATTGCAAGTCATAAAATCAGGAAGCCACAATGAGTGCAGGCCGAAGAGTTTTGCTTTTTTAACTGTTCGCTTTCCAACTTTTTTAAGTGGAATTATCTTATTTTTGCAAAAACATTTGATCCGATGGGCAAACATGAAATCTCTATAGAGACCACCAACAATCCGAGCATTGTCAAATTCAACAGCAACCAACTCCTGACAAAAGGGGGTAGCTACCAATACAACAATGTGGATGAGGCGAAGGAATCTCCATTATCCAAACAACTGTTTCACCTTCCTTTCGTCAGCAAGGTGTTTATCAGTGCCAATTTTATTGCCATTGAAAAATTTGACATTGTGGAATGGGATGCCATTCAAGAAGAGATCCGTGAACTGGTAGAACTGTACTTGAACCAAGGGAACTCAGTGGTCACAGACGCTGCAGAACCGAAGAAAATAGCGGTTGAAATTTATGCAGAAAGTACTCCCAATCCTGAAGTGATGAAATTTGGCAGTAACCGTTTGTTGACAGAAAAAGATTTTGAATACAAAAACAAAGAGGCGACGACCAACTCTCCATTGGCAGCAGCCTTATTTGGCTATGTCTTTGTCAAGGAAGTGTACATCGCTGAAAACTACGTTTCCATTACAAAAACCGAGACGGTCGAATGGTCGTCTACCTTGGTGAATGACCTGCGCCAATACATTAAAAGTTACATCGAAGACAACAAGTTGATCATCGACGAAACCATCGCTGTTTCAAAAATCGAAGTTCCTCAAGTGGCGCTGGAAGATTTGACAGGCACCTCGTTGGACATCGCAGGTATTTTGGACGAATACGTCAAGCCCGCCGTTGCGTCCGATGGAGGGAACATTATTTTTCAATCCTATGACGAGGAATCGCAAGTGGTCCATGTGATCTTGCAAGGTGCTTGCAGCGGATGCCCTTCTTCTACGGTAACCTTAAAAAACGGTATTGAAACCATGTTGAAAGAAATGCTGCCCAACAAAATAACTGCCGTTGTTGCCAGCAATGGCTAATCCTCTTGAATTCAAATAAATCATGTCAAAAAAAATAACTCCTTACACAAATTCCAAACTCGGTAAAAAAGAGCAGGTAGCTCAGATGTTCGATACCATTTCCAAAAATTACGATGGTTTGAACCGCGTGATTTCTTTTGGAATCGATGTGAAATGGAGAAAAAAAGTGCTCCAATTGGTCGGACAAAAGAATCCCAAACGCATTCTTGACATTGCAACAGGAACGGGAGACTTGGCTATTATGATGGCCGAACTGATGCCAGAAAAAATTGTCGGATTGGACATCTCTTCAGGGATGTTAGAGGTCGGCACTCAAAAAATAGCTTCCGAAAATTTATCGAATTTGATTGAGATGGTGTTGGGAGATTCTGAAAACATTCCTTTTGAGGACAATTCTTTTGACGCCATCACGGTTTCTTTTGGCGTGCGAAATTTTGAGAATTTAGAGAAAGGACTGCAAGAGATTTATAGGGTTCTCAAACCCGGAGGTGTTTTTGTAGTTTTGGAGACAGCAGTACCTACCAAAACCCCTTTCAAACAGGGATATCAACTGCATTCCAAGTTTGTATTGCCTTTGGTTGGGAAATTGTTTTCAAAAGACAAAACGGCCTATGCTTATTTGTCAAAATCTGCAAATGCATTTCCTTTTGGAGCAGCCTTCAACAATATTTTGCAAAAATGTGGGTTTATAGATACCGTAGCACTTCCCGTTACTTTTGGAGTCGCTTCTATTTATACCGCCACAAAACAAACACCCACAAATTAAAATGGAAACCCACCTCTCATGAAAAACAATTTTGGACTTCTTACTTGCTGCGCTTTTCTACTTTTTTCTTCTGTTTCTGCCCAACAGCGAAAACTCTTGCAATTGCCCAATTTTGATAAGAAAGCCATTCATTGGGGGTTTTATTTGGGTGTGAATCACCGAGATTTTAAAGTAAACTATACAGCGGATGCTCCTAAAACTTCTTTTCGATTTGAAAACAGCATTGGTTTTCATGTGGGATTGATCGGGGATCTAAGAATCAACGATAATCTCAACTTGCGATTGGAACCGGGACTTTCAAGCAATAGCAGTACCTTGTATTTTGAGGATTTCGACAGCACTGGTGTTTTCAACAACAACGCCTCCACTGAAATTTCATCCACTTATTTGCACTTGCCATTGCTGTTAAAGGTCAGTGGAAAGCGATTGAACAATACCAAACCGTACCTGATTGGAGGGGCTTCCTTGGATTACAATTTTGACAGCAACAGTAAGAATCCTAATGACAATGCAAACGGTGAATTCCGAATGGAAGCCAACCGCATTTCTTATGAGATAGGTTTTGGGGTGGATTTTTACTTCCACTACTTTAAGTTTTCACCTTCCATCCGCGGGCAATTTGCTGCAACCAACGAACTTGTACCGGATGACAATCCAGCCAGTCCTTGGACAGCTCCCATTGATTTTATGGGCTCAAAAGCATGGTTTCTGAGATTGACCTTTGAATAGGACTTCAACTAAATTTCAGTTCAACAAAAAATCAACTGCGTTTGAATTCGCTCAGTAAAATGGCCGTTGCGGATGACACATTGAGACTTTCGGTCTTTTGAAGGGTTCCAAATCGAGGTATGGAAAGGCGATGTGTACACTGTTTTTGAATTTCTTGACAAACGCCATTGGCCTCATTTCCCATTATCAAAATCGCTTCCTCTGGCAAGTTGCTTTTGTATACATCTTCTCCGTTCATATCTGCCATGTATTTTGGAGCGGTACTCGTTTGCAAATACCTGTCCAAATCGACATAATGAATCTGAACTCGTGACAAAGAACCCATCGTGGCCTGCACTACTTTCGGGTTGAAACAATCAACAGTGTTTTTGCTACAAACAAGCTGTGAGATTCCAAACCAGTCGCAAAGACGAATGATTGTCCCCAAATTTCCAGGATCATTGACCCCGTCCAAAGCAAGGACCAATCCGCGAGCGTCCAACATTTCTTTTTTGGGAATTCGAAACAAGGCCAACACGCCACTCGGATTTGTCAAAGCACTGATTTTTTTTATCTCAGAAGGAACCACTTCTTGAAAGTTGAAAGCATCAAAAGTACTGTGAAGCGCATCGGTCACAAAAAGTGTATCCAATTCAAAGGAAGAAGACAGAAACTCTTGAACAGTTTTCGTTCCCTCTACAACAAAAAGACCGTGCTTGTGTCGGGATTTTTTTTGATTCAAACTTCGAATCAATTTGATTTGATTTTTTGACAAACTCATCGATCTATTCTTTTCTGACTTGTGATTTGGAAACGCCGCCACCTTTTTTGAAGGTTGTGCATTCGCCTTGCTCAGGAAAGCAAAAATACACTTTTTAAAAACGAAATGTGAAATAAACCCAATCCGCACATTTTTAGATTTGTTTTCCAATCAAAAAGAGTATTTTTGAGGGCAAACTCAATTTGTATTTATTGAAATCAACGTTTACATCCTCGCTGCTGTTTTTGGCTGGAATTGCTTTTGTACTGCCTTCGTGCAGCAGTACAAAATACGTTCCAGAGGGAGCGTATTTGTTGAAGAAAAATGAAATTTACACGGATGGAAAGCCGCTTGTCAACTCCGAAATCAAAGATTTTATCATCCAAAGACCCAATCAAAAATCTCTTGGACTTCCACTCTCTTTATACTTTTACAATTTAGGAAACAAAGCTTACGAAAAGACTTATTCGGAATGGTTGCAAAAACACCCTAAAACAGTGGGGCGCTTTAAAAAAGTGTTTTCAGAAAAGCAACTACATCAGGTTGGAAATAGTTATGCTTCATTTCACAATTGGTTTTTAAAAGGCGGGGAAGCTCCTGTCGTTTGGAACGAAAAAAAATCCGAACAAAGTGCTAAAAAGCTTCGGACTTACTTCTTTAACGAAGGGTATTTCAATGCAGAGGTCGTCTATTCTATTGATTTGAAAGTCAAAAAGGCCAGTAGCTCTTACCACATCACCAAACACCAACCCACCTTTTTAGATAGTATCAAAGTAGCAATTGACTCCAAAATAGTTGATTCCCTTTACAAAAGTACTGTTGCACATTCCTTCCTACAAAAAGGCAAACGGTATCGGGATGAAAATTTTCGAAAGGAAGCCAATCGATTGACGGCTCTCTTCCGAAACGCGGGTGTGTACCACTTTTCGAAAAACCAAATTGGATTTTACGAGATTGACACCCTCGCTCCCAATCACAAAACGAATGTTTTGATGAAAATTACGGACCGCTTGTCGGAAAAGGAAGGCACCATCACGAGCCAACCTCTGCAAGTACAAAAGATTTCTAAAATTGGGGTTTTTACCGATTACAGTTATGCGAGAAAAGACGAACTCTACAGGGATACTGTTCACTACGACGGCTACGCTTTTTTTTCACATGACAAATTGAAATACCGACCCAAGACTTTTTTAAATGCTGTTTTTATTGAACCCGGACAAATCTACAAAGACAGTATGCGAAACCTCACGAGAAAGCACTTGAAACTTTTAAAGAACTTCAAACTGGTGAAAATTCGCTACAAAGAAATCAACGACAAAGAACTTTCGGCTTCCATCGTTCTGACTCCTATGAAAAAATACGCGATTGGGATCAATACGGAGGCCATTCATTCCAACATCAAACAATTGGGGTTTTCTGGAGGGTTTTCTTTTGTAAACAGAAACACTTTCAAAGGTGCTGAAATTTTTAAATTGTCATTTCAGGGAGCTGTTTTTGACATTTCAAACAGCATTGGAAACAACGAAAAACCCTTTAATTCCTGGGAAATAGGGGCCGATGCTTCTTTGGAAATGCCGCGTTTTATCTTGCCGCTTCAAAGTCAAAAACTCATCTCTAAAAGAATGGAGCCAAAGACTGTAATTTCTGCAGGTACCAGTTTTCAAAAAAACATCGGATTGGACAAGCAAAAATTTACGGGAATTGTAGATTTTTCTTGGACATCTAGCAAAACCCAAAAACACTCGATCGAGCTCATCAACACCCAGTATGTAAAAAACCTAAACAAAGCGGAATATTTCAACGTCTACTCTTCTGAATACCAAAAGTTAAAAGCCCTTCAAGAAGATTTCTTTCCCGGTGTAAATTTGAGCACAAGCACAGCCATCGGTTTTATCAAAAGCTCCATCGATTCCGACTTTAAAGACCAACAGCCTGAAGACTACCAGTTGGCAAAAAACATTGAAAAACGACATGAAATACTTACTTCAGATTATGTGAGCCCTTCTGTCTCCTACGAATACAGTTACAACAGCCAGTCTGATTTTAAAGACAAGCACTACGCTTTTTTCAAAGGGAAGATTTCCACTTCTGGAAACATCACTTCTTCGATCAGCAAGACCGAAATTGACGGAGTAAAGACCTTTTTGGACATTCCCATTGCTCAGTTTGTAAGAACGGATTTTGAATTCAAAAGATTTTGGAAAGTCTCGAATTCTTCTGTGTTGGCTTTTCGTAGTTTTTTGGGGATTGCTCTGCCTTATGGAAATTCTTCCGAGATCCCTTTTACCAACAGTTACTTTATTGGTGGGTCCAGTGATATTCGCGCTTGGAAGACCTATGACCTAGGCCCAGGCTCCAGCAAAACAGGACTTGAATTCAATGTGGGGAATTTCAAATTGATTTCCAGCCTGGAATACCGCTTTGACATGACCAAAAGCTTGAAAGGAGCTTTGTTTGTGGATGCTGGAAATATTTGGGACATCACAGACTCGAAACTAACCAAGCAGGACGAAAAATTTATCGGATTGAAATCTTTGAAAAATGCCGCCTTAGGATCTGGTTTTGGGATTCGTTACGATTTCAACTTTTTGGTTTTGCGTTTGGACTTGGGCTTCAAAACCTACGAACCTTACTTGACGGGTAACAAATGGTTCCGACATTACAACTTTGCCAACACGGTTTTAAATATTGGCATCAACTATCCTTTTTAAAATTTTCTGTTGTGTGGCTATGTAAAAAGCAAGTAGCTGCATTCCCTACATCGTTTTCGCTTTTTTTAGGGTATCTTAATGTAGAAGCTTCAAAAGAATGGATTAAATTCATACTTTTGCGGAACATTTTTCATTTAAAACCTTAAAAACCATGAGTCACAATATCAAAGCTGGAGTTGCTACAGGCGATGCCGTTCAAGAAATTTTCAAATACGCAAAAGCAAAATCTTTTGCTTTGCCTGCGGTAAATGTCATCGGATCCAACACCATCAATGCTGTATTGGAAACAGCAAAAGACCTAAACGCTCCTGTCATCATTCAATTTTCAAATGGTGGTGCGCAATTCAACGCGGGTAAAGGACTCTCTAACGAAGGTGAAAAAGCTGCGATTGCAGGAGGTATTGCAGGTGCGAAACACGTACACCAAATGGCAGAAGCTTATGGAGTGCCTGTTATTTTACACACAGACCATGCCGCAAAGAAATTATTGCCTTGGATCGACGGATTGTTGGACGCCAGCGAAAAACACTTCGCAGAAACAGGTGCCCCTTTGTACAGTTCACACATGATTGATTTGTCGGAAGAGCCTATCGAAGAAAACATTGAGATCTGTAAAGAATACCTAGCTCGTATGAGTAAAATGGGCATGACTTTGGAGATTGAATTGGGAATTACCGGTGGTGAAGAAGACGGTGTTGACAATTCTGACGTAGATGTGTCTAAATTGTACACCCAACCTGAAGAAGTTGCTTTTGCATACGAAGAATTGTCGAAAGTAAGTGACAAGTTTACGATCGCTGCTGCTTTTGGAAATGTACACGGTGTTTACAAACCAGGAAACGTAAAATTGACGCCAAAAATCTTAAAAAATTCTCAAGATTTTATTTCAAAAAAATACGCTGTTGCTCACAATACAATTGACTTTGTATTCCACGGAGGATCAGGTTCTACTGTTGAAGAAATCAGAGAAGGTATTTCTTACGGAGTCATCAAAATGAACATCGATACCGATTTGCAGTACGCATTTATGGAGGGCATCAGAGATTATTTTGCTGAGAATACAGCTTACTTGCAAGCTCAAATTGGAAATCCAACAGGAGCAGATGCACCCAACAAAAAATTCTACGACCCTAGAGGATGGTTGCGAAAAGGAGAAGTAACTTTCAAAGAACGTTTGAAAGCTGCCTTTGAAGACTTGAACAACGTAAACACGCTATAAAGAGCGCAATAAAAATAAAATTTCAAATAAGAGAAACTGAATATATTTCAGTTTCTCTTTATTTTTTTAGTAAATTTACCTCCTAAAATAGAACGAATATGTCATCTTGGTTTAAGAGAATAGAAAAAGGGATCAACACCCCTACAGAAGCTAAAAAAGATGTGCCAAAAGGACTTTGGTACAAGACTCCGAGTGGCAAGATTGTCGACACGGAAGACTTGAAACAAAATTTATATGTAAGCCGAGAAGATGGTTACCATGTCCGAATCGGGAGTGCAGAGTATTTTGAGATTTTATTTGACGATGCATTTGAAGAGTTAAACAGGGACTTAGAAGCCATGGATCCTCTTAAATTTAGAGACACCAAGGCATATCCAGACCGTTTGAAAGAGGCTCAGAAAAAAACAGAACTAAAAGATGCGGTACGGACAGCTGTTGGAAAATCCCTCGGCCAAGACTTGGTCATTGCATGCATGGATTTTGCATTTATTGGTGGATCTATGGGAAGTGTCGTCGGCGAAAAAATAGCTCGGGCGATCGACTACTCTATACAAAACAAAATTCCATTTCTGATGATTTCAAAATCTGGAGGAGCGCGCATGCAAGAAGCCCCACTTTCTTTGATGCAAATGGTCAAAACTTCTGCAAAACTGGCCTTGTTGGCAAAAGCAAAAATACCCTATATCTCTCTATGTACAGATCCTACTACTGGAGGAATTACAGCTTCTTTTGCCATGCTGGGAGACATCAACATTGCAGAACCCAACGCACTGATCGCTTTTGCAGGGCCTCGAGTGGTAAAAGACACAACAGGAAAAGACCTTCCCAAAGGATTTCAACGTTCTGAATTTTTGTTAGAACACGGATTCTTAGATGCCATCTACGAAAGAAAAGACCTCAAAAATCAAATCAACTTGTACATTGACTTGATTCAAAATCAAAAAATAAGAGCTTAAAAAAACGCCCCCCCTTTTCTGGGCTTTTTTTGCCCCTAACTACATTAAACACTTTTGAAACGCAGCACTTAGCCTTCTGATTTCAAAGGATTTGAAATGGAAATTATTTCTTTTAATTCCAGAGATTCCCCATTGTTAGATTCAAAAATAATAGTATATTTGCAGCCTTGATAATTTATTATCAATACATAAAAATTATTAATACTTAAATTTAATGTTAGCATGTATTTAACACAAGAAGTAAAAAAAGAAATTTTCAAAAAACACGGTGGATCTGAAACAAACACAGGTGCAACAGAAGCTCAAATCGCTTTGTTCACTCACCGAATCGATCATTTAACAGAGCACTTAAAAGGAAATCGTAAAGATTTCAACACAGAGCGTTCTCTTGTTAAACTGGTAGGTAAACGCAGAAGTCTACTTGACTACTTGATCAAAACCGATATCGTAAGATACCGTGAAATCATCAAGGAATTGGGACTGAGAAAATAAAAACACCTAAAAAGAGGCAATTTCTATTGCCTCTTTTTTTTAGCATTCTTTACCGATTACTACTCCACAGGGAATTCAACAAGCCCGAACAACACACAACACACATTTTATCAATCTAGAATTAAAACGTATGATTCCAAAAGTATTTAACGAGGTCATCGACCTTGGTGATGGAAGAACCATCACATTAGAGACCGGAAAACTAGCCAAACAAGCGCACGGTTCCGTTGTTGTAAGAATGGGAGACGCAATGTTATTGTGTACTGTAGTGTCCAACTACAAACAAAGCCCTGTTGACTTTCTACCTTTGACCGTAGACTACAGAGAAAAATTTGCCGCTGCCGGAAGGTATCCTGGTGGATTTTTTAAGAGAGAAGCAAGACCTAGTGATGGAGAAGTCCTGACCATGCGTTTGGTGGACCGTGTATTGCGTCCTTTATTTCCAAAAGACTACCATGCAGAAACACAAGTGATGATTCAATTGATGTCTCATGACGAAAATGTAATGCCTGAGGCTTTGGCCGGTTTGGCAGCTTCTACAGCGATTCAGTTGAGTGACGTCCCTTTTGAGACACCGATTTCTGAAGCGAGAGTTGCAAGAATCAATGGAGAGTTTGTCATCAACCCAAACCGCACACAGCTAGCAGCATCTGACATCGATATGATGATTGGTGCCTCTGCTGACTCTGTGATGATGGTCGAAGGAGAGATGGATGAAATCTCTGAAGAAGAAATGGCAGAAGCAATAAAATTTGCACACGAAGCTATCAAAGTACAATGTGCTGCTCAAGTACGTTTGGCAGAAGCTTTCGGTAAAAAAGAAACGCGTACTTACGATACCGCTGAAGAAAACGAAGAATTGGCTGTAAAAATCAACGACGCTGCTTACCAAAAATGTTACGACATAGCCAAAAAAGGAACTTCAAAAGCAGAAAGATCTGCTGCCTTTGCTGAAGTAAAGGAAGAAGTAAAAGCAATTTTCTCAGAAGAAGAACTAGAGGGCTACGGAGACATGGTTGGGAAGTATTTCAACAAAACTCAAAAGAATGCAGTTCGCGAATTGACTTTGAGTGAAGGATTGAGATTGGACGGTAGAACAACTACAGAAATCAGACCGATTTGGTGTGAAGTAGACTACTTGCCTTCTACACATGGATCTTCAATCTTTACAAGAGGAGAAACACAAGCCTTGGCAACAGTCACTTTGGGAACTTCCAGAGAAGCAAACAAAATAGACATGCCTTCCTTTGAAGGAGAAGAAACATTTTACTTGCACTACAATTTCCCGCCTTTCTGTACAGGAGAAGCAAGACCTCTTAGAGGAACTTCCCGTAGAGAAGTCGGACATGGAAATTTGGCACAACGCGCTTTGAAGGGAATGATTCCTGCAGACTGTCCTTACACTGTCAGAGTTGTATCTGAGGTGTTGGAATCTAATGGCTCCTCCTCTATGGCGACCGTTTGCTCAGGAACAATGGCCTTGATGGATGCAGGAGTTCAATTGAAAAAACCCGTATCTGGAATTGCTATGGGATTGATTTCTGACGGCGATCGTTATGCTGTTTTGTCTGATATCTTAGGAGATGAAGATCACTTAGGAGACATGGACTTTAAAGTAACCGGTACAGAAGATGGTATTACAGCCTGTCAAATGGACATCAAAGTAAAAGGATTGTCTTATGAGATCTTGGTAAATGCTTTGAAGCAGGCACGCGAAGGACGCCTTCACATCCTTACAAAGTTGACAGAAACCATTTCTCAGCCAAATGATGACGTGAAAAATCATGCACCTAAAATGGTTACAAGAGTCATTCCGAATGAGTTCATTGGTGCTTTGATTGGACCTGGTGGAAAAGTAATTCAAGAGATGCAAAAAGAAACAGGATGTACCATTGTCATCAATGAAGATCCCGTTACTGAAGAAGGAATTGTTGAAATTCTAGGAACTGGTCAAGAAGGAATCGAAACGGTTTTGGCAAAAATAGACTCACTTCTCTTTAAACCTACGTTAGACGGAACTTACGAGGTAAAAGTCATCAAAATGTTAGACTTTGGCGCGGTGGTAGAATACATCGAAGCTCCTGGAAACGAAGTATTACTTCACGTAAGTGAATTGGCATGGGAACGCACAGAAAATGTGAGTGACGTGGTGAATATGGGCGATGTCTTCAATGTCAAATACTTTGGAATCGACTCGAGAACTCGTAAGGAAAAAGTTTCTAGAAAAGCATTGTTGGAAAAACCAGAAGGCTACGTTGCTAGACCTCCAAGAGACAACAACGACAGAGGAAGAGACAGAAACAGAGGAAGAGACGATCGCAGAAACGATCGAAGACCTAGAGACTAGTCTTATATTGATATGTGAATTCGTTCACAATTTCTAAGACCGCTCAAACAACTATCTAGTAGCAGCAAATTTTATTTGTTGCTACTTTTTTTTGTGCTGTAAACACCAACTGTTTTGAAAGATTTTTAAAATGAGGATGCATTTCCATTAACTGCAAAAGAAAAAGACTCTTGCAAAAGCAAGAGTCCTTCTTCGGTTATAAAATCCCCCCAGAAAATACAACCTAAACAATTTACTTTGGATTGTAAAAACGAACACCCCTTAAAAATTACTGATGCCGCTCATTACTCAAATATACGAACAATCATTAACAAATGTTAATCTTTAGTGAGTATTTTAACATGTATATACAATTAAAAATGTGCTTTACCGCCTTGAACACACCGTAACTACTGGGGAAATTGGGCACAAAAAAACTCGCAATAAATGCGAGTTTTTTTATATTTATAAAATTCCTGTCAAAAATCAATACAAATTGCTACGATCGTCTACAATCTCTGAAAAGCTCTCCAAAGCCTTGTACATCTGTCCATTTGCTTTGTTCTGATATTCACGCGTCAAGACGTTTTTAGACGCTTCATAGCTCGGCAGCGAAACAGGCAGCTCTTTGTTGGCTACTGAAATTGCAAATACACCTTTCACTCCCACTATATTTTTCACAGTGGTATTCGTTGGGACAGCATAAATCGCGCCTACGACAGCAGGTTCAGTTCCGACCCCTGAAATGGTTGGTGCACTCATAGATACATTCGTAAAAGAACGTACGGATGTTTTGAACACCTCTGCGAGGGAGGCAAGTGACTCTTCGTTCATTTGACTTGCAATGAGGGCCGCTTTTTTCTCTTTGATTAAAATTGGTTTTACTTTGGCAGCTGCTTTGGAAGGCGCAACCAATCCTTTGTCTGTTTTGTTGGTGATAACCACTACTGCATATCCTTTTTCCAAATCAAATCGCTTTGAAGCATTGACTGAAGTTTCCTTGTCAAAAGCCCATCGAACAATGGATCTGTTTTTTCCTAAAACGGCAACATCTTCTTCCATCGCCTTGATCCCAGACAAGGTGCGTAGCAAATAATTGTTTTCCTTAGACAACTCTGAAATATTTTTTCCGGAGGACAGTTCGTAGGCCAATGTTTCTGCATCTTCAAAGATTGCATTCTCAGTTGTTTCAGAAGCTTCTATTTTTCTCCCATAAGTAGCCAATTGAACTGCTTTTTGAATGTTCTTTCGGCCTGTAATTTTGATGACGTGGTATCCAAATACTGTTTGAACTACGCCTATTTTACCTTTTTTATTTAAGAAGGTAAAATCTCTAAACTCAGGAACCATTTGCCCGTAAGCAAACCAACCCAAATCGCCCCCTTTGTTTGCATTTGATTTGTCCGCAGAATAGGTTTTTGCCAATTTAGAAAATTGATTGCTTTTTTTCTTAACCACTGAAAGAATGCTGTCGGCCAATTTTTTAGCTGCTGCTTCTGTTCTTGTAACAGAGGCATCCGCAGCTCTAGAACCTGCATAGGTAACCAATATATGGCTTGCACTTACGGAGTCTGGCATGTTGATGAAATCCACCACTTTTGACAAGCGGTAATGGTTTTGGAATTTGTAAGGCCCCACTACGGTTCCTTCAGCAGCGTTGAAAATAGCGTCTTCAATGACAGTTGGTAAATTGGATTTGAACACATATTTGGTGTCTAAAGGCAAATCTGCGTCGTTGTCAGCTAAAAAATTGGCCGCATTAGCAGTTCCTTTGAAGGATGCTGACAGGTAGGTCAACTCATTTTTCAAATCGGCCTCATCTTCTTGAGAAGCCTTGATGTCAAACTTGACATAGTTGATGTCTCTGCTCGCTTCTTCTGAAAACTCGTCTGAATGCGCTTTTAGATAGTCCGCTACCTCATCAGAACTCACAGACACCAAACTATCGGCTACGGAACTGTAGGGAACAAGGACAAAGGAACCACTCATCTTGGTTTGTGCTTCGAGGTAACTTTGCTCTCCCGCAGCCAAAGAAGCACTTAGGCCCAACTTGACCAATTGCGTATACGCTTGTTTTTCAAGATTGCTCTTTACACTTTTTTCGGTTTCCAACCAATTTAGCCATGCAGCATCCGATTGTTCTGCGGCATTTTCCTTTAAATTGGCCAAATATTCTTTTAGCTTCTCTTCGTCAAAAAGACCGAGCTCGTTTTGAAACAACGGAGCATTTTTGATGGAAGGAATTTCGATGACAGCATCCCAAACATCTTTTTCTCCGACGACAATGCCAGCTTCATCAAGTTGTTTTTTGTAAATTTTTTCACTCAAAACACGTTTCCAAACAGCAGTCACTGCCTGCATATCAGAAACGGAAGATTTTGCGTTGGATTTGTAAGCTTCCACTTGAATTGCAAAGTCTCTTCTGCTGATGGTTTCGCCATTGACGGACCCTACAGCGTTGACCTTACTTGAGTTGAAAAAATCTAAAATGTCTTTTGGACTTGCAACAAAAGCAAACAGCGCCAAACCGATGATTACGATTAAAAACATTGAGCGCTCTCTAATTTTTGATAATATTGCCATTGTATGTAGTGTTATAGTTATTTGATAGTGTGCGAAAATACAATTTAGTATTTAATTAAAAAAGTTATAAAGTTTAGAATTTTTAAAAGATTAGAAAGAGGGAGGCTGTTTCAAATCAACTCAACTAGATTCCTTGAATATCAGGAGATGGCATCAGGCCGAAAAGACTTTAAAGAAGACTTCTTCAATTCTAGAACTGCTTCCTTTCAATATTTCTATCTCAAAATTATCGATGCGTACAAAAGTGCCTTTTTCGGGAATACTTTCAGTGTGTTCTAAAATAAATCCCCCCAAAGTTTCGTAACCTTCTTCTTTTGGAATGTTCAAGTCATAGGTGTCATTGAGGTAGTCTATTTCTAGTCGGGAAGAGAATTTGTACTCAAAATCTGAAAGCTGAACATCGATCAATTCGATGCTGTCGTGTTCGTCTTCAATTTCACCAAACAACTCCTCAATCACATCTTCAACAGTGATCAAACCAGAAGTGCCACCGTACTCATCCAAAACCAAAGCGATGCTTTTCCGTTTGATGGTCAAAACATTCATCGCGTCGTTGATGGTGATGGACTCTGGTACAAACTCTACAGGCATTAAAACCGACTTGATACTTTTGGGTTTTTTAAAAAGATCAAAAACATGAACATAGCCCAACACATCGTCCAAGGAAGTTTTGAAAACAATGATTTTTGAGAGCCCCGTTTCTATAAAAATGTTCTTGAGATTGGAGATGGATTCGTGAATCTCAACAGCGATGATCTCGGTTCTAGGAACCATGATTTCGCGTGCTTTGACTTTGTGAAAATCAAGGGCATTTTGAAAAATTTGAATTTCAGAATCAATCTCTTTGGTTTCGTCTTTGGTGTCCATTTGCTCTGAGATATAATCTCCCAGTTCCTCTTTGCTAAATTCTGTTTGGGAAACCAATTCATCGGTGTTGAAAAAGGTTTTTAGGAAAAAGTCAGAGATCAAGGTTATAAAATCAGAGATGTAATAAAAAAGGATGTAAAAAAAGTAAGCGGGAATGGCAAAGAGTTTTAAGGCTTCGTTGGCATAAATTCTAAAAATGGCTTTGGGTAAAAATTCCGCAGTAACTAGGATGACCAGTGTTGAGATAAAAGTCTGTAACAGCAGTGCTGAAAATTCGTTTTCTAAAACAAAGGGAAACAAGGGACTCAAAAGATCCGTAATAAAGGACCCCATATAATAACTGTAGACCACGAGTGAGATGTTGTTCCCAACAAGCATGGTGGTGATGAACTTAGACGATTTTTCGGTGAGTTTGTTTAAAATCCCCGAGACCAGCCCGTCCTTTTTTTTCTCCAACTCAATATGGAGTTTGTTAGAAGACACAAAGGCAATCTCCAAACCCGAAAAAAAGGCGGACAGCAGGATTGATGTGACAATAATGATGAGTTCTAACTCCATTTTTATAAGAGCGAAACCTTTTTTGAGCTTCGCAACAAAGACGCCATGAAACTAGGCATCGTTTTTTTTAGGACCTCTTCTTACGAAACCTGCGTTTGAAAAAAAACATAAAAAAAGACAAAACCCCAAACCCTAATGAAAGGTAAGCTTTTTCGGGTTCATCTGTCCATTTCAATGCTCCTTCAATAAAAAAAACGAATCCTATTACCAAATAGGCGTATTCAAAATATGTACTAAACTTGTGCATGTCTATTCTTCCTTAAGATGTAAATTTCCACTCATTCTTTTCAAAACCCAGCCTTGCAAGTCTTGCCGAGATTCAAAGCCAGTTCCAAAAATGGTGTCTTTTTCAAGGGTCAAAACAAAGGGTTTTTCGGTAAAGATATAATTTGTTTTTTGATCCCAATACAATTGGGGAGTTTCTAGTTTTGACTGTTCCGTATGATTGAAAACCACAACATCTCCAACAATTTCTGAAACCATGGTTTTGGCATAGCTAATGGCGTAATTTCCGGTGATTGTGGTGGAATCTTTTCCTGTCTTATTGATGGTGACCAACTGTATGCCTTTGGGAAATTCGGAATAGGGGTGCTCTTTTCGGTTGGAAAAATCTAAGAGCAAAGGAGTTAACAAACGAAAGACCACTTTTCCTGAGTCTTTGTAAACGTGTACCACATTTTCAGACTCACCAATTGGCAAATTCTTGTCTGCCAAAAAATCATTGACTTCTTGGACACTGTTTACACATGAAAAAAACATTGCCATCCCTGTTAAGGCAGCAATGTTTATCCATCTATTTCTCTTATTTTCCAAGTGTTCTAATTAAATGAATGACCATTCTCTTAGGAGAAGGCAATTAGGAGCCCCTCTAAATTAGGGAATTTTTACGGTTTCACCAATCCAACACCCAATTCTAAAAGAATCTCCAGAAGTCAATCCTTCGGTAAAGATCAATTTCTTAGAAGGGACTGAAGATTGGTAGCTTTTGCTGTATTTTCCGGCAATGCTTCTATGAGTAGGATCTACGGCCGCTGCTTTGTTCGCCAAATTCAAGGCCGCTACATAAACCATCTTTTTTTCAAATTCTGAGTTTCCACAAGAGTTTGCACTGGAAGCGTAAAGGCTGGCAATCAAAAGATAGGCTTCTCCCATACTTCTCTTATTTTGAATCGCTTTGTAAGCATAGCTTCTCGCTTCAGACTTGCGTCCTTTCTTTTTCATGATTTGGGCAATTTTATACAGATAGCCCGCGCGTTTAAACACGTCCGTTTCTTGTGCTACAGCTTGTTCGAAATATCCTTTCGCCTTGTCAAACTGATTGTTTTTTAACAAGATGCCCGCATAAAAAACCGAAGCTTCTGGCGAAGGCTCAGCAGCGACATAAGCCTCTACAAGTTGATCGTACAACGGGTCTTCTGTACATTCTTTTTTATACATTCTTGACACCGAACTCTTCAACCAAGCCGCGTTGCTCTTGTTGGCTTCAAATTCACTTGAGTACAATGGAATCAGGCGTTCACAGGTAGAAAGATCAATGATCATCTTGTCCAAACCTCCCTCTACTTTTCCAATCGCTTTTGAATTGTTTTCGTAAGCTCTTTTCAATTTTTTCTGTTTGGGAGTCAAGGCATTCCCTTTTTCCTCTTTGGCAGAGTAGGCATCCAATTTGGTTGCGTAGTAGTTCAATTTGTCTTTTACAGCTTGCAACAGCACGTCATAGGTGTCAAAAATAACCTGAACATTGCCATCCTTGTTCTTGTTTGTTACGAATCGGAAATACCTGTAAATGGATTTGACACCCATCTTTGAGGGGTCGATCTGATAGGCTTTTTCGAGCATGACCAGCACTTCTTCATCAGTACTTCCGTTGTTGTGTATAAAGCCTGCATAATCGCTGTACAGTTTTGCCAAATTTTTTGGGTAGTGTTGGATTCTTTGGTCAAAGACCCTACGCACCAAAGCGATGGCTGCTGGTTTGCCTTCCGCAGATGCTTTCTTCAAACGATCTTTTGCAATGGTAATGCCTAGTTTGTAAATGTTGACAGAGAGCTTTGGGCTGTTGTCCATGCACCACAACCAATTTTCATAGGCTGCCTCGTAATTTTTTGACTTGTAGTCACCCTTAAAAAGGTTGTATTTGATCATCGCTTCTTGATTGACTTCTTGAGCTGTTGTAGCTGAAAAAGTCAAAAATAAAAAAGCTGCTATTGTTCCTAATTTCTTCATCTTTGTCTGTCTATAATTGTACGCCTAATTAATCTATTTTTCTTTTTCGAAACCATTTGTCTCCCAAAGAGAGGCTCAATTTGAGGTTGATGTATTTTTCTTCTACCAAAGTATCGGTGACTTCTCCTTTGATTCCGTATTCCACCCCAACATTCAAATCAGACAGGCCCTTGCCCATGGGAAGTCCTATACCAAAAGACATGCCAAAATCTGTGATTTCAGTGCCGTCTAAATACATTCCTGAATTTTCATACTTGATTCCAGCTCTGTATACCACCCGGCTAAAGTAGCTAGATAAGGAATTGTATTTTGGAATAAAATACCCCCCTAAAGAAATCCGTTGGTAGTTGTCAAACTTCAGTTGTCGCACATTGTTTTGCAAAGTCGATCCGTTGTAGGTCACCGCGTCGTTGAAACTGTATTCTATACTTGCATACCACTTGGTCAATTCACCATAACCAATGGCAAGAGTTGTATTTAATGGATTGTTGATGCTGCCCTCTTTTGTAACAGGTGCCAATATTTTTTTGACTGACTCAAAGTCAGCGGAAAAGAATCCACTGTAAAAGTTGCTTGTTTCTGTGACTTTGAGATCCTTGCTTTTGAGGAATGTCATTCCCAAATTAAAGACTTGTTTTTTGGAAACTTTCCCCTGGTAGTGCAGCCCCAATTTGGTATCAAAACCTCGGAGTATCGCTGATGTTTTTTCACGAGTATCGTAGAGAACTCCATTTTGCTGGTGGGTGATGGTATTTTCCAGATCTCCAAAAACATAGGCGCCTTCAATTCCAACAGAAAGCCCCTTGAAAACACGAACTCCCATGCCAAAAAACAAACTATTGCTGCCTCCATTCCCTTCATAGGTATACAATCCTTCGTCTAAAGCAATGTCTCCATCGGTCAATGCATAACCCACAGCTGTTTTGGCGCGAAAACCAGTTGTAAAGCCTGCTTTGTTTCCCAACGGAATGCCCAAAGCTACGTAGGGAATTGAAAAAACGGAAGTTTTCTGCTGTACCTCTGTATCACTGATGGTGGTTTGTGAATTGACCACCCCCACCGAAAAGTTGGTAAAACGCAAACCCGACAAACTTGCGGGGTTGCTAAAATTCAAGTGAACAGGGTCCGAGATGGCAGTTCCTATCCCTCCCATCATCGATTCTTCAATGGTTTTTGCTTGAAAAAGGGTTCCAGTGCCAAAAAAAGAATAGGGCGTGTCTTGTTGTTTTTGAGCGGCCATGCCTACAGAAAAAATCAAAGCAAAAAACAGGATGGTTTTGTATGTCATTTGTGTGTGTTGTGAATCAGAATTGCGTGCAAACCTTCCGCTAGAAAATTCGGTTGGGCAAATATGCCATTTTTTAATCTTTTAGACAAGTAATTGGCGTCTCCTCCTGTTAAAACTACTGTTAAATCCGCAAATTGGTCTTGCGTTTTTGCGACAAAGCCCTCTATTTCAAAAACCAAACCGTTGACAACTCCAGAATGCATGCTTGCATCACTGTCGCTTCCGATTAGATCCATGTCGAAAACAGGTTCCAGCAAAGGCAGGTTTTCGGTCTGGGAAGCCAGTGCTTTGTAGCGCATTTTTAGACCGGGAGAAATGGCGCCACCAAGGTATTCATTTTCGGCATTCTTGACATCGTAGGTAACACAGGTTCCTGCATCGATGACCAATACATTCTTTATAGGATACTGATGGGCTGCAGCGCTGACCAAGGCAATGCGATCCACCCCCAAAGTTGCAGGACTTTGGTATCGGTTTTGAAAGGGCACAGGAGTCGACGTTGACAAGAGCACTACTTCTTGAAAGCGCGACAACAACTCACAAAGCGTCGCAGTCATCGAACCTACAGAAGATAAAATAACTTTGGAAATCTTGTGTGATGAAAAAATAGCGGAGACAATTTTCAAGAAATCGCTTTCGCCGCAATCTTCTCTTCGCAAGAGCTGCTGTCCTTTAAAAACAACTATTTTAATACGGCTGTTTCCAGCATCGACAATTAGGTGGTTCATGATTGCTTTTCTAAGCCCAAAGATACAAATAGATTTTTTTAAAAATTGTTTGCATATATCTAAATAATACTGCTATATTTGCAACCGCTTTGTGAAACAGCTTGCCTGCAATCAATAGCGAAAATGGTGCCTTAGCTCAGTTGGTAGAGCAATGGACTGAAAATCCATGTGTCCCTGGTTCGATTCCTGGAGGCACCACAAAATTATCCCGTAACTCATTTACAAACAATGATTTACGGGTTTTTTGTTTTTTAGAGTTGCTTTAAAGGTTGCTCGGTAGGGATAAAATGATAAATGTAAAGGGGTTATATTAGATCCTAAATTAAGTTACTGATAACTTAAATAGCGTATGAAACAACGCATTAAATACTGTGGAATTTGTAAAGTAGATTTTCCTACCATGTACAGGGTGCAATATAAAAACCAACACTGCTCCAAAAAAAGTAGTGTTGGTTTTTTAGAAGAATTTAGCTGATTATTCGAAAAAGTTGACCTCCCCTGAATCGATGTTGTACATTCCTCCAACGATATGAATCTCTCCCTTCTTCTCCATCTCTGCCAACACAGGGCTTTCGCTACGGATCTGATCGATGGTCATCAACACATTTTTTACGGCCACATCATTGACGAAATCGAGGTTGCTGGAATTTCTCAAAGAGGCCTCTTCAGGCTGCTGTACAGCTGCGACTGCCGGTTCAATTTTTTTAATCAACGCAGTCAGGTTTCCTAAACGCGCATGGTCACAAGCACCTTTTACGGCGCCACAAGCTGTATGTCCTAAAACAACTACAAGCTTCGTTCCTGCCAACTTGCATGCAAATTCCATGCTCCCTAAAATATCTTCGTTGACAAAATTTCCGGCGATTCGCACACTAAACAAATCCCCAATTCCTTGGTCAAAAATAAGTTCTGAAGACACCCGGGAATCAATGCAACTCAATACGGTTGCAAAAGGGTATTGCCCTTTACTAGTTGCCGCTACCTGCTGCATCAAATCTCTTGGCGCTTTCTGACTGGCTCTGAATCTTTCGTTTCCTTTCTTTAAAACCTCCAAAGAAAGAACTGGAGTCATTTGGTCTTGTGTTTCTTTTGTATGTGCATTCATCATTTTTTAGTTTTTTAAATTTTTAAATAGGTGTCAATCATCAAACTTTTGTATTCAGTTTGAAAAACTGTGTAAAACTTTCTGGATTTTCTACAATGCCCCTTTCTGAAATCAATCGAATGTCAATATTTCGGTTGCGGGCTTTCAGTGAAAAATCTTCGAGAATCTCGATGATATCATTGTCTAAATAGCGTGTTTTACGAACGTCCAACTCGAGTTGCGTCTCTGTTGGCAAACGATCCAACTCCTTGAGAATGGCCCCTTTGTTGAAAAAAGTTACTTCTTCTGCCAAAGTCATTTTGATTTTTTGCTTGCCATTGCTTTTATCCTCAATGTGCAAGAAATGGGAATTTTGGAAACTCTTAAAGAGAATGACCACGATTCCAACAGCAAGACCGAGGCCGATACCGACCAACAAATCCGTAAAAACAATCCCCAAAACTGTAACGACAAAAGGAACCGACTGTTTCCAACCCAGTTCATACATTGTTTTGAACAAAGCGGGCTTGGCCAACTTGTAACCAACAATCAATAAAATAGAAGCCAATACAGACAGCGGAATTTTATTCAAAAAGTTCGGAATAAGAAGAACGGATATCAGCAACAAAAGCCCGTGTAGGATTGCTGCCATTTTTGTCTTTCCACCAGACTGGATGTTGGCAGAACTTCTGACAATGACCTGAGTAATGGGCAATCCACCAATCAATCCTGAAATGACATTTCCAGTACCTTGGGCCAGCAATTCTCTGTTTGTAGGCGTCACTCTTTTTCTCGGATCCAATTTGTCTGTCGCTTCCACACAAAGGAGGGTCTCCAAACTCGCAACAAGTGCAATGGTAAAAGCAGTCACCCAAATTTCTGGATGAGCAATAACGCCAAAATTGGGAAAACTAAACTGAGCCAAAAAGGAAGCCGTGTCATTGGGCACCGGTACACTGACCAAATGCTCCTTGGAAATCTCCCAAGTGCCACTTCCTTCCGAAATCACAAAGTAGACAATCCCTGTAACAACCGCTACCAAAGGACCTTGTACGACCTGAAAGAACTTGCCTTTCTTTGACAAAACCTTGTCCCATAACAATAAAATACCCAAACCAATCGCCGCAATCAGTGTGGCTCCCGGACTGATAAAAGAAAAGGCGTTTGAAATTTCTGAAAACGTATTTTCCCCATCTAATTGGAAGAAAGCAAAATCCCCTTCAGGATCTTTGTCATAACCAAAAAAATGTGGAATTTGCTTTAGAATGATGATAAATCCTATTCCGGTCAGCATGCCTTTGATCACAGAAGACGGAAAATAATAGGCAATCACTCCCGCTTTTAAAAGCCCAAAAACCAGTTGGATGACACCTCCAAGCACCACGGCTAGAAGGAAATTTTCATAGCCTCCTAAAGAACTTATCGCTGTCAACACGATCGCAGCCAAACCTGCTGCGGGACCACTTACACCGACAGAAGAGCCGCTCAGCGCTCCTACGATGATACCCCCTACAATCCCCGATATCAAACCCGAAAACAAGGGCGCTCCACTGGCAAGTGCTATTCCCAAACACAAGGGAAGGGCAACAAAAAAAACAACAATACTCGCCGGAAAATCGGCTTTTAAATTTTTAAATGGATTCAAACTGTTCATAATTGTAACTAAATGAGCAAGAACGCTTTTATAAAAAAGGAACGATACTCGGTAAATAAATATTTTTTTAAATCTCTTCTTTGAAGAAGTTCACGGCCTACGAGTAAACGTTGGCCCTCTACTTGCATACTAACAGGATTCAGGAGGAGGAATCGGAATTTCCTTGCTACACTCCAAAACCTGTTCTGCAGAAGTGTAGAACGCTAGTGCAACTAGCAAAGTGAATTGAGAATCGGAAGAACCTGTCATCTGAAGTTCGAGTTTCTCTTCCGAATCCTTTTCCTGTTTTTCGTTTTCATTGGAGGTTGTTTCGTCATCCGCCTGTGCCAGTTCCAATTCGTAGTTTTCTGTTGAAAAAAGAACAATCGCATTGACTAGAGGTTGCAACAACACCGCTGTCAACAACACAATAGAGAGCTGCTTTAAAAAGAAAGAACGATGGGCTTTTTGCAAATTCATTGGATGGTTTTTAATACGAGGTTCTTGTAAAATCGGACAATGTTATTTTCTCCTTTCACAACGTTTGTTAGAGAAGGAAGGTGTGCAGAAAAATACCTTTGATTGTGAGCGCCCTCAATGACTGTGGACACCAACATATGGGGAAATTCAAAATTTGGATTGACCGCTAAGACAAAGGAACTCACGCGCTCCACCAAGCGCTTGTAAGTCTTGTAATATCCCTTTTCATTTTCCACATCAATCTCCTTGGTGTGGTAGGCTTTTGACGACTCTGAAATGATGATTTGACTCAACAAAACTTCGTTGATGTATGAAAAATGAGAATCCTCCTTTACTGCTTCTGTAAGCAACTGAATGGCATTCATCAAGCGCTCCTTTGGAGAATTGATGTTTGCAGTTGCTAGAAACAACCTGTATTCAATCCAACTCCAATACCAATTCACCAAATAAATCAACAAAGCATGCTTGCTGTCAAAATAGCGGTAAATGGAACTCTCATTGGAACCGATGGCCGCACCCAATTTTTTAAACGTAAACCTTTCAAAACCCAAATCATTGAGCATCTCGATGCTTTTGGAAACAATGCGACGCCCCAATTCCGAAGATTCAGGGTTTTTTGTGTACAATGCAGTACTGATTTGAATGTGTACGATTAAATTCTCCATAACAAGTGACTACAAATATAATAGTATTACTTTTAACCTCTAGATGTTTAACTTTTTTTTATCAAAAAAAAAATAAGAATCCGACCACAAAACCCTTCCTTCTATCAAAAGTCCCTCGAAGCTTTCGTAGAGATAAATGCTGTAGCAACTTCGTTTTATTCAAATTGAAAACCCCTTGAAAATCAGCTGTCAAAGTTAGGAAGAAGAATGAGTTTTTGGAAAACTGAACGAATTCAATGGAGATTTCAATACCTTTGTTTGGACACCTCTTGTTGGGTTGTCACCAAAAGAATGACAGAAACAAAACCTTTGACAGACTACATACAGCAATACATTGCTCTAACCGACGAAGAAACCTCTTTCTTGACTTCCAAAATACATTTGAAAAAATACCGAAAAGGAGATGCGCTTTTGCACCAAGGAGACATCTGCAAAACACACTATTTCATTCTCTCTGGTGCCACAAAAACATTTTATTTGGACAAGGCAGGAGCCGAACACATTCTTACATTTTGCATTGAAAATTGGTGGGCTGCTGATCTCGGAAGTTTGATTTCACAAACTCCGGCAGCATACAACATTCAATGCCTTGAAAACACCTCAATGTTAGAAATCCCTCTCGATGCGATGGAAAACTTATACCTCAAAATTCCAAAATTAGAACGCTTTTTTAGAAAAATTGTGGAACGTGCATACGTCGCCACCCAAAACCGAATTAGAGGTACTGTTAGCCTTTCCGCAAAAGAACAATACACAGCCTTTCAAAAGCGCTACCCACAACTCGAACAACGCATCCCTCAATACATGGTTGCCTCCTACCTCGGCATTCAACCCCAGTCGCTCAGTAGAATTCGAAAAGAAATAGAAGCCTAAAAATATGAACCTATGTGAATGCACCTGTCTTATTTAGCGTGTACCTTTGTTAGGTTCTCTGAACAAAAAGAAATACATTCACTCAAAAACAAACCAAATGAAAAAAATCTTAGCAACGTTGGCACTCGCGGCCACTGTGGTCTTGCAAAGCTTCGCACCACAAAACAACAGCGATGAAAAAGAAGTCTCCATCACGAAGAGTAGTGTTACTTGGAAGGGCTACAAAGTCACAGGTTCCCATACCGGAATCATCGCATTGAAATCAGGCTCTTTGTCTTTTGAAGACTCCAAACTCGTGGGGGGGGGCTTTGTCATGGACATGAACAGTATCGCATGTACCGATTTGGAAGGGGTCTATAAGGGAAAACTAGAAGGTCATTTAAAGTCAGACGATTTCTTCGGTGTTGAAAACAACCCCACTGCTCGCTTGGTTTTTACCAATGTAACTGCAGGCGACAAGGGCGTCTATACCGTCAAAGGCGATTTGACCATCAAAGGAAAGACAAACAGCATTCTTTTTGACCTTACTGTCAACGAGCACAATGCGACAACAGCTCTAAAAATAAACCGCGCAAAATACGATGTCAAATACGGTTCTACCAGCTTTTTTGAAGGATTGAAAGACAAAGCCATTTACGATGAATTCGACTTGCAGGTAAACTTGGAATTCTAAATAAGGAATCCCAAACTACACTGATGGAGTAAAAAAAGGGCATGACCCACTCACTCCATTAAAAAAATACGGTTTGTGCATTTTGCGCAAGCCGTTTTTTTTTGGAGCGCTTTTCCCTATCTTTGAGTTCAACAGACACAGCCCTCGAGATACAAACACCATGCAACAAGAGTTAAAAGAGAATTTTGGACCCCTTTTTGAAAAAGCCCTGCTCGATGAGATTCTCGAAGTAGGAACCTTAAAACACATCCCTGAAGGGGTTGTCCTGATGGATATCGGAGGCTATGTCAAAGCGATGCCGCTCCTGATCTCTGGCGCGATAAAAATAGTGCGAGAAGACGAACAAGGAGACGAACTATTGCTGTATTTTGTAGAAAAAGGAAGCACCTGTGCCATGACCTTAACCTGTTGTTTGGGAGAAACCAAAAGTGAAATTCGAGCCCTTACAGAAACGGATACGGTACTTGTCATGATACCCATTGAAAAAATGGAAACTTGGGCTGCCAAGTACAAAAGCTGGAGGAAATTTGTCTTTAAAAGTTACCACAATCGGCTGAACGAAATGCTGGCAACGATCGACAGTATTGCTTTTTTAAAAATGGACGAACGCCTCTTAAATTTACTAAAAGAAAAAGCGAGGATTGCCAAAGACCAGCACATTCGAACCACACACCAAGAAATCGCTTTTGAATTGCACACCTCCAGAGTCGTAGTTTCTCGGTTGCTAAAAAAATTGGAAAACCTCAACGAACTGACCTTGCACAGAAATTACATTCTTCTCAAAAAGAAATGAACTGTTCTGTAACCAATGTTACTGCCAGCTATCGTTCGTGTTTTTATCTTTGCGACACAGAAGAAAAATAAAAACTTTTCTAAAAGATTGTCGTGTATGAAAATAGAACAAATATATACCGGGTGTTTAGCACAAGCTGCCTATTACATTGAAAGCGAAGGCGAAGTGGCGATCATCGACCCCCTTCGAGAAGTCCAACCCTACCTCGAAAAAGCAAAAGAGGACAAGGCGACAATCAAATACATCTTTGAAACCCATTTCCATGCAGATTTTGTCAGTGGACACCTCAGCCTTTCCAAAGCGACAGGCGCTCCAATCGTCTTTGGCCCCAATGCAGAAACGCATTTCGAATCACTGATCGCAACAGACGGGCAGGAATTTCGCTTGGGAAATGTGACACTCAAAGTCCTACACACTCCGGGGCATACGCTGGAAAGTACTTGCTACCTATTGAAAGACGAACATGGGGAGGAACGTGCACTTTTTAGTGGAGACAGCTTGTTTTTAGGGGATGTCGGCAGACCTGACTTGGCTCAAAAGTCAGGGATCCTTAGCGAAAAGGACTTGGCAGGAATGTTGTACAACAGCTTGCGCACTAAAATCATGCCATTGCCAGATACGGTGGTCGTCTACCCAGCCCACGGAGCCGGTTCTGCTTGCGGAAAAAACCTAAGCAAGAAAACGACCGATACCTTGGGCAATCAAAAAAAGACAAATTATGCACTACGCACCTCCATGAGTCAAGAGGAATTTATAGAAGAAGTTACCGTTGGATTGACCGATCCCCCAGCTTATTTCCCTATGAATGTCAAAATGAACAAAGAAGGTTGCGACCCCATGGATTCCGTTTTGAAACGCGGCACACGTGCATTATCAGCTAAAGATTTTAAAGCGGTTGCAAACGCTGCTGAAGCTATTATCTTGGACATTCGAAGCCAACAAGACTTCGGAAAAGGACACGTTCCAGGGTCGGTATTTGTCGGATTGGACGGGAGTTTTGCCCCTTGGGTAGGCGCCTTGATTGCCGATGTACAGCAGCCCCTTTTACTGGTTGCGCCAATAGGGAGAGAACAAGAGGCAATTACCCGACTCTCAAGAGTCGGATTTGACATCAGCTTGGGCTATTTGAAAGGCGGTTTTGAAGCTTGGAAAAAAGCGGGTAAAGAAATCGATACGGTCGCATCTATCAGTGCCACTGATTTCAAAACCCTTTTAAAAAACAACAAGGTACCTGTATTTGACGTTCGATCCAAAGGCGAATTTTTCTCCGAGCATGTCTTACAGGCAAACAACAGCCCATTGGCTGCCCTGAACCAACATTTGGAAGACTTTCCTGAAAAAGAACACTTTTACCTGCATTGTGCTGGAGGCTACCGCAGCATGATTGCCGCTTCCTTTTTAAAGCGAAGAGGAATTCATAATTTTATGGAGGTTGCAGAAGGAATGAAAGCCATCAAAAAGGCTGGGGTGCCACTTTCAAATTACCTATGTCCTTCAAAAGAACCGTCTTAAAAACAAACAATCAAAGACCAGGAATTCTTCCTCGCCAAAAGAAAACAAAGAATTTTCAATACTTTTACACAGTGACTACTTAAAAACACCCATCTTATGAACTGGATATACGAACCTTGGCCTTGGTACATCGCAGGCCCTTTTATTGCGCTTACTTTATTTTTATTGCTAATGGTCGGTAAAAATTTTGGGATGTCTAGCAACCTGCGTACCCTGTGTACTCTATGCGGAGCAGGAAAAACCTCAGAGTTCTTTAAATTTGATTGGAAAGCACAACGTTGGAACTTAGTGGTTGCCCTAGGGGTTTTGATTGGCGGATTTGTCGGTGCCCATTTTTTAAGCACAAATACAGCTGTAGCAATCAGCTCTAGTACCATAGAAAATTTAAACAGTCTCGGATTTAAAAGTGCTGGAGCAGCGTATTTGCCCATAGAACTTTTCGGTCCCGAATCTTTTCAAAATCCGAAAAATATTTTGATGCTTATTCTTGGCGGAGTACTTGTCGGCTTTGGAGCTCGGTATGCAGGAGGCTGTACTTCTGGACATGCCATCTCCGGATTGAGCGACCTACAACTGCCTTCCTTGGTAGCCGTAATTGGCTTTTTTATCGGCGGTTTGACCATGGTTCATTTATTATTCCCACTTATCTTTTAAATTATGAGAACACTTAGTTACTTGAGCATCGGAATCTTTTTTGGAATCACCCTTTTTAAATCAGAAGCCGCATCTTGGTTTCGCATCTATGAGATGTTTCGATTCGAATCCTTTCACATGTATGGAATTATTGGAGCGGCTTTGTGCCTTGGAATTCTTATAACACAGGCAATCAAGCGGTTTGATATCAACTCTTTTTACGGAGAAAAAATTGAATTCAAGCCCAAAGAAAAAAGTGTCAAGCGCTACCTTTATGGAGGTATTTTATTTGGATTGGGATGGGCTTTGGCCGGCGCATGTCCAGGACCGATGTTTGTCCTTTTGGGCGCGGGGTTTTACCCCATTGCCATTGTGATTGCAGCAGCCCTCCTAGGAACCTTCTTGTACGGTGTCTTGGAGGAAAAGCTGCCTCATTCCTAGATATTAAAATACGTTTCTATCTTTAGGATACACACCATATTCAACCCCATCAAAAGGTTTTGAGATATCCTCCAATACAAATACCGCTTAACAGTTCTACAAAAAAACTCTTTAGTTTTTACAAATGTACTTTTAGATACTTGCAGTAGTTAGTGAACGAAAATAAACTACAAACTTATCCCTTTTTTAAACAGTTAAAATCAATGCTTTACAATTCTAAAAGTCTTGGTCTGTGTGCTGTCTGATAGCTGCACAAAATAGATGCCGTTTTTCAAGAAACTAACATCCATTTGAGGTGCAGTTTTCTGTGCAAACATCAGTTTGCCCATCACGTCATAAACCCGCATGTTCATTTCCAAAGCAGGCCCCACAAAATACAAGTAATCAGTAATCAAGTTGGGATACAACTTGATTTCTTCTATAGGATCTTTTGGAACTCCAGCTGTGGCATTGTCAAGCCCAGGTGTCCCATAAGCATCACTACAAAACCAACTCTCTGCCAAAGCATTGTCTAAATCTTCACTTTCCAATAACAATGTAGGTCCTAAACCGTCAGCACATTCGGGCCATGGAGCTAGAGACGTATAGAATACTTCATCTATCAAAACCCCCTTGTCATCAAACAGGCGCACTGCATCTTCCGAACCAAAACCAAAATCAAAATCTCCTATGGCATTGTCTACAGATGGAAAAACCACAGAAAAATCATTGCCATTTTTGACGAGTACCAAGAACCCCTTGCTCGGAATTGTCGTTGCAGCTGGAAGAACAAATGTATTGGTGTCTTTCATATCTTTGAGCACCCAATTGGAAAGGTCCAACGCTGTTTCATTTGGATTGTACAACTCTACCCAATCTCCGGAATCTTTCTCATCGCTAGACTTGTAATTGATTTCATTGATCACCAATTTAAAAGGGGTTTCAGCAGGAACAAAATTCGGACGTATTTGAAAAGCACTTTGCAGATTGACATCGATGCTAGCTTCAGATGTATTATCACTCCCACTCCAATGCGAAAAGACAAATCCAGGAAGCGGAATGGCATGCAAGCGTATCGGAACATTCTGAAAATAAGTACCAGACCAAGATACTTGGTCAATTTTTAAATTGTCATTTACTTCAACATATCCTCTGTCTTGTTGGGTGTTGTTGATAGAAAGACGGTGTTCAGCTGACAAATTAAACCTAGATTTCAAATGACTTCTTGCGTATTGAGGCCGCTCTTGAGCAAAGACTTTCATCAAGTTTACATAATAGCCTACATCGTCAAAATTACCATTCCAGCGTGCGTAGTGAGCTTGCAATTCAGGAGCTACTTTTGCCAATACCGACTCGATGTGGGTTTTGACATTTTCCTGTAAAAATCGAGTATTGAGCTCATCCGCGTAGCGGTTGATAAAGCCATTTCTAAACCCTGTATTTTCAACAAGCTTTCGAAACAACAGGGTTGACCAAGATGGGTTTGGCCAACCTGGCCCGTTGGGGTTCAAAGCAAATTCGAGGGTGTTGGCTACATAGTCATTGCTAGGACGGAACCAAGGACTGAACCCAAAATCAGTGTCGTATAAAATCCAGCGCCATTTGCCTTCGGGGTGTTTCCAAAATTTGATGTTGTTTCCTGGCCAATCTTGATTGTTGATATAGATTTGCGCTACCTGATACATGGTGTAATTTGGAATGTCTATCCGTTCGCGCACGTAGTCAAAGTTTGCATCAACGGACAAATTCGTGCTCGAGATATAATTGATCAAGGCATTGTACTCTTGGTTGGTTCCCTCTACAACTTGCGCATTTGCGGTCAAAAGATCAATCCCTTCTGCATCAATTTCGTGCTTGGAAGCCAGCATGTGTTCGTTGTTTTTTTCCCTGAGGTTGTACAAGCCCCAATAATCCCCATTCAGATAAGTCGCTACGGGAGTAAAGGCTTGAAGGTCCAGACCAGATCCTTCCATGAGACTTGTCAAAGTGATGTCTCGGATGGTGGATTTCAACCAAGCTTGTCCTGAATTCCGCAACACCAAGGCCTGGAACTTCTCATAGGAACGATTTTCAAAAAAAGGATAGTCAAATTCTGAAGTTCCGTATTTTTCACGTGCAAAAACAGCCAGTGATCTTTGTGCGTTTTGCCCACGGCTCCAAGCACCATAAATTTTTACACCTGTATTGAAAGCGACGCCCAAATCGCCCGTTTCTTTTTCATAAAAAGAAAAATGAATAGGGCGCTCCCAGTCTTCCCAGAAGTTGGCTCCAAAATAAGGGACATTGGTATCATATGTTCCTGCAGGTCCCGTGACATAAATTCCCGTATTGGTATCGAAAAAATTATCAGGATCCGTTACTAAAGTCACCAAATCAATCTCGTGGTTGGCATTGAACAGGTAGGTTTTGGAATCGATTTCGGCGGGAAGGTACCCAGCTGCAAAAAAGGTTGCGCGCACCACACGGTTGGACGATATTTGAATGGGATTGGTGTATACGGGTGAGTTTTCGGTTGGCAAACTGGCGTCCGTCGTGTAATGGATTTTTTGTCCTTCGGCAGCTCCTGAAAGTTCCAAATTGACGGGAGCATTGAGGCGTCCCCCCGGAACTGAAAAGACCACAGGATCTTTAAAAACGCCGATGTATTCCTCAGAAGAGTTGGGAGCTCCTGGTGTGGTCTCTAAAAAATAAACCAAATTACCAGATTGAGGAGAAGTACCCATCGAAATATTTTTTTTGAGTCCTTCCACCAAAAGATCGTCTACCAGTTCCCCTTCAGGATTGCTCAAGAACAAATGATCAGTACTCGATGAAATTTTAAAGTTGGTGTGCAAACTGCTACTGGCAAATTTCAGAATGGCTGGAGGCGTCGATCCACTAGAATTGGACCTTGTAAAAATGGCGGACAAAAAGGGAATTAAGGTCATGTCCGAAGAGTTTCCGCTAACATTGTGGAGTTGAATGGCCAAGGTATTGCTGCCTTCTTGTAAAACCGTTTGGGGATTGGCAATTGAAAAACGTTCTGGCACCCCACCTCCGTATATTTTAGCTTCGTGGTCTGTAGGTGTTCCGGAATCAAAAGCAGGAGGCGAACCGTTGATGTTGGCACGTGCAACTTCATTTCCATTGATATATGCTACAAAACCGTCGTCGTAATCCATGTCCAAAACCAATTGAGACAAAGATTCTAGGTCAGTAACTTGAAAAGATATTCTGCTGTATACCGAGCGCGTACCGCTAGGAACTTGAGTTGCATCGTCACCATCAGCGTATCCAAACCCAGAAGTTCCTTGAGCCCAAGATCCGTCTTGAAAACCAGGAGACGTCCAATTTGAAGGGGGTTCGCTTGTAGGAATAAGGTAGTTGAAAAGAGCTCCTTGATCAACAAATGTTGTCGCAAAATTGTTACCTGTACGGTCTTTGTCGGAAGCCCATACCTGCATATATCCGTTGGAAGGGATGCTGATATCTGGAAAAACAAACATTGACAGATTATCAGGGTCATCAGAGATCGTCCAATCTTTTAAAGAAATGGTTTGCGAAGAAGCATTGTACAACTCAAACCAATCTGGCGTGTCTCCGTCTTCATCTGTGTAGATGGAATTAGCAGAAACCGCTTCGCTTATTTGCACTGATTGAGCAGAAAGGACTGCTGAACAAAGAAATAGCAATCGATAGATATTATTCTTGAAAATCATTCTTGGGCTATGAGATAAAAAAAGTTGAAAGTTACGCATAATAAAAAATGAAATTCTATTAAGAAAACACTACATAAGCTAAACATAAGAACGTAAAAGAAGAAAAGCCAGCATCAAACCTTCTGCTTGAGAAATTGATTGGGTGTCATACCAACCACTGATTTGAAATTGAGAAAAAAAGTATTGTAGTTTGTATAGCCCACCAAAGAAGAAACTTTCTCCAAGGTATTGAACTTGATGAAATCACTCAACATCAAATCGGTGGCTTTTTGAATTCTCAAAGAGACCAAATAATAAGAAAAACTATACTTACAATGGTATTTGAAAATAAATTTCAAATGGCTTTGCGGAACATGAAGTTTGAAAGACAAGTCGGTGATTCCGAATTTTTGTTGTGAAAAGTCAAAGGTGTTTTCAAAAAAATCATCCGTCGATCTTATGTAGTACTGAGTTTGAAATTCAATTTTTTGGGACAACAAAAAATCTTGTTGATTTGAAATTTCAGAACAGTTACGTGACCAACAAGGGTTCAATGCAGAGTTCTTTGCATTAAATTGTCTAGACTTGATTGACAAATTTTTGGCGCCAATCAAAAAAAGAGGATCTGTCAAAATTCGGAGGAATATAAGAAACCAAAAAAATGAGGAGATAAAATAATAATAAGAAACAGGAATATGTTGGTGACGGATACTGCTGTAAAAAAAGACGAAAAGATTTGAAAAAAGAAAAATCACAAAGGATATAGAAAGAAAAAAAACCCATTTTTGAACAATAGCCTTTTCACTACCAGCATAAGAATCGTATCCCCCATTTGCAGTCTTTGAAAACTTTAAAAAAACGCGAATCAACAGAAAAAAGTACACAAGTACATACGTAAAAACGATAACGGCAGTAGCAACGTGTAAAGGTGTTTTCGGAAAAAAGACCTTGTACAGAAGATAAAATACAGGCAAGTGCAAGCAGGAATAAATGAGGTGAAATTCCAACTTCAAACGTGACAATCGCTGAACCACTGTTTGGTTGAGAAGGTGCAAATAAAACAACACAACAACAAAGATCTTAGATTGTAAGAGCATTATATCATTCAACACCAACCCATCAACAGAAGGAGGGAAAATAATAAGAGACAAAAACCGAAGAAGTAAGACGCTGAGAAGTAGCATAAAATACGGATCTGCTATTGGATTTTTCTTTCTATTGGTAAAGAAAAAGAAAAGCAAGGCAAGGATTGATACCGATGCAAAAACATAGCTGAATTGAAATGTGTCCATAAATTTAGATGCAAGTCATAAAATTCTGTAAAACTACATATTATAACACGTAAAACTGCTTTTTTAGTATTAATTTTTACGATTAGTGTATATCATAATGCAGAAATAAAGATATCAAATACATAAAATACTTAATGTATATTGGTTTTAAAAATATCATTTCATAAAAAATTGAGTGTGTTTACTGTAAAGTTTGACCTGACTTCTCAAACCAAACAATAAAAAGCGACACATAACGTATTTTTGTTACGGAGTGTTCTGTTGTTATTTTAAGCAATCAAAAAACAACAGAATGCTTCTACTTTTTTAATACCCCAATTGACCCCCACCATTTATTATGGGACTCAACGTGGCGAAGCCGTTCCTAAATCAAACAAAAAATGCAAACCGAAAAAACACCCCCTCACAAAAACTGGTTTGTCATTCGTGTAAAGCCACGGTATGAAAAAAAAACTGCAGAACGACTTGAAAAATTAGGAATCACTGTGTATTGCCCAACAATAACACAACTACACCAATGGTCGGATCGCAAAAAGAAAGTACAGGTCCCTTTATTTTCTACCTACGTTTTTGTTCAGGCAGAAGAAAAGGAACGCAACCGTGTTTTTGAAGCCCCAGGAGTATTGGGCTATTTGAGATGGCTTGGGCAAGCTGCAATCGTTCGAGAAGAAGAAATTGAACTGATCAAAAAATGGCTTGTAAAAGACGTCGTTTCCTCAAAAGTTGAAAAAATAACTTCCGGAGATCTCGTCGCAATTAAATCTGGCCCTTTCAAAGGCAAAAAAGGAACCGCAAAGCAGGTGGGGAAAAAGAAAATTCAAATTCTATTGACAGACCTCGGACTAAAAGTAACTTTGGATTACCACACAGAAATCAACGTCATTTGAAAATCTATTTAATAAAAAAACACCCCCCGATATCTAATTTTTAAATTCCATTGTAATGGCAGACAAAAATTCTTATTTATTGGCAAAAAAAATCATTGAAGAGTTTGAAAGTGAGTTTACAAAGCAAAGCGCTGACAAAAAACTCATCAAAGACCACCCTTTTTCAAAACGTTTGCGAAACATCATCGATCTCGTAAACAACAATGAAATTCTAGGGTATCCGTTGGTAACACTTTCCGACGTTCGAAGAGCTGCCTCAGAAGACATAAACACCCTAAAGGGGATTCGAGGTTTTGGAAACAAAACCATGGAAGAACTCAAAAAAATAATGAACCACGAAAACTAAGTGGTGCATCCCGTAACCTAGGGAAAATACTAAATTTAAAAACAAACAAATGGCAACTTGTATCAACGTTATCCTCAGTGGAGGATCCGGGACCCGACTTTGGCCTTTGTCCAGACACAAAAACCCGAAACAATTTTTAAAAATATTTCAAGAAAAATCATTGTTCCAACACACGATGTTGCGCAACAGCAACAAGGTTTCAGATTTTATGTTGATTACCAATGAAACCCAATTGGACATGGCTCAAGAGCAAGCAAAGTCAATTGACCTCAACATCCCGTATCAAATCAGTGAGCCCGTTGGGCGCAATACAGCACCAGCCATCGCCCTTGCCTGTATGGATTTGCCAGAAGACAGTATTTTATTTGTCACGCCATCCGATCAAATGATCGCAGATGATGAGCGCTACCAAACGGCGTTGGATCGAGCTATCTTCCTCGCAGAAAAAGGCTATTTGGTGACCTTCGGCATTCAACCCAAACATCCGGAAACTGGATTTGGTTATATTGAAGCTGCTGGAGAAGATGTTTTAAAATTTCGAGAAAAGCCAGATCTTAAAACTGCCAAAGAATACCTCGCTTCTGGAAATTTTTATTGGAATTCTGGGATGTTCTGCTTTCAAGCAAAAACCTATTTGAAAGAATTAAAAAAATACCATCCCAAAATATTGGCGGCATGCGAACATGCGCACCAATCAAAAGTTGCCGGTCAAATCACTTACGAGGCCATGGCTGCTATTCCCGATGACAGCATTGACTACGCAGTACTCGAAAAATCTAAATTGGTCAAAACCGTTCCGTCAGATTTCGAATGGACAGACCTCGGCTCTTTTGATGCCTTGATAAACTATGCCCAACAAAAATCTTTGGTGAACGGCATCAAAAAAATTGAAGGTGCTGAAAACGCCCTTGCCTTTTCAGAAAAACTGATCACTACCGCTGGTATGGACAATTTCTTTTTGGTGGAAACATCGGACACAATTTTACTGTTGCCCATCGGCGAGAGTCAGGAAGTAAAAAAAATCCACAACAAGATCAAAAAAACAAACCCAAAACTTTTGTAAGGGATCGAAATAAAAAAATAGCAGTGTAAAACTAAAAAAAATAAAATGAGTAAAGTAGCATTGATTACAGGAGTAACCGGCCAAGATGGCGCCTATTTGTCAGAGTTTTTATTAAAAAAAGGCTATACCGTTCACGGTTTGAAACGCCGCACCTCCATGTTTAATACCGATCGCATCGATCACTTGTACCAAGACCCACATGTGGACAACCAAAAATTCATACTGCACCATGGTGACATGACGGACAGCACGAACCTGACGCGTTTGTTGCAACAAATCCAACCTGATGAAATCTACAACCTCGCTGCGATGAGTCATGTAAGGGTGTCTTTTGACATGCCTGAATACGTGGCCGATGCCGATGGCATTGGGACATTGCGTCTTTTGGAGGCCATTCGTTTGTTAGGCCTTGAACAAAAAACACGTATCTACCAGGCTTCTACTTCAGAATTATACGGCAAAGTACAAGAAGTACCGCAGACA
The DNA here is from genome assembly GCA_963932955.1 of uncultured Flavobacteriaceae bacterium. Taxonomy (GTDB): domain Bacteria; phylum Bacteroidota; class Bacteroidia; order Flavobacteriales; family Flavobacteriaceae; genus Flavicella. The sequence goes on from CAWVRK010000002.1 coordinate 60,094, forward strand.
GAAACTACACCTTTTTATCCGCGATCTCCCTATGCCGTAGCAAAAATGTACGCTTATTGGATCACCGTAAACTACCGTGAGGCTTATGACATATTTGCTTGCAACGGAATTTTGTTCAACCACGAGTCGCCCTTGAGGGGTGAGACTTTTGTCACCCGTAAAATCACCCGTGCGGTGTCTCGCATCGCTTTGGGACTTCAGGACAAGTTTTATTTAGGGAATTTGAATTCCAAGCGAGATTGGGGACATGCCAAAGATTACATTCGCATGATGTGGATGATATTACAAGCAGACACTGCTGAGGATTGGGTCATCGCCACTGGACGCACCACAACCATCCGTGATTTTGTAAAAATGGCCTTTGCCCACATTGGGATAAGCCTCGAATTCAAAGGAGAAGGATTGGATGAAACCGCAGTAATTGCAGCTTGTTCAAATCCGGAATACCAATTGGAAATAGGAAAAGAGATCTTGTCTATTGACCCTAAATATTTCCGTCCAACAGAAGTAGATCTTTTAATTGGAGACCCGACCAAAGCAAAAGAAAAGCTAGGCTGGGTGCCAAAGATTCAATTGGAAGAATTAGTAGACGACATGATGTCCTCTGATTTGAAACTCTTTAAAAGAGACAAGTATTTGAATGAAGGAGGACATCAAACCTTGAATTATTTTGAGTAAAAATTGGGCTTAATGAATCGTAGATTCTACAAACATTGTCAGTAAATCAATTTCCGAATAGCAAATCCTCAACCAAACATCACTGGATCATCAATCAGGCTAAAAAAATGAAAAAAATTACAAAAAACTCAAAAATATACATTGCAGGTCACCGAGGTATGGTGGGATCTGCTTGCTGGAGAGCCCTTGAGGCGAAAGGATATTCCCATTTGATTGGCAGGACTTCCAAAGAATTGGATCTCAAAAACCAAGCAGCTGTAACAGCTTTTTTTAAAAGCGAACAACCGGAAGTGGTCATCGATGCTGCAGCAAAAGTGGGAGGTATCTTGGCCAACAACAATTATCCCTACCCCTTTTTAATGGAAAACATGCAGATTCAAAACAATCTGATTGCTGCAGCCCACGAAGAAGGCATTCAAAAATTTATCTTTTTAGGGAGTTCCTGCATCTATCCAAAATTTGCACCCCAACCCCTCAAAGAGGAATACCTCTTAACGGACAGCTTGGAACCGACAAACGAATGGTATGCGCTTGCCAAGATATCGGGGGTCAAACTCTGTGAAGCCATTCGCAAACAATACGGCAAAGACTTTGTGAGTCTAATGCCGACAAACCTTTACGGGCCTTTTGACAATTTTGATTTGGAAACCTCACATGTCTTGCCTGCTATGTTGCGAAAATTCCACGAAGCCAAGAACGACAACAGCCCTGTAAAATTATGGGGGTCAGGAACCCCGATGCGTGAATTTTTACACGTAGACGATTTGGCACAATCGGTGATTTTCGCTCTGGAAAACGTGCTTCCTGAACACCTTTACAATGTTGGAACGGGAACTGATGTAACCATCAGAGAATTGGCAGAAACCATCCAAGCCCAAACAGGCCACGGTGGAGAAATCGTTTGGGACACTGACAAACCAGATGGTACTCCGCGCAAGTTGATGGACAGTTCCAAGATGAACGCCTTGGGTTGGAAAGCAGACTACACCCTCAAAGCAGGGATTGAAAATACCTATGGCTGGTTTCTAAAAAACCAAGAAAACTTCAAAGAAGTAAAGCTGTAATTAGAGAATAATGGATTTTATAAAATTGATCACGTACCAAATTAAATAAAAAATCAACAAATCCCTGCTTCACTAACTCATTCACAAATGAAAAAACAAAGCATTCTAAAATCATGAAAATAAAAAACATCTGTTGTCTAGGTGCCGGTTATGTAGGAGGTCCCACCATGTCTGTCATTGCTTTAAAGTGTCCTGAAATAAAGGTTACCGTCGTCGATTTGAACGAAGCGCGCATTGCCGCTTGGAACGACGAAGACTTGGACAACTTACCTGTTTACGAACCAGGACTTGCCGAAGTGGTTGCAGAAGCGCGCGGAAAAAACCTGTTTTTCTCTACAGATGTAGATGCTGCGATTGATGCGGCAGACATGATTTTTATCGCGGTCAACACCCCGACCAAAACCTATGGTGAGGGCAAAGGAATGGCCGCCGATTTGAAATTTGTCGAGCTCTGTGCGCGACAAATCGCCCGCGTGGCTAAAAACGACAAAATCATTGTTGAAAAATCGACCTTGCCCGTGCGGACTGCCGAAACCTTGCAAACGATCTTGGACAGTACCGGAAATGACGTGCATTTTGAAGTCTTGTCCAATCCCGAATTTTTGGCAGAAGGCACCGCCATCGACGACTTGTTCAAAGCAGACCGTGTCTTGATTGGTGGCAGCCAAACTCCTACTGGGAAAAAAGCCATCCAATCCTTGGTCGACATTTACAAACACTGGTTGCGAGACGATCAGATATTGACCACCAGTGTTTGGTCATCGGAATTGTCCAAACTCACCGCCAACGCCTTTTTGGCACAGCGCATCTCTTCCATCAATGCCTTATCCGCCTTGTGTGAAGCAACCGAAGCCGATGTGGATGAAGTAGCACACGCCATTGGAACGGACAGTCGGATTGGCCCCAAATTCTTAAAAGCTTCCGTTGGTTTTGGAGGATCTTGCTTTCAAAAAGACATTTTAAATTTGGTCTACCTCTGTCGTTATTTCAATTTGCCAGAAGTGGCAGATTATTGGGAACAAGTAGTCCTACTGAACGATTATCAAAAAAAGCGTTTTGCCAAAAACATCATCAACACCTTATTCAACACGGTCAACGGAAAAAAGATTGCTTTGTTGGGCTGGGCTTTTAAAAAAGACACCAACGACACCAGAGAATCAGCCGCCATCTATGTAGCCGACCACCTCCTCGAAGACGGTGCCAACATCCACGTCTACGACCCCAAAGTATCGGAAACCAAAATAAAGGCTGATCTGGGTTTTTTGTGGGAATTGAATGGCATTCCCGAAGCGCGGATCACACAAAAATTGGCACAAGTTTTTGTGCATTCCGTAGCTATGGAAGCTGTGGCGGAGAGCCATGCCATTGCGATTTTGACGGAATGGGACGAATTCAAAACTTACGACTGGGCCAGTATTTACGAAAACATGTACAAACCTGCCTTTCTCTTTGACGGACGCAACGTCTTGGATGCAACTGCACTCAAAACAATTGGCTTCCAATTCAAAGGAATTGGAAAAGGTTAGTTTTATGTGAAAATGGATGTGGATTTTAAAAAAAAACCACAAATCAAATCATATAAAATATAAACTCAATCAACAAATCATCAACATCTACAAATGCTTAAAATCAGTAAAAGACACCTTGTAAAGACACTAACCTGGCGCAGCATTGGAACACTAGACACGCTGTTGTTATCTTGGTTGATTTCAGGAGACCTTGGGACAGGTTTTCAGATAGGACTTGCAGAGTTACTGACCAAAATGCTGCTCTACTACGCTCACGAACGGGCTTGGTTCCAATCTAAAATGACAGACAGCAACAAGCGGCATGTGATGAAAACTTTTTCCTGGAGAGCTGTTGGGACAGTAGATACCTTTCTATTGGGATGGGTGATTACAGGGAACCCTTTGACAGGGCTTAAAATTGGTGGTTCCGAGGTGTTTACAAAAATGATTTTGTATTTTTTCCACGAAAAATTGTGGTACCGCATCAATTACGGATTGAGTAAAAGAAGAAATAAATACAACCATCTCAAATCTCTTTGAAACGTGGATAATATTTTTCAACAAGACTATAAATTGTCAAAAAAAGAACGGCAAATGCTTCACAAGCATCCCTCTTTTTTAATTTGGTTTACAGGACTTTCCGGTTCTGGAAAATCAACCTTGGCCAATTTGGTAGAAGTAGAATTGCACAAATTGGGACATTCCACCTATACCTTAGACGGAGATAACATCCGAAGAGGCATCAATAAAAACCTAAAGTTTACACCAGAAGATCGAACTGAAAACATTCGTAGAATTGCGGAAATATCTCATTTGATGATCGATGCGGGAATCATCACTCTCGGAGCTTTTATCTCTCCCTATTTGAAAGATCGTGAAAACATCAAAAAAACCGTTGGAGCATCAAATTTTGTAGAAATTTATGTCAATACGAGTTTGGAAGAATGCGAACGTCGTGATGTCAAAGGATTGTACAAAAAAGCGCGGGCAGGAGAAATTCACAACATGACTGGCATTTCAGCGCCCTATGAAGCTCCGACCCAACCGGATCTTGAAATTGTCACGGACAACGAAGCGATAGAAATGTCCCTTGATAAAATAATGCGTTTTCTAGCTCAAAAAGTACTTTAAGATATGAGTTGTTGTAAAATCAACCACTAAAAACAGTCAGAATCGGAGGCTGTCTTTGTCTTTCGAAAATCTGCAGCTCAATTTAAAAATCCTGTCTGCTTCTTTTCTGGGAAAGACTGCATTTTGTTGATCTATTTGACCAGAAAGTCTTTACATCAAATTATCCTATTAAAGCAGCGCAACACTGATTCAATTTTAGATTTCCAGACACAAATAAGACTCCCCAAGCATGGACAAACACTTATATACTGCCATTACAGCTGCATTGGAGGCAGGAAAAGCCATTCTCGAAATTTACCACGCAGGAGATTTTGATGTACAAGTCAAAGACGACAACTCTCCCTTGACCAAGGCTGATCTGGTATCGCATCGCAAGATCGTAGCTTATTTAGAAAAAACAAACATTCCAATTCTTTCGGAAGAAGGAAAAGCGATTCCTTACAAACAACGCAAAGGCTGGAGGCAGTTGTGGATTGTAGATCCGATTGATGGCACCAAAGAGTTTATCAAAAGAAACGGAGAGTTTACGGTAAACATCGCCTTGATCGAAAATCAAAAACCCTCAATTGGTGTAATATTTGTACCTGCTACTAGAGACTTGTATTTTTCGACCAAAGAGAAGGGCGCATTCAAAATGAGTGTCGATCTTGAGGATTATGATGTTGCAGCTTTGCTTTTTAAAGGAAACAAATTGCCTTTAAAACGCGCAAACAAAACCTTTACCATCGTGGCCAGCCGTTCCCATATGTCTCAAGAAACAGCGGCTTATGTTCAAGAAATGCGGGTCAAACAGGGAGACGTCCAATTGATTTCCAAAGGAAGTTCTTTAAAGTTGTGTATGGTCGCAGAAGGGCAAGCCGATTGTTACCCGCGTTTTGCACCTACCATGGAATGGGACACGGCAGCAGGACAAGCCATTTGCGAACACGCAGGATTTAAAGTCATTGATTGGGAGACAAAAGCCCCTATGCTCTACAACAGAGAGGAATTGTTAAACAATTGGTTTTTGGTCAAATAGAATAGGAATCTTTTAAACCTACATCACCATGATTCGTCAAGGAAAATACGTTGACAATATAAAAAACAGATCTTACCTAAGGTTTTTATTAGGGCTAATACCAAGATCTCGTTCAAAAATAAAAAATTCATACACCGTTTGGGTTGCAAGAAGAAATGGAGCCAGTATTGGAAAATGTGTTACGATGCCTCTGAAACTCGCTCAAAAAGCAAATGCAAATTTAACAATCGGAAATTATTGTTCCATTCAAACAGATTGGATTGATTTGAGATCTAAAGTTGAAATTGGCAACAAAGTAATTATCGGTTTTGGTGTAGAAATTTTGACTACTAGTCACGATGTTGATTCAATTGAATGGGAAAACAAACATTATGGAATTAAAATAGAAGATTATGCTTGGATAGCAACGAAGTCTTTTGTTTTGCCATCATGCAGAATTATTGGTAAAGGAGCTATTTGTGCTGCCGGATCTGTTGTATTCAAGAATATAAAAGAAATGAGTATTGTAACAGGAAATCCTGCAGCCCATTTAAGATATAGAAACAATGTCCATTCTAACCTTGCTGTTGAATCGTTATTAGGAAATGATTTAGAACGTTATTGCAAAACATTTATCCAAAATCTATGAATAGAGAATTCTTCGCAAAAATCTACCGAACATTTGTAGGAAAATACTTCTACAACCCTTTTGATGAAAAAATGATTGAGAAAGAAATTTTATTTATTCACATCCCTAAATCTGGAGGAACGAGTATTGCATCAGCTTTGATAGGCAAACCATCAGGACATCCTTATTTGTATCAATATTACCTATCTAACAAAGAATACACTAAAAAGTTTTATAAATTTTGTGTTGTAAGAAATCCATATGACCGATTGGTCTCTGCTTATGCTCATATTTCTCAAAGAGAATGCAACCCTGAATTTAAAATTTTATTTAAAAATCTGAATATCAATTCATTTGATGATTTAATATCCAATTTAGACAATCCTAAAAACTACCGAAAACTCACAAACAAAATTGTCCATTTTAGATCTCAAAATGAAATGATACATCACAAAAAAATAAAAATGGATGATGTATTTAAGTTTGAAAACTTTGATTTAATAGAAGAGGTGTTAAATAAAAAATTGTCTGGAAAAATTAAACTCGAAAAACTCAATAGTTCCCCTAGAAGTGAATATCAAAATTACTACAACAAATATTCCATCTCTGTAGCTAAAAAAATATACAAAAAGGATTTAGAAATGTTTGGCTACAGCTTTTAATTCAACAATCAAACCTAAACGGAATATTTGAAATGAATATCATTAAAAAAAATCTTTTAAAAAACAGTCTTGCTACTGGCACTCAAAAAGTAGTGGCATTGATGGACTCATTATTGTTGGTTCCTTTTTTTATCAGCAATTGGGGAGTTGCCTACTACGGAGAATGGCTTACATTGACGGTAATTCCGACAGTTTTAAGCTTGTCCAATCTCGGAATTGGCACAGCGGCATCGAATCGTTTTGTGTTGAACTACGGAGCAGAAACAAAAAAGAAGGCAGAAGATATTTTTAAAACCGGTTTTGCAATTGTAACATTTGTGATGATCTGTGGAATTGTCATCAGTGCATTTGTTATATTCATTTTAAATGAATTCGAGGTATTTGAAAAATCTTTAATTCAGAAAGAAGAGGCCATTTGGGCGATATCACTTCTTATTCTCGCACGTTTGATTGGTTTTTACAACCCACTTTTTTTTGGTCGTTTTGTCACTGCTCGCAGAGCTTCTTTGAGCATTCATTTGATAACCATAAAAACCCTCGTCGAATTGGGCTTTGGATTGCTCGTTTTAAATTTGGGTTATGGAATCATTCCTTATGCAATATCCAGGTTGGCAATTGCTGTCCTCTTTAATGTTTTTTATGCTTTCAAAGCATTGAATGTTTTGAAAATTGAAAAGGAGCACAAAGGAAGCATAAAAAAGAAATACGCCAAAAGCATTGCTCAAAAGGGAATTGCATACCTCATGTCTCCGGTATGGCAATCCATTTATTTTCAAGGGACTACGTTTGTGGTGCGAATTGTGTTGGGTCCGGAGGCAGTTACGGTTTTTAACACCGTAAGAAAACTGAGTAGAACTGTAAACCAAGTGCTCAACATGATTGTTCAATCAATCTTTCCAGAATTTCAATATGAAATTGCGCAAGGAAACACAAAAAAATCGCATAAATTATTTAGAGTCTCTATAATAATCGTTTTTTTTACAGCACTGGTTGGCACCTTTTTCCTTTCAGTTTTTGGCCTCTGGTTTTATGAAATCTGGACAAATTCAACAATCGAAGTGCCTACTTTAATGTGGAATGTTTTCATTGTAAGCATTCTATTTAATTCGCTTTGGTGGGCTTCTACAATGGTGTATTCTGCTCTTGACAAGCCTTATTATTTTGCTCTATCAGGTGTCTTAGCCGCTACGGTGTCCGTTGTCGCCTCTTATTTTTTAGCACAATTTTTAGGCTTGAATGGCGTTGCCATTGGGAGTTTATCCTTAGACCTAATCCTTTCATTTCTGATGCTTCCCTATGCTTGCAAACTATTAAAAATAAAAAAAATAGACCTGATTACTGAGGGGTTCAAAGATATCAAAAACATGGCAGTTCAGGTATTCGTAAAAATATTTAAGAGCGAAACATAGTCAACGAAACGAAAGCGTGGACGATTAAAGAATTGAAATGCAATCAAGCAGACGATTTAAAACGAGCAACATTTCAAAAAACAAAATTTAATGATTGATAAAATCTCTTTTATAAAGTTTATTGTTTTGGCCACTTTGGTTCCTCCTTTGTATTGGTCATTCAATCACGGTGAAATTGTGATTCCTACACTTCTAACTTTATATCCATCATTGTTGCTTGTATTGGTTTTGATTTTTACAGAGAGATTTGCTTTGATGAATCAAAAAAAAACGGTTCTGGTATTTGTCCTCTACTGGACTTTTACCTTTGCAAGAGGGCTTTACGATGCAAAGTCCTATCAAGATTGGACGTCTCTGTTATCAATTTCGGTTTCCAACTTCATTTTTTTGCCCCTAACTATTTATTTAGGCGCTCACAAAAAGTATGTTGGTCCGCTGATCCGTAGTTTGTTGATTGCCATCCCTGTCATTTTTATTTTAATTTATACTGGAGAAGATGCGGGTCCTTATGGTTTTGTCAAGACCCTATCAGGATCTTTTTTAATCCTTTTAATGTTTCCCTACTTAAAAAAAAATCTCAAATTTTTTGTTGTTCTAATTCTGTTTTTTATTGTTGGTTATGACATTACAATTCGCGCATCACTCATATATGGATTTTTGATTGTTGTGTGCATCTCCACCTATTATTTCAAAAGTAATGAGATGTTGATTCTAGTTAAGACCATGAGAAAAGCAGCCCTATTCCTTCCTTTGTTGTTCGTTTTTTTGGGAGTTACAGGCACCTTCAATGTTTTTAATTTTGGAGAAAATTATGAATCCATTGAACTCACCAACGAAGATGGAGATCAAAAACAAGACTTGTTGGTCGATTCCAGAACCGGCATTTTTATTGATGTACATACTGCACTTTTAAATCAAAACAGGGTTTTGTTTGGATTGGGCGGTGTCGGAAAGACAAAGACATTCCTTACCAAGGACAAAGTCAATCAAAAATATAGAAAAATTTATGAAGAAGGACGAAGAGCTACTGAGGCACGCATGCTGAACTATTACCAATGGGGAGGAATAATTGGTGCCTTGTTATACTTAGCACTATTTATAAAAGCTTCTTATTTGGCAATCTACCGATCTAAAAATTGGTATATGATTACCTTAGGTCTGTTTGTTTCGTTTGGTTTTGTAATGTCATTTATTACAGACCGGCTTGTCTACAATCTGAGTTCCTTCAGTAGTTATTTGATGTTGGGCATGTGTTTTAACAGCGAACTTAGAGCAATGAACGAAAGGGAAATAAAAACCTATTTAAGAAGTCATTTAAGAGGGCTCTCTTTGACAAAAAATAAAAGTATATGAAAATTAATATTGCCTCTTTTGGTGGAAGAAGTCACCTGCTAAATCTTTCTAAAGAACTGATAAAGCAGGGGCACAGCGTCAATTTTTATTCATATCTCCCCAACAGAAGGGCAAAGAGATTTGGGTTGAAAAAAGAACACAACAAAAATTATTTCACCCTTGCTGTCCCTTTTTTGTTGCTGTTGAAAATTACGAAAAGAGCGCAATGGGCTGTTTATCTGTACCATCGGTTTTTTGACTGGCACGTTTCTAGAGTCATGAAACCTTGTGATGTCTTTATAGGACACAGTCCAATGCACCTAAAGTCGCTATTGGTTGCAAAAAACAAATTCAACGCCACGGTGGTTTTAGAAAGAGGGACAAGTCATGTCTTAAATTTCATTGAACAATTAAAAGGGAACCCTTTTAAAGGATCAACAATTTCTGAAAAAAATATTCAGCGGGACTTAGCTGGTTACGAACATGCTGATTACATAAGTATTCCCTCGAATTATGTAGCCGAAAGTTTTATTAAACATGGGGTTCCTCAAAAAAAACTATTTGTGAATGCGTATGGCGTAGATTTATCAGATTTTCAACCGACAAAGTTGGACGCTAAATCTCGTTTTGACATGATTTTTGTCGGTCAATGGTCGTATCGGAAAGGGGCTGATTTGATGACTGAATTGTGCGAGAAAAACCCAGAACTGAAATTGATTCACCTTGGAACCATGGGCGACGTTCCCTTTTCCAATTCCAAAAACATCGTTCATATTAGTGCTGTCAATGAGAAAACAATGATCGATTATTACAAAAAATCCAAAATTTTAATTCTCCCTTCAAGAGAAGATGGATTTGGGATGGTTTTGACGCAGGCGATTGCTTGTGGTTTGCCTATCGTATGCTCTAGTGAAACAGGTTCAAAAGAGGTGAAAAACCTACTTGAAGACGACAAGTTTATCACCGTCATGGAAGACTACAATTGCCAAGAATTAACCAATTGTGTCAAGATTGCATTGGACATTTCAAAAACACAAAAAGGAAAAAGATCCTATTCCAAATATTTAGAAAGCAAATTGTCTTGGGAGGCTTATGGGAGTCGGTATCAACAATTTTTAGAAAAAACAAGCGCCAATCAATGATGTGATCTAAAAATTAATTTTGATTAGCTGTCAAAAAAAATCCCATTAAGTTCATACATCGTTCTCAATTATTTCGCTAAAAAAATCGAAATGAAAATAACCATTGCTGCATCTCACAGATTTCATTTACTCGACTTGGCCCGTGAATTGGAAAATCATGGTCATGACGTTAATTTTTATTCTTACGTGCCTAAAAAAAGAAATGTTTCATTTGGATTGTCAAAAAAAAGCATCAAATCCCTATTTCTACTTTCAATTCCATTCTTGTTGTTTGTGAAAATTTCCAAAAATTCTGATTTGTCTAAAAAGATTTTGTACTCATTTCTGGACCTTTACGTATCTTATTTCAGCCCAAAATGTGATGTGTTTATTGGCCTTGGAACTGTTTATTTAAAAGCATTTCAAAAAGCCAAAAAACAGGGAGCTATGACTATTTTAGAGTGGGGGAGTAAACACATTGATGTTCAACAGGAAATCTTGAGCAAAACCCCTAATTATAAAAAACAAAATCAATTTTTTACACGTCGTTCCAAGATTGGGTATGAAATCGCGGATTACATTGCAATTTCATCTAATCATACAAAGGATAGTTTTATAGCCAAAGGCATACACAAAGACAAACTGCTAATAAATCCTTATGGTGTAGACTTAGAGATGTTTTCCCCTACAAAATTATGTAACAAAGATTTCTATGACTTATTGATTGTGGGAAGCTGGAGCTACCGAAAGGGTGCTGATTTATTGACAAAATTCTGTTCAAAACACAAGTATACGCTTTTGCATGTTGGTTCAATAGTAGACATAGAATTCCCCGAGCTACCGAACATGACACACATCGATAGTGTAAATCAAAAAGAGTTGATCAAATACTATCAAAAAGCCAAAGTATTTGTGTTGCCCTCAAGAGAAGAAGGATTGGCGATGGTTCAAATGCAAGCCTTGGTTTGTGGGCTGCCAATTGTTTGTTCAAAGGACACAGGAGGTCGTGATTTGAAAAAGTTTTTGTCGGATGAAAAATGGATTATAGAGATGGAAAGCTTCGATTTGGAAGCGTTGCACAATTCAATTGAAAAAGGACTGGAAATTTCAGCACAACAAAAAGGCATCAGAGACCAATCAAAAGAAATTGCGCAAAAGTTGGATTGGACATCCTATGGCAATAGATATCAAGAAAACATCAACAATGCAATATTCAAACAAACATACGCATGAAAAGAAATACCGCAATAGACATCGGTAGATTCTTTGCCTCCCTCATGGTGGTATGTCTACACACAAAATTTCCCGTCAAATTATTGGGCCCTTTTGTCGCTGATATTGCAAAATTTTCGGTGCCCTTTTTTCTGTTGACTAGTGGCTTTTATTTGTATGATGTAGAAAATGAAAAATTTAAGGCCAAAGTCAAAAAAAGCATTAAAAAATTATTGCGAATTCTATTAGAGGCTAGCTTGGTTTATGGGGCCCTACGAGTTTTAAAAAAATATTACTTTGAAATAGACATCTCAAACCAACACATCCGATTGTTTGAATTTTTTGTTTTTAACGATACTAAATTTACAGAACACCTTTGGTATTTGTTTGCTGTATTGTATGTTTTGATAATTTTATTGGTGACCTCTCGTGCTAAGAGCTTGGACTTGTTTTTAAAGTTTACACCAATCTTTGTATTCATTCATGTTGTATTTTGCACGCTTAGTCGAAATTATTTTGAAGATCCTTTTCTTTATGAATTAAACTGGTTGGTGACAGCAATGCCTTTCATAAGTATTGGACTCTTGATCCGAAAAAAGAAATTATTTGAATCATTTAAAAACACTTATTTATTAAGATGTCTTATCGGTTTTGTCTTTCTAATTTTTATAGAACATTATCTGTTCAAATTGATCGTAGGAAAAGGACCTGGAGTCCTCTCAATTTTTTTATTTTCCATCACGATGCTTCTTTTCCTTGCAAAAAACCCAAAAATATTTCATCCTAAAATTGACAATTTCTTAGCGGACATTGGAAAAAATCATGCCCTTGATATTTATGTCTATCATGTTTTGATCCGAAATATCTTAACACTATCCGGAGCATCACTTGCATTGAACAACTCGGTAGTAATTTTTTTACTGTCTTTGCTTTTCTCTATTGCCTTACAAAAGGTGAAATCGAGTTCTTACAGATTGAATAAGCATTTCAAAATTCATCAGGCAATCTCCAAATCCTAAATCAATCTCAACAATACTCATTTTAAAACCGGGGAACCGATTGTGCCTCTTTTTTAAAATAGAAATATAAATGATTTCAATAAAATAAAAATCATTGCCCCTAACTACTCCATTAAATTAATGGATACCGCACCTTTTACTTTCTTTGTGAATGATTTATAAACTTTTTTTATCTTTGGACGACCATGCTTAGCTTACTAATGAAATGTTTCCGGAAATTAAATTCCTTTCTTCTCAAGAAAAGATTTACAAATCCTATTTGTGAAATAGATAGAACTTTGGCTAATGAACTCATTTATGAATTGTTAAATTCCGAGAAGCCATGTATGATCTCGAGATTTGGAACCACAGAACTCATCACAATCAACAACTATTTGTGCATTACCCAAAAAGTCTCGATCCTTAAAAAGCTAAAAAAATTTATTACTGACAAAACACATCTGCCTTGGTGGGATGAAAAAAACTTCAAATACCTAGATGAATACTCAGGTGTTTTCCCTCCGACGAAAGAGATGGCAATACGCTTATCCAAAAGGTATTTAAAAGACATCCCTGAAATCGATATTTTAGGCTCGTTTCAATACTATGAAAAATTCATGCCTTTGTCTGAAGACGTTCAGAATGTACACCTCGAAACGCTGTATCCCTTCTTTGTCAACAATCCGTGGACACGGGTGTTGAAAGGGAAAAAAGTATTGGTCATTCACCCTTTTGAAGATACTATAAAAAAACAATACTCAATCCGGGAAAAACTTTTTAACAATTCTAATGTACTTCCAGAATTTGAGCTAATTACCCTCAAATCTGTTCAATCTGCTGCAGGAATAAGACCAAATGAGTTCAACGATTGGCATGAAGCTCTTGCATACATGAAAAAACAAATTGATGAAATTGATTTTGACATTGCCATTATTGGCTGTGGTGCATATGGCTTGCCGTTGGCAGCACATGTAAAAAGAAAAGGTAAAAAAGCATTCCATATCGGTGGCGGTTTGCAATTGTTGTTTGGCATCAAAGGAAAAAGATGGGACAACCCAAATTATGGAGTTCATGAATTTAAAGAACATAAATTTTTAATGGCAGAACCTTACTGCAGCCTTTATAATAAATATTGGACAAGGCCATTGCAACATGACACTCCAAAAACAGCCTCGAAAATTGATGAGGCAACATACTGGTAAAAAATGAGACTTCTAAAAAGATTTCGTTCCTTCAACATCCTTGCAACACTGTATTTCAATTTTAAAATGCTGAAATTCAAGCAGGCTTTGAAGTTGCCCTTTATTTTTAATCATAAAGTGCGATTTGAAAACATCTCAGGTAAAATAATTCTAAAGAACAAGAAGATTTCAAGAGGGATTGTTAAAATAGGTGCCAGAGGCTCCGATATGTTTGCGCACTCAGCTACTGTGATTGATTTGAAAGGAATTGTTGTCATTGATGGCAATGTAGACATTGGCCATGGTTGTTTGATAAGGGTGGATAAAAAGGGTGTCTTGAGTTTTGGAAACAATGTTACTGTAGGTGCACAATCAAAAATATTTTGTGTCAATAAAATTGTTTTTAAAAATCAAATAGACATTAGTTGGGAGTGTCAAGTTTTTGACACGAATTTTCATTACCTAAGAAATCGAACTGACAACTCTATTGAAGAAATGATTGGAGAAATTGAAATAGGCTCTTACAATTGGTTGGGGAACAGAATCACCGTGATGAAAAACACCAAAACCCCTAAAAATTTTACAGTTGCTTCAAACAGCCTGTGCAACAAAAGTTATACAGACCTTCCTCCCTTTTCAATAATAGGCGGCTATCCAGCTAAATTGATAGGAAGCAATAAAGAACGTGTTTTTGAAAAATTAGAAGGATTCTCAATTGAAAAATAGGAAACCATGTGCATCTCTCTAAATTGGTAAAAATTATGTTGCCTTTAGCCATCTAAAAAATCCATGGTTGTGTTTCAAAATGCCAACCTATTCGTCTTAAAAAAAATTATTCACTACCCAAAATAGGAAAACAAATTGGCATCTACGTTACAACCCAGCCAATAGAATTAAAAAGTAAATTCCCAACAAATAAAACGTATCAAAATAAAGTTTAAATGAACAAAATAGCAGTGCTATTGACTTGTTTCAACAGAAAAGAAGACACCCTGAGGTGTCTCGATCAATTGTTTTGTTTGAAAAAAGAAATGGATGTCTACGTGGTAGATGACAATTCATCTGACGGAACATCCGCAGCGATTTTGAAACATTTCCCGGATGTACATTTAATTAAAGGCAACGGAGATTTGTTTTGGAACAGAGGCATGCACCTGGCCTGGAAACATGCGAGCAAGCGTAAATACGATTTCTATTTATGGCTGAATGATGATGTGGTTCTCTACAAAAATTGTTTTGAAGAAATGTTTGCATGTGCAACTGTCTTAAACAACAAGGGCATCGTCTCTGGAATTATAGAAACCGCTGACAACTCAAAAATTATATATGGCGGCACAGACAAGCAGCGAAACATCATCAAACCCAACGGATATTTACAACAGATCACAAACATGAATGGAAATGTAGTTTTGATTCCAAGTACCGTGTTCGAAAAACTGGGCAATTTGGATCCTACTTTTCACCATGATCTAGGCGATGTTGATTATGGTTACCGGGCTCAAAAGGAGGGGATTTCGGTCTGCTCAACAAAAGCAGTCGTTGGAAGTGGTCAAGAAAATGACCTCAGCAGAATGCGCATGAAAAACTGCACCCTAAAAGAAAGATTTCAAAAGTTGTATTCTCCTTTGGGTTCCCCTCCAAAACTAAACTTTTATTTCCGAAAACGTCATTTCGGATTTCTGAATGCCTTTTCTTTTTACACATTCCAAATAGTCTTAAACACCCTTCCTGATTCGTTGGTGAAATTGATCTTTGGAAATAAATATTCTTCATGAAAGTACTTCACATCACAGCGTCCATAGACAAAAGTGCTGGCGGACCGTCCCGTTCGGTTCCAAAAACTTGTATTGAATTGGCGAAATTAGGTGTTGAGATTGAAATCATGACCAAAACAAGCGAACATCCGGTTGAGATACCAAGCCATACAAACTTGATACTGACCTATAAATCGTTGTGGAATCTATTTGTTTTTGGATTGAAACTTTCAAGAGAGGGAACTGACCTCATACACATTCAGCAAATTTGGAATCCCTATGTGAATGTCATGGCCTATTGGGCTCAAAAAAAAGACATCCCTTATATCATCACCCCAAGAGGGATGTTGGAACCATGGATCTTGGCGCGCAATCCTTGGAAGAAAAAATTGGCCATGTGGTTGTTCCAAAACAAAGCCATCCGCAAAGCAGACCACTTGCATGCCACCGCCCAAATGGAAGCGGATAACATCAGAAAAGCGGGATTTAACAATCCCATCAGCATCATTCCCAATGGCATTAATTTGAGTGAAGTCAAAGCTGTGAAAACTAATTATGGCACCAAAAAAATGGTGTTTTTGTCTCGAATCCAC
The DNA here is from genome assembly GCA_963932955.1 of uncultured Flavobacteriaceae bacterium. Taxonomy (GTDB): domain Bacteria; phylum Bacteroidota; class Bacteroidia; order Flavobacteriales; family Flavobacteriaceae; genus Flavicella. The sequence continues at coordinate 76,362 of CAWVRK010000002.1, forward strand.
CCCAAAAAAGGCATCGAGTTGCTTCTAGAGGCCTGGCGGACGATGGACTCCAAAGAGTGGACTTTGGAAATTGCAGGTGATGGAGACACCTCCTATGTCGAGACACTGAAAAAGAGCGCATCCGACTTGAAAGAAGTCCGCTTTATAGGCCCCCAATACGGAGAAGCCAAATGGGATTGCATTCGCTCGGCAGATGTGATGGTCTTGCCCACCTTCAGCGAAAACTTTGGCATTGTGGTCGCAGAAGCCTTGGCAGTTGGCGTACCGGTCTTAACGACCAAGGGCACGCCGTGGGAAGAGCTAGAAACCCACAAATGCGGTTGGTGGATTGAATTGTCAGTTGCCAATTTAAAAACCGCCCTTGAAAACCTTGTCAACAGCCCCATAGAGGAATTTAAAGCCATGGGCAAACGCGGAACAGCATTGGTCAAAGAAAAATACGACACCAAGGCAGTAGCTAAAGACATAGTAGCACTTTACAAAACATCAATCCATAAAAAATAAGCGCACTGAAATTGTCAAAACACGTGCATGTTTTGGTACAGGGTGGTTTGGAATGTGCCATGCATGCAGATAGTTTGTGCGATATGAAGAAAAAATACAATGACAAATCATTTCTAAAGGGTCTCAAAAATCATACGATTTAACAATACATCTCTACATGAAAATAGGAATCATTACCATCTTAAATGTAAACAATTACGGAGCCGAATTACAGGCCTTTGCATTGCACAATAAGTTAAAGCAAATGGGATATGATAATGAAGTCATCAATTATCTATACTATAAGAATCCTGATTTCAAAAAGGAACCCGCATCAAAGCCATTGATAAAAACAAATTTCAAAAACAAACTTAAAGATTTCGTGTTGAAATGGTTAGATAAATACAGCTCCGTAAGATATCCAAAAATAGCGAAGATTCGCAAACAACGTTTTGATGATTTCCACAAACAACATACAGTAGTTTCTAAAGTTTATAATAGCTATTCGGCTTTATACAAAGCAAAATTGGAGTATGATACCTTTATCGTGGGGAGCGATCAGGTGTGGAATCCCAATAACGGAACTAATATTGCCCCTTTTTTCTTAACTTTTGCGCCCAAGAAAGCCAAAAAGATTGCCTATGCCTCTAGCTTTGGAATAGGCGATGTAAACCAAGCCTTTTATCCACAATATAGGGAATGGCTTAACAATATAAATTATTTGGCTACACGGGAGTCAGATGGAGTTCAAATTATAAAAGAAGTAACAGGAAGAGATGCTGTGCATGTTGTAGATCCTACACTATTGCTCAGCAAAAAGCAATGGGAAAAAATTCTTGTTCCTTATAAGTCAGACAAACCTTATCTGTTATTTTTTGTATTCAAAAAGAATGCGTTTGCAGAAGATTTAGCTTATGAGATTCAAAAGCAGACGGGTTACCAAATCATAAGGGTTTGCAAAAATGAAATACCTTTAGAAAATGACAAGAATATTCTAAATATTCGGGATTTTGGACCGGCAGAATTCTTAGGGTTGTACCAAAAAGCCTCATTTGTGATAACAACCTCTTTTCATGGAAGTATCTTTTCATTAATTTTTGAAAAACCTTTTTACACCATCACACCAGCAAGTAAAAACAACAACAGTAGACAACAGAGCTTAATGGAATTGATTGGTTTAGAGGAGCGCTTAATTAAAGAAGGCAGTAAAGTTGATTTGACAAAATGGGAGGCTATTGATTTTGAACAGGTAGGCAAAGTCCTGAAAAATGAAATAGAAAAATCAGAAAAATATTTAGAACAATCACTAACCGAATAACATACTATTGTGATCAAAACAAGAAATATTGCAGATGTGGTAAAAGGAGGCTTTTGTGTGGGTTGTGGAGCTTGTGCATACAGTACAGGAACCACAATGAAATTGAATGAGTTTGGTGAGTATGTTCCAAACTTAAAAGAAATAGCCAACGCAGATACTGAAGCAAAGGAAAATGCAAATTTTGTATGTCCTTCTTTGAACCCAGAATACAACGAAGATAAATTATCAGAAACTCTTTTCGATCAGAAAACATCTAAAAGAAGTCAATACATAGGCAATTATAAAAGTATCTATGGCGGTTTTGTAAAAGAAGACCAATACAGAAATAGAGGGACTTCAGGAGGTTTTGGCACTTATATTGGTGCAGCTCTTTATGAACGAGGAATGATTGATGGTGTAATTCATGTAAAAGAAAATAAAAGAGAGGAACCTTCAGATGCATTTTTTAAATATGGGATCAGTACTTCTCTAGAAGAAATTCAAGGGGGGGCTCGAACGAAATATCATGTCATTGAACTGTCGGAGGTTTTGAATTTATTACTCAAAAAACCAGGCAAATATCTTTTAGTTGGAGTTCCTTGTATGATCAAAGCCATTCGCAGAATACAACTAACCGACAACTTGGTCAAAGAGTCCATTAAATATACAGTAGCATTGGTTTGCGGTCATTTAAAAAGCGTAAATTGGACTCTTTCATTAGCTTGGGGTAAAGGAATTACACCCGAAAAAGCTACTACTTTTAAATATCGGACAAAAGGACCAGGAATCCCTGCCCGTGCTTATGTTTTTACCGCATACAGCGACACACAAGAGATAATGGAAGATTCAGGAAATGTTATTGGAGGGAAATTTAACCAAGGGGCTATGATGCTACCCGCATGCAATTTTTGTGATGATGTTGTCGGAGAAACAGCCGACATCACTGTGGGGGATGCTTGGTTACCACAATTTGAAGTGGATGCGCAGGGAACAAATATGTTAGTGGTAAGAAATAAAGAAATTGATGATGTATTAAAAAAATGCATAATAGAAGACAGAGTGTCTTTGGTTGATTTAACAGAAGCTGATGCTAAGGATGCCCAATCAGGCGGATTTCGACAACGCAGAGAGGGCTTGTCATATCGTTTGCATCAAATGGACAAACAAGGGAAAGCCAGACCGGAAAAAAGAATCAAAGCAAATAGCTTTGTAATTGCTCCGCTCAGAAAAATAATATATGTAATGAGATATCGGGTAACCATTTTATCAAGAGTCCATTTTGAGAAAGCCTTAATGACAAATGATTATCAATATTATAGAAAGAGAATGAAGGCGCTATTAAAGACTTTGCGTCTGCTTGAAATTTCTAGTTCTGCAACTAGGATTGTTAGAAAGAAAATATCATATATGCGACTAAAAAAGGTTACTCATGACTCATAAAAACCCCTCTATGACTGATACACGCCATAAATTTTCAATGAGGAATAAAATGGCTAGAGTGCTATGGGAAATAGTACATACTATTTTGTTTAGACCATTTTCAGCAAGGGTTTTTAGGAAATGGCGTTCCTTTTTGTTGTGTCTATTTGGGGCTAAAGTTTCCTATACCTGCACAATACATGCAAGTGTGAAAGTTTGGGCGCCATGGAACTTGGAGTTGGAACCCTATGTTTGTATTGGGCCCAACGTAGACTGCTACAATCAAGGAAAAATTACGATTAAAGAGGGAGCGACAATTTCTCAAAACAGTTACTTGTGCGCATCTAGTCATGACTTCACAAAAATAGCACATCCTCTTTTTGCCGCTCCTATTTTAATCGAAGAGAGCGCATGGGTAGCTGCGGACGCTTTTATAGGTCCTGGTGTGACGATATGTAAAGGTGCTGTTGTCGGCGCAAGGGCAGCAGTTTTTAAAGATGTAGACAGTTGGACAATTGTAGGAGGAAATCCAGCCAAGTTTATTAAAAAAAGAACCTTCGAAGATTCATGAAAATCACAGCAATAATTTTAACATACAATGAAGAGTTACACATCGCCAGGTGCGTCAGTTCTCTGATTGAACAGGTAGATGAAATTATTGTAATTGATTCTTATAGTGATGATAGAACCATTGAAATAGTTCAAAAACTCGGTATAAAAACATACCAAAATCCATTTGTCAATCAAGCTGTGCAGTTTAATTGGGCTTTGGCTAATTGTAAAATCAAATCAGATTGGATAATTAGAATAGACGCGGATGAATATATCGAAAACAGAAAAAACATCCATTTGAAAAACCACCTGTCTGCTTTGCCTAGCGATGTCAATGGGTTGATGATTGCTAGAAAAATTGTGTTTTTAGGTCGCCCATTAGAACATGGCGGTTGGTATCCAAAATACAATTTGAGGATGTTTAAAAATGGATTTGGTGAATGTGAAAATAAATGGATGGATGAACATATTGTTATTCGTGAGGGAAAAACAGCAAAACTTGAAGTTGATTTTGTTGATGAAAACCTTAACAATATCAAGTGGTGGACAGACAAACACAATTATTATTCAGACAGAGAATCCATTGATTATTTTTTAAATAAAAACAACGGTGTCAATCCTATTTTTTTTGGAAATGAAGCTGAAAGAAAAAGATGGTTGAAAGTAAAGTACAACGCTATGCCGTTATTCGTCAGGCCCTTTTTGAATTTTATTTATCGATATGTATTTAAATTCGGATTTCTAGATGGAACACAAGGCTTTGTATGGCACGTTCTGCAAGGCTTCTGGTACCGTTTTTTGGTGGATGTAAAAATTTACGAACTCAAAAAAAAATTCAAAGGAAATCACCTTGAAATAATCAAACACATTCAAAAAAACCATAAAATTTAAGTCCTAGAAAACATCCCTCTTTAAAGGCTTTTGGACCTGTCAATTCCCTTTTGTAAAACCTTTTGTAAAAAAAAACTTGAAAATCTCCATCATCACCATTGTCTTTAATAACAAATCCTGTATTGCAGCATGCATAGAGTCCGTTCGTGCACAAACCCATCACAATATAGAACATGTGGTCATCGACGGAGGTTCCACCGACGGAACCCAAGAAGTGATTGCTCCCTACGTTGAAAATCTGGGCTATTATGTCTCCGAAAAAGACAGCGGTTTGTACAATGCTTTGAACAAAGGAATTCAAAAATGTACTGGAGATGTCATTGGGATTTTGCATTCCGACGACCTCTTTTACGAAACTTCCACGCTTGCAAAAATAGCGGTCCAATTTCAAAACAGCCAAGCCGATTTGGTCTATGCCAACGGGCTGTATGTACAGCGCGAAAACACCGATTGCATTCGTCGTATTTACAAAGCAAAGCCCTTTCAAAAACACTCCTTACGGATGGGATGGATTCCTCTGCACACCACCATCTATGTAAAAAAAGAAGTGTTTCAAGACTTTGGATTGTACAACGAAGACTATGAAATAGCCAGCGATTACGACATCTCCTTGCGGTGGTTTCTAGAACCAAAAATCAAGAAACTATTTCTAAACAATTGGGTGGTCAAAATGCGCTTGGGAGGCAAAAGCACCACCGCCAAATTGCAGAAAAAAAAATCTATGGAAGATTTAAAAATCATCAAAAAATACAACCTGCTTGGTCAAATTACGCTTGTTTTTAAGATTCTAAACAAAATCCCTCAGTACTTAATTCCTAGATTCGCCCCATCAAAAAGCTTTAGATAATTACATTTGATTTGTGAAATATCCTTATATTTACAACGGTTAAAACGACAAAGTGTTAACCAACTGCTTCTGATAGCGAGTTCATCCCCCACCCCAAATGAACACAAGAAAAATAGATCTGATTCTTTATTACCTCGTTTTAGAACTCTTTGTTTTAAACCTCTCCTATTACTTAGTCATCAGTTATGAGCTATTCAATGAATCTACAGCGGATTTTGAATATCGAAATTTCATCCAAGAAAATTTTGCGTATCTCATTACCTACATTCTTATTTCCAAAAAAAACCTCTACCTCAGAGATGGTTTTTACAACCGTGCGTGGCGCATCACCTATCGAACATTCGCCTATGCCTTGGTCTCTATCATGGTCAATGTTTTAATCGTAGAAAAACCTTTTCTCTTAAGGGACGATTACACTGTCTTTTTGCTCCTTTTTTACGGCTTGTGCCTCATCGCTTATTACATGGTCTACAAGTATGTCCGCAGTTCGCGCTCCAAGGGCCGCTATGTCAAAAGAACCCTGATCGTGGGCTCTGATGATACGGCCAAATCCTTGGCAGCCATCTTGTCCAACAACAAAATTTTAGGGTATCATTTTTTGGGACATGTTTCTAAGGAAGATGAAAGCTTTACTTTGGGGAAAATTGAAGAGTTGGAAGAACTCATCGAAAAACTAAAAATACAGGTCTTTTTTGTGACCTTTTCTGTTTTTAAAGAACAGCCCCATCTAAAAAACATGTTGCAGTTGTCCATCAAAAAAGGAATTCGCATCAAATTGGTGCCTCAAAAAGAGGCGCTGTTCAATTTTAAAACCGAAAATTCTTTGGGGGGGATTACCGTCATTGATCCTTTTGATTTTCCCCTAGACAAAATTAGACACCGGATTCAAAAAAGAGTCGCAGATGTCCTTTTTTCATTAGCAGTTGTACTATTGATTTTGTCTTGGTTGCTGCCCATCTTGGCCCTGCTGATTGTAATAGACTCCAGAGGTCCTGTATTTTTTGTCCAAAAAAGAACCGGCATGAGCAACAAAACCTTCAATTGCCTCAAACTGCGTACCATGAAACAAAACAAAGCTTCCGAAGCGAAACAGGCAGAGAATGAGGACCTGCGTATTACGAAAATTGGCAAATTTCTACGCAAGTACAACTTAGACGAATTGCCGCAGTTTATCTGTGTCTTGTTCGGACAAATGTCTGTGGTGGGGCCGCGACCACACATGCTGTTTCATACAGATCTCTACTCCAAAGAAATCCTCCACTACAAGTCCCGACATTTTATCAAACCTGGCATCACGGGTTGGGCACAGGTCAATGGATTTCGCGGGGAAACCGAACAATTGTGGAAGATGGAAAAACGTGTAGAGTACGATATGGACTATATTGAAAACTGGTCCTTGATCAAAGACATCAAAATCGTCTTTGCCACTCTTTTTAGTGAAAAAAGTTTTCAAAACGCTCGGTAATTTTAATTGCTGAACCAAAAAAAACTCAGATTTCAACTTATCAAATTGGCTCATACCCGTAAACACGCTATTTTTATTTTAAACCCAATACCTATATCTATGAAAACCCTTTGTAAGACAAAACTTCTCCTGATGTTGTCAGCTGTCCTATGTTTTTGTTCTTGTGTTAGTAAAAAAGAAATTTTTTATTTCCAGAACGAACAAAACTATGTTCAAAAACAAGTCCAAATGGTTGAAAACACATTGCAACCCAATGACATACTAAAGATAGAGGTCGTTACTTCAGTGCCGGAAGCAGCCATTCCCTATAGCAAAGATATGGTTGGAGGAAGGTTTGCAGACAATATTGATCTTATGAAACTAGAAGGGTATGTGGTCACTCCCAACTACAGCATTGAATTTCCAACCTTGGGAAATATTTTGGTCAAAAACTTAAGCCCAAAAAAATTAGAAAGACTTTTAAAAAAGCGTTTGGTAACTGAAGGACACTTGGTCAATCCTCGTATCAATGTCCGTCTGTTAAACTCCAAAGTGACCGTCTTGGGAGAGGTGAAAATACCAGGCACATTTGGACTCGTAGAACCCCAAATAAACATCTTGCAAGTGCTCGGTTATGCGGGAGATTTGACCATCAATGGACAACGAGAAGAAGTCCTGATGATTCGGGAAGAGGATGGACAGCGCAAAACAGCAACATTGGATTTGACCTCCATTGATCTGCTTGACAGTCCTTACTACTTTGTCAAACCGAACGATGTCATTGTAGTCAAACCCAATTATGCGAAATTACAAAGCGCGGGGTATCTTGGCACACCTACCACGCTCGTTACCATTGCCTCTATACTCATCAGTACCTTGACACTCCTAACCAATTAAGCTATGAATACCTCCTACAAGAACGACGATTTATTTGTAGAAAATAACATTATCGACCTCAAAGAAATACTGAGAAAATACCTCGAGTATAAGTTCTGGTTTGTAGGTTCGGTATTGATTGCCTTGTCCATCGCTTTCTTCTCCCTGCGACATACCCCCAATACTTATTCAAGTTCTGCAAGAATCAAATTGTTGACGGATGCCGAGGCAGCCACCATTCCGAGTATCGCCAACTTCACTTCCATGGCTGCCTTTGACATCAACCATGAAAATGAAATCGAAATACTATCTTCCTACCGATTGAAGAAAGCGTTGGTACGTCAATTAGGTTTGACAAGCAGTTTTGCACGGATAGAACGTTTTAAATCGGTAGCGATCGAAAAACTACCTTTTGACTTTGAACAAACGATCAACCCGGACAGCATTAAAAGTTATCAAGCCTTTGAGGTGTATTTGAGCGCCGAAGAACTTCGCATCAATCCAACAAACAATACAGAAAACAGCTATGTCTTTAAAGATTTTAACACCCGAAATCAAAAGCATTCGCTTCCTTTTGAGATTGTCATTCCAAAAGCGATGGTGGCTAAGTTGATTGAGAAGCAATCTCCCCAACACTTCTTCCAAGTTGTCTTAACACCCATCCACAATGCAAGCTTGTCTTTGCAACAAAACATCCAAGTGACACGAGCAGGCGAATTTAGTGACGTGATGGTCCTTTCTATTAGCAGCCAATTGAAAGACAAAAACGAACGCATCCTAAACAGCTTGATTGATGTGTACAACTTGGACGGGGTCACTGACAAACAGTTGGTGGACCGAAACACCATCGAATTCATCGACCAGCGATTTGAGTCTTTGGAAGAAGAGTTGAACGCCATTGAAGAAATCAAAAAGATATTCAAAGAAGAAAACAACTTTGTCGACCTAAAGGTAAGTGCTCCTTTGAGTTTGGAAAAACAAAACCGCGCAGATGTTGCATTGTTTGAGATTGAAAACCAGCAGGTATTGACCCAGATGCTTCTTGAAAGTTTGCAAAAACAAAACAACGAGCTACTCCCTGAGAACATTGGGGTAAACAATACGTCCGTTAACTCCATTGTAAACAGCTACAATGAGATGGTTTTAGAACGCACCAAGCTCTTAAACAGTGGGGGTGCCAACAACCCAAATGTCCTATTACTCAACAAATCCATTGCAAAATTTAGAGCCAATTTGAACCGCTCGTTAAACGATTACAGCAAACAGATCGAAGAGTCCATAAAACAGTGGAAACTCCGCAACCAACTATATGATATCAATGTGGCTTCCTTGCCACTCAAAGAAAAACAGCTGCGTGAAATTGAACGCAAACAAAAAATCAAAGAAAGTTTGTACCTCTTGCTCCTCGAAAAAAGAGAAATCGCAGCCATCAAATTGGCCGTGACTGAACCCATCGTCAAGGTCGTGGATTATGCCTTGTCATCAGCTGGTGTTGTAGCTACCAAAGGCAAAATTATCTATTTGGGCGCCATCGCCTTGGGCTTGTTGATTCCCTTTTCAATCCTTTTTGTCTTATTTGCATTGGACACTAAAATTCACAACAGAAAAGACATCGAAAAAGAAGTGTCGGATGCAAACATCATTGGAGAGATTCCTGAAGTACCAAGAGCAGCAGCTTTGCTCTATACCAACCCCAACGATCGCACAATCCTTGCAGAAGCCGCACGGATCTTGAGTGCCAATTTGGAATTTGTCCTGTCCAAAAAAGAAAAAGAAAAAGGAAAAGGGCATGTTGTTCTCTGTACATCAAGTATCCAAGGGGAAGGAAAGAGTTTTGCAGCGATAAACCTCTCCTTAGCAATGGCGAGTTTGAACAAAAAAGTACTCTTGGTCGGCGGAGATTTGAGAAATCCACAACTTCACAAATACCTCAAAATCGACAAGAAGGAAGGCGGCTTGGTCAACTACCTCATGGACAATAGCTATGACTGGAAAAATTCCATTATCAAAGGCTTTGAAAACCATCCAACTCACGACACTTTAATTGCGGGGATTTTACCACCAAGGCCCACCCAACTTTTGACCAATGGCAACTTTGATGAATTGGTTGAGGAAGCGAAAAGTACATACGATTACATCGTCATTGACAGTGCACCCACCTTATTGGTCACCGATACCTTGCTGATGGCCCATTTGGCTGATATTACGGCTTATTTGACGCGTGCCAACCATACCGACAAAAAGATAATTTCCTTTTACAAAGACTTGAAACAAAAAGGGAAACTAAAAAATCCGGTAATTATCATCAACGGTTTGGGCCCCAAAAACGCATACGGCTATGGCTATGGATACAAATACGGATATAAATACGGATACAACTACGGCTACAGCTATGGCTATTCCGAAGAAGCAGACAGGAAAAAAATCTGGAGAAATATTTTCAAATCTTAAAAAGTCTCGTTTTTACACAGCTAAAAAAACCACTTGATTTCTCAAGTGGTTTTTTTTATACTTTTATTTAAAATCAAAGTTCGGGGTCGGTGAAGCAAGGATTATGTAAAATGGATGATTCAGCGTTGATAGTTAATTAAAATTCACCCAATAAATTTAGGCAGTGCCTTCTTTTCTTTTAAAGTTTCTTTACATCTCAAAAATATGTTCCTATCTTGCTACGTAATTGAAATCAAACAAAAACCATGCAAAGCCCCATCCCACAGCCTTCCCTTATTGCAAAAACTAGGGCCATGTTAACCGGCGATGAAAATACAAGCAATTCAAAACCCCCTTACCACTCCATAAAAATTGCTGTTTGGATTTATTTTGGCTTGTGGCTGTTTGAAGGATCTTTGCGCAAATGGATCCTGCCCGAATTGGCAACTCCCTTATTGGTTGTTCGCGACCCACTGGCAATTGCCATTCTATTCATGGCATTCAAACAACAACTGCCTTTTCTCAACAGGTACATCTATGTAGCGTGGATCTCCACTGTTATAGCTGTAATCGTAACGCTCACAATGGGTCATAAAAACCTCTTTGTCTCTCTATTTGGCGCACGGATCATGCTGTTGCATTTCCCACTAATTTTTGTCATTGGAAGCGTGTTTACAAAGGTAGATGTCGAAAAGATTGGACGGATTGTACTCTTGTTAACCCCTTTGATGTCTGTTTTGGTTGCTTTGCAATTTAACAGTCCCCAATCAGCTTGGGTCAACCGAGGCGTTGGAGGAAATCCAAACGGAGCAGGGTTCGATGAAATCCTTGGGTATTACCGCCCACCTGGAACCTTTTCGTTTATCATCGGTCTGTCTTCTTTTTACCCACTTGCAGCCGTATCTGTTCTCTACTTTTGGCTTTCCAAGGCTGAATGCAATCGACTTGTGTTGTTCCTAGCCGCTGCAAGCATGTTGTTTGTCTTGCCTTTGACCATTTCGAGAGCTGCAGTTTTTTGGGTCTTAGCAGTTGGAGTCGCTGCAGTATTGGGTGTCTTTATCCAAAACAAAACCGTCACATACCTTAAACTTTTTAACCTGATTCTTCTCATTGGATTGCTGTTTTTGGTCTTTGAAAATTCTGCCCTGTTCCAAGTGGGCTTGGAGGTTTTTTCAGCGCGCATCGAAAAGGCAAATCATGGGGGAACATTAAAAGAATCGATGGGCTTGCGGATGCTAGACCAACTCATAGGCCCTTTGTTGCAACTAAAAACCTACCCCCTCATTGATGGACGATTGGGAATGGGGACCAGTGCAGGAGCTGCGCTCATGGGGAAATCAGGCTTTTTGATTTCGGAAGATGAAGTCGGTCGCTTGTTTGGTGAGCGGGGCCTAATCCTTGGTTTTATCGTATATGGCTGCCGTGCTGTTTTGTTGCTTTTTTTAGGAATTGATGTGTTGAAAAGCTTGGTAAAAAAACAACTCTTGCCCCTGCTGTGTTTTGCACTTGTCTTTTTTTGTCTCTCAAGACAACAATGGGGATCACCTACATGCTTGGGCTTTTCAGTACTTGCAACTGGGCTTTTTATCGCCAGTTTGAAAACCCCTTCAAAAACAAACTAAAGCCCAGTCCAAACTTTGCTCGAGAAACTGTGATTGGTAATTTGTGATTCAGGACTTGTGTAAAAGAAATCTTCCAAAAAAGCATAAAAAAACGCAATTCCTCTTTTCAAAGAATTGCGTTGTAATTTTGTTGACCCACAAGGACTCGAACCTTGACTGACGATACCAAAAACCGGAGTGCTACCATTACACCATGGGTCAATAATCGGGTATTGCGGGTGCAAATTTAACGCAAAGTTTCCTTCTTACAAAGGTTTTTTTAACTTTTTTACAGGCGTGCAAAACGGAGTTTTTTATCGTCAAGACATGCTTGTGTTCAAAAGGAATTACAGACAACTCTTTTGAATTGAAATCGCCTTGCTACCCTTAAAAATAACCGCCGAGAAATTGCATTCCAAGGCTCCTGTTTGCAATTTGACAAAAAAGAAATGTTAAAAAAGAATTCGCAAGTAAAAACCAAAGAACTATTCGCATTAAATTATTAAATTCGCATACACCTAGAAAAAACCTTATGTTCTTGACAAACTACAATAAATGGAACGCCTTGTTGGGCTGGCTGGTCTTTGCAATCGCAGGCGTCACTTACACCTTGACCTTAGAGCCCACAGTTAGTTTTTGGGACTGTGGAGAATACATCGCCACCGCCGTAAAACTAGAAGTAGGACACCCGCCGGGAGCTCCATTGTTTCAAATGCTGGGGGCCTTTTTTGCCTTGTTCAGTTCAGAAGTCACTGAAATTGCCAAAATGGTCAATTTTATGTCGGGACTTGCCAGTGCCTTTACCATACTTTTTCTCTTTTGGACTCTGAGCAACTTGGCCAAAAAACTGGCCTTGAAATCGGGAGAATTAACAGAAAGCAAAGCCATCGCTGTTTTTGGAAGCGCCTTGGTCGGCTCCTTGGCCTATGCATTTTCAGACAGCTTCTGGTTCAGTGCCGTCGAAGCGGAAGTCTATGCCATGTCCTCCTTTTTGATGGCGCTCTTGTTTTGGCTGGCCTTGAAATGGGAAAGCGAGATGCACGAAGCACGCGGTCACAAATGGCTCTTGCTGATTTGCTATATCGTAGGACTTTCCTTTGGAGTGCACATCCTTTCACTCCTCGTCATCCCGGCAATTGTCTTTATTTACATCTATAAAAACCACACAAATATCAAGGGAAAACGATTTGTCATCGCCAATTTGGTGGCCATTTTGGTTCTTGCCTTTGTCTTTAAATTTCTATTTCCTTTTACCTTGCGATTCTTTAGTGTGGCAGAACTGTTTTTTGTCAATACAGTAGGCATGCCTTTCAACTCGGGAAGCATCATCGCGGGCATACTTTTGTGCATTGCTTTCTATTTTGGGTTGCAATACACCCGCAAAAAGCAACTCTTTTGGGCAAATACCCTGACCTTGTCCGTCTTATTTCTCATGATTGGATTTTCTTGTTGGCTGATGCTGCCAATTCGATCCAACGCCAATACGACCATCAACGAAAACAACCCTTCAAGTGCAAGAGAGCTGCTCGCTTATTACGACCGGGAGCAATATGGAGATGCCAACGTGTTTTACGACACCTACTACTCCATCAGCTTCAACCGAGAACAAAAGACAGACGCTTACGGAGATCCCCTCTTTGAAGATGAAAAACCCAAATACGAAAAAGACCATAAAACGGGTACCTATGTAATCGTAAACAAGTACAAAAATGCCAGACCGGTCTATACCGACGAACACAAAGGCCTGATTCCGAGAATGACCAACCCCGCAGCCATTGACAATTACAAAGCCATTGCGGGAATCCCTGCCAACAGCAAAAAGAGACCGAGCTTTGCACAAAACCTTCGGTTTATGATCCAGTACCAGTTCGGCTACATGTACGGCCGCTACCTGTTGTGGAATTTCGTGGGGCGCCAAAACGACAAACAAGGGAATTTAGACATTCAAAACGGTAACTGGCTGAGTGGCATTTCAGTTGTCGACGAAGCCCGATTGGGACCACAGCGCAATTTGCCCGAAGAGGTCCAAAACAACAAGGCGAGAAACACGTATTACTTCCTTCCTTTTCTTTTGGGATTGGCGGGAATGGTCTTTCAACTCAAAAGAGATCCCAACAATTTTTACACCTTGTTTTTGTTTTTTGCCTTTACGGGCTTGGCGATTATCTTTTACACAAACCCCAAACCTTTTGAACCTCGAGAACGAGACTATGCGGTCGTGGGGTCTTTTTATATTTTTGCCATTTGGATCGGTTTTGGCGTGTACGCCCTATATGATGCCCTCAAAAAACACCTTCCCAAAAAGCCCCTAGCCATGGCAGTAAGCCTCCTCTGTCTTTTGGCAGTCCCAGCATTGATGGCCGCTGAAAATTGGGACGACCACGACCGTTCCGGCAAATACACAGCCCACTTCAATGCAAAAGCCTATCTGGACTCCTGTGATCAAAATGCCATCATGTTTACCATCGGAGACAACGATACATTTCCTTTGTGGTATTTGCAAGAAGTAGAAGACTACCGAACCGACATCAAACTGATCAACAGCAGCCTCTTGGCTACAGATTGGTACATCGACCAGATGAAGCGCGCCACCTACGAAGCACCACCCATCCCTTCCCAATTGACGCATGACCAATACAAATACGGCACCTTGGATGTCGCTTATCACTTTCCGCAAACAGATGCGCGGTGGGATCTCAAAGACCTGATGACCTGGATCAGTTCTCAAGACAAAAGAACCTATTTTGAGACGGAAAGTGGCCACCGAGAAAAATTCTACCCCACCGATAAAATTCGTTTGCAAGTGGACAAAGAGAAAGTCTTGAAAAGCGGCTTGGTCGCCTTGAAAGACAGTGCGCAAATCCTGCCCTATATCGACCTGAATATCGATGCACAAGGCTTGACAAAAAACAGAATCCTCATGCTGGACATTTTGGCGAACAACGACTGGAAACACCCCATTTACTTTACGGGTGGCGCCAATGCCGCAGAAGAATACATCTGGCTCAAAGATTACTTACAATTGGATGGTCTTGCCTATAAGTTTGTCCCCATCTACACCCCCAACAAAGGAGGCATGTTTGACATGGGCAGAATCGATTCCGAAGCACTTTACACGACCATCATCGGCTGGGACTGGGACGAAATCGATCCTGAAAACACCTATTTAGACGTGGAGACGAGAAAAAACTCCATTTCCATTCGCAACAATATGATGCGCTTGACAGAAAGCCTGATCGCAGAAGGAAAGTTTCAAAAAGCCGAAAAAGTACTCGATTTCAGTTTGGAAAAAATGCCCGTCCAAAAGTTTGGTCACTACGGAATCTGTTTGGGATACCCTTCCTATTATTATCAGCTTGAAAAAACAGAAAAAGCAAGAGCCATCTCAAAAGTGTTGATCGATATCTTCCAACAGAAAATCGCCTATTACAGCAGCTTTGACGAAAGTTATTTGGAGTTGATCTTTGACGACATCGAACGCAATTTGAACATGTACCGATCCGTCGTGAGCGATATGGAGAACTACGAAAAAGACACAGACTACTTG
This sequence comes from uncultured Flavobacteriaceae bacterium, assembly GCA_963932955.1. Classification (GTDB taxonomy): domain Bacteria; phylum Bacteroidota; class Bacteroidia; order Flavobacteriales; family Flavobacteriaceae; genus Flavicella. The sequence goes on from CAWVRK010000002.1 coordinate 91,749, forward strand.
GAAAAAGCAGCAGCCGACTTTGTTTCCCATATCAAATTGTTTCAACACCTTATCGAATAACAAACCACGGCGATGAACACCTTGTTTGCACACATTCCAAAATGGATACAGTCCCTATTTCCTGGGCTCGTTTGGCGGGTGCAAACCGAACAAAAAGAGCTGTATTTGACTTTTGATGACGGGCCGACTCCTGAAATCACTGAATGGACTTTGGACTTGTTGAAAAAGCACGGTGCCAAAGCAACATTTTTTTGTTTGGGAAGAAATTGCGTGGCATACCCTTTGATTTTTCAGAAAATCATTGCAGCCGGACACCGCATCGGAAACCACAGTTTCGACCACAAAAAAGGTTGGAAAACAAGCACCCACCACTACGTTCAAAACATTCTCAAAGCACAAGAAATCTACAAAGAAAAAGGGGGAGAAAACGACAGAAAACTATTTCGTCCTCCCTACGGGAAACTCTTGCCTTCACAAATTCGAGCCCTCAAAAAAAATGGGTATCAAATTATTTTTTGGGATGTTTTGAGTTTGGACTTCGATACGAAAATCCCAAAAGAAACTTGCTGGAAAACACTTGAAAAACACAGTGAAAAAGGAAGCATTCTTGTTTTTCACGACAGTGTCAAAGCGGCGGAAAAACTCAAATACCTACTGCCCAAAGTCTTGGAGCATTTTTCAAAAAAAGGCTACCGTTTTTTAAGATTGGACTAAGCGTATTTCTGAACCAAAGTGATCAGTGTATTCGCATCCAAATCTCCCGATTGACGCCATTTCATCGCGCCATTTTTGTAGATGATAAACGTAGGGTTTGCTTTCACTTTGAGCGCGTCTGCCAAAACTTCATTTTTTTCAATGTCAATTTTAATCACTTTGGCCTTGTCTCCCAAAGCGGCCACCACGTCACGCAAAACTTCGTGCGGATTTTCACCGGTTTGATCCCACTCAAAATAAAAATCGATCAAGACGGGAATGTCTAAGTTGATCAGCTCTCCAAATTTAGTCATAGTCAGTTGGGTTTTTGGTTCATTTTTAAAATCCAAATTCGGAGAATAAAAATCCCTGCAATATACTGTATTTCGGTGATTTATGAAAATTATTTTTTGTGACGGTTGTGGACTTTAAAAATCTACTACTGTACTTGGCTTGGGTTTTTTAAGGATTCGTCCTGCCACATTTCCAATTGTAGATTTGATTGTTGATGGAATTCAGTACCTTTACCTTTTGATTCAAAACAGCACCTATGGCAGCTCAAAAACGGGTATTTTTACTAGACGCATTTGCATTAATTTTTAGAGGATATTACGCCTTGATCAAAAACCCGAGAATCAACTCCAAAGGCATGGATACCTCAGCGATTCTGGGCTTTACAAACTCCCTATTGGACGTCATAAAACGCGAAAAGCCGGACCATTTGGCAGTTGCATTTGACAACGGAGGGTCTTCGGCCCGCAAGGAGGCCTTTCCAGAATACAAAGCAAACCGCCAAGAGACTCCCGAAGCCATTAAAATTGCGGTGCCCTACATCCATAAAATCTTAGAAGCGATGAACATCCCCATTGTGGAATCGCATGGAATTGAAGCAGACGACCTGATCGGAACCTTGTCCAAACAGGCTGAAAAAGAAGGATACCAAGTCTATATGGTCACCCCTGACAAAGATTATGCACAACTCGTTTCTGAAAATATTTTTATGTATCGACCCGCGAGAATGGGAAACGGCATTGAGATTTGGGATGTTGAAAAAGTAAAAGAAAAGTTTGAAATTGAACACCCTCTCCAAGTCATCGATTACCTCGGCATGATGGGAGATGCGGTAGACAACATACCAGGGCTTCCTGGGGTGGGCGACAAAACAGCCAAAAAGTTCCTAAAAGCCTATGGAAGCATGGAGGGATTGCTAGCCCACACGCATGAGCTCAAAGGAAAAATGAAAGAAAAGGTAGAGGCCAACAAAGAACTTGGCTTGCTGTCCAAGCAGTTGGCGACCATCATGCTCGACTGCCCCGTTGAATTCCACGAGGAAAACTACCGACTGACACATCCTGATTTTCAAAAAGTAACAGAGATCTTTCAAGAGTTGGAATTTCGAAGGTCTCTGGATTCGGTCAACAAATTGTTCCAACATCCAAAAGCGGAGCAAACAGAAGTGGCTTCCGCAGAACCCTCGGAAAAGAAGACGCCTCCTGCCTCTGCTCAATTAGACCTGTTTGCCCTAAGCCCCACCGAAACTCCTGAAATACACAGCGGATACCAAACAGCAAAAACAAAAAATCACTTGTACCAATTTGTCGATACTGCCACTGCACGGAGATTGCTTCTCAACAAACTCCTTCAACAAAAAGAAGTCAGTTTTTCAATTGCCACAGACCGTGCTGAGACAAAGATTCTCGGCATCGGGTTTTGCTACGAAGCGGGCAAAGGGTATTTTCTACCACTTCCTGCAGACGAAAAAGAGGCCAGTACTATTCTAAAACAATTTCGCGGGTTTTTCGAAGACGCTTCCATTCTAAAAGTCGGACAACAGCTCAAACAAGCCCTCAAAATTCTCGGACACAACGGCATCGAGGTACAAGGAACTTTGTTTGACACCTTATTGGCGCATTACCTAATCAACCCAGACATGCGACACCAGCTCTCCGTCTTGGCAGAAAACTACCTAAACTACCAAACCATTCCTAAAGAAAGTTTGTTGGGCAAAGGAAAAAGCCAAGTGGAATTGAATACCCTGCCTTTGAACGAACAAGCCGAATACTGTGCGGAAGCCGCAGACCTTTCCTTCCAATTGAAACCTCTTTTCGAAAAAGAACTGAAAGAAAATGGTTTGACAAAACTCTATACCACTTTGGAAATTCCACTTCTCAAAGTCTTGGCAAAAATGGAGCTTGCAGGGATCAATTTGGATACGGAGGCCTTGAAAAAACTGTCAGTCGTCATCACGGAAGACATTGAAAAACTAGAAAAAAGCATTTACCAACAAGCTGGAGAGGATTTCAATTTGGCCTCGCCCAAGCAATTGGGAATCGTCTTGTTTGAAAAAATGAAATTGGTGGAAAAGCCGAAAAAGACCAAAACAGGACAATACGCCACCAATGAAGACGTCTTGTCCAAACTTGCAGCTTCACATGACATCATCAAAGAAATCATCGAATGGCGTGGCCTGGTCAAACTCAAGGGTACGTATATAGACGCCTTGCCCAATGAGGTAAACGCAAAGACAAAAAGAGTCCATACGACTTTTGGACAAACAGTAGCCGCCACTGGCCGACTGAGCTCCAACAACCCCAATTTGCAAAACATCCCCATCCGTACCGAAAGAGGAAAACAGGTGCGCGCTGCCTTTGTTCCAAAAAACAAGGAGCACGTATTATTTGCTGCAGATTATTCTCAAATCGAACTGCGGATCATCGCTGCGTTGAGCGAAGAAGAAAATATGATTCAGGCCTTTAAAGATGGGCAAGACATTCATGCCACCACCGCTGCAAAAGTATTTGGAGTTCCTTTGGAAGAAGTGACGCGCGAACAGCGAGGCAATGCCAAGGCCGTGAATTTTGGAATTTTATACGGACAAGGCGCTTTTACCCTGAGCCAACAAACGGGCATGACTCGAAAAGAAGCCAAAGAGCTGATTGCCGCTTATTACGATACCTACCCAACCTTAAAAGCCTACATGGCCAAACAAGTGGATTTTGCACGTGACAACGGCTACGTAGAAACAGTACTCCACAGAAGACGCTATTTGCAAAACATCAATTCTCAAAACGGAATGGTGAGGTCTGGAGACGAGCGAAATGCCGTAAATGCACCAATTCAAGGATCTGCGGCAGACATCATAAAAATAGCGATGATTCGCATACAAAACCGCATAGAGTCTGGCAATCTCAAATCCAAAATGTTGCTTCAAGTACACGATGAATTGGTCTTTGACATGCACAAAGAAGAAATAGACACCCTCCCGTCACTTATCAAAGAAGAGATGGAAAATGCCTTTGTTTTGACGGTTCCGTTGGACGTAGAGATGGGCTATGGAAACAACTGGCTGCAAGCCCATTAAGCCCCAGCTCCTTTTTTAAAAAATGATGCAAAAACACTCCATTCCCTCACGTTTTCACCTTCTCAAATTTTTGGGTCTGACCTATTTGCTTTTGGCAGTAGTCGTTCGGATTATTTTGTATGCAATCAGTTTTCAAGAATTGGATTTTTCGCCCTTCAACCTGCTTGAGATTTTTGGGATTGGACTGTTTTTTGACCTTGGAAGCTTGTCCTACATCCTCAGTTTTTTTGCCGCGTACCTTTTTTTGCTACCCGTCCAATTTCACGGATCCCGGCTCGACCGGTTTCTCTGCTATTTTTTTTATTCCGTCTCCGTATTTTGCTTGGTGTTTGCCGCTTTGGCAGAAATCACTTTTTGGCAAGAATACCAAAGGCGATTTAATTTTATCGCAGTAGATTATTTGTTATACACCTACGAGGTCGTTCAAAACATTCACCAGTCTTACCCTTTGCCTTTGCTCCTTGCTGGGATTGTTTTGGCAACTTTTTTTAGCATTCGAATGGCTAAAAAGAAAAATGCCTTTCAAAACACCTTTTACAGCAAATCCGGATTTATTAAAAAAGCATTTCCCACCCTGACCCTAGTCCTGTTCATGCTTGCCTACCACACAAGCATTGAAAACAAAGCCGCAGAAATTTTCGAAAACCGTTTTGAAAACGAACTGGCAAAGTCCGGTGTGTACTCTTTTTTTGCCGCCTACAAAAGCAACGAACTGAGCTACGATGAATTCTACGCCAAAATACCGCGAGATGCCGCCTTTAAAAAAACAAAAGAAAACCTGTCAAAACAGGGAGACTCCCTTTTTGAAAACAGGTATTCCATCAAAAGAGAAATAAGAAACAAAGGTGTGGAAACGACACCCAATGTGATTTTTATAGGCTTGGAAAGCATGAATGCTCGTTTTATGAAGCGCTTTGGCAATTCAAAAAACTGGACTCCTTTTCTCGACTCACTTTTTCAAAAATCCATCGCCTATTCCAATTTGTACGCTGTGGGAACACGTACGGTTCGCGGATTGGAAGCCATTACCTTGGCCATCCCACCCACCCCTGGGAGAAGCATCGTCAAAAGGACTTTGGACAATCCCTTTTTCACCATTGGCAGTGTTTTTAAGGAAAAGGGGTACTCCAGAACTTTCTTTTACGGAGGGGATGGTTTTTTTGACAACATGAACAACTACTTTGGAAACAGTGGTTTTGACATTGTAGATCGAAGAAAAAAACACCGGTCTTCTAAAAAGACACGAGCCAAAAGAACCAATATTTCTGATGAAGAAGTGACTTTCGAGAATGCATGGGGTGTCTGTGACGAAGACATTTACAACAAGCTATTAAAAGAGAGCGATGAGCAACACCGCTTTGGGAAACCCTTTTTTAATTTTGTAATGAACAATTCCAACCACCAACCTTATACCTACCCGAGCGGTCTGACGGACATTCCTTCTGGAAGCAGTCGCGAGGGTGCCGTAAAATATGCAGATGCGGCCCTCAAAAATTTCTTTGACAAGGCAAAAGACAGGCCTTGGTTTTCAAACACGGTTTTTGTGATCATGTCTGACCACTGTGCCTATAGTGCTGGACGAACAGAAATCAATGTCAAAAGCTACCACATCCCCGCGATGATCTACAACCTGCCCAAGCATGCAAACAAAGAAGTCTCTAAGCTCTGTTCTCAAATGGATGTTTTTCCAACGCTCTTTGGCTATTTGAATTGGAGCTACACCAGCAATTCTTTCGGCATGGACATCCGGCAAACAAAAACAGAAGACGAACGCGCTTTTGTAGCCAATTACAGAAGACTCGGCTTGTTGAAAAAAGACAGCTTGGTGGTGTTGAATTCAGAAAACAATGGAACCACATTTCATTGGGATCAAAAACAAAATACTTTGACAAAAACAAGCCAAAACAAAAGGCTGTACAAAGAGCTGATTGCCTACTACCAATCGGCATATGACCTATATAAAAACAACGAGTTGACAGACTTGAATCCGGAAATTAAACACGAAAAGAGGCACTAAAAAAACGCTCGACGAAAGCTTCCAAAAAATAGGGACTGTACTTCGAAGAACTCCCTGAGAATCAAAAGAATTCCCGAGATCTAAAAAATTTAAAAGCCACTGTTGTTGAATCGAATTTTTCGCCTTATATTTGCAGCCCGTAAAACGGGAAAAAATCATTTTATTAATCAAGACAAAAACTAATCGTGTATGAACACATTAAGTTACAAAACAGTATCGGCAAACAAAAACACTGTAAACAAAGAGTGGTTGGTTGTGGATGCGGACGGACAGACATTGGGTCGTTTTGCTTCTAAAGTAGCAATGCTAGTTAGAGGTAAGTACAAGACGAATTTCACACCCCACGTGGACTGTGGAGACAACGTAGTTGTAATCAATGCTGAAAAAATTATTTTAACTGGAAAAAAGTGGACGGACAAATCTTACATTCGTCACACCGGATATCCAGGAGGTCAAAGATCTTTGACGGCAACAGAAATGTTCGAAAAAGATCCTACTCGTTTGATCGAGAAGGCGGTAAAAGGAATGTTGCCCAAAAACAAATTGGGTGCAGCTCTTTTTAGAAACTTGTATGTATATGCGGGAACTGAGCACCAACAGACAGCTCAAGAACCCAAAGCATTTAACCTAAACGACCTTAGATAATTATGGAAACAGTTCACAAAATAGGAAGAAGAAAAAAAGCAGTTGCACGTGTTTACTTGTCCGATGGAAAAGGAAAAATCACGGTCAACAAAAGAACTTTTGACAATTACTTTACAACAGCTACGCTGAGATACAAGGTACAACAACCTTTGCTATTGACTGAAAACTTAGAGGCATATGACATCACTGTCAATGTTTTTGGTGGAGGTGTTACTGGACAAGCAGAAGCAATTCGCTTGGCCATCTCAAGAGCTTTGTGCGAAATTGACCCAGAATACAGAGCGGTATTGAAACCTGAAGGATTGCTTACAAGAGATCCAAGAATGGTGGAACGCAAGAAATTTGGTCAGAAAAAAGCCCGTAAGAAATTCCAATTCTCGAAGCGTTAATCCGCTTTTGGATGGCATTTTTTTACAGCAAAAAAATCAAACATATCTATATTAAAAATCCAGTGATCGAGGCCTTCATAAACCAAGGCTTGTTTAGCATCTAAATGTGTGAGACCGTTATATCACAACGCTACTTACACATTGCTAATCAGAGAGAACGTAAACAAAAACAAAATGGCAAACATTGAAATTAAAGACTTATTGGATGCAGGTGTACACTTCGGACACTTGACACGCAAATGGAACCCAAACATGGCTCCATACATTTACACAGAGCGCAACGGTGTTCACATCATTGACCTGTACAAAACAGTTGCGAAGATTGAAGAATCTGCAGTAGCATTGGAAAAAATAGCTGCTTCCGGAAGAAAAATCTTATTTGTGGCAACAAAAAAACAAGCAAAAGACATTGTCGCTGAAAAAGCCGCTGCTGTAAACATGCCTTACATCACCGAAAGATGGCCTGGAGGAATGTTGACCAACTTCATCACCATCCGAAAAGCCGTAAAGAAAATGGCCCAGATCGATCGCATGAAAACAGACGGTTCTTTCGACGCCTTGTCAAAAAGAGAGCAATTGCAAATCAACCGTCAAAGAGCAAAATTGGAAAAGAATTTAGGTTCTATTTCTGACATGACGCGTTTGCCAGGAGCTTTGTTTGTCATTGATGTAAAGAAAGAACACATCGCAGTTTCGGAAGCACAAAAATTGAACATTCCCGTTTTTGCATTGGTTGACACCAATTCTGATCCGAGAGCAGTAGACTTCGTGATTCCAGCAAACGACGATGCTTCTAAATCCATAGACAAAGTAATGGGTTATTTGACCGATGCCGTAGCAGAAGGGTTGAGCAATCGAAAAGCAAACAAAGAAAAAGCAGAAGCACCTAAAGAAGCAGTTACTGCAGAAACACCTGAAGAAGCTCCAAAAGAGGAGGCCGTAGCCGAAAAACCCAAAGCGCCAAAAGCAAAAAAGAAAGCCGTAGCAAAAGAAGAAGCCGTAGCCGAAAAACCCAAAGCGCCAAAAGCAAAAAAGAAAGCCGTAGCAAAAGAAGAGGTAAAAGCTGAGACAGCAATAGAAGCTACTCCTGCAGAAGCTCCCAAAACAACCGAAGAAAAATAAACTCAAACTTTAAAAAAACAAATAAAATCATGGCAGAAATTAAAGCTGCAGACGTAATGAAGTTGCGAAAAGCAACCGGGTCTGGAATGATGGATTGTAAAAAAGCGTTGCAAGAAGCAGCAGGTGATTTTGACAAAGCAATCGAAGTTCTTAGAAAAAAAGGACAAAAAGTTGCTGCCAAAAGAGCAGACAGAGATTCTTCTGAAGGAGCTGCAATCGCAAAAGTAAATGCAGACAATACGGTTGGAGTTTCCATCGTTTTGGGTTGTGAAACTGATTTTGTTGGAAAAAACGAAGACTTTGTAGAAATGGCTAAAAAATTGGCTGGACAAGCATTGTCTTACTCGACAAAAGAAGAATTTTTAGCTTCTGATTTTGGCGGAATTACTGTTGCTGATAAATTGGTAGAGCAAACTGGAGTGATTGGAGAGAAAATTGAAATCAATGATTTTTCTAGAGTGGAAGCTCCTTATGTAGGATCTTATATTCATGTTGGAAACAAAATCGCTTCTTTGGTCGGCTTGTCCTCTGATGTAGACGGTGCAGCTGTTGTCGCAAGAGATCTTGCCATGCAAGCAGCTTCAATGGGAGCAACTTCTTTGTCATACAAAGATTTCGACCCAGCTTATGTCGCTGCTGAAACAGAAGCGCGCATCGCAGTAATCGAAAAAGACAACATCGAATTGGGTAGGTTGGGGAAAACCTTGAAAAACGTTCCCCAATACATCTCTATGTCTCAATTGACACCAGAGGTATTGGCACAAGCGGAAGAAGCTGCAAAAGCAGAATTGAAAGCCGAAGGCAAACCAGAACAAATCTGGGACCGTATCTTACCTGGTAAAATGGAGCGTTTCATTTCTGACAACACCACTTTAGACCAAGAGCAATGTCTGTTGGATCAAAATTTTATCAAAGACGAAAAGAAAACCGTTGCTGAATATGTAAAAACATTGGGTGACGTTTCTGTAGTGAATTTCTCAAGAGTTTCTTTGGGATAATTCGTTTCAAATTCATTAAAAAAAGCTGTTTGTTCACAAACAGCTTTTTTTGTTTCCAAAAATACCTCCTATTTTTACCCGATGATTTGGCTCTCAAAAAACAATACTACATTTCCTGCTACTGAAAACACAGACGAAAACGGAATTCTTGCCTTGGGGGGAGACCTCTCTTCTGAAAGATTGTTAGAAGCCTATCGCAATGGAATCTTCCCTTGGTACAACGAAGGGGAGCCGATCATTTGGTACTGCCCAAATCCGAGGATGGTCCTGTTTTTTGACAGGTTGAAGGTGTCCAAGAGCATGAGAAAAATCATAAAGAAACAAGTCTTTACAATCACTTTCAACACCTGTTTTGAAGAAGTCATTCAGGCCTGTAAATCCATCGATAGAAAAGAGGGTTTTGATACTTGGATTACAGAGGACATGCAAAAGGCATACCTCAACTTGCACAAAAAGGGAATTGCCAAGTCCGTGGAAGTATGGCAAAACGAGAAACTCGTGGGTGGTTTGTACGGCATTGATCTTGGAACAGTCTTTTGTGGTGAAAGTATGTTCAGTAGGGTAAGCAATGCTTCCAAAGTAGGTTTTGTGTACCTGGTTGAAAAATTAAAAAAAGAACAGTACAAGCTTTTAGACTGTCAAGTTTACAATGAGCATTTGGCAAGTTTGGGTGCTGAAGAAATAAACAGAGATGTCTTTTTAAAAATCTTACAAAGAGGCTAAAATGTAGAGTCTTTGTATGGTTTTAACCAAAAGAAAAAACCATAAAAACAACTATATTTGTAAGCTATCAACAAATTTAACCACTACCCAAATGAAATCTCCCCTTTTAAAAATTGCTTTCCTATTAGTCTGCTTTCCTTTGTGGAGTCAAACAGAAGAATTGGTTTGGTCCGACGAGTTTGATTCAGACGGTGCTATCGATAGCAGCAAATGGTTCCATCAAACACAACTTCCCGCAGGAGGAGGCTGGTACAACAATGAAGCACAGCACTACACCAACCGATTGGAAAACAGCTATGTGAGTGGAGGAAATTTAAACCTTGTCGCAATAAAAGAAACTTTTACAGACCAAGGACGCACCAAAGAATACACCTCCGCACGATTGAATTCCAAAGTGGCTTTTCAATACGGAAGAATGGAAATCCGTGCCAAATTGCCAACCGGTGCAGGAACTTGGCCAGCCATCTGGATGCTGGGTAAAAACATAAACGAAGATGGTGGGTATTGGGACAATGAGGGTTACGGTTCAACGCCATGGCCCGCATGTGGAGAAATCGACATCATGGAACATTGGGGAAACAATCAAAACTACGTCTCAAGTGCCATGCATACCCCTTCTAGTTATGGGGGGACCTTCAATACTGGAGGAAGATATCTTTCGACGGCTTCAACAGCTTTTCACGTATACGAACTCGATTGGAACTCCCAGCGCATGATTTTTAGCGTAGATGGAACTGTTCATTACACTTACAATCCTTCCACAAAAGACGCAGATACCTGGCCCTACGATGCGGAACAATACTTTTTGCTAAACATTGCCATCGAAGGAGGTGGTGCTAACATCACTCAAACTGCTATGGAAATTGACTACATACGCGTCTACCAAACAGAGGGATCTGATGGTGGCGGTGGAGACAATCCAGGAACTACAAGTCCGACAGATGCGCCTTCAGCGCCAACAGCTTCGGCCGCGGATGTAATCTCTCTATTCAGTGAGGCTTATACCAATGTCCCGAACACCAATTGGACCCCAAACTGGGGACAAAGTACCGTTTCAAGTTTGGAAACAATTGCAGGAAATGAGGTCCGAAAATACACAAACTTGAATTATATCGGCGTGGAATTGGACGCTGCGCAATACCAAGATGTATCTAGCTTTGAGAAAATCCATTTTGACTACTGGACAGCAGACGCTTCTGAATTGTCGCTTTCTTTGATCAGCCCAGGCCCCTCAGAAAACCCTGTTTCTATTGGAGCCATTTCCACAGGAACTTGGCAAAGTGTCGACATTCCCTTGAGTTCTTATTCAACTCCTGATCTATCCGACATCTTTCAACTGAAATTCGAAGGATCTGGAACCGTGTACATTGACAATGTCTATTTTTACAAAACAGGTACTGGAACCGCTGATACATCACTGAGTAATTTGACTGTGAACGGATTGACCGTGACAGGCTTCAGTTCGGCGACAACTTCGTACACCATAGAACTGCCAGAAGGGTCTGCTGTTCCAACAGTAACTGCGACTCCAACCGACGGAAACGCAACAGCAGTCGTTACAGACGCTACTTCCTTACCCGGAAACACGACGGTTACCGTAACCACACCAGGCGGGGCAACTTCTCAAACTTATACGATTTCCTTTGTCTACGAAACGTCTGATTCAGGTTTATCCGCTTACGACAACTTCGAAGGAAACGGAAACATTACTACTTGGACTGAAATGACTATACCATTGAATCCTAGTTCAAATCCCTTTTCAACAGGAATCAACACCTCCAACACCGTTTTAAAATACCAAGATAAAGGAGGGCAATACCACAACATCCAATTTGAGGTCAGTGAAAATTTTGACTTGTCTTCAAACAGTCTTTTCACTTTGAAAATATACGTTCCCACTGCCGGAATTTCGGGCAACCAACCCAACCAGATTTCTTTAAAATTACAAGACGGTACGCTCGTTGAACCTTGGAGTACTCAATGTGAAATCATTAAGCCTGTCGTCTTGGACCAATGGCAGGAAATCACCTTTGACTTTGACGAAGATTCTTATTTCAATTTGGACGAAACCTCTCCCGATCCTATGACCAGATCGGATTTCAACAGAGTGGTCTTGCAAGTAAATTCTGAAAACAACTTCGATCAAGTGATTGCGTACCTCGATGATTTTCTCTACAACTCTATTTCCTCCGAGACTACAACATTGAATGATTTGACCGTGAACGGATTGACCGTGACAGGTTTCAGTTCAGCAACAACTTCGTACACCGTAGAACTACCAGAAGGGTCTGCTGTTCCAACAGTAACAGCGACTCCAACCGACGGAAACGCAACAGCAGTCGTTACAGACGCTACTTCCTTACCCGGAAACACGACGGTTACCGTAACCACACCAGGCGGGGCAACTTCTCAAACCTACACGATTTCCTTTGTCTACGAAACGTCTGATTCAGGTTTATCCGCTTACGACAATTTCGAAGGAGACGGAAACATTACTACTTGGGCTGAAGATGCCACAACAATGGATACTGGGTTTTCAAATCCTTTTTCAACAGGAATCAACAGCTCCAACACCGTTTTAAAATACCAAGATGCAGGAGGGCAATACGCCAACATCCGCTTTGATGTCAGTGAAAATTTTAACCTGTCTTCAAACAGTCTTTTCGCTTTGAAAATATACGTACCCACTGCTGGAATTACGGGCAACCAACCCAACCAAATTTCTTTAAAACTCCAAGATGGAACGCTTGGTGAACCTTGGGGTACTCAATGTGAAATCATCAAACCCATCGTCTTGGACCAGTGGCAGGAAATTACTTTTGACTTTGACGAAGATTCTTATTTCAATTTGGACGAAACCTCTCCCGATCCTATGACCAGATCGGATTTCAACAGAGTGGTCTTGCAAGTAAATTCTGAAAACAACTTCGATCAAGTGATTGCGTACCTCGATGATTTTCTCTACAACTCTGTTTTGTCCGTCAAAGAAGTTATTCGTCCAATCAGCATGTATCCGAATCCTGTCAAAGACAAGCTCACCATTTCAGAGGAATTCGATTTCGTTGAAGTGTACAACATGACCGGACGCAAAGTTTTGAAAAGCAAGAGCAGTCCTCTTTCTATGGAGTCATTGCCAAAAGGAATCTATTTGGTCCGAGTGCGTTCAAAACACAAAACAACGAGCTCAAAAATCATCAAAGAATAGGTCCTGACGACACAAACAGAGACTGCTAAAATTCCCTTTAAAAGAAGAATCACTTTACAAAAGTGTATCCCTTCTCTTTAAAGGGTTTTTAAATTGTCAACTTTCTCAAGAGTTGTGTATCTTTGCTACGCTTAAACACCGGAGCACTATGGATATAAAAAATGCACAGGCAGCCGTAGATTCTTGGATTCAAGAACACGGCGTTCGCTATTTCAACGAATTAACCAACATGGCGCAGCTCACAGAAGAAGTGGGAGAAGTCGCACGCATCATCGCGCGACGATATGGGGAACAAAGTGAAAAAGAAAGCGACAAAGACAAAGAGCTGGGAGAAGAATTGGCAGATGTTTTGTTTGTCTTGCTCTGCCTTGCCAACCAAACCGATATCGATCTGCAAGAAGCCTTTGACAAAAAACTGGACAAGAAAGCAAAAAGAGACCACGACCGGCATCACAACAACCAAAAGTTGAAATCATGACAAAAAATATTTTAGAAGTTCCTTTTTGGAAGATTGCATTGCGATTTTCGATCCTTTTTTTAGGAGTCATTAGCCTGATTATCGCACTTATCCATTACATGAAATACGAAAATTTTTCTGCGGTATCTGAAAGTTTGGAGGCGGGCACTTGGAGCGCTTTTGTCAGCCAAAAAATTGCCATCGCTGCAGTCTATGGAGTCTCAATGACCTATTTTTCTCGGAGAAAAGAAAAGAAAAAAAACAAGAAGTACTAACAGCTCCCTTTTCAAAAGACCAATCCAACAGATTGGGAATAGCAAAACCTATGAATCGTTTACACCTCAAACACTATACCGGAGAAATTGACCAAAAAATTCAAATCACCGGATCCAAAAGTGAATCCAACCGCTTGCTGATTCTTCAACAACTCTACCCCAATTTATCAATAGACAACTTGTCCAATTCAGACGATACGCGCTTGGTTCAAAAAGCATTGGCCAACACCGGAGCTGAAATCAACATCGGACACGCCGGGACTGCCATGCGCTTTTTGACGGGTTATCTCGCCACAAAAGAAGGTTCCGACGTAATTCTCACAGGCTCTGGACGCATGAAAGAAAGACCGATTCAAATCTTGGTAGACGCCCTAAAAACTTTAGGCGCAGATATTTCTTATATAGAAAAAGAGGGCTTTGCTCCGCTCAAAATTAAGGGCGCCAAATTGCGAGGAGGTTTTGTTCGCATCAATGGAAATGTCAGCAGCCAATTCATCTCTTCTTTGTTGCTGATTGCACCTAGTCTAGAAAAAGGCTTGGAATTGGAATTTGAAGGAGCCATCACCTCCGTACCTTATATCAAAATGACTTTGAGCTTGTTGGAAAATTTGGGGATCCAAACCTCTTTTGAAGGGCAAACCATCGTTGTTGCTCCTCAAAAAGAAATTGAAGACCAACACATCACCGTAGAATCCGATTGGAGTTCTGCCTCTTATTACTACAGCATGGTAGCCTTGAGCGAAAAAGGAAAAATCACCTTGAGCGCATACAAAAAAGAAAGCTTGCAAGGCGACTGCGTCTTGGCAAATTTGTATCAAAGTTTTGGGGTCACCACCCGATTTTCAGAAAACAGCATCACCTTAGAAAAAACAGCCAATTTTCAAAAGCCTTCCAAAGTCGAATTTGACTTGATCAAAGCACCAGACATCGCACAGACCATTGCCGTGACGAGTTTTGGAATGGGAATTGCTTGTGAATTGACAGGACTGCACACCTTAAAAATCAAAGAGACAGATCGCTTGTTAGCTTTGCAACAAGAATTGAGCAAATTGGGTGCCGTAATCCGAGTGACCGAAAATTCCTTGCACCTAGAGGCAGCTTCAAAAATACACAAAGACGTCTCTATCGCCACCTACCAAGATCACCGAATGGCCATGGCTTTTGCCCCCTTGTTGTTGAAGACGAGCTTGTTTGTCGAAGAACAGGAAGTGGTCTCCAAATCCTACCCTGCTTTTTGGGAAGATTTTTCCAATTTTCAATAGGATGCCCGCTTTTAAAATGCACTGTAAAAAGGGACCTAACAGTCCCTTTTTTCTTGGCGCTAAAAATAAAGCCCCAAACACTTGACAACCCCTATTTCGATATCGTATATTTGCCCTCATTTATAAATATTCCTACATGAAATTATCCGCATTTAACTTTGAATTGCCAGAAGGATTGTTGGCAGAATACCCCTCAGAACACCGCGACGAATCTCGATTGATGGTTTTGAACCGTGAAAAACAAACCATCGAACACAGACAGTTCAAAGATGTGATTGATTATTTTGACGATGGAGATTTAATGTTGGTGAATGATACCAAAGTATTTCCTGCCCGTTTGTTCGGAAACAAAGAAAAAACAGGCGCTCGCATTGAAGTGTTTTTATTGAGAGAACTCAGTGCTGAAAACAGGCTTTGGGATGTCTTGGTGGATCCCGCACGAAAAATCCGTATCGGAAACAAATTGTTTTTTGGGGAAGACGAAAGTTTGGTGGCAGAAGTCATCGACAACACCACCTCAAGAGGCCGTACCTTGCGATTTCTGTTCGACGGTTCTTACGAAGCATTTCGCGAAAAGCTAACTGCTTTGGGAGAGACCCCGATTCCAAAATACATCCGTAGAGACGTAGAGGAAATGGATGCCGAACGCTACCAAACGATTTATGCCAAACACGAAGGTGCTGTAGCGGCGCCTACTGCGGGCTTGCATTTTTCCAAACACCTAATGAAACGATTGGAAATCAAAGGCGTCGATTTTGAAGCTTTGACCTTGCACGTAGGTTTGGGAACCTTTAGTTCGGTAGAAGTAGAAGACCTTTCAAAACACAAAATGGATTCGGAACAAGTACACATTTCAACGGATACAGCTGCAAAAGTCAATACGATTTTGGATAAGAAAAGAAGGGTATGTGCCGTCGGAACAACTGCCATGAGAGCCATCGAATCTTCGGTTTCTTCCAATGCCCGCTTGAATGCTTTCGACGGATGGACACATAAATTTATCTTCCCTCCATATGAATTTAGCATTGCCAATGCCATGATTACCAATTTTCACACGCCAAAGTCAACGTTGATGATGATGACTGCAGCCTTTGCAGGTTACGATTTCTTGATGAAAGCTTACGAAGAGGCCGTAAAAGAAAACTACAACTTTTACTCTTACGGAGATGCCATGCTGATTTTGTAATCGCTGGAAAAACACTCTTAATACATTTTGATTCCCGTACCTCAACAAGGTACGGGAATCTTTTTCACAGGAAAGCCCGTATCTTTGTTTAAAAGCAAGGATTTACAAAACCGAAAGTGCCAGCGAACAAAAAACCTCACAAATTTGACAAACCATGACGCTTAAAAAGAAAGACATCCGCAGCATGACAAAAGAAGACTTGCGTGTCTTTTTTAAAGACATGGGAGAACAGCCCTTTCGAGGTAACCAAGTCTATGAATGGTTATGGAGCAAAACAGCCCACTCTTTTGAGGGCATGACCAACCTTTCCTTGACCACACGCAACTTATTGGAAGAAAATTTTACCATCAACCACATCAAAGTAGACAAGGTCCAACGAAGCAGTGATGGAACTGTCAAAAATGCAGTCGTCTTACACGATGGACTCGTGGTTGAATCTGTATTGATCCCCACCGAAACCCGAACAACCGCCTGTGTGTCGAGTCAAGTCGGTTGCAGTTTGGATTGTAAATTCTGTGCAACAGCTCGCTTGAAACGAATGCGCAACCTCAACCCTGATGAAATCTACGACCAAGTAGCCGCGATCAACCAAGAAAGCTTGTCTCTCTACAACCGAAAGCTCTCAAACATTGTATTTATGGGCATGGGAGAGCCCTTGATGAACTACAAGAATGTATTGGAGTCTATTGAAAAAATAACCTCTCCTGAAGGCTTGGGCATGTCTCCCAAACGCATCACCGTCTCCACCTCGGGAGTCCCTAAAATGATCAAGAAATTGGCAGATGACGGTGTAAAATTCAATTTGGCCGTTTCCTTGCATTCGGCTATTGATGCCCTGCGAACTGAAATCATGCCTTTTAACAAGACCTTCCCTTTGGCAGATTTGAAAGAAGCCCTGCACTATTGGTATGAAAAAACAGCCAGAGCAGTCACCTATGAGTACGTCGTCTGGAAAGACATCAACGACAATAAGGAGTCCATCAAGGCCTTGGTGCAATTTTGCAAACACATCCCCTCCAAAGTAAACTTGATTGAATACAACCCCATCGATGACGGTGCCTTTCAACAAGCGAGTAAAAAAGCAATTTCCGATTATGTCAGCGTGTTGGAAATGAATGACATTGTGGTCAATGTGCGCAGGAGCAGAGGAAAAGACATCGATGCTGCTTGTGGACAGCTGGCCAATAAGGACGGAGCAGAAGCTTAACAGACGGCACACCTCCTGCCTTCAATGTTTTGGCTCCACATTAAGAAATCTTCGGATTGCAAGAACGAATCAAAAACAATTCGTTAATTTTACACTTCACTTATGAAAGCGGTTGAACTGATAAAATACCCCATCACTCGGGAGATGGAACTCTTTGAAGAAAAGTTCAAAGTGTCCATGCTTAGCAAAGTTCCGCTGCTCAACAGAATTACCTATTACATCATACGAAGAAAAGGCAAGCAAATGCGGCCCATGTTTGTTTTTTTGGTTGCCAAAATGGTCTCCAAAGGAAATTTTGACGAACGTACCTATCGCGGCGCTTCGATCATCGAACTGATTCACACCGCTACCCTCGTTCACGACGATGTCGTTGATGACAGTAACCGAAGACGCGGCTTTTTCTCAATCAACGCTTTGTGGAAAAACAAAATTGCCGTTTTGGTAGGTGACTTTTTGCTTTCCAAAGGTCTATTGCTCTCCATCGATAACGAAGATTTTGACATTCTAAAATTGATTTCTGTCGCCGTTCGTGAAATGAGTGAAGGGGAATTGTTGCAAATTGAAAAAGCGCGCAGACTGGACATCACCGAAGAAGTCTATTTTGAAATCATCCGACAAAAAACAGCTACTTTGATCGCAGCATGTTGTGCGATTGGTGCTGCCTCTGTAGGATCAGATTCGGAAGAGATCAGTCGGATGCATCAGTTTGGGGAGTTGATTGGAATTGCATTTCAGATCAAGGACGATTTGTTCGATTATACCGACGGAAATATCGGAAAACCCACGGGCATTGACATCAAAGAAAAAAAGATGACTTTGCCGCTGATCTTCGCTTTGAACCACTGTACTCCAAAAGAGAAAAAATGGCTAATTCACAGCATCAAAAAACACAACAAAAACAAAAAAAGAGTAAAGGAAGTAATTGATTTTGTCAAAGAGAACGGAGGCATCGCATACGCTACTCAAAAAATGAAAACCTACCAATCTGACGCTTTGGCTATTTTGGAGACCTATCCCGATTCGGAATACAAAACCTCGTTAAAAACCATGATCAACTTCGTGGTGGAACGAAAGCTCTAAACCCTTAGTTATTGTTGTTGAGCTCCAACAGTTCTTCCAGAAAATTTCGACTGTTTGAAAGGCGTGGAATTTTGTGTTGTCCCCCTAATTTTTCTTTTGACTTCAACCAATCATAAAACAAATCCTTGCGCGAGGTGAGCACTTTGGGAGCGGTCAAGGTCATGTTTTTATAGCGCTTGGCTTCGTAATCTGAATTGATTGTTTGCAGGGCTTTGTCCAAGTAATCCGAAAAAGTCAGCAAACATTCAGGAGCCGTGTTGAATTCAATCAACCATTCGTGTCGACCTTTGGCGTTGCCTTTCATAAAGAAAGGAGCTACAGTGTATTCTTTGACCCAAACATTGCTTTTTTCACAAGCGATTTTCAAGGCCTGTTCTGCATTTTCTACAATCAATTCTTCTCCAAACACATTGATAAAATGTTTGGTGCGCCCTGTTATTTTGATCCGGTAAGGAGCAAGAGAGGTAAATTTGACCGTATCTCCAATCAAATACCTCCAAAGCCCTGAATTGGTAGTAATGACCAAGGCGTAATTGGTGTTGCATGTCACTTGTTCCAAGGGAATTGCTTTGGAATCCTCTCCTTGAAATTCGGACATCGGAATGAACTCATAAAAAATTCCGTAATCCAACATCAATAACAACTCGTCAGAATCGTTTTGATCTTGAATGGCAAAAAACCCTTCGGAGGCATTGTAAGTCTCGTAGTATTTGAACTCCGAACTCGGAATTAGTTTTTGAAACTGTTCGCGGTATGGACTGAAATTGACACCTCCATGGAAGTACACTTCTAGGTTGGGCCACACTTCTAAAATATTTTTTTTTCCTGTTTTCTCAAGGACTTTGTACAACAAGACCAACATCCAAGAAGGGACTCCTGCCAAACTGGTGATGTCAATGTGAATCGTTTCTTCAACGATGGCTTTCATTTTTTCTTCCCACTCACTCATCAAAGCTGTTTTTTGTTTGGGGGCGCTGCGGTTGTCCGCCCAAAAAGGAAGGTTTTCGATGATAATGGCGGACAAATCTCCAAAATAGGTGTCGTTGTCTTCATAGATGGCACTGCTTCCGCCTAGGCGCAAGTTCTTACCGCTAAACAATTTTGTGTCCGGATTGTTGTTTACAAACAAACAGAGCATGTCCTTGCCTGCACTAAAGTGGCAGTATTCAATGGCTTCTTGACTGACGGGGATGAATTTGCTTTTGGAATTGGTAGTACCGCTAGACTTGGCAAACCACTTGATGGAGGAAGGCCAAAAGACATTTTGCGTCCCCTTTCGTGTTTTGTCCAAAAGAGGTACCATCGATTCGTAAGCGCGAATGGGAATTTGTTCTGAAAATTCTTGATAGGTGTGAATTTTCTCAAAAGAGAAAGTACGCCCCACCTCGGTATCTTTGGCAGTTTTTAAAAGGCTGAAAAGCAATTCGTATTGAACTTCATGGGGGTACTTCACAAACAAGTCCAACTGGTGCTTCCGTTTTTTTAGAAACCAAGAAATGATTGAATTGACAAATAAAAACCCCATAAAAATCGCTTCGAAACTTGTTGTTTTTTTGAATTTCATCTGGCTGCAAACACCACTCACCCTTCCTTCAGTAAGCGGCCCTAAAGCCTTGGAAAATCAACCATTGGATAAAAATATTTCCACCTATTAAATTTGGCTATTGCCAAAAGCAATCCTATCTTTATGCAGATAAATTTACAGATTAAATTTGAATTTCTACCGCTTCTCTTTTGCTTTTACAAACAAAAAAAGCCAAGAGGCAGCCCCAAACCAAAAAAAATGCACTACCAAGGAGTCTTAAAAAAAATGCAAACTGAATTTTCAGACACCGTTCAATACTACCTGCAAACAGAGTCTGACTTTCTAAACTTCAACCAGCTCTTGGATCGCTCCATCGAAATCCAATTTGAAAAATACGAGTGTTTGAACTGCCACAAGCAGAAGAAAATTTTTCGGCAAGGGCATTGCTACGATTGCTTCTACGACCAACCCCAAACGGGTGATTGGATTCTAAAGCCTGAGTTGAGCAAGGCTCACTTAGGAATTGAAGACCGCGACTTGGACTACGAAAAATCAGTACAATTACAGCCCCATATCGTGTATTTGGCTTTGTCCAGCGAAATCAAAGTGGGCGTCACTCGAAAAACCCAAGTTCCCACGCGTTGGATTGACCAAGGTGCCAGCAAAGCTTTGGCCATTTTAGAAGTTCCCAATCGATATTTGGCAGGAATCGCGGAAATCGCCTTAAAAGATCATGTCACAGACAAAACAAGTTGGCAAAAAATGCTAAAAAACGAAGTTTCTTCTGCCGATTTGCTGGAAAAGAAACAGGAACTCAAACAGTACCTTCCCGACGAAGTGCTTCCTTATTTTCTGGAAAGCAATGCCGATGTTTGGGAATTGAACTACCCCGTGCTACACTACCCCCTTAAAATAAAAAGTCTCAACTTGGTCACGGCACAACAGTACGAAGGTGTCTTAAAAGGGATCAAGGGGCAGTACCTCCTGTTTGAGGACGGAACGGTATTCAACATTCGAAACAACGAAGGCCTTGTGGTTCGATGGACTCTGTGATGTCGCTTTTTCTAAAAAGCCCTTTTGCAAATAAAAAAAACAATCCTCTTGGAGGCGAAAAAAATTAAAAAATAAATCCGTGTCAACTCAAACTTTTAGAACGGTTTTAAAAACAAACCCACAAAAAAACCAGATCTCCTACGACGCGCACATTGCCTTGTTGGGTTCTTGTTTTTCGGAAAACATCGGTGACAAATTTTCCTATTTTAAATTTGACAGCTTGACAAATCCCTATGGAATTCTATTTCATCCGTTGGCAATCGAAAAAGCGCTGACAGAAATTACCGAGCAAAAACAGTACCTACAAAAAGACCTTTTTTTTCACAACGAGCGGTGGCACAGCTTTCAACATCACTCTGACTTTTCAGCTCCTACAGCAGCAGCAGTCTTGGACAAAATCAATGGAGAAATCGAGAAAAGCAACGAATTTTTAAAAGACGCGAGCCATGTGGTCATCACTTTGGGAACGGCATGGTGCTACGAGCACCTCAACAGCCAAACCACTGTTGGGAACTGCCACAAAATCCCTCAAAAAGCATTTTCAAAAAAGCTATTGACCGTCTCTGAAATTGTCCGTTCTTTGCAAAATATTCAAAAAAAAATACAGTTTAACAACCCTTCAGCGATCTTGATTTTCACCCTCAGTCCGGTGCGGCATCTCAAAGATGGCATGGTTGAAAATAGCTTGAGCAAAGCCCACCTTTTGGCGGGTATTCACCAAGTGACAGACCAAAATACGTCGTTTTATTTTCCTGCCTACGAAATTGTAATGGACGATTTGCGGGACTACCGATTTTTTGACAAAGACCTATTGCATCCCAACGAAACGGCTGTCGACTATATCTGGAAACAGTTCCAAGAAATCTGGATCCACCCGAACACAGCAGGTGTTCAAAAACAAGTAGCTGCAATCCGAAAGGCCCTCCGTCACAAAGCATTGGATGAGGGTTCAGAAGCCCATAAAAAATTTCTAAAAGAATTGGATGTCAAAAAGGAACTGTTGAAAAGGAAATACCACATTGATTTTTAAAAACGCTTCGCTCCTTGTTGTAGTTTGTAAAAACACGGACACAAAAACCTTTTTTTTTACAGGTACTGGTCTACATTTTGCCATGGACCTCCATTGATGATGTCTATGCCCTGTTGTTTTAAAAAATCGGTTGCTTGTCCACTTCTAGCGCCACTTCTACAAACCGCAATTACTGGTTTTCCATAGGCTTTGACGGTCGAGATGTTACTAGGTATGCGATCCAAAACAATGTGTTCTGAGTTTGCGACATGTCCTTCGTCAAATTCGGCCTGGGTTCTTACATCTAGAACCACAGCCCCATTTTTTAGATAATCTTGTATTTTTTCGTTGTCAAAATTTGCCATAAGTGTCGGTTTATTAAAAATCAAATTTAGAAAAAATACACACACAAAAGAGAAGTTGCGGTGGATAATTAACAAATCTTTCAATTTAAAAAGCAGGCCAACTTCTTCGAATTTTCTATCTTTGTGCCATTCAAAAAATTGACACAATGAACAAGAAAGTAATCCTAATGATCTTAGACGGTTGGGGCGTCACTCAAGACCCAAAAGTTTCTGCTGTTTTCAATGCACAAACTTCTTATATCGACAACCTGTATTCGAAATACCCAAATGCTACGCTGCGGACTGACGGAGAACACGTGGGTTTGCCAGAAGGGCAAATGGGAAATTCTGAAGTTGGGCATATGAACTTAGGAGCTGGAAGAATTGTCTACCAAAACTTAGCACGAATCAACAAAGCAGTGCGAGAGAAAACTTTGGAAAAAGAACAGGCTTTGATCGATACTTTTGACTACGCCAAAAAAAACAACAAAGCCGTTCACCTTTTGGGATTGGTTTCCAATGGAGGTATTCATTCCCACATTGACCATTTAAAAGGTCTTTTGGAAGTGGCCAACGAACAGCAGGTTGACAATGTTTATTTGCACGCATTTACTGACGGACGGGATTGCGATCCTAAATCAGGTGCTTACTTTCTCAAGGACATTGAAAACCACATGCAACAAACCACCGGAAAACTGGCTTCTGTAACAGGGCGCTACTATGCCATGGACAGGGACAACCGTTGGGAACGCATCAAAGAAGCCTACGATGCGCTTGTGCATGCACAAGGAACTAAAACCACCGATGCCGTGGCTTCGCTAAAAGAGAATTACGAGGCGGGGGTCACCGACGAATTTATCAAGCCCCTAATTTTAACCGATGCAGAAGGCGCTCCCGAAGCGACCATCAAAGAGGGAGACGTGGTCTTGTTTTTCAACTACCGCACCGATCGAGGAAGAGAATTGACGGCTGCTTTGTCTCAAAAAGACTTTCCAGAACAAGACATGAAAAAATTAAACCTGTACTTTACGACCCTTACTTTGTACGATCAAAGTTTTGAAGGAATCCACGTAATTTACACAAACGACAACATCAAAAACACCTTGGGAGAAGTCTTGTCAAAAGCAGGGAAAAAACAAATACGAATTGCAGAAACAGAAAAATACCCACACGTGACCTTCTTTTTCTCAGGTGGACAAGAAGCGCCTTTTGAAGGAGAATCTCGCATCTTGCGCAATTCACCAAAAGTAGCTACCTACGACTTGCAACCGGAAATGAGTGCTCACGAGCTGAAAGACGCCTTGTGTGCTGATTTGGAAAAGGGAGAAGCTGATTTTGTCTGCTTGAACTTTGCCAATGGAGACATGGTCGGACACACGGGGATTTTAGAAGCTGCAATCAAAGCTTGTGAAGCGGTAGACACCTGCGCTGAAGCGGTCATTGAAGCCGGTTTGGCCCATGGATATTCGACCTTGTTGATTGCCGACCACGGAAATTGCGAGACCATGATGAATCCAGACGGAAGCCCGCATACATCACATACCACGAACCCGGTTCCCATGATTTTAATCGATGCAGACATCAAGAACATTCAAGACGGTGTGTTGGGAGATGTGGCCCCTACCATTCTCGAGCTGATGGGTGTTGCCCAACCGAAAGACATGAGCCAACACTCGCTGTTATAAGTCAGAATTCATCTCCCCAATGGAACTGTAAACTACTTTTTCAGAAGGCCTAAAACCTTCTGAAATCGGGTGATTATTTTCAAGAATTCTGCTGTTTTTTATCTTGCAGTTCGGAGCCGTTGCGGCCTTTTTCTCAAATTAGAAGAAAAAAAGTACCTTTGAAAGAACCAAACCAACCTTGTCATGATTTCCATCAAAACACCTGAAGAAATTGAATTGATGCGCGAAAGCGCCTTGATCGTATCCAAAACCTTGGGCATGCTCGCCAAAGAAATAAAGCCCGGTGTCACCACCTTGTACTTGGACAAAATTTCGGAAACCTTTATCAGAGATCACGGTGCGGTTCCCGGATTTTTAGGTCTGTACGACTTTCCGAATACCTTGTGTATGAGTCCCAACGCACAAGTCGTTCACGGAATCCCAAACGACCAACCCATGGAAGATGGAGACATCATCTCAATTGATTGCGGTGCTTTGAAAAACGGGTTTTACGGAGACCATGCATACACATTTGAAGTGGGAGACGTCGCGACAGAAACAAAAAAACTCTTGGAAGTAACCAAGCAAAGTTTGTACGAAGGCATCCGAGAATTCAAAGCTGGAAACCGTGTGGGAGATGTAGGCTATGCCATTCAGAAATACGCGGAAGACCACGGATACGGTGTGGTGAGAGAATTGGTAGGACACGGCTTGGGACGCGTCATGCACGAAGACCCTGAAATGCCTAATTACGGGAAAAGAGGACGCGGTAAAAAGTTTGTAGAAGGAATGGTCGTGGCCATCGAACCCATGATCAATATGGGCACCAAAAACATCAATCAATTGCCTGATGGCTGGACCATCTTGACCAAAGATGGCAAGCCATCTGCTCATTTCGAACACAACGTGGCCTTGGTCAATGGAAAACCAGAATTGCTCTCTACCTTTGCCTATATCGATGCCGCATTGGGAGTCGTCAATACGGTGGAAAACGAATTTCGAAAAAACACCGTTTTGGATTTGTAAAAGTGACACCTCGCAAAAAAAAGTTGACTCCTCTCTAAAAAACACACATGGTTCTCTTTAAATTTGTTCTCAACAGCATTCCAAGGCCTTGGTTGATCAAAGCCAGCTATTGGGTGGCTCCCATCGTCGCATTTACCCTAAAAGGGAAGCGCTATACGGATCCGATTGACGGACGTAGCTTTCGAAAATTCCTGCCGTATGGTTATGAAAACCAGCGTGAAAATGTACTGGCTCCAGGCACCTTATCACTTGAGCGTCACCGATTGATGTGGCTGTATTTAAAAAACAACACTTCCCTATTTCAACAAACCGTAAAAGTGCTGCACGTCGCACCTGAACAGTGTTTTTACAAACGGTTCAAAAGCCTTAAAAATTGGGAATACCTATGCACAGATTTGCATTCTCCCTTGGCAGATATCAAAGCCGATTTGTGTGCACTTCCTTTTAAAGAGAACAGCTACGATGTGGTTTTTTGCAACCATGTTTTGGAACATGTCGAAAACGATGCAAAAGCCCTGCAAGAATTGCACCGCGTCTTAAAACCCGGTGGTTTGGGAATTTTTCAAGTTCCTCAAGACTTGCAAAGAGCAACCACCTATGAGGATGCAAGCATCCGAACTGCAGCTGAGCGCAAAAAACATTTTGGTCAGTACGACCACGTACGTGTCTACGGGCAAGACTATTTTGACAGGCTTAGAAAGGCGGGCTTTAAAGTGACTCCGCTAAAATGCACAGAACTCGTAAGCGAGGAAAAAATTGAAACTTACCGTTTGTCAAGTACAGAAATTCTACCCATTTGTCGAAAATCCTGATTTCAAAATGTCAGGAATTCGGAACTTCCGGGAAGCAGTATTCTTGTGTATTTCCATTTGCATCTACATAGATCAAAAAAGCTGACAACTCTGGATGTTTTTTTAAAAACACTTTGGTCTTTTCAAAACCCATGGCCATAAAGGCGGTGGCATAACCGTCTGCATCGGCACAGTCGATGGGCGCATAGACAGTGGCACTCAGCAAATCTCTTTTGGCGGGATAGCCTGTTTGGGCATCGAGCGTGTGTACGTATTTTTCTCCGGTAACGGCATCAATCCGGTACTTGCGGTAGTTTCCAGAAGTGGCCATGGAAGCATTCTTCAAAACAATGACTTTTTGAAGGGAGCGGGAACCGTCAACATTGGGTTTTTCGATGCCTACCCTCCATGACAACCCTTCGCTGTTAGTGCCTCGAGCACGCAATTCGCCGCCTATTTCTACCAAGTAATTCGAAATCTGTTGGGATTCCAAATAGCGGGCGACGACATCAACCCCAAAGCCTTTTGCAATGGCGTTGAAATCAAAATAGGTTTTTGAGTATTTTTTTAAAACCCTCCTCTGTTGGAGTTGTACTTGATCAAAACCAACCAAAGGCAACAATTCTTGAATTTTTAAAGAATCCAAATCTTGTAGTGGCTTTTCAGGACCGAAACCCCAAGCGTTTACCAAGACCCCAATGGTCGGATCAAAGGCGCCCTCCGTTTCTCGATAAATACGAGCGGCCTTGAAGAAAACTTCGGAAAATAGGGTGTCTACTTCAACAGGGGCATCTCCTGCATTGACTCTAGAAATCAAAGACGTAGGGAGGTATGTAGACAGAGAGGTATTGACGAGGTGGAACAGGCTGTCGATCGGTTGTTCAAAATTTCGTGGTGAGGTATCTGTATAACTGATGTGAAAGGTGGTTCCAAAAACAACTCCTTCCAAATGTTTGGGAGCAGGCAGTGGTTTTTTACACGAGGCAAAAAAAAGGAGTCCGAAAAAAAGGAACCACAAATTCATTTGAATCTTTTCTGGAAATTTAAAAGTAATGAAGAACGAGGTGTTTTTCGACAAAATGTAGGTGTTAATTTATATATTTGTAAAACTAATTATATTAAGAACGTTATGAAAAAACTAATTGCATTATTTTCTGTAGGAATGCTCTTGCTTTCCTCTTGTGTTTCTAAGAAACAATTTACAGAGTTACAAAACAAACATTTGGGCACGAAAGAAGTTTTGGAAAACACCAAAAAATCACTGTCTGACACCAAAGGGGATCTCGACAAGGAACAAAGCAAAGTGGCTTCTTTGAAGGACAAGATTGACTATTTGATGAAAGGAAATGAAAAGGCCTTGGAATTTGTGGACAACCTGACCATTCTCTCCAAATCAGCCTCAGAAAATGTCAAAGAAACGTTGAATCAGTTGAGCAAAAAAGACGCTTACATACAACACATTCAGGAGGTCAATTCTCAAAGAGATTCGATCAACTTGGCGGTGGCCTTCAATTTGAAGAAAGTTCTGAACAATGGATTGAACGACGATGACATTCAAGTGAATATTGAAAAAACCGTTGTTTACATTTCCATCGCAGATAAATTGTTGTTTAAAAGTGGTTCTTACCAAGTTTCAAGCAGAGCGAACAGCATTTTGAAGAAAGTAGCAGAAGTGATCAATGCACAACCTGAAATGGATGTAATCGTAGAAGGACATACCGATTCCAAAACTATCAAGACAGATGTGTTGGACGACAACTGGGATTTGTCTGTCAAACGCGCAACTTCGATTGTCCGCATCTTGCAAAACGACTTTGAAGTGACTCCAGCCAGACTAATAGCTTCAGGAAGAAGCAGCTACCAACCGTTGGCGGAAAATGACAACCCTGAAAATATGGCGAAAAACAGAAGAACAAAAATCATCATCATGCCAAAATTGGATCAATTTTTTGAGCTCTTGGATGCCAAATAAGAACCGATTGAAAACATCAAAAAAGCCCTACAACAGCTGTTGCAGGGCTTTTTTGATGGGCAAAAACTACCCGTGAATACTTTGCTTATTCCCGTAATTTTTGATGATGGTTTCTTCGTAATCCAACCACTCTCGCCATCGATTGTCTGCTTTTTCGCGCCCTCCGTAGTTTCGAGCATGGCCGATAAAAAGGGTGTAATGTCCGGCCTCACTCTCCATCAACTCTCTGTAAAACTGAGCGAGTTCTGGGTCTTGTAAGTTTTCTGAGAGCACACGAAAGCGTTCGCAGCTGCGCGCTTCAATCAAGGCAGAAAAGAGCAAGCGATCGACCAAAGCTTCTTGGCGACTGCCTCCTTTATTTAAAAATTGAAACAGGTCGTTTACATACGGATCTTTGCGCTCCCTACCAAGAACACCCCCGCGCTTTTTAATCAACTCGTGTACCCGATCAAAATGTTCCAATTCTTCTTTGGCCAAGCAAAGCATGTCCGTGACCAAATCGGAAAGGTTGGGATTGAAGGTGATGAGCGTGATGGCATTTGTAGCTGCTTTTTGTTCGCACCAAGCGTGGTCCGTCAAAATCTCATCGATGTTTTTCTCTACTATGTTTACCCACCTGGGGTCTGTCGGCAATTCCAATCGTAACATAAAGGGGTTTTTGGCTAAAATACTACTATTCGTTGAGAGGACCATCCATGGAAAATAGCTGTCGGTCACTGATTTATTTTCAAAAAAAAAGCGCTCTTTGAGAGCGCTTTTTTTGTTGTGTTCTTCGCTTAGATGTTCTTGACCAACCAGTCACCTACTTCACGGGTTCCGTAGGCTTTTCCACCATCTGCCAAGTCTTCTGTTACGATTCCTTCTGCCAGAGATTTGTTGACCACTTCTCTGATGGCAGCTCCTTCTTCTTGCAATCCAAAAGCAGTTTCAAACATCATGGCCGCAGACAAAACGGTTGCCAATGGATTGGCGATGTTCAAGCCTGTTGCTTGTGGGTAGGATCCGTGAATCGGCTCAAACAAAGAGATTTCTGCTCCCATAGAGGCGGAAGGCATCAAGCCCATAGATCCTGAAATGACCGAAGCTTCGTCTGTCAAAATATCACCGAATAGGTTTTCTGTAATCAAGACATCGTAAGCGTTTGGCCATTGCACCAATCGCATTGCTACGGCATCTACAAATTCGTAAGAAACGGTTACTTCTGGATAGTCTTTTTCCATTGCTTGTACGGTTTCTCTCCACAAACGGGAAGTTTCCAACACGTTTGCTTTGTCCACACAACACAATCTCTTTTCACGAGTCATGGCCAGTTCAAATCCTTTTTTGGCAAGTCGTTTTACTTCTTCTCGGGTGTATACACAGTTGTCAAAAGCAGTTTCTCCACCGTCTCTTCTTCCTTTTTCACCAAAGTAAATACCCCCTGTCAATTCGCGTAAAAACACCAAGTCAGTACCTTCAATACGTTCTCTTTTCAAAGGAGATTTTTCGATCAAAGAGGGAAAAGTAAAGGTAGGACGCACATTGGCAAAGAGGCCTAATTTTTTACGCATTTTCAACAATCCTTGTTCAGGACGTACCTTGGCAGAAGGGTCGTTGTCATAACGAGGGTGTCCAATGGCTCCAAACAAGACAGCATCTGAAGCTACACAAATTTCATGTGTTTCGTCTGGGTAAGGTTCTCCGACAGCATCTATGGCAGCAGCACCTGTCAGTGCAGGTTGCCAAGTGATTTGGTGTCCAAATTTCTTTGCAATGGCATCTGAAACTTTTACGGCTTGGTCAATGACTTCAGGTCCAATTCCGTCTCCGGCTAAAAGGGCAATCTTTACGTTCATGTTGTTGTTTTTAAAGCATCCGGTGTTTTGAAATTGAACCGTTTGCGTGTTGCTTGTATTTATTGATAAACTTTGCGGCACGATGCTGCAAAGGCATGTTACATTTCTAAAATATTCAACATCTTCTGAGTGGCTTTGATTGCAGATACCGTCTGGTCTGAATCCAAGCCTCTGGTGAGGAACTCTTTTTTGGAGTTTTTCCAAGTGATGATGGTTTCACAGAGAGCGTCCGAATGCGATCCGGGTGGGATGCGCACTGCGTAATCAATCAATTTTGGAAGGGTTTTGTCGGTGTGTGTTGCGTATACTTTTTTCAAGGCGTTTACAAAGGCATCAAACTGACCGTCTCCTTGGGCAGTGGCTTCAAAGAGCTCTCCATGGATGCGAATGGTCAGTGTCGTTGTCGGCTGCAGTCCTTTGACATGGTTCAAGACATAGCTTTCTACTACGACAGATTCTTTGTAAGAACTGCTATCCAAGACATCGGAAATGATGTAGGGAAGGTCTTCTTGAGTAACCAATTCCTTTTTGTCTCCCAATTCAATTATGCGTTGGGTTACTTTTTTCAACTCTTCGTCGTTCAACTGCAATCCGAGGTCTTGGAGGTTTTTTTGAATGTTTGCTTTTCCGGAAGTTTTCCCTAAAGCATACTTTCTCTTTCTCCCAAAACGTTCTGGTAGCAGGTCGTTGAAATACAAATTCTTTTTGTTGTCTCCGTCTGCGTGGATTCCCGCAGTTTGCGTAAACACATTGGCGCCTACAACGGGTTTGTTGACAGGGATGCGGAAGCCAGAAAAGTTTTCGACCAATTTGCTGACCTTGTTCAAGGAGGATTCATTGACCCCTACTTCCAGACCTGGAAGGAAATCGTTGATCACGGCGATGGCGCTGGCCAAAGGGGCATTTCCTGCGCGTTCTCCCATTCCATTGATGGTCAAATGCAAGCCATTTACTCCGGCTTTGAGCGCTTCCATGACATTGGCAACACTCAAATCGTAATCGTTGTGTGCGTGGAAATCAAAGTGCATGCTTGGGTATTTTGACCGCACCATAGAAACATAGTCAAAAGATTCTTGAGGGGTCAAAATTCCGAGCGTATCGGGCAGCAAGACCCGTCGAATGTTTTGAGATTTTAAAAAGTCTAAAAACTGAAAAACATAGTCCTGAGAATTTCGCATGCCGTTGCTCCAATCTTCCAAATACACATTGGTTGTTACTCCTTGTTCTTTGGCGAGTTCAAGGACATCTTCAATTTCGGAAAAATGTTGTCCGGGTGTTTTTTTTAGCTGGTGTGTGAGGTGATTCAAAGAGCCTTTGGTCAATAAATTTTGCACTTTACCTCCTGCTTTGGAAAGCCATTTGAGTGAGCTTCCTCCGTCGACAAAGGTCAATACTTCAATCCGATGGAGGTAGTTGTTTTCAAGTCCCCATTGGGTGATTTTCTGAACGGCCTCCAGCTCTCCTTTTGAGACTCTTGCCGAAGCAATTTCAATGCGGTCTACTTGCAGTTCCTCCAAAAGAAGCTTGGCAATGGTCAGTTTTTCGGAAACAGAAAAAGACACCCCGGAGGTTTGCTCCCCATCCCGAAGTGTGGTGTCCATGATTTCTATTTTTCTTCTTTCCATTTGTATCTGTACTAAGGGAGTTTCCTTAAAATGCTTATTTGAATACACTATAAAAAGCGCTTCACTGCTGTGAAAACGCTTTTAAATATAGTTGTCTGCTAACAAAGTTAGCGAATCCTTTCTTAGAAAGGGCGTGTTTTTACAAAGTCTTGAATTTCAGATTTGATGTTTTGCAAGTAGTCAATGTCATCAAAACCGTTCAAGAGGTTTTCTTTTTTATAGCCACTGATGTCAAAATTTTCTTGGGCTCCTGTAGCGACGATCCTTACGGTTTGCTCGGACAAATTGACTTCAATTTCAGTATGTGGATCGGCCTCAATCGCAGCAAATATCTTATCAGCAAAGGCAGCGCTTACCTGTACGGGCAATACGCCAATGTTCAAACAGTTGTTTTTGAAGATATCAGCAAAAAAGGAAGAGATGACACAACGAAATCCAAAATCGTAGACGGACCAAGCTGCGTGTTCTCTCGAAGATCCCGAACCAAAATTACGACCTCCTACTAGTATTTTCCCTGTGTATTTTGAATCGTTGAGCACAAAGTCTGCTTTGGGGCTTCCATCAGCATTGTACCTCCAGTCGCGAAACAAGTTGTCTCCAAAACCCTTGCGTTCTGTGGCTTTTAGGAAGCGTGCTGGAATGATTTGGTCTGTATCCACATTTTCAATTGGCAATGGGTATGCAGAGCTTTTTAAGATGTTAAATTTATCGTATGCCATGTTGTTTTATTTTGTTGTTTTTTGGAAAATGGAAACGTTTTCTCGTTTCTAGGTTGTTTTTACATCAAATCTCTTGGGTCGGTAACGACTCCTGTGACCGCTGCAGCAGCTGCTACCAAAGGACTCGCTAACAAAGTACGAGATCCCGGTCCTTGCCTTCCTTCAAAGTTTCTGTTGGAAGTCGAAACCGCGTATTTTCCAGCAGGTACCTTGTCGTCGTTCATGGCCAAACAGGCAGAACATCCGGGTTCACGCAAGACAAATCCCGCTTCGTGGAATATGTCTAAAAGTCCTTCTTCTTGGATGGCTGCTTCTACTATATGTGATCCTGGAACCAGCCATGCCGTGACATGACCTGCTTTTTTCCTTCCTTTTACAATGGAAGCAAAGGCTCTAAAATCTTCGATCCTTCCGTTGGTGCAAGATCCGATAAAGACAAAGTCGATTTTTTTCCCGATCATGGCTTCCTTCTCGTTGTAACCCATGTAACCGAGTGATTTTTGGTAAGTCGCCGCTCCGCCTTCTACCTCAGCAGCAGTAGGGATGTCTTTGGAAATCCCAATTCCCATTCCAGGATTGGTTCCGTAAGTAATCATCGGCTCGATGTCAGCAGCGTTGAAATTGTACACTTTGTCAAATTCAGCTCCCTCGTCTGTTTTCAAGGTTTTCCAATAGTCCATTGCTGTATCCCAGGCTGCTCCTTTGGGAGTTTGTGGACGGCCTTGTAAGTAGTCAAATGTTTTTTGGTCGGGTGCAATCATTCCACCACGAGCGCCCATCTCGATGCTCAGGTTGCAAACGGTCATCCGTCCTTCCATGGTCATGTCTTCAAAAACATCTCCCGCGTATTCAACAAAGTAGCCCGTAGCGCCTGAAGTGGTAAGCTGTGCAATGATGTACAAAGCGACGTCTTTGGGTGTAACTCCCCGTCCCAATTTCCCGTTGACATTGATGACCATCTTTTTGGGTTTGGGCTGCATGATGCACTGCGTGGCCAATACCATCTCTACTTCTGAAGTTCCAATTCCAAAGGCAATGGCTCCGAAAGCTCCGTGTGTAGAGGTGTGTGAATCTCCACAAACGATGGTGGCTCCTGGTAAGGTAATTCCGTTTTCAGGACCTACAACATGTACGATTCCATTGTTCTTATGTCCCAATCCCCAATGGCTGATACCGTGTTCTTTGGAGTTTTCTTCCAAGGCTTTAAGCTGGTTTGCAGACAAAGGGTCTTCAACAGGCAGATGCTGGTTGATGGTAGGTGTATTGTGGTCTGCTGTCGCGAAAGTACGCTGGGGGTGCAGTACGCCAATGCCTCTTGTTTTCAAGCCAAGAAAGGCTACTGGACTGGTCACTTCATGGATGAAATGACGGTCGATAAAAAACACATCTGGTCCGTCTTGAATTTTACGAACTACGTGCGAATCCCATACTTTGTCGAATAGTGTATTTGCCATTTTGTAATCTTTATGATTTGTTTTACAATTTGAATTCAAAAGTACGCAACTGTCCCAAAACTACCGAACTTTTGCAGTGCTTTTTTACTGTACTCACTGTTTGATAAAAATAATTTATAATCCTTATTATCAAATACTTAACTGTTTTTATTTTACGACGGCTATGAGATAAAACGTCTTTTTTTGAAACAAAAAAAGACGGTCGAAAACCACTGCCGAAATGGTGTTTTAAAAACAAGTTGCAAACTTACAAATTCCAAGCTTTTCTGCCTAAAAATCAAGCGGATACTTTTGTGCTTGTCACGAGCCCTTGATTTCGGCAATTGCAAGCTCCTTAAAATGCAAGGTATGGAAAAGAAAAAGTTTTGGGTAAACCTGAAGCGCAAAGTGCAAAAGCATCGGTTTTCAATACCTATATATTTGCTGCTCCTCTTAGACAGAAATTAAGAAAGCTTTCTGTCAAACCCCAAATGCTGAAAATTAAATGCGTTTCCCTAGGTTCAATCCGTATCGGATCACATGCGAAGGGCTGTCTTCTGAAAAAAGATATTTTCCGGCTCCTATATAGATTTCAAAAGTCCATCCTTTTTTATTGATCCATTTTTTGCCGACACTAACTCCTAAAGAAACGTCTGTCCAAGACTTATCCGAACTTGATAACGAAAACAAATCTGACTCCGAATCTCCATCACCCGTTGCAAAGGAAGAAAAAACTTCTACAAACCTCCCACGAGCACCATAACCTTCTTTGTTTAAAAAATAAAAACGGTAGAAAGGACTGACTGAAAATTTAGCGTAAGGAAATTCTGTGAATTTCCCATTGAGGTAGGCAGAAACTCCATAGCTGTTTTGTGAATCGACTAGTTTTTCAAAAGAAAAATTCAAGGCGTTGATCGTCAAAAGATCCAACATGTTCAGTCGAAATTCTTTGGTGCCTGTCAACTGAAATTCTTCTGCACTGTTTTTTACAATTTCTACTTTGATTGTCGTTTCTTTCGAAGTTACCTCCTGGGCTGCTACTGAAAAACTAAAAAAAAGGAGGAAGATGGGTAGGGTTTTTTTATACATGGTTGCAATGTACTGAAAAAAATAATTCCTTTACCAAACATTCTTTCTTTATTGATGGACGCCATACTAAATTTTTGCCTCTAAATTGACTGCCAAATACTTGGAACAAAGTGTCCCATCCGTTTTTCTTCTTTGTATTCAGCAATCATCCATCCATGAATCAGGTGAAAAATTTTAAACACAGCTGTCTTCTCCATAAATTGTCAAGGTCGGCATAAAAAAAGGTTCGGCGCTCAGAGTCCAAAACACAAAAAGCCACACGTCCGTGTGGCTTTTTCGCTTTTTCGCTCCTCCTCTTGGGCTCGAACCAAGGACCCTCTGATTAACAGTCAGATGCTCTAACCAACTGAGCTAAGGAGGAGTTTCATTGCAACAAAACAATGCTGTTTTGCGAGTGCAAATATAATTAATATTTTAAGTTAGACAACTGGTGTGAATTATTTTTTTTAAAAAGAAAACACCTTAAAAAAGGGCCTAAAAAAAACCTTGACAATGAAATTATTGTCAAGGTTTTAAAGTTCTAATTGCGTGTGCTTGGTCGGGATGACAGGATTTGAACCTGCGACCACACGACCCCCAGCCGTGTACGCTAACCGGACTGCGCCACATCCCGAAAAAAAACACCTACCGGTGTCTTTTTGTTATGCTCCTCCTCTTGGGCTCGAACCAAGGACCCTCTGATTAACAGTCAGATGCTCTAACCAACTGAGCTAAGGAGGAATTTTACACAAAAGACAACTTGAAAAATCCGTCTGAATGTGCGGGTGCAAATATAAAGGATTTTCATCCGAACACAAGAAATTAACAGAAAAAATAAAATCCGTTGAATTTCTGTGAATTTTACACAAATCAACTATATAAAAAGAGGCCGTTCAACGAAAACATTGTATTTTTGTTAAGGTTTTTTACTCAAACACCAAGTATTCAATAAAAATTATGGACAAATTTTCGTTCTTAAACGCAGCACATTCCGGCTTCATTGCCGATTTATACGACCAATACCGCCTCCATCCTGACTCTGTCGAACCGAGTTGGAAAAGCTTTTTTCAAGGCTATGATTTGGCCAACGAAAACTACTCCCTAAATGGAGAAGAAAATACGGATGTTCTAATTCCAGAACAAGTACACAAAGAATTTCATGTGATCGAATTGATCAACGGCTACCGGTCTCGAGGACACCTGTTTACCAAAACAAATCCCGTTCGGCAAAGAAGACAATACACACCAACCCTTTCCATAGAAAACTTTGGCCTTTCTTCCAAAGACCTCAACACTGTTTTCAGCGCTTCGGAAATTATTGGACTCAAGCCGACCCAACTCTCCACAATCATCGCCCACTTAGAACAGATGTATTGCGATGCCATCGGTGTAGAATACATGTACATTCGAAATCCCAAAGAAATCAAATGGTGGCAAGAACGCTTGAACAAAAACAACAACCACCCGAGCTATTCCACCGACTCAAAAAAATACATACTGTCCAAATTGACCCAAGCGGTTCATTTTGAGGATTTTTTACAAACCAAATATGTCGGCCAAAAACGGTTTTCACTCGAAGGAGGCGAAACCTTGATCCCTGCCATCGCGGTAGCCTTGAGAAATGCCAGTGAAGTTTTCGGTGTCAAAGAATGCGTCTTAGGAATGGCACACAGAGGACGCCTGAACACCTTGACCAACATCTTTAAAAAACCCGTCCGAGACCTGTTTAGCGAATTTGAAGGAAAAGATTTTGACGATGAAACCATCGATGGAGATGTGAAATACCACATGGGCCTCACCTTGAGCAAAACCTTTCAAAATGGAGAGGTCATGAAAATGAATTTGGTGCCCAACCCATCACACTTAGAAACTGTGGCCCCCGTGGCAGAGGGAATCACACGTGCCAAAATTGACAGAAAATACAAAGGAGACAACTCCAAAATACTGCCCATTATCGTGCATGGAGATGCCGCCATTGCGGGACAAGGAATTGTCTACGAAGTCACACAAATGAGCAAACTGGAAGGCTACAAAACAGGAGGAACCCTTCACATCGTGGTCAACAACCAAGTAGGTTTTACGACCAATTACTTAGACGCCCGGTCCAGCACCTACTGTACCGACGTCGCCAAAGTTACCTTGTCACCGGTGCTACACGTCAATGCAGACGATGTAGAAGCCGTTTGCCACGCGGTAGAACTGGCATTGGAATTTAGAATGAAGTTCAAAAGAGACATTTTTATCGACCTGTTGGGCTACCGAAAATACGGCCACAACGAGGGAGACGAACCGCGCTTTACCCAACCCAACCTCTACAAAGCCATTTCAAAACATCAAAACCCCAAGGAGCGTTACATTCAAAAGCTCATTGAAGAAAAGGCCATTGATACTGACTATGCCGATCAAATCAGAGACGAATTCAAAAGCATGCTGGAAGAAGAATTCCAAAAATCCAAGCAGGACAGTAGGTCCAAAGTGATTCCATTTATGGAACACACCTGGAAAGATTTTGTCCGTGAAAAACTACCGCAAATGTTAGCTCCGATAGAGACCGGATACCCTTTGAGAAACTTAAAAAACATTGCCAAAGTTGTTTCCACAGTTCCAGAAGGAGTGAAGTTTTTACGAAAAGCGGAACGCATTGTCAAAGGACGCGAAAAGATGGTTTTTGAAACCAACAAACTCGATTGGGGGATGGCGGAAACCTTGGCTTATGGATCGCTCTTGGAAGAGGGTTACAACATCCGTATTTCTGGACAAGATGTGGAGCGGGGTACATTTAGCCACCGACATGCCATTTTGCGCGATGAAAATACGGAAGACCGCATCAACTTAATCAACACAAATCCAAACAACAAAGGCGCCCTGCAAATCTACAATTCCCTGCTTTCTGAATACGGAGTATTGGGCTTTGACTATGGCTATGCCATGGCCAACCCAAATACCTTGACCATCTGGGAAGCGCAATTTGGAGACTTCAACAACGGTGCACAGATTATATTTGACCAATACCTATCTGCAGCAGAAGACAAGTGGAAACTGCAAAACGGGATTGTCGCACTGCTTCCCCATGGCTACGAGGGCCAAGGATCAGAACATTCTTCCGCGAGAATCGAGCGCTTCTTGCAATTGTGTGCAGAGGACAACATGACCGTTGCCAACTGCTCTACCCCTGCCAACTTCTACCACCTCTTGCGCAGACATATGAAACGCAAGCACCGCAAACCGCTGATTGTCTTTACACCCAAAAGTTTGTTGCGCCACCCAAAAGCAACAAACCCTATAGAAGACTTTGCAAAAGGAGGGTTTCAGGAAATCATAGACGACAACATCGCAGCTGAAAACGTACACAAACTCGTCTTTTGTTCCGGTAAATTCTACTACGAACTGTTGGAAGAACGCGACAAAACGGGCAGGGAAGACATCGCTTTGTTGCGAATCGAACAACTGTTTCCGCTCCACGAAGAAAAAATTCAAAAAGCGATCCAAAGATATCCCAATGCCAAAACCTATGTATGGGCACAAGAAGAACCGAAAAACATGGGGGCTTGGAGTTACCTATTGCAACGTTTCAACTTGGTAAAACTGGAAGTTGCTTCCCGAAAGTATTACTCAGTACCTGCGGCAGGATCCTCCGCAAGATTTAAGAGAAGACAAAGAGCCGTCATTGACCTTGTTTTTGACAAAGAAAAAAATAAAAATTAAAATTGATACCGATGATTTTAGAAATGAAAGTTCCCTCTCCGGGGGAATCTATTACAGAAGTAGAAATCGCATCTTGGCTGGTTGAAGATGGAGATTATGTAACAAAAGACCAACCGATTGCAGAAGTAGACTCGGACAAGGCTACCTTGGAATTGCCCGCAGAAGAAAGCGGAATCATCACGCTCAAAGCCGAAGAAGGCGATGCTGTCGAAGTAGGAGCTGTGGTTTGCTTGATCGATGTAGATGCCGCCAAACCAGCCGGTAAAAAAACAGCAAAACCAGCAAAGACCGAAATAGAAGCCGAAGTGGAAACTCCCAAAACGACGCCCCTTGCCGATGCGCCTCAAACAAAGGCTCCAGACACCTATGCAAGTGGATCCGCCTCGCCAGCATCTCAAAAAATACTTGACGAGAAAGGAATCGATGCTGCCCACGTTTCTGGAAGTGGCAAAGACGGACGCATCACCAAAGAAGACGCTCTCAATGCCCAACCTGCCATGGGAACAACCAAAGGCAGCCGTGCTACCGAACGCAAAAAAATGTCCATGCTGCGAAGGAAAGTTGCACAACGACTCGTTGCTGTAAAAAACGAAACCGCTATGCTCACGACTTTCAACGAAGTGAACATGCAGCCAATATTTGATTTGCGCAAGCAATACAAAGAAAATTTCAAAACAAGACACGATGTTGGTCTTGGCTTTATGTCCTTTTTCACCCTTGCAGTCACCCGCGCCTTGGAACTTTATCCCGATGTCAACTCCATGCTTGAAGGGGACTACCAAATAAAAAATGAATTTGCTGACATCTCCATCGCAGTATCCGGACCGAAAGGCCTGATGGTGCCCGTGATTCGAAATGCAGAAACCCTATCCTTTAGAGGTGTAGAAAAAGAAGTAAAACGCTTGGCGCTCAGAGCACGTGACGGACAAATTACCGTGGATGAAATGACAGGGGGCACCTTTACCATCACCAATGGAGGAGTCTTCGGATCCATGTTGTCAACCCCCATCATCAACCCTCCGCAAGCTGCAATTCTGGGCATGCACAACATTGTCGAACGGCCCATGGCTGTCAATGGACAAGTCGTCATCCAACCCGTCATGTACATCGCCTTGTCTTACGACCACCGCATCATTGATGGACGAGAATCTGTTGGTTTCTTGGTCGCTGTCAAGGAAGCTTTGGAAAACCCAATCGAATTGCTTATGAACAACAATCCTAAAAAAGCTTTGGAGCTCTAACAACAGCAATCCCAAAACATATTGTAAAAACCACCCAGAGATTTGGGTGGTTTTTTTTGTGAGAAACCTATAAATAAAAAATTAGACCCTTCAAAAAACAAACCTGCACGTCTTTTAATTACTTACCCTTAAAAAATAAATTCACCAAAAAAAAAGCAGGGATGGGCTACGGATCTCTTGTTTTTTGATTTCTTTTTTCTTTGATCTCCTATAAAAAAAACTAAACATTAGCACTACAAAATCATATAAATCTATGTTTTGAATGCAAAAAAACCCTATAAAGACAAGAAAAAAAAGCTTTATTTATTGTATAGTTTCTATATAAATCATTTTTTTTTTCTTTCGAACTCCTATTGGTAAATTGCTTGCCAACTATAAACCTCAATCACAATGAAAAAAATTACTTTACTATTTACCCTTTTTTGCTTTGCCTTAGGCTTTGCACAACCAGATAGCGCAGCTCCCACACCGAGCAAAGCAGCTGCAGATGTCGTTTCTGTGTACAGTGATGCTTACACAAGCATCGCCGGCAACCTAGATCCTTTTTGGGGCCAAGCTACAGACGCAAGCGAGGTCCAAATCAATGGTAACAATACGTTGCAATACGCAGGTCTTAACTACCAAGGATTGGATTTCCCGGAAACAGATGTATCAGCTATGGAAAATTTGCACTTGGACTACTACACCGAAAATTCAACTACTCTTGAATTTTTTCTGATCAGTGCGAATCCTACGATAGAAAATTCCTTTAGCATTACTATTGTCCCAGGAGAATGGCAAAGTATTGACATCCCATTGTCTGTATACACTGCCAATTTGGACAGGGTCTTCCAATTCAAAACCGTAGGAAATGGAACCGTGTCCTTTGACAACATGTACTTCTGGAAAGCACCAGCGGCCCAAGGAACAGACACCTCTTTGAGTGATTTGACCATCTATGGCCAAACCATTGCTGGTTTCGGACCAACGTCAACTAACTATTCTGTGGAATTGCCAGCAGGGGCAACGGTTGTCCCTGGAGTTGCGGCATTTCCAACAGACACAAATGCAAGCGCTGTCGTAACGGCTGCAACAAGCATCCCTGGAACAACAACCATTGTTGTTACGGCACAAGATGGAGTAACGAGTAGTACGATTTCAATAGCTTGGTCAATCGATCCAAAACCATCCACAGGCGCTCCAGTACCGAGCCAAGAGAGTGCGGATGTCGTCTCTGTTTACAGTGATGCGTACACAAGTATCGCTACCACCCTAAATCCGGGATGGGGTCAACAAACAAATGCGACTGAAGTCGATATCGACGGAGACAATACGTTGCAATACGCAAACCTAAACTACCAAGGTTTGGAATACCCACTAACAGATGTTTCAGCCATGGAATATTTGCATTTGGACTACCATACCAGTGACGCTACCTCTCTTGATTTTTTTCTGATCAGTGCGAATCCTACGGTAGAAAACGCTCACAAAATTGATATTGTTACAGGAAGCTGGCAAAGTATTGACATTCCATTGTCAGTATACACTGCCAATTTAGACCGGGTCTTCCAATTCAAAACCTTAGGAAATGGAACGGTTTGGTTTGACAACATGTACTTCTGGAAGGCACCAGCGGCCCAAGGAACAGACACCTCTTTGATTGATTTGACTGTAAATGGCAGCACCATTGCTAATTTCGGTTCATTGTCAGCTACTTATTCTGTAGAATTGCCAGTAGGAACAACAGTTGTCCCTGTAGTTGCAGTAACGACAACAGACATAAATGCAAGCGCTGTAGTGACCGCTGCAACAAGCATTCCAGGAACCACAACCATTGCGATCACAGCACAAGATGGAGTAACGAGTAGTACAGTTTCGATCGCTTTTTCAATCGATCCAAAACCTGCCACAGCTGCTCCAACACCGAACCAAGACAGTGCGGATGTCATCTCTGTATTCAGTGATGCTTATACAACAAACATCGCTGCAAATCTAAATCCGGGATGGGGTCAACAAACAAATGCGACTGAAGTCGATATCGACGGAGACAATACGTTGCAATACGCAAACCTAAACTACCAAGGCTTGGAATACCCAGAAACAGATGTTTCAGCCATGGAGTACGTTCACTTGGACTACTACACCAATGATGCCACTGCTCTTGATTTATACCTCATTAGTACGGGACCACTTGAAAACGCACACACAATCAGTGTTGTTACAGGAAGCTGGCAAAGTATTGACATTCCATTATCAGCCTATACTGTTCCCGAATTAGACAAAGCAATCCAATTCAAAACCGAAGGAAATGGAACGGTTTGGTTCGACAACATCTACTTCTGGAAAGCACCTACAGTTGCAGGAACACAATTGGCTGATTTGACTGTAGATGGCAGTACCATTACTGATTTCGGAGCATCGAAAACCATCTATTCTGTGGAATTGTCATTTGGAACAACAACCGTTCCAACAGTTGCAGCAACTACAGCAGATACAAATGCAAGCGCTGTCGTAACAGCTGCAACAAACATTCCTGGAACAACAACCATTGCGATCACAGCAGTAGATGGAGTAACAACGAGTACGGTTTTTATTAATTTTTCAATCAATTCAACACCGACCACTGCTGCACCAACACCTACTTGGGAGAGTGACGATGTCATCTCTGTTTACAGTGATGCATACACTACAAACATCGCATCCAATCTTAATCCGGGATGGGGTCAAGGGACTGCAATGGCTGAAATCCAAATCGCTGGGAACAACACCATGAAATACGCAAACCTAGATTACCAAGGACTGGAATACCCTGAAACAGATGTCTCAGCCATGGGATATCTTCGCTTGGACTACTTCACAATTGATGCTACAGCGCTTCAATTCTTCTTGGTAACAAATGGTGTTGATGCAACAGTTGAAAATGCCTATGACATTGCTGCTTCAGAGAGCTTTGCTTTTGGAGAATGGGTAAGTCTTGACATTCCATTGACTGTCTATTCTGATGCAGGACAAGATTTGTCAAAAGCTATCCAATTCAAAACTGAAGGTAATGGAACGGT
This sequence comes from uncultured Flavobacteriaceae bacterium, assembly GCA_963932955.1. Taxonomy (GTDB): domain Bacteria; phylum Bacteroidota; class Bacteroidia; order Flavobacteriales; family Flavobacteriaceae; genus Flavicella. Next base: position 134,417 of record CAWVRK010000002.1, read on the forward strand.
TTATTTGGACAACTTGTATTTCTTCAATTCTGGAGAAGCGAGTGTTGGAAGTGTTGAACAAGAAGCACTTCGAATAACTCCAAATCCAACAGCAGGATCGATCAATAAAACAGGAGACATTTACAATATCTCTGGTCAAAAAGTATTGACAAACAGTAACGATCTTTCTGGATTGCCAAGTGGTATTTACTTTATCAAAGTAATCGAAAACGGAAACGTTTCCACATCTAAAATTATCAAAAAATAAACAATAGGCAACACGCTACAAATTTATTGAAATCATTAGACCCACGCAGTTTTGCGTGGGTCTTTTGTTTTTGATACAAAAGATGGGCAGGAATAAGGATCCACAAAATTTTATAAAGCAACGAAGAAAAATTCACGCGAGGTGTGCAAAATGCGTTCCGCGTAATTCCCAAAAAGAAAGCATAGAAATCCCCTATAACAAGTAATATCATTCTGTTTAAAAGCGTTCGCTGTTGGGACAATTGCATCCCTTAAAATTGAAAATTAGCGCTCCTAAACACATTAAAAAAATTAATCATTCCGAACATCCTAAACTAGCAACGCACCGCATCAAAATAGCCGAATACAGTTTTGGCATTGACAATCTTAGTTGAATGCTTCAAAACTTCTAAAACAGCCCTAATTCAAACTTTAAAACCTGGTCTATTTGGCAACATCGTTGACAAAGAGAAACGATCACTCATGACACTCGTGAAGCGCACATTGATTGCGTATATAAGAAAACAGAAGAATCCCTTGTCAACTCCAACGGGAAGGGCTGCCCTTTAAGCCAGCATGCACTGCAAGTGCTCTTCTGAGAATGCGGAACACTGTCAGCGGGGAACCATCAACAAACAACCCGACGCTTAGGGAACCATGCACGAAGGCAACAGGTCAAAGAAGGTCAGGAATCTGTCTGTGTCTTGGTTGCTCTCAAAAAAGTTTTGGAACGTTAACGGCAGGAATTACAAAAGAATATTTGAGAAGAAAAGCTGCTTTTTTGGATGGTTTTTTTGTGCGAATCGCAGAAATTATGAGCTTGAAATAATTTTAACTGTTTTCTTGTCAAAACCACAATTACGTGAACCAAAAAACAACAAAAAAACAATAAAAAACCTATTTTATTGATTTAAAAAACATAACAAAACCCATACAGTTTTTAAAAAAATATATTTTATCCTGTCAAAAAACGGCTTAAAACCCTAGTATTTACGCAACAATTTAAAAAACATCATTTAAAATTAGCAGAGATAATTTTTAATTTTTTTCATTCAAAAATAAATTATCCAGATTTAGATTGTTGATTGCCAACAAAACACTCAACATAAGCTCTACATAAAGATAAAAAACCTCAATTAAAAACAACCAAAACAACTGTAAACACTATAAAAACTACTAATTTGTTTCATGTAGTGTTTCTATAACACTGATTTGTAATTCTATAGATACTCATCTTAGTACATTGCAAGCTAACTATAAACCATTTTTACAATGAAAAAAATTACACTCATCCTAGCGATGTTTTTAACAGTAGTGGGTTACTCTCAGAGTTTGCCCCTAAATTTTGAAACAGCAGTACCCTTTGCCGGAGAGAACGGTGTCGTCTACAGTGAGATAGAAGACCCTGCTGATGCTGCAAACACAGTTGGACAAATAGTAGGTTCCGCAGAACAATGGGGCAGTAGCGCTGTTGTTGATTTGGATACTTACATCGACATGACCACAGCTAACAGAACACTAACTTTTGATCTTTACTGTTCAAGCGGAGTTGCCATGACAGGATTGGTAAAACTTGACGGTGAAGAAAACGGTGGCTGGGCTATTGAAAGTCAATTTACAACCACTGGAAATATTGGTTGGGAAGTTATTACAATTGATTTTGATGCAACAGGAACAAACTCTTACCCAAATGGAGGGGATCCAACTGTTAATTTTGCAAATTTTGCACAATTGGCTATTTTCACCAACTTTGGTGATACAGGTGTCTCAACTATTTTAGTAGACGACATTGCAGGTCTTGCAAATGGGGCTGCTACGCCTTCTCCTGAAGTAGAAGCACTTACGGTTGCTGCTCCAACACCGAGCAATGACGCAGCAGATGTTATTTCTGTGTACAGTGATGCTTACACAAGCATCGTTACAAATTCAAACCCAGGATGGGGTCAAGCGACTGTAACAACTGAAATCTTAGTAGGTGGAAACAACACGTTGAAGTATGCAGGCCTTACTTTCCAGGGAATGGATTACACCACTACGGATGTTTCTGCGATGGAGAACTTACACTTAGACTACTACACAGAGGACGCTACGGGACTTGAATTCTTCTTGATTGCAGGAGGAGAAGTTGCTTATAACGTTGCTACTGAAGACGGTATCACTACAGGACAGTGGGTTAGTCTTGACATCCCAATGTCTCACTTTGCTTCACTTGTTTTGAGCTCAGCGGCACAATTTAAAACCGTTGGTAACGGAACTGTATACATAGACAACCTATACTTCTGGAAAGCACCTACAGCTGCAGGAACAGATACTTCTTTGAGCGATTTGACTGTAGATGCTAGTACCATTACAGGTTTCGCATCATTGGCGACTAGCTACTCTGTAGTATTGCCAGCAGGAACATCTGTTGTACCTACGGTTACAGCAGCTACAACTGACGCAGGTGCAAGCGCTGTAGTAACAGCTGCATCAAGTCTTCCAGGTAACACAACCATTGCTGTTACAGCTGCAGACGGAGTTACAACAAGTACAATTACGGTTGCTTTTTCAATCGATCCTACACCAACTACTGCTGCTCCAACACCGAGCAATGACAGTGCGGATGTAATTTCTGTATACAGTGATGCTTACACGAGCAACGTTACTGACTTAGCTCCAAATTGGGGACAAGCAACTGTAGTGAGTCAAATTGACATTGCTGGAAACAATACATTGAAATATGCAGGCCTTAATTACCAAGGAATGGTATATACTGCTTCTGATGTTTCAACTATGGAGTTTCTTCACGTTGATTACTACACAGAAGATGCAACTGCACTTTCTCTAGTCTTGGTTGCAGGAGGTGAAGCTGGATATGACATTGCTACTACAGACGGTATTTCAACTGGACAGTGGGTAGGTATTGACATTCCAATGTCTACATATGCTGCACTTACGTTGACAGCAGCCAATCAATTCAAAACCGAAGGTAATGGAACTGTATGGTTGGATAACTTGTACTTCTGGAAAGCTTCATCAGCTGCAGGAACAGTGACAACATTGAGTGATTTGACTGTAGATGGTTCCACCATTCAAGGATTCGGATCAGCTTCAATTTCTTACTCTTTAGAGTTACCAGCAGGAATAACGGTAGTCCCTACGGTTGCTGCAACAACAACTGACGCAGGCGCAAGCGCTGTAGTAACGGATGCAGCAAGCATTCCTGGAACGACAACAATCGTTATCACAGCAGCAGACGGAGTTTCAACTAGAACAGTATCGGTTGCTTTTACAGTCGATCCTACACCAACTACTGCTGCTCCAACACCGAGCCAAGACGCAGCGGATGTCATCTCTGTGTACAGTGATGCATATACATCTATCGCTACAAACTCAAACCCAGCATGGGGACAAGCAACTGTAGTAACTGAAATAGGCGTAGTAGAAAACAACACATTGGAGTACGCAAACCTTAACTACCAAGGTTTTGAATACACTACTGCTGATGTATCTGCTATGGACAACCTTCACTTGGACTACTATACAGCTAATGCTACGGCACTTAAATTCTCCCTGGTTGCAGGAGGAAGTGAAGTTGCCTATGACATTGCTGTTGTAGACGGTATCGCTACAGAACAGTGGGTTAGTCTTGACATCCCAATGACTACCTTTTCATCACTTGATTTGACCACAGCGGCTCAATTCAAAACCGAAGGTAATGGAACGGTATGGCTTGACAACATGTACTTCTGGAAAGAAGCTTCAGGTGGATCATTAGGTGTTATAGACAACGATGCTGAAGCGTCTGTTACTGTAGCTCCAAATCCAACAACAGGATTGATCAATGTTGCAGGAGACGTTTACAATGTTTCTGGTCAAAAAGTATTGACAAACAGTGACGATCTTTCTGGATTGCCAAGTGGTATTTACTTTATCAAAGTAATCTCAAACGGAAACGTTTCCACTTCTAAAATTATCAAAAAATAAGCAGTAGGATATATTCTACTCAATTTTTTAATTCATCAAACCCACGCTTTATGCGTGGGTTTTTTGTTTTTTACGCCAGTCCGTGTGCAGCAATAACTGCGCGAAAACCACAGAATCCGCCATAAAAACACCTCACATAAAGGCAACAGGAAAATGATTTACAGCGCTTTGTCCTTTGTTTAAAAAATGACGTTTTGACTTTCCAAAATATTTTACTCTCAGGAGAAACAAGATTTGTTGTTTCTGCTCTGTTGAGATGGTTGTGCTACTCCATTGTGGATGTGTCGCACTCATAAATAGAAAGTTAAACAGCGCAAGCTTTATGAGGAGTTTGCTCCTCGGTAAGTTGTATGCCCTCAGCATGAGACTTCTAAAAATTCACAAACCCCAACATCTTTGAAAAACACGCGCACCGCACTGTCTGCTTTGAGCGTACTTTTCTAATTTCCAACCTGGGAAACTACCGCATACGTAGCAGCGATCGACCCTATTTTATTGTTTGCAGTTCGCTGTACCTGCAATTGCCTATATTTGCAATTCCAAAGTCAATTGTCCGATGAACGCATTCAAAAAACACATTGCTCTTTCCGAATATCCAAAATTAGCAACCTACCTAATCAAGTGGCTGGGTATGGCCCTTGGCGCAGGCATCCTCGTTGGATCCGCTTCTGCCCTTTTGTTGGTTTCTTTGTTTTGGGCAACAGACACCCGAGAAGCCCATCAAGAAATCATCTGGCTGCTTCCCATCGGAGGACTGCTCATTGGATTGCTTTACCACTATTGGGGAAAAGACGTGGTCAAAGGAAACAACCAACTGCTGGAAGAATTGCACAGTCCCAAAGACATCATACCCTTTAAAATGGCCCCACTCATCTACCTTGGAACTGTCATCACCCACCTCTTTGGAGGCTCTGCAGGACGAGAGGGAACTGCTGTACAGATGGGAGGCGCCCTTGTGGACCAAGTTTCAAAATACTTGAAGTTTTCTCAAAACGATCGAAGAATACTGATGGTCATGGGCATCTCTGCCGGTTTTGCTTCCGTTTTTGGAACCCCTTTAGCCGGCGCTGTTTTTGCCTTGGAAGTACTTGTAATTGGACGGATGCGCTACGATGCCATTTTGCCCAGCTTCCTAGCAGCTGTCGTGGCCGATGCCACCTGCACTGCTTGGGGGGTTCCCCATACCGAATACCACATCGACTTGGTTCCCGAAATGAGCTTTGTAGGATTTTTTATCGCGGTGTTGAGTGGCATTGTGTTTGGCGGTATCAGCACCGTGTTTTCCAAGGGGATACACGGATTTCAAAACCTTGCTGCTAAAATCAAGTACCCTCCCTTGCGCCCTTTTGTCGGAGGACTGCTCATCGCCATTGCCGTTTATTTTATGGGCACAACCAAATACATTGGTTTGGGCATCCCAACACTCGTAGAAGCCTTTCAAAACCCCTTGCCATCCTACGATTTTGCCATTAAAATTTTGTTGACCACCTTTACCATCGGTGTGGGCTTCAAAGGCGGGGAAGTGACTCCCTTGTTTTTTATCGGAGCCACCCTTGGAAATGCCTTGGCCTTGTTTCTTCCCTTGCCAATGGCCCTGTTGGCAGGAATGGGATTTGTAGCCGTCTTTTCAGGAGCCACCAATACCCCAATTGCCTGTACCTTGATGGGCATCGAACTGTTCGGCATGGAAGCCGGAGTGTTCATCGCACTGGCCTGTGTAACCGCCTATCTTTTTTCCGGAAGTTCGGGCATCTATTCGGCTCAAATCATTGGGTCTGCGAAAAGTGACAGCCTCAAAAACACCGAAGGAAAAGCCTTGCACGAAGTCTAAACCGACGTTTGACAAGTAAAAATCAGCCCTTTAAATACAGCCACTTTTTGGCGTAATCGATGACTGCAGCGCCCTCAGAAAGCAAGTCGGCACCCAAGATGCCCTGTACTTTTTTGGTTTCAAAAACAGGCAAGGCATCGTTGACATGAGACAGATCAAAGACGATCAATTCCCATTGCGAAACCTGCCACGTATTTATAGCAATCACATTGTCCTTTGACAGCAATGTATCCATGTTGGATGACCCCGCTCCTGTCGCTTTTGTCTTTGAATCCCTTGTTTCCATAGAAAAAAAAGCAACCGCTTCCAATGCGACACAGGAATTAGAAGCTCCTGTATCCAAAATAAAACGTCCTTGAACACCGTTGATTTTTGCTTTGACGACCAAGTGCTGTGACTTGGAAAACTGCAAAGGAATTCGATGGTATCCTTTTTTTAAAAGGGTTTTTTTAAGACTGCTCATTTTGTGGTATTTTTGCATTCAAATATAAAGGTTCTCTTTTGAAACAAGCCCTTTTTTCCAAATCCAATGAAATGCTCGTAGACACCCATGCACATCTGTACAGCGAAGAATTTGACCAAGACCGAAAATCAGTCGTACAGCGAGCCCTAGACGCAGGCGTTTCCAAATTTTTTATTCCTGCCATTGACAGCCAATACACCCAACGGATGTTGGACTTGGAAGCGGAGTTCCCAGCACAGGTTTTTTTGATGATGGGGCTGCACCCTACGCATGTCAAAGAAAATGTTGCAGAAGAATTGGCACAAGTCAAAGCGTGGTTGGACAAACGGAAATTTTATGCCGTTGGAGAGATTGGCATCGATCTGTATTGGGACAGCACCTACCTCAAACAACAACAAGAAGCTTTTCGAACACAAATCCAATGGGCAAAAGAACGCAAAATGCCCATCAACATCCATTGTAGAAATGCCTTTAACGAAGTTTTTGAAATTTTAGAAGAAGAAAAAGGAGCCGATCTTTTCGGAATTTTTCACTGTTTTACGGGCACACTACAACAAGCCAAAAAAGCGCTTTCCTACAACCTAAAACTGGGCATTGGTGGTGTCGTAACTTTTAAAAACGGTAAAATCGATCAATTCTTAAACGAAATCCCCCTCTCCGAAATTGTTTTGGAAACCGATGCTCCTTACTTAGCACCCACCCCCTTCAGAGGCAAGCGGAATGAGAGCAGCTACTTGGAAAATGTAGTTGGAAAACTCGTGGATATTTACGGTGTTTCAGCCGATGAAATTGCTCAAATTACCAGCCAGAACGCAGCAGCTATTTTTGGCGTCTAAGGCATTTCACTGCTTTTGTGAAAGCCTAAAAAATCCTTCGTTCGGAGGAGAAATTTTAAACTAAATTTGATTTTTAAACGTTATCCCTATCTATGAAGCGCATTGGGTTTGTATTTTGCTGTCTCTTCAGCGTCGCCTTGACGGCACAAACACGGTTTGCCAATGCGAGAACCCTAGAAATCAGCCCTGAAAAAGACAGCATTTACTTTTCCGAAGTCAGCATCAGTCCCGTCGGTTTTGAAATATTTCAAAACAACAGGCGCGTAGATCCCAAAGAATATACCGTCTATTTTGAAAAAGCCCTGCTGCTCATAGACGCTCAAAAATACCCACTGCTGACCCTGCACTATACAGACTATCCGGAGTTTTTGACAAAGTCGTACGCGGCACTCGACAAAAACCGAATCGTTGGCAACAGCAGCAACACCAGCCGTTTTTTTCGTTTGAACAATCGAAAACCCTCAGAATACATTCCCTTCGCAGGCCTCAGCACTCAAGGAAGTCTCTCGAGAGGCATCACTGTTGGAAACAACCAAGATGCCGTCTTAAATTCCAATTTGGATTTGCAACTGTCGGGGAAACTCTCTGAAAAAGTCACGCTCAACGCCTCCATCTCAGACAGCAACATTCCGATTCAAGAAAATGGCTATTCTCAGAGAATTGAAGAATTTGACCGGGTATTTGTCGAACTTTTTACAGACGATTGGCGCCTCAAAGCAGGGGATGTAGAACTGTCCAATACAGCAACACATTTTTTAAAATTTGACAAAAAAGTCGCCGGACTTTCCGTGAATGCCCAGTTCGGAGCTGACGCTTCTAAAACAGAGGTGCAAGCATCAGGAGCTTTGGTTCGTGGCCAATTCAACCGGCAGCAATTTCAAGGAGTCGAAGGAAACCAAGGGCCTTACAGACTCCAAGGCGCCAACGGCGAACCTTATGTGGTGTTGCTCTCTGGAAGTGAAACAGTTTATGTGAACGGAATCCCCCTCGAACGGGGAGCGCAAAACCAATACACCATTGATTACAACCGAGCGGAACTCACCTTTACCACCACTTACCCCATCACCGCACAAATGCGAATCACCGTAGAATTCCAATATTCAGACAAAAACTACACGCGGTTTGTCACTTACGACCACGTGACTTACAAAAGCGAAAAGTTTCAAATTGGCGGCTATTTTTACAATGAAAACGATGCCAAAAACCAACCCTTGCAACAAAACCTAAGCAAAGAACAACAGCAAATACTTTCCGATGCAGGAAATGACCCAACCAAAATGGTGGCGCCCAGTGCACAAAGAGAAAACTATGACGAAAACAAAATTTTGTACACAATAGAACAGGCACAAGGGCAAGAATTTTTTGTGTTTTCACAAGACCCTTCGGCGGAGTTGTACGCCGTGTCTTTTCGGTCAGTAAACAAAGGACAAGGGGCCTACGAATTGGAGCGCACTACCGCTATCGGCAAAATATACCAGTACGTAGGACCATTCCTCGGAGACTACAGCCCCATCACCCAATTGGTGGCTCCCGTAAAACTTCAAATTGCCGTTGCCAACGCTGTCTACAAACCCAATGAAAAAACTGCTGTACATACCGAAATCGCTTATAGCAACCACGACAAAAACCTCTTCTCTTCCCGCGACGACAACCAAAACCGAGGCATCGCATCCAAAGTGGGATGGACACAAACCTATGCCGACAAAAAATGGTTGGTGCAAAGTAGTTTGGATTTTGATTACATCCAACAAAATTTCAAGAGCATACAACGCATGTACAACATTGAATTTTCCAGAGATTGGAACCTTCAAAACCCCAAAGGAAATCAAGAATTCCTCCAAGCAAGCCTCTTGATGTCTGACAAAAAAAACACATCTTTTGCCTACAGATATGAAGCTTTGAAATTCGGTTCGGACTTTACAGGAAGTCGGCACTCATTCGAGACCCAACTTCAAGTCGGAAAAACTGCACTAAAAAGCAACCTGCGCTTTTTGGAAAATCAAAACCCTTTAGAAAGCGCAACTTTTTTAAAAACCTACGCACGTCTCCAACACCGAATACACAAAACATGGTTGGGCGCTTCGCTCCGATCGGAAGACAATCAAAGAAAAGAGCTGTCCACACAAAAAAAGGACACTTTGAGTTTTAAATTTGCAAACTATGGCGCCCATTGGGGAATTGGAGACAGCACGAAAGTATTCACCAAATTGGGGATAAACTACCAAAGAAATGACAGCCTTCGCAACGAAAAAATGACCCGAGTAAACGAAGCGACAAACTACTACCTTCAGGCAACATGGATCCAAAACAAGCGAGCAAAACTTGCCATCTATGTCAATTACCGAAGCGTCAACAACCGAGATTTCGAAGACCACAACGCCCTCAATTCGCGCATCAACTACTCCCAAAAATTGTTTGAGAATTTTGTGAGCTGGAGCAGTCTCTACGAAACCTCCTCCGGAACCTCTCCCCTGCAAGAGTTTGCCTATGTCAAAACAGAACCCGGGCAAGGTTATTATACCTGGATCGATTACAACAACAACCAGATTCAAGAGTTCAATGAATTTGAAATTGCCAACTATTCCGACCAAGCCAACTACCTAAGGGTTGCATTGCCTTCGATTCAATCGGTGCGGATGAATCAAACCAAATTCAGCCAATCATTGAACATCGATGCCTCGCAGTGGCGTGTAAAATCCGGATTTCAAAAGTTTGTTTCCCAATTTTACAACCAATCTTTTGTGGTCATTGACCGCAAAAAAAGACGGCGAGAAAACCGCTTTGATTGGAATCCTTTTGTGGCAAATGACGACTCCCTTTTGGACTTGCAATACCAACTCAAAAACAGTTTGTTTTTTCGACGAGGCCAACAGAAATACACAACTATTTACACCATTTCCAAATCAAAAACAAAGCAAAATCTCGGGATAGGATTTGAAGAAAACGCCCTGCACATGCAAGAAATTCAATTCCGACATCGCCTCCAAACCGCTTGGAAAATTGACCTGTTGGCCCGCCGACAACAAACACGCAACAGCTCCGAAAATTACAACAATCGAGCCTATCAAATTCACAGCGACGAAGTGCTCCCAACCTTGACCTTCAACGCGACAAGAAACCAAAGCTTTTCCCTAAATTACACATACAAAGCAAAAAAAGAAGTGCGCTCCCTCTCCAACTTGCAAGTGCACAACCTAGGCATGGCTTATCAATTTTCAAAACCCGAAAAAGGCTCCCTAATTGCAGACCTTAATCTGTATCAAAACAGCTTTCGAGGAGATGAAAATTCTCCCATTGCCTATCAAATGCTGGAAGGCCTAAGAGATGGGGATAATTATGTCTGGAATGTGGTGCTGCAAAAAAAATTGACAAAAACCTTAGATTTGAACTTGTTGTACGCCGGTCGAAAAAGTGAAAATTCAAACACCATTCACACAGGTAATGTGCAAATAAGAGCCAATTTTTAAGCCTGCCCTTGTCGCAAAAAACAGCTTTGATTTCACCACTTCCTTTGTTTTCAATTTGAATTTTATAATGTACATTTGTGAGAACACATTTACCAACAAAACCTCACACCCATGAAAAAAATTGTCCTTCTCTTATTTCTCGCAGGAACCTTTGCTGGGATGGCACAAAAAAACAACGAATTCAAAATAGATGTATTCGATATCCTTGCCCTAAAGAGCTTGGACATCTCATACGAACATGAAATGAACGCTGATGCTTCTATGGGAATCGCACTTTTGTTCAATTTTGAAAATTCAGAAACTGACTTTCGCTACAACGAAGAATTTGTATTGACCCCATATTACAGGCAATACCTTTTTGACAGAGGGAATTTTACCTATTTTGGGGAGTTTTACGGTGCCTTAAACAAGGGGGAAAAAAAGGAAGAAGACTACACGGATTTCGCTTTTGGATTGGGCTTTGGAGGGAAGCACATCTCAGACAACGGTTTTGTGGTGGACATCCACATCGGGATCGGAAGAAATTTATTCAATACGGATGTCTCTCCTGAAGTGGTTCCAAGAGCAGGGATCTCCATCGGAAAACGTTTTTAACCTCCTTTCCTTTGGAAGGAAAACCCAATTATTCGCTTGAAAAAAAGCACAAAAAAAATCGCAAATTGCGATTTTTTTTGTGCCTGTATGTAAATTCCTACTGGCAGTATTCTGTATAAGCCTCCGACAAATGCGCTGCAATCATCTCTGCAGAACGCCCTTCAATGTGGTGACGCTCCAACATGTGGACCAAGCTTCCGTCTTTAAACAAAGCCACAGCAGGTGACGAAGGAGGAAAAGGAATCATGTATTCTCTTGCTTTTCCAACAGCAGCAGTATCGACACCTGCAAATACCGTTGCCAAGTTATTGGGTTTGAAAGAGCTTGCTAAAGAAGCAATCACTCCAGGGCGCGCAGTCCCAGCGGCACAACCGCATACGGAGTTGACCACAACCAAGGTGGTTCCTTCCAATTCTAAGGTCGATGCTACTTCTTCAGCAGAATGCAAGGCCGAAAACCCTGCGGCGACCAACTGTGCTTCCATCGGTGCTGTCAATTCTTGTGGATACATATCTATTTCTTTGAATGTTAAACTTTATGAACTGCAAAGATACACATTGAAGATGAATTGCAATTTTAGATACTGATTTTTTTATATCTGTACGAGATTTGACAAAAAAAACCGGTATTAAGAGGAACTTAACAAAGAAAAAGCAAGCCCTTTCACAGAAACAAGTATCTTAGCTCTTTTCTAAATTCGAAATAAAAATGGGCAACTTTACAAAGTGGTTGGGAGCAGGACTGGGCTGGTCTTTTGGAGGCCCCATCGGGGCTGTTTTAGGGTATCTGATTGCAAATGCCGTCGAGGGATTTGGCAAGAAAGACTTACAAGAATTTCAACGCCAAGCACAAGGGCATTCTGACAATACCCATTCGGGAGATTTTGAAGTCAGCCTCTTGCTCTTGTCTTCTTTTGTCATCAAAGCCGATGGAAAAATAGACCCACGTGAGTTGGATTTCGTGCGTTCTTATTTTGTAAAAATGTACGGAAAAGACCGGGCCAACCACGCCTTTCGACTGTTCAAAGGCATCATCAAGAATGAAGCCATTTCCCCGCGACAAATCTGTTTGCAAATCCAACACCAAATGCAACATGCCGCGCGCTTACAATTGATGCATTACCTCTTTGCCTTGGCCAAAGCAGACGAAATCGTGACCTCTGAGGAATTGGACATGCTGCACAAAATTGCGGGCTACCTCAACATCAACCCACGGGATTTTGAATCGATCAAAGCCATGTTCTACAGCGATTCTCAAAGTGCCTACAAAATCTTAGAAATCGAAAAAACAGCCACCGATCAGGAGGTAAAGGCTGCCTACAGAAAAATGGTCAAAAAACACCACCCCGACAAACTGAGACATCTCGGGGAAGAACACCTAAAAGGAGCCCAAGACAAATTCTTGAAAATCCAAGAAGCCTACGAGCAGGTAAAAAAAGAAAGAAGCCTCTAGAAAACACTTTTCAAAACGTAAAATTGGATCTATTTGGACACCTGACAATCGATCCAAAAAAGAACTTGTTTCTTCGGTTCTTTGTCCTGTTTATGGGAATCCCTTGATTCGCATTGCAAACCTTTGTTCCTAAAAACAAAAAAACGTAAATTCGCTCTTCACTTGCAAACAAAGCACTCTTGGCAAAAGAAAAAAGCAAAAAAGAAACCCCATTGATGAAGCAATACAACAGCATCAAACGGAAATATCCGGATGCGATGTTGCTATTTCGTGTGGGCGATTTTTACGAAACTTTTGGCGATGATGCCGTCAAGTGTGCCCAAATCTTACACATCACCCTCACCAAACGCGGGGCAGGAAGCACGAGCGAAACCGCCTTGGCAGGATTTCCACACCACTCCATCAACACCTACCTTCCCAAGCTCGTAAAAGCGGGATTGCGCGTAGCCATATGCGACCAATTGGAAGACCCTAAAATGACCAAAACGATTGTAAAAAGAGGCGTGACCGAATTGGTGACTCCAGGAGTTTCTCTACACGACGAAGTCCTACAATCCAACAGCAATAATTTCTTAGCTGCCGTTCACTTTGGGAAAAAAATACACGGGATTTCCTTTTTGGACATCTCTACAGGAGAATTTTTGACCGCCCAAGGTTCTGCAGCCTACATCGACAAGCTGTTGCAAAATTTTCAACCCAGTGAAGTGCTGCTTCAAAAGCAACACCGAACGACCTTTACCGAAGTTTTTGGAAGCCATTTTCATACCTTTTACCTGGATGATTGGGTCTTTCAGAAGGATTATGGAATGGAAAACCTCACCGACCATTTCAAGGTCAATTCCTTAAAAGGTTTTGGGGTAGAGGACCTCAATGAAGGCATCATCGCTGCGGGAGCCATTTTGTACTACCTCTCCGAAACACGCCACAAACAGTTAGAACACCTGACGGCAATCCAACGCATCCCTGAAGAGGCCTATGTGTGGATGGACCGCTTTACGATTCGAAACCTAGAACTCTACGGTTCCGCTGAGGCCAATGCCGTATCGCTGCTAAGCGTAATCGACCAAACCATCTCCCCAATGGGTGGGCGTTTGTTGCGTCGGTGGCTGGCACTACCTCTAAAAGACTTGTCTGAAATTCAAAAACGACAAGAAGTCGTCAAATACTTGATTGACACCCCCGATTTTTTGGAATTGGCTACTTACCAAATCCGACAAATCAGCGACATCGAACGCTTGGTATCCAAAGTGTCTACGGGCAAAATTCATCCCCGTGAAGTGGTCGTACTCAAAAACTCCTTGAAAGCCATTTTGCCCATCAAAGAACTGGCCGAAAACAGCGACAACCCCAGCTTGAAAAATCTTGGATCCCAATTGCAAAGCTGTACCGAAGTTCGCACTGCCATCGAAAACACGCTGTTTGAAGACGCCCCTGTCCACCTCAACAAAGGCAATAGCATTGCAGCAGGTGTCTCCAAAGAATTGGACGAATTGCGCAGCATTTCGAGTTCTGGAAAAGACTATCTAGAAGAGCTCTTGCAAAGAGAGACCGAACAGACCGGCATCAGCTCCTTGAAAATCGCATTCAACAACGTATTTGGCTACTATATCGAAGTGCGAAACACACACAAAGACAAAGTTCCCGAGGAGTGGATTCGAAAACAGACCCTGGTCAATGCAGAACGCTACATCACCGAAGAACTCAAAACCTACGAAAGTAAAATTTTAGGCGCCGAAGAAAAAATAAGCCACCTAGAGCAACAACTGTACGGTGAACTCATCCAAACCTTGAGCGGGCATATCAAAGCAATGCAAGCCAACGCTCAAAAAATTGGGCAATTGGACTGCCTGTGTTCCTTTGCCAAAACAGCCATCGAACAAAGTTATGTCCGACCCGTTCTCGACGAAGGCTTTGATCTTGAAATCAAAAACGGACGGCATCCGGTCATCGAAAAGCAACTCCCCATCGGAGAAGAATACGTGGCCAACGATGTGGTATTGAACCGCAATAGCCAACAAATCATCATGATCACGGGGCCCAACATGTCCGGAAAATCGGCCCTTCTTCGCCAAACAGCACTCATTGTTTTGCTAGCGCAAATGGGCTGCTACGTGCCTGCCCAACACGCAAAGATTGGTGTGGTCGATAAAATTTTTACCCGTGTGGGTGCCAGCGACAATATTTCCATGGGAGAATCGACTTTTATGGTCGAAATGAACGAAACAGCGAGCATTCTAAACAATGTCTCCAAACGCAGCTTGATTCTTTTGGACGAAATCGGACGGGGAACGAGTACCTACGATGGCATTTCCATCGCTTGGGCCATTGCAGAATACGTACACGAACACCCGAGCAAGGCCAAAACCTTGTTTGCCACGCACTACCATGAGTTGAACGACATGACCCATACTTTTGAACGCATCAAAAATTTCAACGTGTCGGTCAAAGAACTAAAAGACAAAGTTATTTTTCTGAGGAAACTGGTTCCAGGAGGCAGCGAACACAGTTTTGGAATTCACGTCGCCAAACTTGCAGGAATGCCAACTCAGGTCATTCACCGAGCGAGCAAAATGCTCAAACAACTCGAAAAAAACCACTCCCAAGAGGAGGTTCGTGAGAAATTGAAAAACGCAGCCCAAGAGGAAGACCTGCAACTCAGTTTTTTCCAAATGGACGACCCATTGTTGGAAGGCATCAAAGAAGAAATTCTCAGTACCAACATCGATGCCTTGACACCTATTGAAGCGTTGATGAAACTGAACGAGATCAAACGAATGTTGACCAAAAATTAAACCTGTACACGATGGTAGACAACCTCACACAAGGTTTTTTTGGAATCGGCATCCAAAACGGAAAAACTCCTGAAAATTTAGGCGTCCTTTGGCGGTCTGCCCAAAACATGGGGGCCAGTTTTATTTTTACCATTGGAAACCGCTACGCCAAACAGGCTTGCGACACCCACAAAGCAGTGGGGGCAATGCCTTACTTTCACTACGCTACCTTTGAAGATTTTTACAACAACCTCCCCAAAGGTGTGGTATTGGTGGGTGTAGAATTGGAAGAAAATGCAGCTCCCTTGGAGACTTTTGTACATCCCAGACGCTGTGTGTACCTCTTAGGGGCCGAAGACCATGGCTTGTCAAAGAAAGCCATAGAAAAAGCACAGCAACTCATCAAATTCGACACGCCCTTGAGTCTGAATGTCTCCGTTGCAGGAAGCATCGTGATGTACGACCGAAACAGCAAAACTTTCAAACGCTAAAAGGGCTTGGATTCTCAACGCTCTTTTTTTATTAACACTAAAATTTCACCTAAAGAAGAACCGTCATGAAAAATAAATTTTTGTTCCTTGTCTTCTTACCCCTTTCTTTTTTTGCTCAAAATTACATTCCCACAAGCGCTGGAGAAATCGTCCGTCACCAGTATTACACCTTGTCGTATTCGGAAGACAACGAACAGGCAGCTTGGGTCTGCTACAAACTAACCCCAGAAATGGTCAATGGCACCTACGAACGAAAAAACAACTTTCGTTCAGACAAGATGGTTGCTACAGGTTCTGCGGAACTGTCAGACTATGTTGGATCCGGCTATGACAAAGGGCATTTGGCGCCTGCAAACGACATGAAGGTTTCTGCCTTGGCAATGTCAGAATCTTTTTACATGTCAAATACATCCCCACAGACTCCTTCTTTTAACAGGGGTGGCCTTTGGAGAAAACTTGAAAACAAAGTCAATTCTTGGGGAAATGATACGGTAATCGTCGTGACGGGACCCATTTTTAGAGACAATCTCGGTACTATTGGCAGCAGCAAAGTGACCGTTCCCGGATACTTCTACAAGGTCATTTATGCTCCGTCAAAACAAGCCATGATCGGCTTTGTATTGCCACACGTCAAAGTGGACAAAGAATTGAAAGATTGTGTGGTCAAAGTTGACCGTATTGAAGAAGAAACTGGAATTGATTTTTTTCCACAACTTGAGGACCTTCTTGAAGACCAATTGGAAGGGTCCGTCTGTCTTGCTGAATGGGACTTGTGATTTTTATACCTGTGTAGCTGGACAACAGGGCAAAAGTTATTCCCTGTCTTTTGCCGATTCGTTGACAAATCTCGGCACCACTATTTTTTTGGTGTCGTCGTATTCCAAGAAGGCCACACCTATATCTCCCGTCTTCCAAGTGTTGTATGAATTGGAGCCCCCTTTGACATAACATTTCAATCGGTGTTTGGCAACCAGTTCTTTTAAGGATTTCAGGCTCAGGTTTTTGTTTTTTTTGAGTTCTTGTGTAATTTTAGAGGCACTCTCTTGGGTGAGCGCATTCAAAAAAGCCAACCCGTAGGTTTCTCCATTCTGATGGCTGAAAACCACCCCATTTTCATGATGTGTCTTAAAGGCGTCAATGACTATGTTTTCAAATCCGACATCCGCTGTGTCGAGGATGGCCATCTGTTGAAGGGTGGTTGAAACGTATTCGGCTATTTGTTTGTCCATAGGATTGCAATTGGCTTGTGCTCTTTTAAAAGAAACTTTTTGTAAAAAACAATTTTTTAAGAGGGTTCAAAAATACTAATTCCCTTTTAAAAACTTTTCGCATTTTTCACCTTTTTCAAAGATACCGAAAACACAGAAGGAATTAAACCCGCTCTCGATTCCAAAATTCAGGACGAATCTGTATCTTTGCTTTAAATTTCAACCGCATGTTTTTATTTATTGGTGCTCCGGAGATTCTTATTGTGCTGCTACTTGTAGTCATGTTGTTTGGTGCGGATAAAATTCCTGAAATCGCACGAGGATTGGGCAAAGGAATGCGTCAAATGAAAAATGCGACCAACGACATCAAAAGGGAGATCCAAAAGAGCGCAGACAAACACGATTTGGATTTGGACGTGACCAAAGACATCCAAAAAGAAATTGAGAATGTCAAAGAGAACATCGATGACCTCACCGGCCCTGTCAAAAGAAAATTCTAAGCTTTCTTCTTTGTGTCCTCAATCGTAAATCTTAAAAAGTAAAAACGGAGAAATGCCGTCCAATACATTGATCTGCTTGGTGTCATCTGCAACGTTCCAATCACAACTGTCATCAACCCGTCCATTTCAATGGTCGTCTGCTGAAAGTCTTTCTGACCCCTGTTTTTAAAACTCACCTTACCCGACTCAGCGTCAAGCCATCGCGAATGGGCAACAAAACCGTTTCCAAACGCGGATCTTCGTTGAGCAATCGGTTGTATTCCAAAAGGGCTGCCGTATCGATGTCTTTTGGGTCTAAAGCTTCCACAACTTTCCCGCTCCACAGAACGTTGTCAGATAAAATAACCCCCCCCGGATTCATTTTGTCAATGATCAAGTGGAAATAATTGCTGTAGTTTGCTTTGTCTGCATCGACAAACACCAAGTCGAACTTTTGATTGAATTGTGGCAACAGGTCCAAAGCAGTCCCCAAATGCTGATGAATCTGGTCTTTGTAAGGCGATTTATCAAAATAAGCGCGTTGCAAATCAAACAGTTCTTCGTTGCGGTCCAACGTGTGTAGTTCTCCGTTTGGCGCCAAACCCTCTGCCAAACACAGGGCAGAATAGCCCGTATAGGTGCCGATTTCTAAAATGGTTTTGGGTTGGATTAATTTAGAAATCATGGACAAGACCCTGCCTTGAAATTCACCACTTAGCATGCGCGGGTTCAATACTTTTTGCCAGGTTTCTCGATTCAACTCTTGCAAGAGTTGAGGCTCATGTTGGGAGTGGGCCAGAATGTAATCGTCAATTTTTTTTGGCAGAAAATCCATCTTTTTTTTAGGGTATTTTGAATGTTTTCCATGAACAGCAAGCGCTTTGCAAATCGCAGAAATAAACACGTAAATATAGGCTATTTTTTAAAAGTGCAGCGCAGCCACCAAAACCTTTCCGATAGGTGCTCTTGATAATTTTGCTTATTTTTACAACCTGAATTTTAATCCTGCAAAGCCCATGTCTTTAGCCCAAAAGAAATACAAGCGCGTGACCACCAATTCCCTGATTGAAATGAAGTTCAACGGTGAAAAAATATCCATGCTGACTGCCTACGATTATACGATGGCAAAAATTGTAGATGCTGCTGGCATTGACGTCATATTGGTTGGAGACTCTGCCTCCAATGTCATGGCTGGACACGAAACCACCTTGCCCATCACTTTGAACGAAATGATTTACCACGCCAGTTCAGTGGTAAGAGCTTGTGAGCGTAGTTTGGTCGTGGTCGATTTACCTTTTGGAAGCTACCAATCAGATCCGAAGGAAGCCTTGCGTTCTGCCATTCGAATCATGAAAGAATCGGGGGCACATTCTATCAAATTGGAAGGAGGAAAAGAGATCAAAGAATCCATCAAAAGAATTCTCCATGCGGGAATTCCCGTAATGGGACACCTCGGATTGACCCCCCAATCCATCTATAAATTTGGCACCTATACCGTAAGAGCCAAAGAAGAAGCGGAAGCAGAAAAACTAATCGAAGATGCACTCTTGCTAGAAAAACTAGGTTGTTTTTCATTGGTCTTAGAAAAAGTCCCCGCAACACTTGCTGAAAAAGTAGCCCAAAAAGTAGCCATCCCTGTGATTGGCATCGGAGCAGGATCGGGTGTAGACGGTCAAGTATTGGTCACACATGACATGCTCGGCATGACCCACGAGTTCCATCCGCGCTTTTTGCGCAGGTACCTCAACCTCTATGAAGACATGAGTACTGCGTTTCAAAAATACAGCAGCGACGTAAAATCCAAAGATTTCCCCAACGCCCAAGAACAATATTGATCTTCCTTTAAAAAACAACCGCCATGAAGGTGCTCCACATCGATCGAAACCACCCTATTTTGCTGGAAGGCCTCGAAAAATTAGGCTGTACCAATGAAGAAGACTACGCGTCTTCCAAAGAAAGTATCGCCTCCAAAATTCACCTGTACGAAGGGATTGTGATTCGCAGTCGTTTCGAAATTGATGCCGCATTCTTGGACAAAGCCACCCATTTGAAATTCATCGCACGTGTCGGAGCCGGTCTGGAAAGCATTGACTTAGACTACGCCGCCAAAAAAGGCATTCAACTGATTGCAGCTCCCGAAGGCAACCGAGATGCCGTGGGAGAACACGCTGTCGGTCTGTTGCTCGCTTTGTTCAACAAAATCAAACAGGCAGACTTGCAAATTCGCACTGGAAAGTGGCTCCGAGAAGCAAACCGAGGCGTCCAACTGAGTGGCAAGACGGTGGGCTTGATCGGCTATGGAAATATGGGCAAATCTTTTGCAAAAAAATTGCGCGGCTTCGATGTAGAAGTTCTTTGCTATGACCTCAAAGAAGGAGTCGGAGATGAAAATTGCCGACAAACCAGCTTGACAGAAATTCAAGAAAAAGCAACGGTGCTCAGCCTGCACACTCCTTTCAACGAAGCCTCTCACAAAATGATCAACAGCGACTTGATTTCCGGGTTTCATCAACCCTTTTACCTGGTCAATACGGCGAGAGGAAGTGCCGTGGTAACTGCTGATTTGGTTGCAGCATTGGAGTCTGGAAAAATAGTAGGCGCTTGCTTGGATGTGCTGGAATACGAAAACGGGTCTTTTGAGGATTTGTTTGAAAACGAACCCCTCCCCAAGGCTTTTGAGTACCTGATTCACTCGGACAAGGTCTTGCTATCTCCTCATGTGGCCGGGTGGACCGACGCCTCTAAAATCAAACTTGCCCAAACCTGTGTGGACAAAATAGCGACCCGCTTCTTTGCTGTTTGAAAAAAAACTGTCATTTCTTTTTGTACCTGAGCTTATAATCGTAATATTGCAATGTATAAATAATTTATATGGGACTGACCAAGACAGAAATCTTTACAGAAGCACAAAACGAATTGGCACACATTGCCAAAGTGCTTGGCCATCCTGCTCGCATCGCCATTTTAGAACAGATCCTGCAACGTGAAGGATGTATTTGCAATGACCTTGTCTTCGAGACTGGCCTCGCACAAGCGACCATCTCTCAACATTTGAAAGAACTGAAATCAATCGGCATCATCCGAGGTACCATTTCTGGCAAACGCATGTGTTACTGCATCGACCAAGAAAAATGGGAAACCGCTCAAGAATTGCTGTCCAATTTTTTTAAAAAAAATCAAAACACAGCGAACTGCTGTTAATCCATACACATATGACTTTAGAAGCCTTTGTCAATTTACTTGCCACAAATCCAAACAAATCCTTGCTCTTTGAAGTGGCTCCACAAGTATATGCAGGAAGCCATTACCACCTGACAGAAATCAAAACCGCAAAAATAAGTTCCGTAGACTGTGGAGGGCAAAAACACGAGTGGATAGAAACTGTCTTTCAACTTTGGGAAAACCCAAAAGAAATTGGAAAAACAGCATACCTCAAAACAGACAAAATCCTCGATATTGTCTCAAAAGTCAATGCTGTAAAAGCCCTACACGCGAAGACAGTACTTAAAATTGAATACGGAAACGCCTTGTTCCCTACCGCCCAATTGAACATCCGAAATGTCGTGGCAAGCGACCAACAACTGCTCGTACAATTGCACAGCGAACAAACAAAATGCAAAGCCCCAGACCTGTGTGGGGTCCCTGAACCTTCTTCAAATTCTCAAACTTGCGCACCCGGAAGTGGTTGCTGCTAAACACTAAAAACATGAAAAATATCTTAGTCCTGTGTACAGGAAATTCCTGTAGAAGTCAAATGGCGCACGGTTATTTAGAAGCGTTTGCTTCAGACAAAGCTGTGATTTACAGCGCGGGCATCGAAACACACGGGCTGAATCCCGGTGCGGTGGCTATCATGAAAGAGGAGGGAATTGACATCAGTAGCCATACCTCCAACCACGTGGACGAATACACGGCCATCGATTTTCATTTTATTGTGACGGTTTGTGACCATGCCAATGAAAACTGCCCTTTTATCCCTTCCAAAAACGCTGAAAGACTGCACCACAATTTCTTCGACCCTTCAAAAGTAACGGGTACCGAAGGAGAAAAACACGCGGCTTTTGAAAAGGCAAGAAATGAAATCAAAGGCTATTTCAAAAGCTTTGTCGCAGAAAAAATTGCCTAAGAAAGCCCTTCGAAAGGAAACATTTTTAAAACACAGCAGCAGTCAGAGCAGGGGAAGCTCAAATTGGAGCAGAGGCTAAAGAAACACGCCTAGATCGCTGTCAAAAAATTCCAGTGCATTTGAATCCCTTTTCAGTGAAATTTAAAAAGCAGGAAACAGGTAGATTTAATTTCAATAAATACGTTCTCTTTTGTATCTTTGAAACTCTATTTACGAATCTTTTAATAAAAAAATTATGGCTTTTGAACTTCCAAAATTAGGGTACGCATACGATGCGTTGGAACCCCATATTGATGCAAGAACTATGGAAATCCACCATAGCAAGCACCACCAAGGATACACAAACAACTTGAACAATGCCATTGCCGGTACGGCTGCAGAAGGATCTTCTATCGAAGACATCTTGGCCAATATGGACATGAGTAACGGCGCTGTCAGAAACAACGGAGGCGGTTTTTACAACCACCGTTTGTTTTGGGAAGTACTTTCTCCAAACGGAGGAGGCCTTCCAACAGGTGAGTTGGCCGCAGCAATTGACACTGCCTTTGGTTCTTTTGACGCCTTTAAAGGGGCTTTTTCCAAAGCAGCAGCTACTCAATTTGGTTCTGGATGGGCTTGGTTGTGTGTTGCAAAAGGAGGAGAAGTAAACGTCTGCTCGACGCCTAACCAAGACAATCCCTTGATGCCTGGAGTCACATGTGGCAACCAACCGATTTTAGGATTGGACGTTTGGGAACACGCCTACTATTTGAACTACCAAAACAGAAGACCCGATTACATCAATGCTTTTTTCAATGTGATCAACTGGGAAGAAGTATCTGCCAAATACGCGGCAAACAAATAAAAAAACATCTTTTCATAAAAAAGAGGGTTTGCGATGCAAACCCTCTTTTTTTATGCCTTTTTTGAAAGTACTTTCAATAGGCTCTTTTGTTTTTCCCTTCGTAAAAATTGATAAAAGCCTCATTGACCACACGTTTTCCACCGTTTGTCGGATAGTCACCCGTAAAATACCAATCTCCCAAATGGCCTGGACAAGCTTGGTGCAAACCTTCGACGGTCTGGAAAATGACCTCTACTTTTGCTTTTATTTCGGAAGTTTTTAGCATCTCTGCAATCTTGTTTGAAATTTGTTCGGCCGTAAAAGGCGCGTAAATTTCTTTGACAAAATTCTCAATCCCTGCATCTTCTTTGACACGTTGTTTCAAACATTTCTTGTACACATCAGTGACTATATGGTATTGATCAGAGTCTTTCAACAATTCCAAGGCCGCTTTAAAGGCAATAAAATCGCCAATTTTTGCCATGTCAATGCCGTAGCAATCTGGGTAGCGGATTTGGGGCGCTGACGATACGATGACAATTTTCTTAGGATGCAAGCGGTCCAAAATTCGGATGATGCTTTTCTTTAGCGTGGTCCCTCTTACAATGCTATCGTCGATGATCACAAGATTGTCCGTGGGCTTGACCACGCCATAAGTAATGTCGTATACATGCTCTACCAAATCGTCCCGACTGTTTTCATCGGCAATAAACGTTCGCAACTTGACATCTTTGATGGCAATTTTCTCGATGCGAGGGCGTTCGGACAAAATGGATTGCAATTCTTTGGCCGTAATCTCTCGTTTGCCTTTGAGCATTTTATTGATTTTCTGCTGGTTTAGAAAATCTTCCGCAGCCTCACTCATACCGTAAAAAGAAGTCTCGGCAGTATTGGGAATGTAAGAAAAAACGGTGTCTGAAATGTGGTTGTCAATCTTTTTTAAGATTTCTGGAAAGATGATTTTTCCCAACATTTTTCGTTCTTTGTAAATATCGGCATCACTCCCTCTTGAAAAGTAGATGCGCTCAAAAGAACAGGATTTTTTTGGCAATTGTTCCAAAACAGGTTTTACGGAGACCTCTCCAGATTTCTTGACAATCAATGCATGTCCGCGCTCCAGTTCTTGTACAGCCTCTAGAGGCACATCAAAAACAGTTTGGATCGCAGGTCTTTCTGAAGCGACCACCAATACTTCGTCATCTTGGTAATAAAACGTAGGGCGAATTCCCGCAGGATCTCGCAAAACAAAAGCATCGCCGTGTCCGAGCAGTCCTGCCATGGCATAACCGCCATCAAAACTTTTGGCTGCGCGTTTCAAAATGGCTTGAATGTCTAATTTCTCTCCAATGATTGGGGAGGCGTCTTTTTTACTCACTGTTCCTTTCAACTCTTGGTACAAGTCCTCGACTTGATCGTCTAAAAAGTGGCCGATTTTCTCCATCACTGTTACCGTGTCAGTGCTCTCTTTTGGGTGCTGACCCAAAGAAACGAGCTCTTCCATCAGCTGTGAGGAATTGGTCATGTTGAAATTTCCTGCTACGATCAGATTTTTATGCCGCCAATTGCTTTGGCGTAAAAAAGGGTGTACGTGTTCAATGCTATTTCCTCCGGAAGTCCCATACCGAACGTGTCCCAAAAACAAATTTCCTAGATATGGAAGGTTTTCTTCCTGCCAAGCCACATCGTCTTTTTTATCAGGGTGGGCTTTCATCATGACATTCAAGCGTTCGTTGATCTGAGCAAAAATATCTTGAATTGGCTGGGCTTGGTTGGAACGAACCCTACTAATATAGCGGGTTCCAGGACTGACGTTGAACTTAAGACTCGCAAAACCGGCGCCGTCTTGCCCACGGTTGTGTTGTTTTTCCATCAACAAATACATCTTGTTGATTCCGTAAAAAGCGGTTCCGTACTTTTCTTTGTAAAACTCCAGGGGTTTTAACAAACGAACCATTGCAATTCCACATTCGTGCTTGATCGCGTCACTCATAGTTGATGATTAAATGGCAACTCTTTTGGAGTTGAATTGATTGAGATCCCCAAACGGGATTTTAATTAGAGATTGACATTTCGTACTGTGTCAATTCTTTGAACTGCAACAAACGTTGCGAAATTTCTTTATCTGTCAATGCGACCATGCGTTCGGTTCCGAATTTTTCCACACAGAAGGAAGCCAAATTAGAGCCGTGAATCACCGCATTCTTCATGTTTTCAAAGGAAATATCTTCGGTTTTGGCCAAATAACCAGCAAACCCACCTGCAAAAGTATCTCCCGCTCCAGTCGGGTCAAACACTTCTTCCAAAGGCAATGCCGGAGCAAAAAACACCTGGCCGTTGTGAAACAACAAAGCACCGTGTTCTCCCTTTTTGATGACCACGTATTTGGGGCCCATCTCGTGAATTATTTTAGCGGCAACGACCAAAGAATACGCTCCGCTTAGCTGGCGTGCTTCTTCGTCATTGATGGTAATTACATCTACTTTTTTAAGAACTTCTTTCAAATCTGCCAAGGCGATGTCCATCCAAAAATTCATGGTGTCCAACACTACCAACTTCGGAGCCTGAATCATCTGTTCCAAAACAGCATTTTGAACCAAGGGATGCAGATTGCCCAACAGGACGATTTCCGAATCTTGAAAAGCTGCGGGTACTACTGGATTGAAATTCTCCAACACATTCAACTCGGTGACCAAGGTGTCTCGGCTGTTCATATCATTGTGGTACTTTCCGCTCCAAAAAAAGGTCTTGCCCTCTTTCACTACTTCAATTCCAGAAACATCAATGTTTTTATCCTGCAACATCTGAAGGTATGCTGCTGGAAAATCACCGCCAACTACGGATACAATCCCTGAAGGAACATTGAAATAAGCGGCAGACAAGCCGATGTAAGTTGCTGCCCCACCTAAAATTTTATCCGTACTTCCAAAAGGGGTTTGGATGGCATCAAAAGCAACCGTTCCTACGATTAAAAGTTTGCTCATATTGATTTTTGTTCTTTTGGTTGGGCTTGAATCTTTTGCTCAAAAAGCGAAAAACTTCAGCGCGATTCAATAACTTTGCAAAAATAAGTTTAAAATATGACTATCAAAGAAATACAAGAGGAAATTATTGACGAGTTTTCGATGTTTGAAGATTGGATGGAACGCTACGAACACATCATCGACCTCGGAAAATCCTTGCCCTTGATTGAAGACACTTATAAAACGGGAGAAAACCTTATCAAAGGATGCCAGTCCAAGGTGTGGTTGCACTCAGAACTAAAAGACGGCACGCTGGACTTTTCAGCGGATAGTGACGCCATCTTGACCAAAGGAATTGTCGCGCTTTTACTAAGAGTATTCCAAGCACAAAAGCCGGCTGACATCCTCCTTGCCGAACTTTCTTTTATCGACAAAATTGAACTCAAAGAACACCTGTCTCCAACCCGTGCCAACGGCTTACTGTCCATGATCAAACAAATCAAACTCTACGCCCTCGCTTACCAATCCAAAATTGGAACGAACACAAACCCTTAAAAGACCAAAGCTTTTAAAGATTGGAAATGAGAAAACCCACAAGAATTCGTATCTTTGAAGGCTATTCAACAAGAACACAAACACGATGAACGAAGAAGAAATTACCGATATCGGCGAAAAAATTGTACAGGTTTTAAAAACCATTTTTGATCCTGAAATCCCTGTAGACATCTACGAATTGGGATTGATTTACGATGTGATGGTCAACGAAAATAAAGAGGCCAAAATTTTGATGACCTTGACCTCTCCCAACTGTCCCGTTGCAGAAACCCTGCCCAAAGAAGTCGAAGACAAAGTGATGGAACTGGAAGAAATTGACCACGCCGAAGTAGAAATCACTTTTGACCCCACATGGACTCAGGACATGATGAGCGAAGAAGCCAAATTGGAATTGGGCTTTTTATAAACCCAGACTACAAAACGCCTTGCACTCCCAATCGTTGTTATTATGGATGAAATCACCAACAAAGTTGCCAATAGCAAACTCCTGACGATCGATCTTGAGGATTATTATCCCCAGGGGAAACGCGTCCTGTTTGACATCAAACCTTGGCTCTTTCAAGAGTTGATCTTAAAAGAAAAAGACTTTCGGGCTTTTGTAGAAGCCTACGATTGGTCCCTTTTAAAAAACCAATACCTCGCCTTGCACTGTTCCTCAGACGCCATCATTCCCTCATGGGCCTATCTGCTCATTGCCTCAAAAGCGGCGGCTTTTGCCCGTAAAATAGTGGTAGGAGACCTCGTGGCCTTGGAAACATCTCTCTACCAAGACCTGCTCCAAAAAATAGACGTTTCAAAATACACAGCAAGACCTGTCATCCTCAAAGGATGTGCCGACAAACCGATTCCTCCAACAGCCTACACGCTTCTAATTGAAAAACTGCTCCCTGTTGTCAGCTCGATCCTCTACGGAGAAGCCTGCTCAACAGTGCCTCTTTTTAAAAAGAAAAAGGCTTAAGATTCTTCGGTGTACTCGTGGTACAAAAAGTTGTTGTAAGGAAAGCGTTTGATGTGTATTTTCTTGACCTCGTCGTAAACGCGGCTTTTAAAATCTTCCAAATTTTCTTTGTACAAGGCAGAGATAAACACACAGTTGTTTTCCATTTTGGACATCCATGATTTTTGCAACTCTTCCAACGTGAAGTGAGCCTCGGTCTTTTCGGTGACCAGATCGTCCGCGTCAATCGTCTCGTGTGTGTAGGCATCAATCATGTTGAACACCATCATCACGGGTTTGTCGGCACTTTTGATCTCCAACAAAATTTTGTTGACAGAATCGATGTGTTCCTCAAAATTTTTATGAGAAATATCGACGACATGCAACAACAAATCCGCTTCGCGCACCTCGTCCAAAGTCGACTTAAAAGACTCAACCAATTGTGTGGGTAATTTTCGGATAAACCCCACCGTATCGGTCATCAAAAAAGGCAAGTTTTTGACCACAACCTTGCGCACTGTGGTATCCAAGGTTGCAAACAATTTGTTTTCGGCAAAGACATCGGATTTGCTGACGACGTTCATCAGCGTTGATTTGCCCACGTTGGTGTAACCAACCAGGGCTACACGAACCATTTTTCCGCGGTTTTTTCGCTGAATAGCCATCTGCTTGTCGATCACTGCCAAACGCTTTTTCAAGACAGAAATCTGTTCGCGAACAATCCGTCTGTCCGTTTCAATTTCCGTTTCTCCAGGTCCACGCATTCCGATCCCCCCTTTTTGTTTGTCAAGGTGGGTCCAAAGTTTGGTCAAGCGCGGCAAGAGATATTGGCATTGGGCCAAGGCAACTTGGGTTCTCGCATAACTCGTCTGCGCGCGTTGGGCAAAAATATCGAGAATCAAATTTGTACGGTCCAAGATTTTGCAATCCAACACTTTTTCAATGTTGCGAAGCTGTGCCGGTGACAACTCGTCGTCAAAAATGGCAGTTCCCACATGGTGGGTATCGATATATCGTTTGACTTCTTCCAGCTTTCCCGTCCCTATAAAAGTTTTGGGATGGGGCTTTTCCAGTTTTTGAACAAATCTCTTGATAGAAACACCTCCGGCAGTAGTGACCAAAAATTCCAATTCATCCAAAAACTCTTTTGCTTTTTCTTCGTCTTGATGTTGGGTAACTACTCCAATCAAAATTGCTTTTTCGGAAGTTGCCTTTTTTTGTTCTATCATTCGACAAATGTACAATTTTTTGAGATTGTGGGCTTTTATTTTCAGAAAACTCCTCGGTAAAAGAAGGCCTTTTCTTTTTTAAATTTGGACTTGTTTTTGTATTTTAGAGTTTTGCAACACAACAACTCACGATGAAGAATTCTCAGTTTTCAATTGCCTTTTACAACGTAGAAAATTTATTCGACGCAACTGATGGCCCCAATACCTTGGACCGCGAATTCACTCCTAAGGGCAAAAAAAAATGGGGACCCTATCGACTGAATCACAAAATTCAAAAATTGGGCAGGACGATTTCTAAAATTGGACGGGACAAAAGTTCAATTCCTCCAGTCTTGGTCGGCCTGGCAGAAGTAGAAAACAAAACCGTGTTACAGGACCTTCTCAAAGCCGAAGCCCTCCAAAAGACTCCTTATGATTTTCTTCATTACGAATCTTCAGACGAACGGGGGATAGACGTCGCTTTGCTTTACAACAAAAAATTTTTCCAACCCCGCGACTACAAATCCATTCCTGTATTTCTGTACGACGCAGCCGAAAAACGCGACCCTACCCGAGACATCTTACACGTACAAGGTACGCTGCAAGGAGAAGAAGTCCACGTCTTTGTAAATCATTGGTCATCCAAAAGAGCGGGCAATGCCTATGCTAGCAAACACCTAGAAATCGTCAAAACTCTTGAAAGAGAAATTGCAAACATCGCAGCGCCCGATCCTAAAATCCTACTCCTCGGTGATTTCAACGAAAATCCTTCGGAACAAGCCCTGCAACTTTTGGCTGCCAAAAATTTCAATAACCCTATGGAAGAATTGTACACACATGGTATGGGCAGCTCCAAATTTTATGGAAAATGGATGCTCTTTGATCAAATTCTCCTCTCCAAAAATTTTTTTGCCCCCAAAGCCAAATATCTTCAATTTCAAGAAGCGTGCATTTTCAACGAACCCTTTTTACAAAACCCCAAAGGGCCTTTCAAAGGAGAGCCCTTTCGCACGTATTCGGGAAAATACTACCTAGGCGGTTACAGCGACCACTTTCCAGTTTATGTACTTCTAATTAAAAAAGCATAAAAAAACTTATCTTTACTTTTTTTAAACTCTAAACCCCCCTGTTTTATGAAAAAGGCACACTTTATAACCCCTGCCATTGCCGC
>CAWVRK010000003.1:0-123397 GCA_963932955.1 uncultured Flavobacteriaceae bacterium
GCCGGCATCGCGCTGTCTACTTTCCAAGAAGTCAAAGATGGATTTATTTACTCCGGTTCGTGGAATCAAATTGAAACAAATCAAATGCCAAAAAGTTATAATTTGTCAGCAGCTGAAAAAGAGCGGGTCAAAAACTGGATCGACAACGGATACCTTGAATAAAAATCATTCCCCCCATGAAAAAATCTACTTTCTTTAAAATCGCACTGATGACAACACCCATCTTTTCTTTGTTATTTCTTTCTTATTCCTCAGGGAAAAGTGGTGATTACAGTGGTTCTCCCGGAGGAAACGGTACTACTTGTACCGCCTGCCATGGTGGGTCGTCAAATTACGGCGCTTCTTTAGATATTATTACTGACATTCCTTCAGGTGGCTATGCCTTGAACACTTCTTACAATATCACTGTGGAAGTGATCGGATCTACTGCCAACAACCACGGTTTTCAAATTGTATCGGAACGCACAAGTGACGATACCGATACCGGAAGTTTTACCGCTGGAACCAATTCGCGATTGGTCGACGGTGGAAATCATGTAACCCACGTCAATTCGGCTAGCAGAAAATGGGAATTTACGTGGACTTCCCCGGATACAGATCAAGGACCCATCGAATTTTATGCAGCCAGTGTGGCAGGAAATGGCAGTGGTAGTTCCAACGATCAAGTCACCACAGCCAACTCCTCAGCCATGACCCTTTCAGGCGTCGACGCTACAGGAAAAGGAAAGATCAGTTCTTATCCCAATCCTACAAAAGACGAATTTTTTGTAGACATCCCATCAGACCATACTGAAGTTTTGTTTGAGTTGTTCAACAGCGAGGGTCGCTTGCTAAAGAAAGACCAATTGCAAGCTGGACAGAACAAAATTAACACAAGTAATTTGGCTTCAGGAACCTACCAGATCCGTTATTATTTTGAAAACAAAAAATTCCAAGAGTCCCTACTCATAGAATAAGAGTTCAAAGACTTTAACCAAAAAGAGCTTCCCTAGGGAAGCTCTTTTATGTTTATACAGGATGCTTATTTATTGAGGTACATCTTTCTTCTTGAGTACAACTCATAGAAGGCATCGTCTTTTAAACTATCAATAAATAAGATACTTTCACCAGTAGATTTCATTTCAGGTCCTAGCTTCTTATCTACATTCGGAAATTTATTGAATGAGAATACGGGTTGTTTGATTGCGTATCCTTCTAGTTTAGGATTGAAATCAAAGTCAGTAACTTTATTCACTCCTAGCATTACTTTGGTCGCATAGTTTACATAGGGCTCACCATATGCTTTTGCGATAAATGGAACCGTACGAGATGCTCTAGGATTTGCTTCAATAATATAAACTGTATCATTTTTAATAGCAAACTGAATATTCATCAATCCAACTGTTTTTAATGCAATTGCAATTTTCTTCGTATGCTCTTTTATTTGATCCATTACAAATTCTCCCAAGTTAAAAGGAGGCAATGTTGCGTTTGAATCTCCGGAGTGTACTCCACAAGGCTCAATATGCTCCATGATTCCAATAATGTAAACATTTCCATCGGCATCACAAATTGCATCCGCTTCTGCTTCGATTGCGCCTTCTAAATAATGATCTAATAATAAGTTGTTTCCTGGAATGGAACGCAATAAACTTACAACATGTTCTTCTAATTCTTCTTTATTAATCACAATTTTCATTCCTTGGCCTCCTAATACATAAGAAGGACGGACTAAAATTGGAAAATCTAATTGATCAGCAATTTCTAAAGCTTCATCAGCATTTGTTGCCATTCCAAACTGTGGGAAAGGTATTTTTAGGTCTGTTAACATTTCAGAAAAACGACCTCTGTCTTCAGCTAAATCAAGTGCTTCAAAACTAGTTCCAATGATTTTAATTCCATTTTTTTCTAATTTTTCAGCCAATTTCAATGCTGTTTGTCCTCCTAGCTGAACAATCACCCCTTCAGGATTTTCATGACGAATGATGTCATAAATATGTTCCCAAAATACAGGTTCAAAGTATAATTTATCAGCAGTATCAAAATCTGTAGAAACGGTTTCAGGATTACAGTTGATCATGATGGTTTCGTAGCCGGCTTCTTTCGCAGCCAATACCCCGTGAACACAGCAGTAATCAAATTCGATTCCTTGTCCGATTCGGTTGGGTCCTGATCCCAATACCACAACTTTTTTCTTTTTTGTAACAACCGACTCATTGGAGGCGTAGGGTTGTCCATTTGACAAAGTCATGGTGTTTTCAAAAGTAGAATAATAGTAAGGAGTTTGTGCGTCAAACTCAGCAGCACAGGTATCTACCAGTTTGTAAACACGTTTGATCTGCAAGGCTTCCCGCTTTTTGTACACTTCCGATTCCAAACAACCTAACATGTGTGCTATTTGACGGTCTCCATAGCCTTTTTGCTTGGCTTCTAACAACAGTTCTTTCGACAAGGTGTCGAGTTTGAAGGAAGATATTTCTTTTTCCAAAGCAAACAATTCTTCGTATTGTTTTAGGTACCACATGTCAATTTTCGTGATGTCGTAGATCTTTTTCAAGGAAATTCCCGCTTTGATCGCATCGTAAATTGTAAACACTCGATCCCATGAAGCATTTGTTAACTTGGAAATAATGGTATCATAATGTGTTTCTTCTTTCCCGTCAGCCCCCAAACCGTTGCGTTTGATTTCTAATGACTGAGTTGCTTTGTGCAATGCTTCTTGAAACGAACGTCCAATTCCCATTACCTCACCAACTGCTTTCATTTGCAATCCTAATGTTCTATCACATCCTTCAAATTTATCAAAATTAAAACGAGGAATTTTTACAATAACGTAATCCAAGGTTGGTTCAAATAAAGCAGAGGTATTTCCTGTTACTTGATTGTTCAGTTCATCTAAATGATATCCTAAGGCCAATTTAGTTGCTACTTTTGCAATTGGATATCCTGTAGCTTTTGATGCCAATGCAGAAGAACGCGATACACGTGGGTTGATTTCAATGGCAATAATATCTTCTTTTTCATCAGGTGAAATAGCAAACTGAACGTTACACCCTCCTTCAAAGTCACCTATTGAACGCATCATATGGATTGCCATATCCCGCATTTTTTGAAAAGTAGAATCACTCAGTGTCATTGCCGGAGCTACTGTGATTGAATCACCCGTATGAATTCCCATTGGATCCATGTTCTCAATAGAACAAACAATGACAACGTTGTCATTTGCATCACGTAACAATTCCAATTCATATTCTTTCCAGCCCATCATGGCTTTGTCAATCATAACCTCATGAATAGGTGAGATTTCCAATCCATTTGACAACAAATCGTCAAAGTCTTCTTCATTATAAACAATTGCTGCTCCTGCTCCTCCAAGTGTAAAAGAAGAACGAATACACAAAGGAAAACCAAATTCCTGAGCAATTGTCTTACCTTGCAAAAACGAAGTTGCAGTAGCTTGAGGTGCCATGTCTACACCTATTCTACCCATTAATTTACGGAATTGCTCTCTATCTTCAGTAACATTGATTGCATCAATATCTACACCAATCATATTTACATTGTACTCTTCCCATATACCTTTTTCATCAGCTTCTATACATAAATTCAAAGCAGTTTGACCACCCATTGTAGGTAATACTGAATCAATATTTGGATGTGCAGTTAATATTTCACGTAGTGAATTGGTTGTCAAAGGTTTTAAATACACATTGTCCGCCAATAATGGATCTGTCATAATGGTTGCAGGATTTGAATTGATCAAAGTAACTTCAATTCCTTCTTCCTTTAATGAACGTATAGATTGAGAACCTGAATAATCAAACTCACAGGCTTGGCCAATAATAATTGGTCCAGAACCTATGATTAAAACCGATTTGATGTTGTTATTTTTTGGCATGCTATTAAATTAGTTTTACGTTAAAAAATTTAAAATTAGAGGGTTACAATTGTTTGGGCTCACAAATAGCACCTTTCTTTAGAAATCTTTTTATTTTATTGATAAATATATTCAAAAAAAAGGTGTTACTAAAAAATAGCAACACCTTATTTATAAAATATAAATTCATTATTTCTTCGGTCTAGGGTCAGACGAAACTGAAAGTCTCTTTCTTCCTTTCGCACGTCTTCTCGCCAAAACTTTACGTCCATTGGCGGAAGCCATTCTTTCTCTGAAACCGTGTTTGTTTCTTCTTTTTCTTTTTGATGGTTGGAATGTTCTTTTACTCATTATCGTGTGTCTTAAAAATCTTTGTAATTATGATTAGCATAGGTGCTTAAACCATCTGCTAAAACCGAGGGCAAATATACAAAACCTTTTGGGCTTCACAAATGGTTTTTTTAAAAAAATACAAATAATTTTATCCCCACATGCTCAAAGGACCAGAGGCTTTAAAAGTTCCCTTCTATATGGCCCATTACAATTCCTAAAAAACGCGTTGCTTGAAAATAAAAATCTTCTTCTTCAGCCAAAAGACTTATTTCACGTATTAAATACGTCATCTTGTCAGTTCAATCTGTCTACACGTCACAAAAGAAAGTTTGGTATTTTATTTGCTCTCTAGCGAACACTATCTATTTACAAACTAAAAACATTAATACCTATCATTATGGCAAAAGGAAATATCAATGTGTCTGTGGAAAACATTTTCCCCCTGATCAAAAAATTCTTGTACTCGGATCATGAAATCTTTTTAAGAGAATTGATTTCGAATGCGACAGACGCTACTTCCAAAATGAAACACCTGATCACAATGGGAGAAGCTGGTAGCGAAGAATACGGAAATCCCAAAATTGAAGTAATTGCTGACAAGGAAACCAAAACACTTCGCATCATCGACCAAGGAATTGGAATGAACGAAGAAGAAGTAGAAAAATACATCAACCAAATTGCCTTCTCTGGAGCAGAGGAATTTATCGACAAATACAAGGACAAAGTAGAAGACTCGGGAATTATCGGTCATTTTGGATTGGGATTCTATTCCGCATTTATGGTAGCAGACAAGGTAGAGATCATCACCAAGTCCTACAAAGACGCTGCAGCTGTCAAATGGTCTTGTGATGGTTCTCCAAACTATGAGATTGAATCGGTAGAAAAAGAAACAAGAGGGTCTGAAATTGTGCTCCATATTTCTGATGATTCTTTAGATTTCTTAGAAGATTCTAAAATCACAGAACTATTAAATAAATACAACCGTTTCAATCAAATTCCAATTAAATTTGGAACCAAAGAAATAAACGATCCTGAATTTACTCCGCAAACAACAACAGATAAAGACGGAAAAGAAACTACTGAACCTCACAAGCAAATTACGGTTGATAGTATTATCAACAATGTAAGTCCAGCTTGGACAAAAAAACCTGCTGATTTAGAACCAGATGATTACAACGCTTTCTACCGCGAGTTGTATCCAATGCAAATGGAAGAGCCTTTGTTTCACATTCATCTAAATGTCGACTATCCGTTCAATTTGACAGGAGTCTTGTACTTTCCAAAGTTGAGTAGAAATATGGACATCCAAAAGGACAAAATCCAGCTCTATCAAAACCAAGTTTTTATCACCGACAATGTAGAAGGAATTGTGCCTGACTTTTTGCAAATGCTAAAAGGAGTCATCGATTCACCAGACATCCCTTTGAACGTGTCGCGGTCTTACCTTCAAGCCGATGGTGCAGTTAAAAAGATTTCGGGATACATCACCAAAAAAATTGCCGACAAGCTGAGCTCATTGTTCAAAAACAACCGAACAGATTTTGAGCAAAAATGGAATGACATCAAAGTCATCATCGAATACGGAATGTTGTCAGACGACAAGTTTTATGAAAAGGCACAAAAATTTGCTTTGTTCCCTACTGTAGACGAAACCTTCTTTACGTTGGAGGAATTGAAAGAAAAGACAAAGGATTTGCAAACTGACAAAGACGGAAATCTTATTGTTTTGTACGCAGCCAACAAGGAAGCTCAACACAGCTATATTGAAGAGGCCAAAGAAAAAGGCTACGAGGTTTTGTTGTTGGATTCACCAATCGTATCGCATTTGATGCAAAAATTGGAAGGAAGCAATGAGAAAGTGAAATTTACACGTGTCGATTCTGACCATGTAGACAACTTGATCAAAAAAGACGAAACAAAAATCAGCAAATTGTCAGATGCAGAAAAAGAAAGCTTGCAACCCCTGATCGAAGCAAATGTACCTAAAGAGAGCTATACAGTGCAGTTAGAAGCCTTGGACTCCAATGCCAATCCATTCAGCATTACCGTTCCTGAGTTTATGAGACGAATGAAAGAAATGAGTCAGTCAGGAGGCGGTGGCGGAATGTTTGGAATGGAAAACATGCCGGAAATGTACAACCTCGTGGTCAACACCAACAACGAGTTGATCCGTGAAATTCTCGACACCAAGACAGCAAAAAAGCAAAACCGTTTGATCGGCCAAGCTTTTGACCTCGCTAAACTGTCTCAAAACCTCCTTCATGGGGAAGAGCTGACGAAATTCATCAAACGCAGTTATGACATGATCAAATAATCAAAAAGTAGAACCATCCTAAATAGCGTCTTTGCAGAATTGCAACGGCGCTTTTTTTTTTACTTTTACAAAAAATTAGACTCCTAACCCACTCCATAAATTACGAGATGTTTTCCAAAGAAGAAGCGGCGCTGGTTAGAAAAGAATTTTGGCTTTCATTTGCCAAATCCTTTCCAAAAAAATGGCTCCTCTACAACACCAAAATAAAAGGGTTTGCTTTTAAATTTCATGCAGATCGGAATGCGGCATTAGTGCTCTTAGACATCGAGCCCAAGAGCGATGCCAAACGCACCTTGCTCTACGAACAGCTCCAAGCACTGCAACCCATCCTCACAGAAAATTACCTGCCTGAAATTGTGTTTTCCGAAAACTACAGGGTCACATCTGGCAAGGAAGTGTCGCGCATATACACAGCACTTCCAAGCCCCTTTAACATCTACAACAAAAACACCTGGCCAAAAGCTTTTGAATTTTTCAACGAAAAAATGTCCCTCTTTGAACGCTTCTTCTTCGAGTACGAGGGTTTTATCAAAGAAGCAGACCTGTAATAAAAACGTTTAATTTGAATTCATTGGCTTGAAACAAGTAGGATAAAAAAACCTTTTCTAGAAGTTGAAAAAACAACAAAACAGAAAATCTTCCAAAGAAACGCTATCTTTGAACATCTCTATCAAGCAAAGTCATGAAAAAAGCCGTATTTCCAGGGTCTTTTGACCCCATCACATTGGGGCATGTAGACATCATCAACAGAGCCTTGCCGCTCTTTGATGAAATAGTGATCGCTGTTGGCGTAAACGCTGAAAAAAACTACATGTTTTCTTTAGAAGAACGAATCGCTTTTATCGAAAAGACCTTTGCAGGTGAAAAGAAAATCACCCTTAAAACTTACCGAGGATTGACAGTGGATTTTTGCAAATCGGTCAACGCTCATTTTATCTTACGTGGCCTGAGAAATCCGGCAGATTTTGAATTTGAAAAAGCGATTGCCATCACCAATAGAAAAATATCGGGTATTGAAACGGTGTTTTTACTGACCAGTGCTGAAACCTCTTTTATCAGTTCCAGCATCGTTCGGGACATCTTAAGAAACAATGGAGATGCTTCCCTCCTGCTTCCTGAAGGAATTGTCAATACTTAGACCAATTCAAACAGAAACAAGGCGTATCCAAAAAAACGAACAAAACGAAAAAGCGCTAAAACAGCTGCCCATCTTACAGGGTATTGGGTTGCACCGCAAATCAGCATGACCACCGCAAAAGGAACTGGCAACAAGGCAGAGACCACTACAAAAAAGCCTCCCCATTTTTTTAAGTTAGCAAACAGCGTCCCGTATTTTTTAAATGACCAATTGTGTATGCTAGGGATATGAATGATTTTCATTCCTAAAAAATAAGAAACCATACCTCCTAAATAGGAAAGTAAGGCCAAAATCCCAAGCAACCACCAAGGATTCCATTGGAGTTGATTGCTCAATTCCTTGGACCATAAGATGAACAGGTCTGGAGGAAGGAGTCCTAAAAGCGATTCAGAAATAACAAAAATCGCAAAAACGAGTCCCGTCGACACATTGAGTACCAGCAGTGAAAAAATTTCTTTGATGGAGATGACATAGCTTTCCATCAAAAACAAGGCGCCAATTAAAATAGCAATGGCGAGCACCAACTTCAAGAGGTTGGAAGCCAAAAAATGAAACAAGCCAGTCCTTCTCAAGTAATGAAAGTACAAATTAAAGTATCGCAGCATTTGTTTCTTAGATAGACTTTTTAGACAAAATTGCTTTCGAAAATTTTTCTGGATCGGCAGCCAAGTGATAGCGGGGGTCGTCAATATCTTCTTCGATGACCTTGTAAAACTTGTCATCAGATTTGTAAAGCAACTGTTTGCATTCAGCACTCAAATGTTTCAATTTGATCGATTTTTCTACCGCATCGTATTTTTCTACAATGATGGAAATGGCCTCAATGGCTGAATAATCACTCACACGAGATTCAACAAAATCTATTTCCACCGTGTCTGGATCGTTTTTCACATCAAACTTTTCAAGAAATCCAGTTACAGAACCAAAAAAGAGAGGTCCCCAAATTTCATATGTTTTTGTTCCGTCGTCTTTGATGCGTTTGCGTGCTCTAATTTTGGTCGCATTTTCCCAAGCAAATACCAAAGCCGAAATGATGACCCCGATAAATACAGCAATTGCCAAATCAAAAACAACAGTCACCGCAGAAACTACAATCAGCACCACTGCATCCGAAAGTGGAATTTTTCGAAGGACGCGAAAACTCGACCAGGCAAAGGTTTCAATGACCATCATAAACATGACCCCTACCAAAGCAGCAATCGGCACTTGCTCAATGTACTGATCTGTAAACAAAATAAAGGTCAACAGCGTCAAAGCCATCGTGATCCCAGAAAGTCTTCCCCGTCCACCTGCATTGATATTGATGACGGTCTGACCAATCATACCACAACCTCCAGTACCACCAAACAAACCACTGACGATATTTCCAGCACCTTGTGCCACACATTCTCGGTTTCCATTTCCTCGAGTTTCTGTCAAATCATCGACCAAGTTCATGGTCATCAAGGATTCAATCAGCCCAACGGAAGCCGCCAAAAAAGCATAGGGAAGAATGAACACAAAAGTGTCAAGATTAAAAGGGAGGTTGCTCCACAACTCCTTATTGGGTGTTGGAAACTCCCCTTTCAGCCCTTCGCCGCCACCTTCGATGATGTACGAACCAACAGTGCTGACATCCAAACCTCCAAAAACAACCAGCGCAGTGGTTGCCAAGATGGCTGTCAAAGCTGCCGGTATTTTGGTCGTTATTTTTGGCAAGAGCCAAATGATGGCCATGGTAAAACCTACCAAACCGAGCATTGTATAGAGTTCGATTCCCAACATCGGAATGTTGAGGTACTCTTTGACTCCTTCTGTTGAAACCTGCAACTCTTTGTGAGAGAACATGCGCACTTGTGCCAAAAAGATGACAATCGCCAAGCCATTCACAAAGCCCATCATCACGGGATGCGGTATCAAACGCACAAAACGTCCTAATTTCAATAGACCCGCAGCTACTTGTATAAGCCCCATTAGGACGACAGCAGCCAGAAGATAAAAATACCCCATGTTGTCAATCGGTGCATCAAAAAGCATTCCCTTGGCATGGCCTTCAGCAATAAGGTGAACAAAAATAACAGCTACGGCTCCAGCTGCTCCGGAAATCAACCCCGGTCTACCTCCAAAAACAGCTGTGATCAAGCCAATCATAAAGGCGCCTGACAATGCCACCAATGGATCGATTTGTGCCACGAAAGCAAAGGCGACAACTTCGGGAATCATCGCAAGTGACACCGTCATCCCTGCCAAAATATCGTCTTTTGGATTTTGGGCTATTTTTCTGATAAACTCTGTCATTATAGCTGCTTTTAATGGACTGCAAAAATAGGGCTATTATTGACAATGACAAGCTTATTCATGGCTAAGAATTTGGAAACCCAAAATCGAATCCTTTTTCAAAGACTCAATAAGTCTTAAAAAAAACATAAGGACTTCAAGAGATCAAATGTGCGGAAATAGCAATTTTATATTTGCATAGGTGTTTTCCAGTGCAAGGGCAGTTTCAATTTTATTTTTAAAAACAGCCTTTTCAATACCTTCTTCTTTTTGGGGAACCAAAGCCGAGCTATGTGTAGTTCGCATTAAAAACCAATAGGTCACTTTCAAACGCAGTTCGTTTTTGAATTGAAAAATATGATAAGTGGTCTGCAATTCTCTCTCAATGCAAAGTGCTTGAACGCCACATTCCTCTTCTACTTCTCTCAAAGCTGCATCGGCTTTGTGCTCTCCTTTTTCCAAATGTCCTTTCGGCAAATCCCATTTTTCAAAACGGTAGATAAACAGCGTTTCTTCATTGGCATTCAACACCATTCCACCCGCTGCTTCCAGCACTCGAAACCAAGTTTTAAAGATAGCCCAAGCGCTTTTCAAATTGGCAGCGTACAAACACAGTCCATTTTCAGGATCGTTCTCAAGTAGAGTGAGCATTTGTTCAAGGGATGTTTCTTTGAAATCCAATACCCTACCCACAGGATTTTTTGGCAAAAAATCTGTCAGTATAATTGGGCAATCATTCATAAAAACTTTATACATTTGTAGGATGATTTTGAACAAAGATACAGCAAAAGCTACCGCCAAATTACTTTTACAAACAAAAGCAATCAAACTGGAACCCGAAAATCCGTTTACATGGGCTTCTGGATGGAAATCGCCTATTTATTGTGACAATCGCATCACCCTTTCCTATCCTGAGGTTCGGACATTTTTGATGAAAAGCATGTCTCAAATTGTACTTGAAAAATACGGGAAACCCGATGTCATCGCGGGAGTTGCTACTGGCGCCATTGCCATTGGCATGTTGGTGGCACAAGAGCTGGACGTTCCTTTTGTCTATG
The DNA here is from genome assembly GCA_963932955.1 of uncultured Flavobacteriaceae bacterium. Lineage (GTDB taxonomy): Bacteria > Bacteroidota > Bacteroidia > Flavobacteriales > Flavobacteriaceae > Flavicella. Next base: position 10,956 of record CAWVRK010000003.1, read on the forward strand.
TCAGACCCGAACCTAAAAAACACGGACGTCAAAATCAAATTGAAGGATTTCTTCCAACCGGCAGCAATGTGGTCGTGATTGAAGATTTGATCAGTACCGGAAAAAGCAGCTTGCACGCTGTTGAGGCTTTGAACAAAGCCGCTGTAAATGTCCTTGGAATGCTCGCTATCTTTACCTACGGATTTGGAGCTGCAGACGAAAATTTCGAGGGGTTGAATGTCGAATTGACTACTTTGAGCAATTACGAAAATTTGATCGCATTAGCGGTTGCCGAGAACTACGTATCCAAAGACCAGTTGGAAACTTTGAAACTTTGGAGAAAAGAACCCAGTACATGGAACCAATAACCTAAAACATCCAAAATGTCCCTAAATTTAGAAAGCAGAACCGTTGTGGTTCCCAAAAGCCCTCAAGAAGTTTTTTCTATTTTGTCAACGCTCTCCAACTACGAGCAATTGATGCCCGAAAGCACTGAAAAATTTCAACTCGACGGAGATTCTTTTGTCTTTGCACTAAAAGGGATGCCAGAAATCCGCTTGGTTTTGAAAGAAACAGTACTCAACAAATCAATTGTCTTAGGAGCGGCTAGTAGCAAAATGCCTTTCACCTTGACCTCTTCCATTGAAGAGGAAGCGGGGTCTTCAAAAATTCACTTGACTTTTCAAGGAGATTTCAATCCGATGATGCGCATGATGGTCACCAAACCATTGACTCATTTTATCAATACGCTGATAGACAACATCGAAAAGATATAATGCACCCATGTGCATTTTTCCTATTTGATCAGTTCAACTTCCTTCAATCCAAATGTACGAACACTTTCGTTCTCAAGTGCGATTTGAAGTCTTCCATTAGAAGAAACACCAACAATTTTTCCTAGAAACACGTTACCAGAAGGCTCTTTAAACATAGAAGGTATGCTCTGCTTGTACAACAAGGATGTGTAGTTCTTTTTTATTTTCTCAAAGTTTTCTGGCCTGCAATTTTGAACTTGAGATTGGATGTTCACCACCAAAGATTGCAACAGTTCTTCACGGTCAACATCTGTCCCCAGAATCGTTTTTAAAGAACTTGCATTCGGAAGCGATGATGAAAATTCAACTTGATTGACATTGAGACCGACTCCTATAATGCTGTGTTTCAATGTACCTGCACGAAAACTATTTTCAATCAATATCCCACCCAGCTTCGAAGAACCTGACAGAATGTCGTTCGGCCATTTCACCGAAAGTTTGGCAATCGAATAAGAAGCCAATGTCGAATGCAGGGCTAAGGAAACGGCATAACTCAAAAAAAAGGCCTCTTTGAAAAGCAGCTCCTTAGGAACCAAAAACACACTAAACAAAAGGTTTTTACTTGGTTCCGACTCCCAAGAAGCTCCCACCTGACCACGTCCTCTGGTCTGCATCTCAGCAGTCACCACCGTAGGTTCTTCCAGCCGGGTATGCGCCACCATGTCTTTTAAAAAGGTGTTTGTGGATTCAATGGCATCAAGTTTGATTCTCTTCATTCGTAAAATATAACAAAAACAAGGTTCTCAACGGCAAATTAGTTGCAAAAAAGTGATAACTTTGCTGCAAATTAAATACTATTTAATGTCAAAAAAAAATATCAGTACCGATCAATTGATTTCAACCATCATCAAAGGAATCGAAGACGTAAAAGGAGAAGAAATTCAGTTGTTGGATTTGAGAAAGATTGAAAACACCGTTTGTGATTATTTTATAGTATGTTCTGGGAATTCAAACACACAAGTCAAGGCGCTCTCAGGAGCCATCCAAAAAGTGGTCGGAAAAGAAGCTCAAGAAAAGGCATGGCACGTCGAAGGAGAGTCTGTCGCGGAATGGGTGTTGATTGACTATGTCAATGTAGTGGTTCACATCTTCCAAAAACACATCAGAGATTTTTATGACATCGAAAGCCTTTGGGGCGATGCCAAGGTTACTAAAATCTCTTCTTCACTTTAATTCATTCTTAAGCAGATTCAAAAAATGGCTACCAATAAAAACACCAAACCCAAAAGTAATTTCAAGGATTCCAACTTCAAACCTAAATTTAATTTTTATTGGATTTACGGAGGTTTGTTTGTGCTCTTTCTTATATTTCAATACTTCAACAGTGGCAATTTGGTGCAACGCGAAATTTCACAAAACAAATTTGAAACCATTTTAGAAAGCAATGACATTTCTAAAATTGTCATTCTCAACAAAACGGTTGCTCAAATTTACATCAAAGAAGAAGCCTTGTCTAATGAGGCCTATAAAAAAGTAACGAATTCGAGCTTTTTCAATAAAAATGCACCGGTTTTTGAATACAATTTTGGAGATCTTCAAAATTTTGAAAAAAAATTGGAAGAAGCAAAAGCAGCCAACAGTTTGGAATTCGACAAAATGAATGACGAACAAACAGATTTATTCGATTCTATTTTGTCCTACTTGCCATTTATCTTTTTGATTGGCCTTTGGATTTTCTTTATGCGTCGGATGTCAGGCGGATCCGGATCAGGGGGTGCAGGAGGACAAATTTTCAACATTGGAAAATCAAAAGCAAAACTTTTTGACCAAGATCAAAAAGTAAAAGTAACTTTTAAAGATGTGGCAGGTCTTCATGGTGCGAAAGAAGAAGTTCAGGAAATCGTTGACTTTTTAAAAACACCAGAAAAATACACTTCTTTGGGTGGAAAAATCCCTAAAGGAGCTCTTTTAGTTGGTGCTCCGGGAACGGGAAAAACCTTGTTGGCGAAAGCTGTTGCAGGCGAGGCAGGCGTGCCTTTCTTCTCCCTTTCTGGTTCAGATTTTGTCGAGATGTTTGTCGGTGTCGGTGCTTCGCGTGTGCGTGACTTGTTCAAGCAAGCACAGCAAAAGTCGCCATCGATTATTTTTATCGATGAGATTGATGCCATCGGTAGAGCACGTGGAAAAAACAACATGACCGGCGGAAATGACGAAAGAGAAAACACCTTGAATCAATTGTTGACAGAAATGGATGGTTTTGGAACCGATACCAATGTCATCGTTTTGGCAGCAACCAACAGAGCAGATGTCTTGGACAAGGCTTTGATGAGAGCAGGTCGATTTGACCGTCAGATTTTTGTAGATCTTCCCGATTTAAACGAACGCAAAGCAATTTTTGAAGTTCATATGAAACCCCTGAAATTAGGGAAAAATGTAGATTCAGAATTTCTATCCCAACAAACACCAGGTTTTTCGGGTGCTGACATCGCCAATTTGTGCAACGAATCGGCATTGATTGCTGCCCGAAAAGGAAACAAAAAAATTCAAAACCAAGACTTTTTAGACGCTGTTGATCGCATCATTGGCGGGTTGGAAAAGAAAAACAAAATCATCTCTGTAAAAGAGAAAAAAACCATCGCATACCACGAGGCAGGCCACGCCACAGCAAGCTGGATGCTGGAACACGCTGCTCCACTCGTAAAAGTAACCATCGTACCAAGAGGACAATCCTTGGGTGCTGCTTGGTACCTGCCAGAAGAGAGAATGATTGTTCAAACGGAACAAATGTTGGACGAAATGTGTGCTACCTTGGCCGGTAGGGCTGCCGAAAAAGTGATGTTTGACAAAATATCTACGGGGGCTTTGAACGACTTAGAAAAAGTGACGCGTCAAGCCAAGGCGATGGTATCCATCTACGGGCTGAATGACAAAATTGGAAACATTACCTATTACGATTCTTCTGGACAAGGAGAATACAGCTTTTCAAAGCCTTACAGCGAAGAAACAGCTAAAGTGATTGATCAAGAGATCTCTAACATCATCGAGAGCCAATACCAAAGAGCAATCGCAATTTTGACAGAACACAAAGACAAACTAACAACCTTGGCAGAATTGCTTTTAGAAAAAGAAGTTATTTTTAAGGATGACTTGGTGGACATTTTTGGAAAAAGACCTTTTGAAACAAAAGAAGCTCCCCAAGAAGAAAGTGTCTCCGAAGAAAATAATGAATCGTAATTTCAAGAAATCACAAAGAAAAACGTGTATGAAATTTTTCAACAAACTGTTTGATAAACACAAAAAATCTGCTGAAGAAATAATGCTTGACAAGCAGCAGATCAAGATGGATATGGACGAATTGTTTGTTCATAATTTTATTGACAAAGGAGGCCGGTTTTTGTATTGCACTTCCAATGAAGATGTCACCAAAAACTTGGTGGGTATTTTGGATGAAAACAACTGGAGCAACATCACGTGTTTAGATACCGAAAACCTTTCAAAATATACAGATACCTTGTCGGTTGAAGTAAACATAGATTCTTCCAAGAAAACCCCCATCTTAAGCAGCTGTGAATATTTAATTTCAGACTCGGGAAGCATCATGTTGAGCTCCAATCAAATCAAAGACCAAAAATTGCCAAACCTTTCGGATGATTTTATTGTGTTTGCCAAGACAAGCCAGTTTGTCAAAAACATGGGCGAAGGTCTGAGAGGAATCAAAAGCAAATTCAAAACAAACATTCCAACAAATATTTGTGCGATTAAGAATTACGCTCCTGACCGAGATGTAGATAATTTTTTGTCAAGCGAAAATAGCAATACAAAAAATTTGTACTTGCTCTTATTTGAAGACCTATAAGCCATGAGTAACCTTCTTACAAGAGCGCTTTCAGGTGCTGTATTCGTCCTTCTACTCGTATGTGCAACGTTGTATAATTCGTATGTACTTTTGGGACTCCTCTACATCTTTATGACACTCGCAATTTTTGAGTTTTCCAAAATGTTGGCGGTTCAAAATTTCAGTATTTATGGAATTGCAAGTTTACTTTACCTTAGACAACTGCCTTTTGTAGAGGCAAATCAGGAACTTGTGGTCGATGGACTCTTAGTACTTGGATTTTCAATCCTTTTTATCACTCAATTGTTCAAAAACAATGACCGCTCTGTCAGTGAACTTGGAAAATTTGTATTGGTTCTTACCTATGCCTGTCTTCCTTTTTTGTACCTCCAAAAAATCCCTTTTACAAACCCTCAAAACAGCTACAACGGTCAACTACTGCTGGGCTTCTTTGTGTTGATATGGAGCAGTGACACTTTTGCTTATTTATCAGGCATCAGTTTTGGAAAACACAAATTGATGGAACGCATCTCTCCTAAAAAAACTATTGAAGGTTTTGCTGGAGGTGTTATAATGACACTACTGCTCGCCTACTTGATGTCCTTTCAATTCGAATTTTTGACTTCCGCTCAATGGATTGGAATTGCAGTTTTGGTAAATGTTTTTGGAGTTCTTGGAGATTTGATTGCCTCAATGTTTAAAAGACATACAGGTGTCAAAGACACTGGAAATCTCATTCCTGGACACGGTGGCATCATTGACCGACTCGACAGCGTTATTTTTGCTGCACCCATTGTTTATTTATTTTTAAAAATCACCCACACCTATGTTTCATAAAGAAGGATTTAACAGCATCGCCATTGCATTGGCATTCGTCACAACTGGATTTCTACTAACCGATCGCTTTGTAGGACTTTCCTGGTTGCAATACACCCTCTACGGCGCCTTGTTTTTAGTCCTTGTTATCATTCTTCAATTTTTTAGAAATCCAAAAAGACATACCGTTGAAGGAGATGGGCATGTCGTCGCTCCTGTAGACGGAAAAGTCGTTGTCATTGAAGAGGTTTTTGAAAAGGAATACTTCAAGGACAAACGCATTCAGGTATCTATTTTTATGTCGCCTTTGAACGTACATGTGACACGCTATGGATTGAGTGGTTTGGTGAAATTCAGCAAGTACCACCCCGGAAAATTTTTAGTGGCTTGGCATCCCAAAGCCTCTGAAGAAAACGAACGCACCACTGTCGTTGTTGAAAACCCCGTTTTTGGTAAAGTATTGTACCGTCAAATTGCAGGAGCTTTGGCCAAACGCATTGTGAATTATGCTAAAAAAGACGCTGTTGTCAAACAAGGGACCGATGCCGGATTTATAAAGTTTGGCTCCAGAGTAGATTTATTCTTACCTTTGGATTCGGAGATTGTTGTCGAACTGAACCAAACCGTAAAAGGAGCAGAAAATATAATTGCCAAGCATACAAAAAAGTCCTAAAAAGCCGTTTGAAAGAAAGATGAGCAAAAACTTAAACAATTCTTTTTTAGAAGCTGTTGAAAAAGCTTCCAACATGACTCAGAAACTCCCGCAAGATGTCATGCTAGAATTCTATGCACATTACAAACAAGCCACAGCAGGAGACAATTTTACTTTCAATGCCAATCAAGGAGTCAGAGATGCATTCAAATTCAATGCGTGGTACCAACTCAAAGGAATCACGACTGAACAAGCAAAAGAAAAATACATTGCTCTTGTAGAAAAATACAGTTAAATTGAAGCTTATGAAAAATACATTCCTTTACCTACTTCTTGCAAGTTTCGCGTTTGCAGGTTTGAATTCTTGTAAAAAAGCAACCAAAAAAACGGCTCCTCAGACCAAACAATACTCGATTGACCCGTTTCAAACAGCCATCAACTGGACAGCCTATAAAACGACTGACAAGGTCCCTGTAAGTGGAAAATTCACTTTATTGACACTTGAAAACCCAAAAAAAGGTACTAGCATGACTGCAGCCTTGAATGGTTCTGAATTTTCTATCCCTGTCAGTAGCATATACTCCAACAACGAAGTAAGGGATTACAAACTCAAGAACTTGTTTTTTGGAGTGATGAAAAACACTAATTTTCTATCGGGAACACTATACATCACCGACAAAACATCAGGCTATGTAGATTTCGCTATGAATGGCGTCGTAGAAAAACTTCCTTTTGCCTATGTCATTGAAGGTAAAAAGGCACTCTTAACAGCGGTCATGAACACAGACTCTTGGCAAGCTCAGTCAGCAATTGCCTCCATAAACGAAGCCTGTTTAGAACTTCATAAAGGAGCAGATGGAGTCAGCAAAACATGGAGTGACGTCGCCATCCGCATTGAGGTCTACTTCAAGAGCTCATAAATTCCTCATCGACAAGGAAAAGCGCTGTGTTATTTTTTGTTTCCTTGAAAAAGTTCCAGTAAAAAAAGATTGGTAAGAACCAAGCTAAAAGCATAGGCCATGTCTTCAACAGGAATGGTAAATAACCGGATACCCAAGTTGTGGGAATTGTCATACCAAACCACTTCTCCATCAATAAAACTACCCGTCAAAATGCCATTGACAAGAAAAAAGGGCAACAAGATGCTCAAAAATATCACAAAGAAAGATTTCAACAAAGGGCTATTTTTCAGATAGACGAGAACCAAAACAAAAGCAAAATAACTGTAGTTGACAAACGTATACCATCGTTTGTTGTAGGTGATTACGAGCGCAAGACTCACAAAGAGCAAAGTGGCAAAAATACCGCGAAACCATTTTTCAGAATAACTGAAATTTGGCAACAATTCCAACAAGGCATAGTAAGTAAAAACACAGGCATAGGGGATGCAGATAAAAAAAAGCCATTCCTCAATCGGAAGGTTTAACAAGTCTATCCCAATCAAATACGAGGCATTGAAACCCCAAATACCGTGGTTAGTAAAGATGACATCCCACACGATAAAAAATACTCCTGTAATCAATATAGACAAGGCAAGCGCAGGCCATTTTTTATAAAACTTCAAGCGGGGATGGAAACTGACTACAAGAGGAATCAGTAGCGAAGCGATGTTTAAAAACAAGTAGAGATACTTCATCATAAAAATTAAAAAAACACTTCGACTATTTTAGATATTTCAAAGGGAAAAACAACATGCCAAAACATTCTCCATCTTCCTTGCCGAGGTGTTTGTGGTGTATTTTGTGTGCCCTTCTTACCGCTTTTCCATAACGAGAATTGGCGTTTCGAAACCACTTAAAACGCTGGTGAATAAATATATCGTGCACCAAAAAATAAGTCATTCCATAACCAAAAATACCAACTCCAACCGACAATCCATACACAAAAATATCGTACTTCCACAAGAGAAAACAACCAATGCTCACGAGTGCATAAAAAATAAAAAAAGCATCATTTTGTTCAAACCAGGAATCGTGGTGTTTGTGGTGGTGGTCTTTGTGTAAAGACCACAAAAAACCGTGCATGACGTATTTATGTGTCAACCAAGCCATAAATTCCATGATAAAAAAAGTTCCGATAAAAAATAAAAATTGGTATAAATAAGTCATTACAACATGTTTAATTGGTATTTTACATAACTGCGAGTAAGCAGCTCTATTTTTTTAGGATTCGAGATGCGGATTCTCGTGGATTTAATTTCCACAGCGGGTGTTTTTTTTATTTTTAAGAGCAGTTGCTTGTAATAGCGGTAGGCGGTAAAAACACCAAATTTTGCATCGATTGGCAAACTGAGGACCCCTTGGTATCCCTGTTCAAAATCGTCTTCAATTTCTGCAATAATAGCCGCTTTTGAAAGTTCATCCAACGCACTTAAATTGGTATTTGGAAAGTACGTGCGGTTCAAATTTTCAAAATCTTCTTTCAAATCTCTTAAAAAATTGACTTTCTGAAAAGCAGACCCCAATTTCATTGCAGCTTCTTTTAACTGCTCAAACATTTCCAAGTCCCCTTTTACAAACACTTTCAAACACATCAAGCCGACTACATCAGCTGAACCGTAGATATAAGCGTCGTATTCCTTTTTGGTGCTGTAGTTTTGTTTGTGCAAATCCAATTTCATGCTCTTCATAAAACTAACGACATTCTCACGACTCAGTTGGTGTTTGTGAAACGTATGCTGAAAAGCGTTTAGTATGGGGTTGAGGCTGATTTTTTGATCCAACGCTTTGTAGAGTTGCTCCTCAAAATTGTCAAACAGCATTTCTTTGTCATAGTCGTGAAACGTATCGACAATCTCATCAGCAAATCTAACAAAACCATAGATGTTGTAGATGTCTTGACGGATGGATTGACCAAGCATTTTGGTGGCCAACGAAAAAGAAGTGCTGTACTCATTGGTCACATTTTTTGCCGTTGTATAAGAAATGTCATCGAAAATAGCTTTCATATGAGTATTGGGGGATTTGTGTTATATCAATTCTGCTACTAGTTTACCTGAAATCAAGGCAGGTGGCACTCCGGGTCCCGGAACGGTCAATTGTCCTGAAAAATAAAGACCTGCTACTTTTTTACTTTTTAATTTAGGCCTTAAAAAGGCAGTTTGCAACAAGGTATTTGCCATTCCATAGGCATTGCCTTTGTAGGAATGGTAACGGCTTTTAAAATCGTTGACACAAAAGCTCTCCTTAAAAAGTATCGCATCTTTTACCTTTTGATCTGTAAGCAACTCAAACCGCGCTAAGATTAGGTCAAAATATTTTGTTCTCAGTTCAGGTGTATCTTCCAATCCGGGTGCAATGGGCACTAAGAAAAACCCAGCTTCTTTGTTTTTGGGCGCAAAGGAAGCATCGGAGATGCTAGGGAAATTTGCATAAAACAAGGGGTTATTTGGCCATTCTGGTTTGTCGTAAATACTTTTTGCATGTGCGTCAAAATCCACATCGAAAAACAAGGTGTGGTGGTTGACATTTTTAATTTTTTTATCAAAACCTACATAAAACAGCAAGGAGGATGGCGCAAATGTTTTTTTGGCCCAATAACTTTCTGAGTATTGTCTGTAGTTTTCGGGCAGAAGGGTTTCTGTATGGTGGTAATCCGCTCCTGACAACACGACGTCAGCGGGAATAAAAGAGCCGTTGCTCTTCAAACCACTTACTTTCCCATCTGATAGAACGATTTCACTGATTTCTGCAGAAGTGTTAAAAACAACTCCTAAGGATTTGGCCAAAGTGACAATTCCTTCAACAACTTTGAACATCCCTCCTTTTGGATGCCAAGTTCCCAAACCGAAATCGGCGTAGTTCATAAAACTGTAAAATGAAGGAGTATCGGAAGGTTTGGCTCCTAAAAACAAAACAGGAAATTCAAGAATCGAAATCAACCGTGGATTGACAAAAGACTTTCGAACATCTCTAGATATTGTACTAAAAAATTGATGGACGTTGGCGATGGTTTTGGGAGACACCAATTCCAAGGGTGAAACTCCTGGATTGTAGACCAAATCATCAATGGCTATTTTGTAATTTTTTTTTGCATTGCTAATGAATTTCTCCAATTTTTTAGCACTTCCAGGCTCTTCTGCTTCAAAGGCTTTGTAAATTTGATCCAAACAGTCCCCAACTGTAAAAAAGTCTTTTTTTCCAAAATAAACACTGTAGGCGGGACTGAGTTTTTCCAATTCGTAATAATCGGAAGGTTGTTTTCCAAAATCTGCAAAGAAACGTTCAAAAACACCTGGCATCCAATACCACGAAGGCCCCATATCAAAGGTGAAACCGTCTTTTACAAATTGGGAAGCGCGCCCTCCCAATGTGTCGTTTTTTTCAAATACGGTCACTTGAAAACCCTTTTTTGCCAAGTAACAAGCCGCTGATAGTGAGGAGAATCCAGAGCCTATAACATGTACTTTTTTACTCATAGTTGCAAACTTTTTTCAATAATCATCGAATGTATAACATCCGAGACCGAGGTAAATATTTTGGTTGTATCGGGAAGTTTTGACGCATCCAATTCCAGTACTTTATTTCCCAACAACCACAATTCTGAATGGCAATTGGAAATGATTCGGTTGTGCAACTCTTCAACATAACCTTGAATCGCATCAGAGGAAGGTGCTACGGTACAGTAACTTACAAAAGTCACTTTATGGTCGTTGTTCAAGAACAGGTCCAAACTTTTGATGGGCAAACTTTGCCCAAGATATATGACTTTGTAGCCACTTTTTAACAACTCATAGGACAAATATAACAAACCTAAATCGTGAATCTCACTTTCTGGCAAAAATAAAACAAAGGTTTCGCTTTGTGTGACGTGCTTGTGCTGCTCTTTTTCAATATGAATCAATATTTTTTGTTTGATCAAAGCTGTTATAAAGTGCTCATGCGCAGGCATGATAGAGTCCGTTTGCCACAAAAAACCAATCTCTTTCAACAAAGGCACAAAGTAAGAAACAAAGACCTCTCCAAAACTTTTACCCTTTAAAAGTTTTTGATAAGTCGCCTCAAACATTGGAGAATCAAAATTCAACATGGCAATCTTAAGATTGTTGTTTACCAGATTTCTATTTGCATTTTTGGTAGCAATGGCGTCGCATTCTTCCAAAATCTGTTCTGAGTTCAATGCCGATATCTTGGAAATTTTAATGCCATTTTTATAAAGCAATGTAATATTCAACAAATTCTGTAAACTAGCCAAAGAATAAAAACGAATGTTCGTCTTAGTGCGTTCGGGACTCAAAAGGCCGTAGCGTTTTTCCCAAATTCGAATGGTATGTGCTTTGATTCCGGAAAGATTTTCCAAGTCTTTGATACTAAAAGAATTTTTTAATGAATTCATAGGTACAGTTTTTATGATTCTTAAATTTAACCAATTCATTGTTTAAAAACAACGCTTCAATGCAAACTCGCCAACTCGTATGGAGTCTTTGATACATCTGGTCAATGGTTTTGGTTTTGTTTTGGTTTAGTTATTGTTCAAGCCTTCTTTGTATGTTTTCAAGCAGCGCTCTCTCGCTTCCTTGTGATCAACAATAGGAAGCACATAAGTCAATTCTTGAAATTCTGGAACCCACTTTTTTATATAAGTGAAATCTTTGTCAAACTTTTTTACTTGTTCTGTGGGATTGAAAATCCGAAAATAAGGTGCTGCATCGCAACCCGTGCCAGCTACCCATTGCCAATTGCCAACATTCTGAGCCAAATCAAAATCCAACAATTTTTTTGCAAAATACATTTCGCCCCACCTCCAATCAATCAAGAGGTGTTTGCATAAAAAACTTGCAGTGATCATTCGAACTCTATTGTGCATAAAGCCTGTCGTGTTCAATTCTCGCATCCCTGCATCTACAATGGGATAACCCGTGTTTCCATCACACCAAGCCTGGTACTCTTTCTGCTTGTTTCGCCACAATATCCCGTCGTATTTGGGTTTGAAATTGTACAGTACCGTTTTGGGGAAATGCCATAAGATCTGCATAAAAAACTCTCTCCAAATCAATTCTTTTAAAAATGTAGTATTGCTGCTCTTTAGCGCATTTTGAACACACTTTCGGACACTTACCGTTCCAAAACGCAAATGAGGACTCAACCTTGAAGTCCCTTCAATACCGGGGAAATTTCGGGTATCCTCATAGCCGTCTACGATGTTTTTTGAGGTGTCAAATGGCATGACTTTGATCGCTGAAGGGCGAAAACCAATCTCCTCTAAAGAAATCAAATTCGATGAAAATTTGTAGAAGTTTTGCAACAAATCCGAAGTCGAAAAACACGCGTAAAAAGTTTCGCTCAGGTGAGACAGCCACTTTTTCGAATAAGGTGTGTACACCTTATATGGACTACCGTCGAGTTTGACAATTTCATTGGTTTCAAAAATCACTTGGTCTTTAAAGGACAACAAAGGTACGTTCATCAACGACAAAAATTCCTTTGCTTCTGCATCTCTCTGAGTGGCATAAGGTTCGTAATCTCGGTTGACATAGACCTCTTGCAGATCAAAAGTATCCATAAGTTCTTTAAAAACATCCGTAACTTTTCCCCTTCTTACAGACAAGGAAGAACCTACTTCGGAAAGAAAACGATGCATGCGTATCAATTCTTCGTGAATAAATGTCACACGAGCATCATCTGCATCGAGATTTTCCAAAATATCCGTATCAAAAACAAACAAGGGCAACACCTTATTTCCGGAGGACAATGCGTGGTACAAACCGACATTGTCTTCTATACGAAGATCTCTTCGAAACCAAAATATGGATATTTTAGGCTTCATAGACACCAAATAATTGTTCTAACTTCTGTTTGCGGTAGGAAAAAATCTCTTTCAATTTTGGTTTCACCAACAAAGGGTGAAACAAGCGGCCTATGAATCCTAATGGAATTTTGTAGTCAATAACATCTTCCATTTCAACACCTCCTGAAATCTCTCTTACAAAATGCTTGTGATGCCAAAGAACATAAGGCCCGAACCGTTGTTCGTCGACAAAATAAAAGCGGTCTTTTACATGGGTGATCTCAGTCACCCAATGGGTTTTAATCCCTAAAACGGGGGTGACAATGTATTGAATGATTTGCCCAGGATACATTTCTTTTTGTTCTTTTGATAGAATTTCAAAGCCCATGTAATCGGGTGTAATTGTTTTTAAATTTTTGGGACTGGACAAGAACGCCCAAGCTTCGTCTAAGGACATGGGAAGCTTTTGTTTGGCTGTCAAACGATAAACGATTCCTTTGGTTTCAAAATGCATGCAATTGTTTTTTTTAGTACAAAAACAAATATACATATTTTGTTTAACTATTTAGACTAAAAATAAAACAAAACTAAAATAGCTCTAAAAAACAGAAGCTATGAAACAACGAAGCAAGGCCAAAGCAGTGACAAAGACGCGACGAAATACCAAACGATTGGAATTCCTTCACCCCAAAAAGAGGCATAGTAATGGGCTTGTTCCCTATTGGAGAAAAGTAAAAATACCCCGACAAGAAATGCACCAAAACAAGCTTGCCAAAAGAAAAACAGAGACATCGTAAAATAAGAAATTCCGACAAATAGCAAAAGCAAGCCCACACCCAAAGACTTGGTCTTTTGTATTCCCAACAACTGAGGAACTGTCTTCAATTGCTTTGCGTCCACCTCCAAATCGCGAATATCGAAAGGCAAGGTCAATGCGAAGACAAATAAAAATTGTTGCAAAAAAAAGAGCCCGTGCAAAAACGAAAGCGGAATTCTTTGGTTCACCAACGGATACAAGACAGACAAGCCAGCCCAAGAGCAGGCAATACTCACTGTTTTTAACCTCGGAAACGCTCGCAATGCAATGCGTTTACCTTTGTGTTTCAAAAGAGGCAACCCATACATCGCTGTGAGAAGCACAAAAGGGAGAAGAATCAAAAAAGACAGCCCGTGGAATGACCTAGACAGGAACAAAAGTCCCAAAACATCAAAAAGAGTGAACCAAAACAGCAATTTCAAATGCTTTAAAAACCAATAATTAATGTGTGCTGTCAACTTGTTCTCTAAAAAATTTAAGTACCGGATAAAATTGTAAGACACAAAAGTCGAAAGCCCCAAAAAAAGCGCATCCCTAGCATTTTCGAATTGCAAAAAATAACCGGTCATGCGCACCAAGCAATACACAGCCATTGAGACATGTAAATTGCTATACACATAAAATTGAAATATTTTTCCGAAGGTGTTCACGACACAAAAATAGTAGATTCCTATATTCCAAGCACTACCACCCCTGCGTACATTTTTACTTTTGTTCATAACCTCAAATTTTAGTTAACAATTCTTTTACACGAACAAGCAGTAAATTTTCATTTATAATTAAATTTGTGCATTGCAATTCACCAACCTTACTTCACCTATGAAAACCGACGTATTTGTTTCCCGACATATAGGACCACGAGAGTTAGAAATCTCTCAAATGCTTCAGGATGTTGGAGTAAAAAACAAGGAAGAACTGATTGAAAAAACCATCCCTTTTGACATCAGACTTGCAAAAGACCTCCATTTAAGCAAAGCCATGAGCGAACAGGAATACCTGTCACACATGCACAAATTGTCTCAAAAAAATAAATTATTCAAAAACTATATTGGCTTGGGTTACCACCCAGCCATCACACCGGGTGTCATCCAACGCAATATCTTAGAAAATCCAGGTTGGTATACCGCCTACACCCCATACCAAGCAGAAATCGCTCAAGGACGCTTGGAAGCCTTGTTGAATTTCCAAACCCTCGTCAGCGAACTTACTGGCATGGAATTGGCAAACGCCTCACTTTTAGACGAAGGAACTGCCGCAGCAGAAGCCATGATCATGCTTTACAACACCCGAAGCAGAGCTCAAAAAAAGAAAGGGGCTATGCACTTTTTTGTTGCGGAAGGTGTGCTACCACAAACACTGGCCATCCTTGAAACACGTGCCAACCCTCTAAATATCATACTTTCAATCGGCAAAGTGTCCGCAGCAGCAGTCACCGAAACTTTTTTTGGTGCCTTGTTGCAATACCCTGAAAAAAATGGTGCAATTGCTGACTACCGAGATTTTGTAACAGCCGTCAACCAAAAAGACATCCGTGTCGCCGTAGCTGCAGACCTGTTGAGTCTTACACTTTTGACACCTCCCGGAGAATGGGGCGCTGATGTGGTAGTGGGCACCACGCAACGCTTCGGAATTCCAATGGGATATGGAGGACCTCATGCCGCCTATTTTGCAACAAAACAAAGCTATAAAAGAAACATTCCAGGACGTATAATCGGTGTCACCAAAGACCGTAATGGAAATCGTGCCTTGCGCATGGCTCTACAAACACGTGAACAACATATAAAAAGAGAAAAAGCGACTTCAAACATCTGTACAGCTCAAGTATTACTGGCTGTTATGGCAGGAATGTATGGTGTTTATCACGGGCCTAACGGATTAAAATACATTGCCAATAAAATACATCAATTGACTTTTACGCTTCATGAAGAGCTGACAAAATTAGGCATCCTTCAAATCAATGAAACTTTTTTTGACACGCTTGATGTACAGGTCTCTGACACTCAAAGAATAAAAAAAAATGCAGAATTGCTAAATGTAAATTTCCATTACACAAGCCACAATACTGTTAGTATTTCACTGAACGAAACAACCACATTGAACGACATCAATGAAATCATTAAAATCATTGCAAAATCAGAAAACAAAACATTCAGTGAAGTAACATTTGTAAACCCTCAAATTACGATTCCTCAAAATCTTTCAAGGACGACTTCTTTTTTAGAAAATCCTGTTTTTAACAAATACCACTCAGAAACCGAAATGATGCGGTACATCAAAAAACTAGAACGGAAAGACCTTTCCCTCAACCACTCCATGATTGCTTTAGGATCCTGTACCATGAAATTGAATGCTGCAGCTGAAATGTTTCCGTTAAGCTGGGCCAATTGGGCCAACATACATCCCTTTGCACCACTCCAACAAACAGGCGGATACCAAGAAGTTTTCAAACAATTGGAAGCCGACCTAAACGAAATCACAGGCTTTGATGCCACTTCATTACAACCCAATTCAGGAGCGCAAGGTGAATATGCTGGATTGATGGTCATCAAAGCGTACCACGAATCCAATGGCAACCCGCAACGCAACATTTGTCTGATTCCCTCGTCCGCTCACGGTACGAACCCCGCTTCTGCCGTCATGGCGGGAATGGAAGTGGTGGTGACAAAGGCGACTGCTGAAGGAAACATCGATTTTGAAGACCTCAAAGAAAAAGTACTTCTTTACAAAGACCGTCTTGCAGCGCTCATGGTCACCTACCCTTCCACCCACGGAGTTTTTGAAAGTGGCATTCGAGAAATCAACGAATTGATTCACCAATTCGGCGGTCAAGTTTATATGGATGGTGCCAATATGAACGCACAGGTAGGTTTGACAAATCCTGCGAAGATCGGTGCAGATGTCTGCCACTTAAACCTGCACAAAACCTTTGCCATCCCCCACGGGGGTGGCGGCCCCGGAGTCGGCCCAATTTGCGTCGCTAAACACTTGGCTCCTTTTTTACCGACCAACCCCATCGTACCCACTGGTGGTGAAAAAGCCATCTCCGCAATTTCATCAGCTCCTTGGGGATCTTCTTTGGTCCTGTTAATTTCCTATGGCTATATCAAAATGCTCGGCGCCACTGGATTGAAAGCTGCAACTGAAATAGCCATTCTGAATGCCAATTACATCAAAAAACGTTTGGAAAGTGCTTATGAGATTTTGTACACCGGAGAAAATGGCTTTTGTGCACATGAAATGATTGTGGATTTCAGGGAATTCAAAAGCAAAGGAGTAGAAGTTGTAGACATCGCCAAGCGATTGATGGATTACGGATACCACGCGCCCACCGTTTCCTTCCCGGTTGCAGGCACCCTCATGATTGAACCTACCGAAAGTGAAGGAAAAGAGGAGCTGGACAAGTTCGCTGACGCCCTGCTCGAAATCAAAAAAGAAATTGATGCTGAAGAACTGCACGACGACAATTCGGTTCTAAAAAATGCACCGCACACCCAACAACTTTTAACGGATGACAATTGGGAATTCAAATACAGCCGCCAACAAGCTGCTTTTCCTCTGGATTTTGTAGCGGATACTAAATTCTGGCCCGCTGTTCGTCGGGTAGACGATGCCTTCGGAGACCGCAACCTTAATTGTTCCTGCACCCCGTTAGAAGCGTATGGTGAAAAAACACCCGTTTGACCATTAAAAACATTCAATGAGCCTAAAAAAAATATTTTCTAGTCCTTTTTAGGACTTACATTAAGCCTGATGTGAATTATTGATTTTGTAAGAATTCCCACAGAATCGACCTCTGATTTATAAATATTCACAAAAAAGACTCACAAACTGAGAATTATGAAATAATTTTAAGAAAAAATCTTGGGTTTTTTGTTTTTGTGCTCTAAATTTTAAGATTTTGAAACTTCGGCCCTTCGAACCGAAAAAAAGAAGGGGTTTTCTTCCAACTTTATGGGGATTGTCTTATTTTTGCGGGCATACGCTATTTACCTATTAAATACACCATGAAGAAAATCACAAAAGAAACCTATATCAATTGGTACAAAGACATGTTGTTTTGGAGAAAGTTTGAAGACAAACTGGCTGCAGTTTACATCCAACAAAAAGTAAGGGGGTTTTTACACCTTTACAATGGGCAAGAAGCCATTTTGGCTGGAGCCTTGCACGTGATGGATTTGAGCAAAGACAAAATGATTACTGCCTATCGAAACCACGTACAACCCATCGGTATGGGTGTGGATCCCAAAAGAGTGATGGCTGAATTGTACGGAAAGGTCACAGGTACTTCTCACGGTATGGGAGGTTCGATGCACATCTTTTCCAAAGAAAAAGGGTTTTATGGAGGTCATGGAATTGTAGGAGGTCAAATTCCCTTAGGTGCTGGAATGGCTTTTGGAGACAAGTACCACAACACGGGTGCAGTGACCATTTGCTGCTTTGGAGACGGAGCTGCAAGACAAGGGTCTTTACACGAAACATTCAACATGGCCATGCTGTGGAAATTACCCGTTGTTTTTATTGTTGAAAACAATGGCTATGCCATGGGTACTTCTGTAGAGCGCACGGCCAACCACGAAGACATTTGGAAATTAGGTTTGGGATACGAAATGCCATGTGGCCCCGTAGATGCCATGAACCCAATCAAAGTAGCAGAAGCCATGCACGAAGCAATGGAAAGAGCACGTTCAGGAAACGGCCCCACCTTCCTAGAAATGAAAACCTACAGATACAGAGGACATTCCATGTCAGATGCACAACACTACAGAACAAAAGACGAGGTTGCCGAATACAAAAAAATTGATCCAATCACACAAATATTGGACATCATCAAAGAAAAGGACTACCTGACAGCTGACGAAATCAAAGCAGTCGAAAAAGACGTTAAAAGCAAAGTAGCTGAATGTGAAAAGTTTGCTGAAGAATCTCCCTATCCAGAAGTGCAACAATTGTACGATGTGGTATACGAGCAAGAAGACTATCCTTTTATCAAACCCGCCTAAAAAGAACACACGTACAAGTGGACCGATTGTAAAGAACAATCCCACACTAAAAACACAAAAATACTATGGCACAAATAATTACAATGCCCCGTTTAAGTGATACAATGACAGAAGGTGTCGTTGCACAATGGTTGAAAAAAGTTGGCGACAAAATTGAAGAAGGAGACATCCTTGCCGAAATTGAAACTGACAAAGCTACCATGGAATTCGAATCTTTCAACGAAGGGTTTTTATTGCACATCGGACTGCAAGAAGGCGAAACAGCTCCCGTAGATGCCTTGTTGGCGATCATCGGAGAGGAAGGTGAAGATTTTTCTGCTTTGTTGGCGGGTGATGCAGCGGCTCCAGCTGCAGAAGCAGCAAGCTCCGAAACGGTCAAAAAGGAAGAAGTACCTGTCGCTGCGGCACCTGCTGCTAAAACGACAACCATCCCTGAAAACATCACTGTGGTTACCATGCCGCGTTTGAGTGACACCATGACGGACGGTACCGTCGCTACATGGTTGAAAAAAGTGGGAGATGTTGTTGTTGAGGGAGACATCCTTGCCGAAATTGAAACTGACAAAGCCACCATGGAATTTGAATCTTTCAACGAGGGAACCTTGCTGTACATCGGATTGCAAGAAGGAGAAACGGCTCCTGTAGATTCCTTATTGGCTATTATAGGTGAAAGTGGCACAGATGTAACGGATGTCGTCAGTTCATTTACAACTGAAGCGGCAACCCCTGCACCAAAAGAAACACCCAAAAAAGACACATCTGCTGCAACAGAAACAGCAGCAACTCCATCAAAACCGGCTGCGAGTTCACCCGCACCAAGCGCTGCCAAAAAAGTCAGTGCCATTCAGTCAGAAAACGGACGCATCATCGCTTCGCCTTTGGCCAAAGCATTGGCGGAAGAAAAAGGAATCAATTTGGCGAAAGTCGTTGGAACCGGAGAAGGGGGACGCATCATAAAAACAGATATTGAAAACTTTACAGATGTAATTGTTGCCGATGCACCTGCTGTCACAGTAACAGCTCCTATTGGAGAAGTAAGTAAGACAGAAGTAAAAAATTCACAAATGCGAAAGGCAATCGTTCGTGCCTTGGACAATTCCCAAACCACAGCTGTCAACTTTACCATTGGCATGGACATCAACATGGACAATGCAATGGCTTCTCGCAAAGAGATCAACGCTTTGCCAGATACCAAAGTTTCATTCAACGACATGGTCGTAAAAGCTTGTGCAATGGCTTTAAAAAAACACCCACAGATCAACACAGAATGGACAGATGACAAAACGATCTACAACCACCACATCAGTGTGGGTGTTGCAGTTGCCATCGAAGATGGATTGGTTGTTCCTGTCATTCCTTTTACAGACAGCAAGAGCCTTACAGAAATTGGTGCAGAAGTAAAAGACAAAGCTATGAAAGCAAAAAACAAAAAACTAACACCTGCTGAAATGTCAGGAAGTACGTTTACCGTTTCCAACTTAGGGATGTTTGGTGTGACGGAGTTTACCTCCATCATCAACCAACCCAACTCTGCCATCTTATCCGTAGGAGGCATCAACCAACAACCGATTGTAAAGGACGGTCAGATTGTCGTAGGAAATATCATGAAAGTAACTCTCGCTTGTGACCACAGAACCATTGACGGTGCTGTAGGAGCTGCCTTCTTAAACACTTTGAAGCAATACATTGAAAATCCTGTCACCATGTTGGCGTAGATTTTTGCTGTTTTTTTTTACAAAAACCCTTTGTTTGATAAAGGGTTTTTTTTATGCCTACTCAGGAACTTAAATCTATGTTAATATCTCCCGTCCAAAATTGTCCCTATGCAGAGAATCCGTATCTTGGTACCTTTGAAAAATCACCCAATGAAAGCATTCTACCTCTACGTACTCGCTGTTGCCCTATTAGCTTGTACCAATAAACAAAAGGATTATGTCAGCATTACTGGAACCGTAAAGAACAGCACCGAAAAAAACCTGCTCGTCCAAAGCAATGCCTACCAGAAAGAAATTGAGATCCAAAAGGACGGCTCTTTTAAAGACACTTTGCATTTAAAAGCTTTTGAAGACACCAACTCCTACAACGCTCATTTTTATGCACTTCGTCTGGGAAAACAACAAACCCTTGCCTACCTTCAAAATGGATTTGACCTGACCGTACACATCGATGGTGATGATTTTGAAATTAGCGGAAAAGGAGCTCAAAACACCAATTACATTAAAGAAAAAATTGCTTTGAACAACGAACAGATGCGTGCGGGAGATTTGATGGCAGGCAACCTCGAATCTTTTGAAGAACGCTTGGCCGAAATAAAAGAAAGAAACCAAATGCTTCTAGATAAATACGATGGCTTAGACGGCGCTTTTGCAACCGCAGAAGCCACAAACAACTCAAAACTTTACGAATACCTTGAAAACCAATACACCGCATCCAAAAGCACTCAAAAAGGAAGCCTCTCTCCCTCTTTTTCCAATTACAAAAACCATGCGGGAGGCGTCAGCTCTTTAGAGGATTTCAAAGGCAAGTATGTTTATCTGGACATCTGGGCAACTTGGTGCGGACCTTGCATACAACAAATTCCTTTCTTGAACGAATTGGAAACGAAATACCACGGCAAAAACATCGCATTTGTAAGCATCTCCATCGACCAAATTAATGCAGAAAACAAATGGCGGCAAATGGTTCAGAACAAAAACATGACAGGAATCCAACTGTTTTCCAATGGAGACCAGTCCTTTGTTCAAGCCTATCAAATATCAGGAATTCCAAGGTTTATTTTGATCGATCCCGAAGGGAAAATTGTGGATGCCAATGCTCCAAAACCCTCCGATCCTTCGCTGCAAGAAATGTTCAAGGACTTAAAAATCTAAAACCACTCTTTTTTATTCGAATTTCACTGCTTTGGAGGGTCGAACCCTTGTAATTAGGTAAGACGGCAACAACAACATCAGCAGGCATAACAACAAGGTGCCAAGGTTTAAAAAGAATACATGCCACAAGGTGAGGTAAACTGGAGCCGTATCCACATAATAAGTTTCCGGATCCAAACGGATGATGCCAAAGTATTTTTGAAACAACAACAAGGAAATCCCAATGGCATTTCCTATCATAAGACCTCTTAAAATCAAATAAGAAGCATTGTACAAAAACAATTTGCGAATGCTCCAATTGGTACTCCCCAAGGTTTTTAGAATTCCTATGGTTTGCGTACGTTCCAAAATAAGCACCAGCAAAGCAGTAATCATGTTGATGCCAGCCACCCAAATCATCAAACCGATGATGATGGCGATGTTGGTGTCGAACAAACGCAACCAATCAAAAATTTCCGGATACAAATCTGTGAGTGTATGACTGTTCAACATCGGGTCAATGCTGCTGTAAATTTGATCTCCAAGCAGTTCAATCGCTTCAAAATCTTCCAAAAAAACCTCAAAACCACCGACTTGATTTTCCTGCCATTTGTTGATTTTCTGAAGATGACGGATGTCTCCCAAAACATAGGTTTCGTCAAAATCCTTAAACCCTGAATTGTAGATTCCTGCAACTTTAAAAATACGCCGGTTGGGCAATTTACCTGCTTGGTTTTTGACAAAATAGGTGTCGTATGTAGTGCCTAACTGCAAGTCCAATCGTTTGGAGAGCACAGACGATATCAGCACCTCATTGCTCGTTGCGCCATCCAATGAAGGAAGTGTTCCTGCGACGAGATATTCTTGGATTCCTGACCAATCGTAACCCGCATCGACACCTTTAAAAACAACACCTTCAAAATCAGTTTCCGTTCGAATAACACCCGCTTTGCTAGCAAATACTTGTACGTGCTTTGCCCCCGGCAATGCTGAAAAGTCAGGGTAAAAATCTTGGGTTTTTAAAATTGGGTTTTGAGTCGTCTCCAAAGCATTGTTGTCAAAACTCACAATCTGAACATGCCCCTTGAAAACAGCTATTTTCTCTCGAATTTTATTTTGCAATCCCAAGCCAGTGGCAAGGGTGACCAACATCATGACCATGCCCAAAGCAATTGCCGTGATGGCAATTTTTATTATTGGAGCGGATATGCTACTTTTATCTTTTTTAGCAGACCTAAATCTTCTGGCTATAAATAATTCGTAATTCAATCTGATGAAATCAATGTTGGAATTCAAAAATACACATAATAATTGGGTCGGTGGAATTTCTAAATTACTATTTGGAGTTTCCAAATGCTTCCTAAATTCCAAGGCACTCCTTTTCCTGTTGGTTTTTCTAAATGGCATTTGCATCGCACAGGAAAAAAAACAGTTCTCCACAGAGCAACCAGTTGTGGGCGCCAACCAAACCCCCAAGTACCTCCCTCTACTCAAGCACAAGAAAATTGGAATTGTTGCCAATCAGACTTCCGTCCTATTTAAAAATTCGGAACACAGTTCCTACGAACATTTGATCGATTCTTTGCAAAAACTAAATATAACCATTGCCAAGGTTTTTACACCAGAACACGGGTTTAGAGGAAGCTCAGATGCCTCCGAACACATAGAAGATTCTAGGGATTTAAAAACAGGGTTGCCCTTGGTTTCACTTTACGGAAAACACAGAAAGCCCTCCGCTGCTCAATTGAAAAACTTAGAGCTGGTAATTTTTGACATCCAAGATGTTGGTGTGCGCTTTTACACCTACCTCTCTACCCTGCACTATGTGATGGAAGCCTGTGCCGAAAACAACATCCCTGTCTTGGTCTTGGACAGACCCAATCCCAATGGCCATTATGTAGACGGTCCGATGATGCGCCCAGCACACACTAGTTTTATTGGCATGCACCCCGTTCCGTTGGTCTATGGCATGACAATCGGAGAATACGCACAAATGCTTAATGGAGAGGGATGGCTTACAAATGGCCGCACCTGTGACTTGACGGTCATTCCACTGCAAAAATACAAGCACCAAACCAGGTACCAACTTCCGATACGCCCCTCTCCCAACCTGCCCAATGCCAAAGCCGTAAACTGCTATCCTAGCTTGGGTTTTTTTGAGGGAACCCCTATCAATGCCGGTAGAGGAACTGAATATCAATTCCAAAGATACGGAGCCCCTGATTTTCCAAAAGGAGCTTTTTTCTACACACCGCTTCCCAACTTTGGTAGCAAGCTTCCAAAACACCGCGGCCAACGTTGCTATGGAGTAGACCTGTCCTCATCACCAAGACTGTCTAAGATCAAAATCTCTTGGTTGGCAGACGCTTATCAAAAGTCTCCGAACAAAGCCCTGTTTTTTGGCAAAACCTTTACAAAACACGTTGGAAATACAGAACTTCAAAAACAATTGGAATCCCAAAGATCCCCTAAAGAAATTGAAGCCTCTTGGCAAAAAGACCTAAAATCCTTTCATAAAATCCGTCAAAAATACCTGTTGTACGACTAAAACCGAGGCGCATTTAGTTGTTGACTGTACAACACCACCCGTGCTGTTTCCAATTTGACACGTGCAATTTGAAAACGGACTTTGGGAAGTCCTTGGAACACCAATTTTAATTGATTCAGCTTTGGATTTGCTTGAAGAAAGGCAGCCATCTTGGAACACAAAAAAGCATCTTCCAAGACAAAGGTGTCCAAATGCGCCAAATTTTCAAGTACCGAATCCGCATCCAAACCCGAAAGTAATTTCAAAGAAAAAACCGCGTTGTTTTGGTCCATCACAACCTCAAAAGAGCGTGCATAGATTTCCTTCTCCGCAAGGGCATCGCCGTAAAAAACAGCAAAAAACTTGGTCGTTCTCAATGTGACTTTTGTCATCGTCATTTGCAATTCGGATTCAATGATGGAAAGCTCCCGTGTTTTACACAGTTTTTTTTCCACCAAGCGGAAGTGTTTTTTTTAAGTTTTCTATAATTGAAAAGGCTGCAGGACAGATTTCTGTGTTTTTGAGGGTCAATTCTGTAATCTGTATAAATTTTTTCCGATTGGTATGTGGATATTCACTGCAGGCTTTTGGGCGCACGTCGTAAATCGAACAGGTGTTGTCTTGCGTGTCCAAAAACGTACAAGGAACGGATTTCAAAACGTAGAAATCATCTGAATCACGATCTAAAAACTGTGTCATAAAGTCCACTTCTTTCATTCGAAAGTGTTTGGAAATGCGTTGGATGTCTTTTGGGGTGAAAATGGGACTGGACGTTTTGCAACAATTGGCACAGGTCAAACAGTCTGTTTTGGCAAATTCTTCCTCGTGCAAGGCTTGCATAGTCAAATCTAGGGTTTTGGGCGTACGTCTTTTGAGTCGTTGAAAGTATTTTTTCGATTCTTTTTCGACATCTTTTGCGTCTTTTAACAATGTTTCTAAACGTTTATCCATGGGGCAAAGATAGGGGAATTTTGTTTGCCCAATGAGGTAAAATGACATTCGCAACCCTAGGAAGAATCTAGCCAAACAAACCGGCATCTCTTTGTTTCCGCTTTTTTAAAAGTAAAATTGTACACCGGCCCATTTATTCCTAAATTTGCCGGAATAACTCGCGTTCCTATGCACATTCAAAACATCCTTTCTGTGGCTGTTCAACAAGCCGCCTCAACCCTTTTCGAAAAAGAAATCGAAACGGTAGAATTTCAAGCCACCAAAAAAGAGTTTGACGGCGATATCACCATCGTGGTGTTCGCCTTGTTGAAAGTTTTGAGAGGCAATCCCGAAGCCATCGGTACCCAAATCGGGAACTACCTTGTGGAGACGGTTACAGTAGTTGAAAGCTTCAACGTGGTGAAAGGTTTTTTAAACCTCAGTATTACAGACCATTATTACACAGACAGCTTTGCAGCTCTTTTTAACACAGCTGACTACGGAATCTGTAGTCCCAAAGATGCGGAAAAAGCAGTCATGGTAGAATACTCATCTCCCAACACCAACAAGCCCTTACATTTGGGACATGTCCGAAACAATTTGTTGGGCTTTTCCGTTTCCAAAATCTTGGAAGCGTCTGGAAAAAAAGTCTACAAAACGCAGATCATCAACGATCGAGGGATTCACATCTGTAAGAGCATGCTTGCCTGGAAAAAATTTGGCCAAAACGAGACCCCTAAAAGCACTGGGCTCAAAGGGGACAAACTCGTCGGAAATTACTACGTCGCCTTTGACAAGGTCTACAAAGAAGAAATCAACAAGTTGATTGCTGCAGGCAGCTCAGAAGAAGAGGCAAAAAAACAAGCACCCATTCTAGTGGAAGCACAAAAAATGTTGTTGCAGTGGGAAGCAGGAAACCCGGAAGTGGTGGCCCTATGGAAAAAAATGAACCAGTGGGTTTACGATGGTTTTGACACGACCTACAAAGCCTTGGGGGTCGATTTTGACAAAAATTATTTTGAAAGTAACACCTACCTGCTCGGAAAAGACGTGGTGAACAACGGCTTAAAGAAGGGCGTTTTTTACAAAAAAGACGACGGATCTGTATGGATTGACTTGACCGACGAGGGGCTCGATGAAAAAATTGTCCTGCGTTCAGACGGAACGTCCGTATACATCACCCAAGATCTGGGAACAGCCATCGAACGTTTTCGTGATTTTGACATTGACTCCCTGACTTATACCGTAGGAAACGAACAGGACTACCATTTCAAGGTGTTGTTTTTGATTTTAAAAAAGCTTGGTTTTTCTTGGGCTGACAACATGCACCACCTCTCATACGGAATGGTGGATTTGCCTTCCGGAAAGATGAAGTCTCGAGAAGGAACCGTCGTCGATGCCGACGAATTGATTGCCGAAATGGTGCAAACTGCAAAAGAGCTCTCTCAAGAACTTGGAAAACTGGAGGGGTATAACGACACAGAAAAAGAGGCGCTCTACCAGACCATCGGATTGGGCGCGCTAAAGTATTACATCCTAAAAGTAGACCCCAAAAAGAGAATTTTATTCGACCCCAAAGAATCGATTGATTTTAATGGAAATACAGGTCCATTCATTCAATACACTTATGCGAGAATCCAATCCATCCTCAGAAAAGCCGACTTTGACATTGCCAAACCCATCGCTGAAATCGCGCTGAGCGAAAAAGAAAAAAACTTGATCAAGCAGCTGCAACTTTATCCGGAAATGGTGCAATTGGCTGCAAAAAATCAAAGTCCTGCCATCATCGCCAACTATACTTACGACTTGGTCAAAGACTACAATTCTTTTTACCAAAGCTCTTACATATTGGGTTGTGAAGACGAAAGCTTGAAAATTTTCCGCACGCAATTGTCCAAGAAAGTGGGAGAAATTATCAAATCCGGATTCAACACATTGGGAATCCACGTACCTGAAAGAATGTAAGTCGCTTTGTTGCGAAAAAGATAAGAACTTTGGACTTGAGACATAGAAATCGAAATTCTGCCAAAGAGCCTAAAAATTAAACAGAGTTTTGCTAAATTTGCAACATTGTTTTGGACATTGAAACATTAAAATTAAAACACATGAAATACGACGTAATTGTTATCGGTACTGGACCTGGAGGCTATGTAACCGCTATTAGAGCATCTCAGTTGGGATTCAAAACGGCTGTCATCGAAAAAGAAAGCTTGGGAGGAATCTGCTTGAACTGGGGATGTATTCCTACAAAAGCACTTTTGAAAAGTGCACAGGTATATGATTATTTGAAACATGTGGATGAATACGGATTGAAAGCCGAAGCCATCGACAAAGATTTTCAGGCCGTGATTAAGAGAAGTCGCGGAGTGGCGGAAGGGATGAGCAAAGGGATTTCCTTTTTGATGAAAAAAAATAAAATCGATGTGATCAACGGTTTTGGAAAGATACAAACTGGAAAAAAAGTGCTCGTTACTGCTGAGGATGGAAAAGAAACGACTTATGATGCCGACCACATCATCATCGCTACAGGTACGCGTTCGCGGGTGTTGCCAAACCTTCCCCAAGACGGCAAAAAGGTCATCGGATACCGTCAAGCAATGACTCTACCTGAACAGCCTAAAAAAATGGTTGTGGTAGGATCTGGAGCCATCGGCGTAGAATTTGCACATTTCTACAACACGATGGGCACGGACGTAACGATTGTAGAATTCATGCCAAATATCGTTCCTGTTGAAGACTTAGATGTGTCCAAGCAGTTTGAAAAATCGCTCAAAAAATCAGGTATCAAAGTGATGACCAACGCTTCTGTTGAGTCTGTAGACACTTCAGGAAAAGGGGTGATCGCAACTGTAAAGACAAAAAAAGGTGAAGAGAAGCTGGAAGCGGACATCGTCCTTTCGGCGGTAGGAATCAAATCCAACATCGAAAACATCGGACTGGAAGACGTGGGAATCGTGGTAGACAGAGATAAAATATTGGTCAATGACTTTTACCAAACCAACATTCCAGGCTATTATGCCATCGGAGATGTGGTTCCTGGACAAGCATTGGCGCACGTCGCTTCTGCCGAAGGAATCACCTGTATCGAAAAAATAGCCGGTTTGCACACCGAAGCGATCGACTACGGAAATGTTCCGGGTTGTACTTATGCCTCGCCTGAGATTGCTTCCGTCGGAATGACAGAAGCCAAAGCCTTGGAAGCAGGTTACGAAATAAAGGTTGGGAAATTCCCGTTTTCAGCCTCTGGAAAAGCAAGTGCTGCTGGAACCAAAGACGGTTTTGTCAAAGTTATTTTTGACGCCAAATACGGTGAATGGCTCGGATGCCATATGATTGGAGCCGGTGTGACTGACATGATTGCAGAAGCAGTCTTGGGTAGAAAATTGGAAACAACAGGACACGAGGTACTCAAAACCATCCACCCCCACCCGACCATGAGCGAAGCGGTGATGGAAGCTGTAGCAGATGCCTATGACGAGGTGATACACTTGTAAATACCCCAAACAAAAACACCACAAAAACGATTGGAGCAATTCAATCGTTTTTTTTGTACACTCTATATAAACACATCAGCACTTAGAATTTTAGTAGCTAGACAAATTTCAACGCACCATTCTAAAACAATGCGATGTAAAAACGCTTCTATTGAAAGAAATTGCCATCAAAGCCAAAATATAAAGAGTACTCAGTGTGTGTAATAAAGAATGAACGAGCGATCGGATTGAGGCTCATCCATCTATCAGAATTGTAATGGAGATTATTTGAGCCAAAGCAAATGATTGTCTGCTGATTGTGACAAGCTGATAAAAAAATATTTTAAGGAATAGGCTTACTATGCGCTTTAATTTAATTCTTCAAATCCTCAGAAAAGGTTTTGAGAAATTTTTGAAGTTTGGGTTGGATGACGAGCTGACAGTAAGGCTCCTCTTGGTGACCTTCAAAATAATTTATGTGGTACGCTTCGGCAGGATAAAAAGCGTCAAACTTAGTTATTTCTGTGACGATGGGCGCTATAAAAACAGCCGACTTTTCCAAAAGGCTGATAAATTCCTCCGCAGTTTGTTTTTGTGCTGTATTGTGGAAAAAAATTGCGGAGCGGTAGTGTGTACCCACATCGTTTCCTTGTCGGTTTAAAGTTGTCGGATTGTGGGTAGCAAAAAAAACTTCCAACAATTTTTGAAAGGAAATCACGGCCGCATCGTAGTGGATGTGCAACACTTCAGCATGTCCAGTTCTGCCTGTAACCACTTCGCGATAAGCAGGGTTTTTAATGTTGCCTCCACTAAATCCTGAACGGACTTCCAACACTCCTTTCAGTCGCTGAAAAACAGCTTCTGTACACCAAAAACATCCGTTTGCGAATGTCGCTATTTCTTTGTGCATCTTCTTCCAAATTAATAAAACAAAGATACCTCAAAAATATTTCACATTAAAGGCCTAAAAAACAAAAAGGACTCCTCCAATACTCAGGTGCAGTATGCTATAAATCTTCTCAAATAGAATTTTTCAAATGAAGGACAAAACTCAGATATTTGTTTATTTTTGTTGTATGATTTCACAAGAACAGCTTGACAATTACAGCGAAAGGGCACAGGCCTTAAAATCCTATCTAGAAATTGACAAAAAAGAAATTTTGATCAAAAACGAAGAGGAAAAAAGTGCCAATCCCGATTTTTGGAACGACTCCAAAAAAGCAGAGTTAGTGATGAAAAACCTTCGTTTTCTAAAAAAGTGGGTCGCAGATTACGAACTCATCGTTTCGCTCTGTGAAGACCTCTCGGTTCTCTTTGAATTTCACAAAGAGGGGGAGGCAGAAGAAGGAGAACTCAACGATCTAGAAATCAAACTGAAAATCCTGTTGGAAGAAATCGAATTTAAAAACATGCTTTCTGAAGAAGGAGACAATTTGAATGCCGTCTTACAAATTACAGCGGGTGCCGGAGGTACCGAAAGTTGTGATTGGGCCAACATGCTCCTGCGCATGTACTTGATGTGGGCACAAAGCAAAGGCTACAAAGTAAAAGAACTGAACTACCAAGGTGGGGATGTCACAGGAATCAAAACCGTCACCGTCGAAATTGAAGGCGAATACTCCTTTGGCTTTTTAAAAGGGGAAAACGGCGTACACCGTTTGGTGCGCATCTCCCCTTTTGACAGCAATGCCAAACGCCATACCTCATTTGCCTCCGTCTATGTATACCCTCTAGTGGACGACAGCATTGAGATACAAATCAATCCCAAAGACATTTCGTGGGAAACCATGCGTGCGAGTGGTGCCGGTGGCCAAAATGTAAACAAGGTCGAAACAGCAGTACGGCTGCGTCACAAACCTTCTGGAATCATGATTGAAAATTCAGAAACACGCTCTCAATTGGACAACAAAAGCAAGGCCATGCAATTGTTAAAATCCCAACTATACGAAATTGAACTGCAAAAGAAAATGACAAAACGCAATGCCATTGAAGCCAATAAAATGAAAATTGAATTTGGTTCTCAAATACGCAACTACGTCATGCACCCCTACAAACTCGTAAAAGACGTCCGCTCAGGATTTGAAACAGGAAATATCGACGCCGTGATGAACGGAGACATCGACGCACTCCTAAAAGCCTATTTGATGCGCAACAACCAACCCACAAACGACAACGAATTGTAACATTCACCACACCATATGCAACTGCGCCATGAATACAAAAATTAAAACCATCATTTTCGACTTGGGAGGCGTTCTGGTCGATTGGAATCCCGAATATGTATACCGAAAAATATTCAAAGACAACCCCGATAAAGTAAATTGGTTTTTAAACACCATTTGCACTTCCGAATGGAACGTTGCCCAAGATGCAGGTCGCAGCATCGAAGAGGCCAACCAACTAAAAATTGCAGAATTTCCTGAACACGAAACCTTGATTCGAGCTTATTACGAGCAGTGGCCACAAATGTTTTCTGGTGCCATCAAAGGGACATTGTCCATTTTTGAAGCCTTGAAAAAATCAAAAAACTACCGCTATTACG
Source organism: uncultured Flavobacteriaceae bacterium (assembly GCA_963932955.1). Classification (GTDB taxonomy): domain Bacteria; phylum Bacteroidota; class Bacteroidia; order Flavobacteriales; family Flavobacteriaceae; genus Flavicella. The sequence continues at coordinate 41,857 of CAWVRK010000003.1, forward strand.
CCTTGACCAATTGGAGTGCAGAAACTTGGCCAACGGCATTGAAATTGTTTCCTTTTTTAACCACTTTTCAAGGAGTTGTGGTCTCAGGAGAAGAAAAAACAAGAAAACCATTTGACGCGATCTACAAAATTCTTTTGGAACGCTATCAGATTCAAGCGGAAAGCGCGGTATTTATTGACGACAACTACGACAATGTGGTCGCTGCCAGAAAATTTGGCATCCACGGAATTCATTTCAATTCTCCAGAACAACTCGACAAAGAGTTGAAAGCACTGGGGATCGAATACTAAAAAAACAGCAATGATCAAACTATACCACAACCCACGTTGTGCCAAAAGCCGTCAAGGATTGGCCTTCTTAGAAAATTCAAAACACGAATTCGAAACAATCCTGTACCTTCAAACCCCACTCAACAAAAAAGAGTTGGAACACACAATTGCACTATTGGGAATCCCTCCTTTGGCACTCATCCGCAAAAACGAAGCCATCTGGAAGGAAAACTACAAAGGAAAAACACTTTCGGATGCCGACATTATCGCCGCCATGTCAGCACACCCAAAACTGATCGAAAGACCCATTGTGTCCAACGGCAACAAAGCTGTAATCGGCAGACCTACAGAACGCATCTTGGAAGTTCTTTGACACTTTACCTTTTAATATCAATACGTTTCAAAATATTATGTTTAACTATAATAGATAAAGGTTAAACATTTCATATCTTTGTACCCACAGAACAAAGCTACCTATGACAAAAGAAAACGAAGGAGTTTGGACGAGTTGGAATGAAAACATCACACACACATTCCAAGATCTCTATACCGTACACGACGAAAAAGAACTGCAAGAAATTGTAGCACAATCAGACAAAGTTCGCTTTTTTGGAAGCAAACAATCTTCCTCAGACATCGGCGCCGGAGTCGGCACTTTGATTGACATGCGTTCTTACGACAAGCTGGTAAGCATTGACGATGCCAAGCGAAGTATCACCGTTGAATCAGGAATGCTTCTGGCAGACTTGATTGCAACCGTTGAATCCAAAGGCTGGTGCATTCCTTGCTTGCCCGACATCAACACCGTAACCCTCGGAGGCGCTTTGGCTACCGGAACCCACGGAACCAGTGGTTCTCTACTAGCTACATATGTGAGTGAATTCCGCGTTGTTTTGGCAGACGGCTCTATCAAAGTTGTCAAAGAAGGTGATGCACTCATGGAGGCACTGCGTGTTTCGATTGGAGTATTGGGGGTGTTTTCTACAATTACTTTTCAATGTGAACCTCTCTATACCCTGCACCTCAAAGAAGGACCTCAAAAAGACGCAACATGGATGTACCAGCTCAAAGAAAAAGTCGAAAAATACGCGTTTTACCGTGTTCTTTGGTTGCCACATACCGGCAAAGGCTATGTAATCACTGGTGATAAAATCTCTGCAAACACTGAAGTTGTTGAAAACAAAGGTCCCGGATACCTCAAACACCGAAGAACTGCTTCAAAGTTCCTCTACAAATACACCCACAAGTTTCCTTGGTTTACGTCCATCGCAAACAACCTTTTGTACTGGGCGTTTTTCAGCAGTAAAAAAGAATCCAAAGGATCGCTCTACCAAGCAACTGTGACCAAGTCAAGAGGTTCTACCTTAGAACTCGCCGAATGGACCGTCGCATTGGACGTATTTCCACAGGTATTTGAAGAACTGAAAACTGAAATCAACAAATGGAGTAACGCCTCTTTTATCCACATTCCAATGGACGTTCGTTTTATCTCCAAAGACAATTCTTGGTTGAGTTATGCCTACAAACAAGACACTGTCACCATGGGCTGTGTGTCTAGAAACGCAGAAACAGCGGACGCATACGAGGCTTTTCAAACCATTGAAAAAATTTTCCTCAAGTACGGAGGACGACCTCATTGGGGAAAACGCTTTGCCGCAAAAAACGAGGAAATGTCTAAATTGTATCCTAAATGGGAGGCTTTCAAAACCATCCGTAAAGAACTAGACCCTAGTAATAAATTTTTGAACCCTTATTTAAGCAGTTTGTTCGATGAAAAATAATTCCTTTCCAAAAGCTTTTTTGTTTGATTTTGACGGTGTCGTTGTAGACAGCTTTGAAGTGCATTACCGTGCGTGGAAATCTGCCTTTTACAAGTTGTTTCAAGAAGAAATCCCTCCTTTTCCTCACGAAAAGCTCGCGGGAAAATCCCCTCTTTTGATCGCTGAATATTTTTGCAACACCCTTGGCCAAGCAGAAAGAGCACTCGAACTTCACCTCCTAAAAGCCACTCACCTACACGCAGGCACAACCCCGCCCACGCTATTGCCGGGCGTCCGTGAAATTCAAGGTTTTTTGGCGGCACAAAACATTCCACACGGAATTGCCAGCAACGCAACCAAGGCTTTTTTAACAAACAGCATCACACAACTGTCATTGGGATTTACCACTTGGTTTGGCGTCGAAGACTACGTCTATCCCAAGCCACACCCCGAGGCTTATATCTCCCTCGCCAAAAAGCTCGGAATCGAAAAAAAAGATTTTGAGAACACCTGGGTTTTCGAAGACAGCCTCGCCGGAACTACCGCTGCCAAAAAAGCGGGAATGGTCCCAATTGGGATTTTAACCGTTTGTTCAGAAGCCGAGCTCAAAGCTGCAGGAAGCCAATTTGTCTTTCCTACTTTACAAGAAGCCTACGAATACCTTCAGGAAAAAAACAGATAGCCTCCCTCTTTTTTATTTGAATAGAGGCGCAAAAACTTTCTCCTACGTTTCGAAAAGAAGCAGCACAAACAAGGCTAAAAGTTATCAACCATCCACCTATTTGCGTGCAAACTTCCCTAACTTAGCAACATGAAACTTACCCCTTCATCTCGAAACTCAACGCTTGAGTTTTACCGGCCTAACTACGACACAACATTAGATCTTCCTTTTGTTGACGGGGGCATTAGTGCTGGTTTCCCATCTCCAGCAGACGACTTTTTGGACATCAACATCGACCTAAACAAACACTTGATCAAAAATCCAAGCACCACCTTTTACGGAAGGGTTCGTGGAAATTCTATGATCGATGCAGGCATACACGACGGCGACTTGTTGGTCATCGACAAAAGCTTGGAGCCACAAAGCGATAAAATCGCAGTTTGTTTTATCGATGGAGAATTTACGGTAAAGAGAATTCAAATTGAAAAAGATACTGTGTGGTTGATTGCCGAAAACAAAGACTACCAACCCATCAAAGTCACCAAAGAAAACGAGCTACTCATTTGGGGCATCGTTACCAACGTCATCAAATACTTCTAATGTACGCACTGGTTGACTGTAACAATTTTTACGCTTCGTGTGAACGGGTCTTTGCCCCTTCCCTAAACCACCAACCCATCGTGGTGCTCTCCAACAACGATGGATGTGTAGTGGCGCGTTCCAACGAGGCCAAAGCACTGGGCATCCCCATGGGAGCTCCTGCTTTTCAATACAAAGCCCTGTTCCAAAAACACAAGGTACAGGTTTTTTCCTCCAACTATGCCCTGTACGGAGACATGAGCAGTCGGGTCATGAATTTGCTTGCTGAATTTACCCCAGAAATGGAAGTTTACAGCATCGACGAAGCGTTTTTAAAACTCGAAGGTTTCGAAAAGTTTTCGTTGACAACCCATGGTGCAGCAATGCGTCGCCGTGTTTTCAAAGGCACTGGCATCCCTGTATGTGTCGGAATAGCTCCTACAAAAGCGCTGGCAAAAGTAGCGAATAGAATTGCCAAAAAATTTCCCGAACACACCCAAAGTGTCTACCTGATGGACAGCGAAGAAAAACGTGTCAAAGCATTGAAATGGCTTCCTGTAGAAGATGTTTGGGGCATTGGTAGAAAATACGCTCAAAAACTCAAAGCACATGCCGTTCACACGGCCTACCAATTTAGCCAACTCCCAGACGACTGGGTACGCAAACACTTTTCTGTGGTGGGCTTGCGGTTGAAAAAAGAGCTGGAAGGCATTCCTACGCTGGACTTGGAAAGTCCCACTTCTAAAAAACGAATCGCCACCACCCGCTCTTTTGACACCCCCCTTAGCGATTACAAAGAACTGAAGGAGCGCATCAGTACCTTTACAGCTTCTTGTGCCGAAAAACTCAGGCGTCAAGAGTCCGACTGCAACATGTTGTTGGTTTTTCTTCAAACGAATCGTTTTCGAAAAGACTTGCCGCAATACGGGAGAAGTATTGTCCTCAAAACCCCCTGCCCCACAAATTCAAGCATCGAATTGATCCAATGTGCCAACAAGGGATTGCAGGCAATTTTCAAAGAGTCCTACCAGTACAAAAAAGCAGGTGTCATCGTGATGGGATTGACCCCCTCAAGACAAAAACAACTGGCTTTGTTTTCGAACGAAAACAGCAAACACACCCCCTTGATGGACGTCGTAGATCGCCTAAACAACGCTTACGGGAATCAAAAAATAAAATTTGGTGGGCAAGCACTCGACAGGCAATGGAAGATGAGACAAGAACGATTGTCTCCTCGCTACTCTACAAACATCCAAGAAATCATTTCGATCAATAGCTGAGAAAACCGGCTGAAATCAAAGTTGCAAAGACTTCAATTCGAGGTGGTATTCGTACTGCAAGTCTTCGTGCAAGACTGCTGTCTTTTTTTCAATAGAGGCCAACTCTCTCAAATACAGGTTTTTCAAAACAGAATTCTGTAAAATGGAAGGCTTTACCTGGCCCAGCTTTTGACAAAAATAAAGCAGCAATTCCACTTCTGTTGTCTTCTTTTTGGAATAACGAATCCGAGTTTTGAGAATTCGAAGAATTTTGCGAATTGTCTTTTTCATGTAAAAAAAACGCTTGGTGTTGAGGTCTGCAAACAACGCGTCAGTCTCTGCTTGTACTTTTTGTACATAAGCCGCTTCGTCAGATGCCTCAAACAGGTGATAGGTCATCCACTCTTTGTTTTCTTTTTTAAATTTTGCCAACTGCAGACACACATGCAACAGTTCTGAATGGGAACGTTCAGTCAACTCGGTTTTCAAATCTTTTAAAGAGGCAGCTTTCATAAAAGGAATTTGGATAAAAATACGATTTATTGTCAAAACAAAAAGTGTCTTCCCTTTTGAATTCATCAGAAAAAAACACAAAAAAAAGGATTGCAAATAACTGCAATCCTTTGTGTATGAGGTGTAAAAATTTTATTTTTTAGCTTTTGCTTCTTTTTTCAACTGAAGGTTTTCAAGAACCGTTCCTGTGATCCAATATGGAACGACAAATGTCAATAGGAAAATCAACAACCAAAAACCAACTGTAAATACAAAAAGAAATAATAAAAAACCTAAATATTGAGAAATGTCCATAGTGCGATTGCTTGACGTTAAAATACAATGCAAAAATAAACTATTTTTCATTTTTCAACCAATTTTTTTGAATTCTTTTTTTGTTTTTGGAAGAAGTTTCAGCTTTTAAAAAGCAGTACTTTTGGATGGTGTTCACAGGTCGATTCCATATATTTGTAACTGTTTTTAAGATTTTTGCGCTTGTTCTTAAAAAAGTCTTGAAAAAAAGCGCTAAAACAGACACGCAAAACCACAGTTTATGAAATACCGAATTGAAAAGGACACGATGGGAGAAGTAAAAGTCCCTGCCGATAAGTATTGGGGTGCCCAAACAGAACGTTCAAGAAACAACTTTAAAATTGGTCCCAGTGGCTCAATGCCGCTTGAGATCGTATACGGATTTGCCTACTTAAAGAAGGCTGCAGCGCATGCCAACTGTGACTTGGGCGTGTTGTCAATAGAAAAGCGGGATTTGATTGCCGCAGTTTGTGACGAAATCTTAGCAGGAAAGCACGACAGCCAATTTCCTTTGGTAATCTGGCAAACGGGTTCCGGCACTCAGAGCAATATGAACTGCAACGAAGTGATTGCCAACAGAGCGCAAGAGCTGGCAGGAAAAGTCATTGGGGAAGGCGAAAAATCCATACAACCCAACGACGATGTCAACAAGTCTCAATCTTCAAACGACACATTTCCAACAGGCATGCACATCGCGTGTTACAAGATGCTCGTGGAAACAACGATTCCAGGAATTGAACAACTCAGAGATACCTTGCACGCGAAAGCGGAAAAATTCAAAGACGTTGTGAAAATTGGACGTACCCACTTGATGGATGCTACTCCATTGACCATCGGACAAGAATTTTCTGGTTATGTCTCACAGTTGAACCACGGATTGAAAGCACTTCAAAACACCTTGGCACACTTGTCTGAATTGGCCTTGGGAGGAACTGCGGTCGGTACCGGATTGAACACACCCAAAGGGTATGATGTCTTGGTCGCCGAAAAGATCGCACTGTTTACAGGCCTGCCTTTTGTCACGGCAGCAAACAAATTTGAAGCTTTGGCAGCACATGATGCCATTGTAGAAACACACGGAGCGCTGAAACAAATTGCTGTTTCCTTGAACAAAATCACCAATGACATTCGCATGATGGCTTCGGGCCCTCGCTCTGGAATTGGCGAATTGGTATTGCCTGCCAACGAACCTGGCTCTTCGATCATGCCAGGAAAAGTAAACCCCACACAATGCGAAGCCATTACGATGGTTTGTGCTCAGGTGATGGGAAATGATGTGGCCATTACCATAGCGGGAACGCAAGGCCACTTCGAATTGAATGTCTTCAAACCAGTGATGGCAGCCAACTTACTGGAATCTGCAAGATTGCTCGGAGACGCTTGTGTTTCTTTTGAAAAAAATTGCGCAGTGGGCATCGAACCCAACCACAAAGTCATCAAAGAATTGCTCAACAACTCGTTGATGTTGGTCACTGCTTTGAATACAAAAATAGGCTATTACAAAGCTGCCGAAATTGCCAATACAGCTCATGATAGAGGAACTACCTTAAAAGAAGAAGCGGTGCGTTTGGGCTATGTGACGCCCGAACAATATGACGAATGGGTAAAACCAGAAGAAATGATTGGAAGCCTTAAATAGTTTCTGTCTATTGTAGAAAAAAAGGCATCCTTTGGATGCCTTTTTTTATGGAAAAATCTTAGTTTTCTTTTCCTTCGAGGTCCAACAAAAAGGTAAATTCTCTTGCCGTTTCTTTGAGTGCATCAAAGCGACCCGAAGCGCCTCCGTGCCCAGTTTCCAAGTCGGTATGCAAATACAATTTATTCGAACTCGTAGTGTGTGTTCTCAATTTGGCGACCCATTTTGCGGGCTCCCAGTACTGAACTTGAGAATCATGCAATCCAGTGGTTACAAGGAGGTTTGGATAGTTCAAAGCCGCAACATTGTCGTAAGGAGAATAGCTTTTGATGTAGTCGTAATAGGTTTTGTCATTTGGATTTCCCCATTCGTCATATTCCCCAGTTGTCAAAGGAATGCTATCGTCTAACATGGTGGAAATCACATCGACAAAAGGAACTGCTGCGATGATGCCGTTGTACAACTCCGGATTTGTGTTGAGGATGACACCCATCAACAAACCACCAGCAGATCCGCCCATCGCATAAAGGTGCTTTTCCGAAGTGTATTTTGAAGCAATCAATTGCTTACTGCAATCGACAAAATCGGTAAATGTATTCTTTTTACGAAGTAATTTTCCATCCTCGTACCAAGCCCTTCCCAAGTATTCACTGCCCCGAATGTGGGCAATCCCAAAGACAAATCCTCTGTCCAACAAACTCAAACGTGTGGTACTGAAACCCGCGTCAATCGTATGCCCATAAGATCCGTAAGCATAGAGCAAAAAAGGCGTGTCTTCAGTGAACGGCGTGTCTTTGTGGCGAACAGTGGAAACCGCAATTTGTTTGCCATCACGTGCCGTGACCCAGATGCGTTCAGATCGGTAATTTTGTTTGTCGAAAGTGCCTCCCAATACTTCTTGCTCTTTTTTTATTTCTTTGGATTGGTCCACCATGTTGAAATCAATGACCGAACTTGGAGTGGTCAGGGAATTGTAGCCATAGCGAATGACCGCTGTATCAAATTCAGGATTAGCATATACATAGGCGGCATAGGCTTCTTCCCCAAAAGGCAAATAATAATCTTCTGTCCCATCCCATCTTTTGATGCGAATTCGATTCAAGCCATTGCTGCGTTCTTCAAGCACCAAAAACTCACTAAAGATAGAGATGTCTTCTAAAAGAACGTCTGCTCGGTGTGGCAGTAACACTTTCCAATGTGTTTTTGAGGTTTGTCCAACGGGTGTTTTCATCAATTTAAAGTTGGTGGCGCCATCTGCGTTGGTCAACACATAAAAATGGTCTTTGAAATGGGCGATGCTGTATTCCAAGTCTCGTTGCCGCGCATGGAAGATGCGAAAGGTCCCCTTGGGATTGTCCGCCTCTAAAATTTGGTATTCTGTTGAAAGCGTACTGTAAGCGCCAATGACCAAGTATTTGCTCGATTTTGATTTGGTTACGTAAACGCCAAAGGTTTCGTCTTTTTCTTCGTAAACGAGTACATCTTCAGCGGCATCAGTTCCCAAGACGTGTTTCATAATTTGGTGACTCCTCAGGGTTACTGAATCCTTGCGTGTGTAAAAGAAGGTTTGATTGTCATTTGCCCAAACACCTCCGCCTGTAGTGTTTTCAATAGTTTCTTTAAGGAGTTCGCCTGTTTTCAAATCTTTGACGTGTAGGGTGTATTGCCGCCTGCTGATTGTATCCACTCCATAGACAATTTTACTATTGTCAGGACTGACTGAAAGCCCTCCCAAGGAGTAGTATTCGTGTCCTTCAGCCAAGTTGTTTACGTCCAACAAGAGTTCTTCTACTGCATCTAAAGTTTCCTTTTTTCGGATGTAAATCGGGTACTGCATCCCCGTCTTGTATTTGGTGTGGTAGTAGTAGCCATTTTTTTTATAAGGGACAGAAGTGTCGTCCTCTTTGATGCGGCTTTTCATTTCCTCAAACAATTCTTTTTGGAAATTTTCTGTGTGTTTCATGCCCGCTTCCATATGCGAATTTTCATCCTTTAAATACTGGAGTACTTGTGTTGTTTGCGTATCTGGGTTCTCAGCTTCTTTTTGAGCATCTGTCAGACGCATCCAATGGTATGGATCCGTTCTAAGGTCTCCGTGCGTGTTGAATTCTACAGGTGTTTTAGCAGCTATTGGGGCAGTGCTTGTGTCAGTCATGAGGTTTATATTACAAGAGTGAACAAAAATAAGTGTTAATATGCCCAATCCTATAATTATTTTATACATTTATATAGCTTTTGTATAAAAATAAGGATTCTTTGTGGTTTGCGTCCTTTCCACGGAAGGTATCTGATGAAAAACAAAGGATGTTTTATAAAATTCACTGCTATGAATAAAGATAAAACCGCTTTCAAAAGCGAATTTGAAGAAGTTTCAAAAAAAATTGAAGCGATTAAAAGCCGTTTGTCAACACTTTTTATCGACGGAGAGTCAGGCAATGGAACCGTAGTTGTCACCCTTACCGCTTCGCGGCAGGTCGTCAACATTGCCATAGACGACACGATTATGGAAGACAGGGTGCAACTGGAAGAGCACCTTATTCGTGCGTTGAACAACGCATCCGAAAAAATTACAGAAATCAATAGGGTTGAGCTGGAAACCGCTATCAGAACGGGTCTCCTCAACATCACGGATTTGTTTTAAATAACGAACCAAACTCTTAATTATTTTTCCTTAGAATTTGCAAGGTCAAATCGTAGATCATTTTTGCTTGCGCTTCTCGAGTCAGCTGGGAGTTGTCAATTTCCAAGGCATCTGTCGCCTTTATCAAAGGGGAATCTTCTCGAGTCGTATCCAAATGATCTCGGTAAATCACATTTTCAAAAATGGCTTGGTAGGTGACTTCCTCTCCTTTTGCTCGCAATTCATCATACCGACGTTTGGCTCGTGTATCAGGAGATGCCGTCATAAAAAGTTTCAATTCTGCATCGGGAAAAACTACGGTTCCGATGTCGCGGCCATCCATGACCACTCCTTTGGAAACTCCCATCTCTTTTTGCACAGAAACCAATAGTTTTCGAACTTCAGGAATGGCGGCCACCCGACTCACATAGTTGGAAATCTCAAGCGAGCGTATGTCTGATTCAACATTTATACCATTGAGATAGGTTTCTGCAAAGCCCAATTCGGCATTGTACACAAAAGTTATGGAAACCTGTTTCAAATTTTCTACCAAATTACGCACCTGAAAGAAATCCGTTCCAATCCATTTTTGCTGAAAAGCAAACAAAGCGACAGCTCGGTACATGGCTCCAGAATCCACATATATATAGCCCAAACGTTTTGCCAATTCCTTGGCGATGGTACTTTTTCCTGTCGAGGAATAGCCGTCTATGGCAATGGTTATTTTTGAGTTCATAAGTACAACGATTTACAGGGTTTGTCAATCTAAATTTACAAGGAGACTAAAGGTATTGGCATTGGTCTCTGGGTGAAATTTGGTCAAGGCATAGTTGAGTTGAAGGTTCTTCAAACGCAAGCCAAAACCATAAGAAATCCCGGCAGAAGTTCGCCTGTTTGTAAGGCTGAGTTCTTTTGCCCGTCGGTAATTGTAGCCGATGCGAAAACACAATTTTTTATCGGGAAACAATTCGGCACCAAAAACGGCATGTCGTATGGCGTTGTTGGCAAAAGAAATTTTTTCACGGGTCACATTGCCATCAATGTCAGTTTTTGAATTCGAAGGATTGCTAGCAGAAAGGTCCCACTGTTGCAGATTGTCAAGGGTTGCATACCATCTCAATGGCACGTGTTGCAACTGGGATGAAAACCCAAGAGCTATTTGAAAAGGTATTTTTTCACGGGTCCCATCAAAAGTTTTCAGCTGCAAACCGATGTTTCGAAAGACCAAGGAAGCACGAATGGGACGGTGAGAAGGTTTGTAGAAAACAGAAACATCCGTCGCAATTCCCGATGAGGAATAGGTGTCAATAAGAGAATTGATCAATTTTACATTGGCTCCTATCTTAAGGGGACTGTTTTTAAACTGATAGGCATATCCAACCGAAAGCGACAAGTCATAAGCTCTGAACTCTCCTGTTATCTGGCCTTGTGTGTTTGCGCCAATCATCGTTCCGTAATCCAAATAGGTAACCCCTGCGTGGAGCATACCCAAACGATTGTTTATTTTGGTGGCATAGACAAAAGAACCCAACGCTATTCCCGCTAGGTAGTTGGTGTAGTTCGCCGACAACTGGTTGTTCATGCTTTCGTCAAGGGATGCAGGATTCCACAAAGGCATGTTTACATCGTCCTCAAGGGTGAGTGCAGCCCCTCCCAAAGCCATTTGCCTTGCAGAAGTGGGCAGGTTTAAAAAAGTGTAAACCGATGTTCCCCCTGTCTGTGAAAAACAGGTGAAAAAGTGTAGGACACTAAAAATAAGGGATAGTTTCTTCATCAAACAAATTGAAATCTAAAGACGGCTCAATAACAATGCTAAAATACTATAATATTTTACAATTCATAAAGTTCCTCTGCCAATGTTTTGAAATAAAAACACGCCAAAGAAGTAAACTAAACGGATGCTGTCGGCTCAAAATAATAGCGTATTTTTGCCCTATGAACCATCAAGATACCATCGTTGCCTTAGCGACCGCCTCCGGGGTTGGTGCCATCGCAATCATCCGTTTGTCGGGACCGAAATCCATCGAAATTGCAGACCGCTGTTTTCAATCTGTTCACAAAGGAAAATTTCTCAAAGATCAAAAATCACACAGCTTGCACTTGGGACATCTTGTGGAAGGAACGAGAACTTTGGACGAAGTACTGGTATCTGTTTTTAAAAACCCCAACTCTTATACAGGAGAAGATACCATCGAAGTTTCTTGCCATGGATCTATTTATATCCAACAAGAAATTCTCCAACTTTTTATCGACAAAGGAGCACGCATGGCAGATGCTGGAGAGTTTACACTACGTGCTTTCTTGAATGGAAAATTGGATTTGAGCCAAGCGGAAGCAGTCGCAGATTTGATTGCCTCTGACTCCAAGGCTTCCCACCAGGTTGCGATGCAACAAATGCGTGGTGGTTTTAGCAACGAAATCCAACACTTGCGCGAACAATTGTTGAACTTTGCCTCTTTGATTGAGTTGGAATTGGATTTTTCAGAAGAAGATGTGGAGTTTGCAGACCGAAGCCAATTCAAAGAACTGATCGGAAGAATTCAACTGGTTTTGAAACACCTCATCGATTCTTTTGCGGTTGGGAATGTCATCAAAAACGGCATCCCTGTTGCCATTGTCGGAGAGCCCAACGTAGGAAAATCGACATTGTTGAATGCTTTGTTAAACGAAGAGCGCGCACTTGTTTCTGAAATTGCGGGGACCACTCGGGACACCATCGAAGATGAAATCAATATCGACGGAATCGCCTATCGCTTTATAGATACCGCCGGCATTCGAAAAACAGAAGATCTCGTTGAAAACATGGGCATTCAAAAGACCTTTGAAAAGATCGGCCAGGCGCAAGTGGTGCTCTATCTGCTGAATGCGGAAACTTTTGAAATACAGCAGGAAAAATTCAAATTTGAAATCAAAAACATCAAAAGCAAACACCCCCATAAAAAGCTGCTGGTAGTTGCCAACAAAACAGATGCCATTTCTAAGGAACAACTGGCCAAGTTACAAGCAGCCATTCCTGAACTGATCGCCCTTTCCGCCAAGGAAAAAACGGGCATCGAATTGCTTACAAATCATCTGACGTCCTTGATACAGACAGGGGCTTTGCAAAACAACGAAAGCATCGTGACCAATTCCCGACACTATGATGCGCTTCTAAAAGCACTGAACGAAATCAACAAAGTAGACGAAGCAATGGAACTTGGAGTTTCTGGCGATTTGTTGGCCATTGACATTCGTGAAGCCTTGTATTTCTTTGGACTCATCACCGGAGAAGTGACAACGGATGATTTGTTGGGAAATATTTTCGCCAATTTCTGTATTGGAAAGTAAGAAAATTACTCCTTTATTTCTTTCAAAATTTCCTAACTTGAAGTATCTTGATAGGACAACTATTTTGACTCCTCCCCCCTTCACTTAATAAGTTAAACACCTGCTTATGGAATGGCATAAAAATTACATCCGTTGGTTTCAAAAAAAACTAAAACTTTCCAACTACACAGTCCTTTGGATTGCCTTTTTCAAAGGACTCTTGATTGGAGGCTTGTTGGTGTATTATTTTACGGTCGTGAAAAAATAATTTTTTGGTGCTTTTTTTTAGGCGGTCCTTTTAGCTTCCTAAACAATCTTATACTTTTACTCCACTAATTATGGACAAAGTTTCCCTGCCATAAAAAGTTCCCACGCAAAAAAAATAAATGTTTGTTGCCATCGACGGACACCGCGGATTGATCGACGGTTTTTACATCGTTCAATTTCTAGGTCTTGCAAGAACTAAAGAATGGCCATCCCCTCCTTCGTTCGGACGTTTGCAATGCTTCTCGGGTGATCTACAACTTGAGGAGCTTGTGCACCTCCGCACCCACCTTCACATAGTAAATACCTCTAGGAAATAGGGACAAATCAAGTGTGTGCATGTCTTTCATTTCAAATTGACTTTCTAAAAGCAGCTGTCCAGAAAGGGAAAAAACTTTGATGTGCAGGTCGTTTTTATTCAAAGATTTAATCGTAAAAAACCCGGTGCTTGGATTGGGGTAAATTTCAGAAAACGTATCGACAGGCACAATCCCTAAATCAAAATCTTTGTCGATTTTAAAAGCGGTCCAACTTTCACCAAAATGATTTTCAAGGGCATCGCTTTTGATTTGCAATACATATTGACCATTGAAAGCACTTCCTGGCCACCTTCCGTCCTCTTGGTATTTCAGGTGATCGATTGTGATTCCAAAGCGGTCTTGTAGTTCCAAAGATTCTCCTGTATTGGAGAGCTTGCCGCTTTGCCATTCAACAACCTGTATGTTTTCTTTCTCCCAAATTATAGCGGAAGCATCTTTGGTGAGGAAAAGCTCCTCTTTCCCTTCTAAAAATAAGCCCTCAGGAATGACTGCAGTTATTCCTTTGGTAAAGGCATATCCTGATAGATCTGCTGTTTCATTTGAAGGGTTGTAAAGTGTTAAAAACTCAGGTATATCGGAGTTTTCAAGATTTGTAAAAATTTGCGAAATCATGACATTGGGTTCAAAACTAAGCGGCGGACAAACAGTCCCTAAGTCAATAGCTGTTTCGTTCTCCATGCCTGCATTCAATGCTAGTGAGTTGGGTTGCAAGTGAAAATCAAAGAACGTAGGATTTGTAAATTTAGGATTTCCCTGAAGGTTCAAAGGGTAGGCAGTGTCTGTAGCAAAATCTGTCAAACAATAGGCGCTTTGCAGGGTAGACTTTGCATCAACAAACAAGGGTTTGTTGGAGCTATTAGACAGGATGCTGTTGATTACAATTGCATTGCCACCTGCACTTCCCAAGTTCTTTTCATAACAAGCCACTGCATCTACGTTGTTGTAAAAGACACTCCGGCTGATTAAGACATTGCTTGAATCTTTTACGGCAACTCCTTTGTCGCAATTGATAAAAACAGCGTTTTTGATTGTAGCCGTAGAGCGTTGTCCCAAGGAAACTCCTTTGTCAGTAATATTGCAAACAACGATACTGTCAATCATCAAATCGCTGCTTTTTTCGCCGATATCAATCGCATCACTATTGAATCCCCTAAAGTTTGACATCAAGCAGTTTTTAATCACACCGCCTTCAATTCCATCGTAGTCGATTGCATCTGTATCAGGTTGGTCGTTGCCTAAAAACTGGCAGTTTTCAATGCGGGCTTTTCCGTATTTCACATTGATGCAGTCACCTGTTACCTCGGAATGCAGTTTGCTATTGGTGAGTGTGACGTCAGAATAACGTGCCGTAATCGGATTGGATTTTACATTTTCGATGGTCAAATGATCCAAAACCAGATCAGCATTGAAGGCTGAAATGGCTGCAATATCAAACACGGGATCAGGGCCTTGCGAAGCCGCTTCAATACTTGTGTATTTCAAATATGAAGGCTGTGCTGTGTTTTGAAACAAAAGCGCTCCCCAACTACCTGTTTCTGTTTGTGGATTTTCTTTAAACACAATTCGATTTTCATCAGTTCCAACTGCATTTAGTATGCCATTAACAGTGATGTTACCCGCAGGGGGCATCCAGATTTCCACCCCTGCTTCTACTGTCAAAGTCGCGTTGCTCTCTACCGTCACATTTCCCTGAACAAGATAGGGAGAACAGTCTTTGCTGAGCGTTGTGTTTGTTGCAATCACCTCAGGTATGACGCACTGGCCAGTTGCTTTGTAAACTGCAGTCAGGCCCGTATTTTCGGAAATGGTAGTGTCGTAAATTTTAGTGTCTGAAACAGAACGGGTTGTATCGGTTTGATAGCTCAGCAATTCCAAATCGAAACTTGTGTCGCTGCTGTTTGCATCTCTTTGGTGTACCTCAACTGCCAGGGTGTTGTCGCCTACCACCAAGTGATCTGTACTGATTGCAAAAGGAGTAAAAGCCTCTTCTGCACTTCCGTATACGCTAGACAAAGCGGGGGTTTCATGATTTATTGAACCGCTAGGCATGTTTGTTCGTAGCACTTCTACTCCATTGAGGTATGCAATGCCTCCGTCGTCACACAGTAAATTCAACGTGATTTGAGAGTTTGCTTTTTGTGCGGCTGTTATTGAAATTGTTTTTCTAAAATAGTTGGTCATGTGTTTGTCAGAAGCATCGGAGCCATATCCAATTTCCGTTGCCTCATCTCCATCTCCATAGCCGAGTTGAGCCATTCCAACACTCCATGAGGCATCGTCATATGTTGAGGTCTTCCAAGAGGATTCTAATGCGACACCACCGTCAAAATATTTCCAAGAAGCCCCCTTTTGTATCAGTGTAATTGTTTCTGCTTCTGACCAACCTACAAATTCATAACCAGGCCTGTTTTCGGCCATAAGCTTCACGGGAACATTGTTCAAGTACAAACCGTTGTTTTCAGTATCTGGAACGGTCAAGCCGTTCAATGTAAGCGTACCCGCATTTTTTGGAAAAACACGTAAGGACAGTGCAGACGTTCCATCAAAGCCGTAATTTTCTAAATCATTTAGCAAGGCAGCAGGACGCTGGGCAACAAATGATGACAAAGCGCTTACAGCATTGGACCAATCGTCAACGGAAGACAGCGCATCTCCATAGCTCGAGGTTCTTCCCTCCCAACGTTCCACGTGTTTTGGCAGTTCACTTTCAATTGCTTGTTTTTGTTTGTCAATGAGCATCATCATCCTGTCAGGATTGTAACTTGTGTACAACTGATCGGCCAATCTTTTTCCAAAATAAGCCTTGTATCCTGCATTGCTGAGGAGTTTGCTAAAAGGCCACACGGTTTGGTCACTGTAAAAATCAATCAAATGATCGTTCGGTTTGAAAAACCCACGGTCTACGTCCATCAGTATCCATCGCCATTTCCCTGTTTGTTTGGGTTTCCAAGCCATTACATTGTGATTGATAGAGGTGTTGGCCACCGCCATTTCAGCAATGACATAATCAGTAAAATTTTCGATGTCCATTGCATTGGCTACTGTATCAAAGTTGGCATCGTTCGACAAATCTTTGTTAAGCAGTGCCAACAAGTCATTGTAAGCTTGCAAGTCACCCGCTTCGGCAAAATCTTCATTTTCTACGAGGTCAAAGCTCCCTGAGTCAAGATGGTAACTTTTCTCTATATAATCATCGTTCACTTTTTCACGAATGTTGTGAATCCCCATATACTCTCCGTTTACATAAACAATAGAAGGCTTGAAAGCCATGATGTCTAAGTCCATGTTCAACATAGTGCTTTTATGGCCCAACATGTCTCGAAAAAGTGTGTAGCTCCAATCACTACCCGAGGCTCTTAAGGAAAAAGATTTATAACTGCTGCGTTTGCGCTGAGTCATCAAAGGATATTCCAATTTATTGGTTCCGTATTGTTTTTTAAAATAAACGCCCAACATCTTTTGTGGCAATTGCCAAGACCACAAACCATTCACTTTACAGCCTGCTCGTTCGTTGAAAGCAGCTCGGTCACCACCGTTATTCTCAAACAATTCAATGTTGATTGGCACTTCCCAAAGGGGTTTGAAATCCTGTACATAAATCCCTGTGTTTGGGTCCCAGAAGTTGGACGGTTCCGTAGCGATGGAAACCACTGGGATTTTAGCATAAACTGAGTTTTCATTGATGAAATAGGTGTGAGTCACAGTTGGCCCAGGTAGAAAATTGGACATGAAAATTCGACTTCGGACTATTGTCGTATTGGTTATGGGTATGGGTGTGTTGTATTTTTCTGAGGTCATTAAGGGTTTTGAACCGTCTGTCGTATAGCGAATTTCACCTCCAAAATCAGTGGTCAATTCAACTGCCTGAGTGGATGTGTAAAAGCCTCCTCGAATACTGAATTCAGGGACATGGTAAACAAAACTCTCATAAGAGGTAGCGGAGTTAGAGGCCTTCGGAGTAGCGTTTAGGAAGAAAGACCAATTTGTACTCGCGTCAATAGTTCTGCCCATTGAAACATCCACTGTTTGAACCCCGTAGCTGATGGAGTCAAGCAATGCAGCATTAGAGGTGTATAGGGCAATCTCTTCTCCACCCGCTGACAGTTTGAAATTGGTATGGTTTTCGGTGTCATTCCCATCTGCCCAAACCAACAAAAACCCACCCGCTTCAATTGTTAAATCGGAAGAAAATCGCCACTTATCAGGTACTTTAAAATCGTCACTTAAGAAATAGCCATTGAGGTTTTGAGCGCTTGTCCCTGCATTGTATAGTTCAATCCAATCGGAATATTTTTCAAAATCTGCATCTTCAATCTGAGTGGCATTTGAAGCAGAAAATTCATTGATCAAAATCTGCCCGTTGACAGATGAAACCAGCAAAAAAACAGCCAATGCAATTCGTTGCCTACAAGCTTTAAAAAAAATATTCGACACCTGTATTCTCATTAAATTAAAATCAATTTAATTGTTTTCCTACTAGAAAAACACCCCCCTTAATTATAAAAAACCCCTTAAAATTCACACAAGGCTCGCATTCGGGATTGTCACCTATGCCAAAGCGCCACAGATATGTATTCAAAAATAGCACTAAAAATCGGAATTCATGAAAATATTTTAAGGATTAATAAAAGCTGTCAAACGAATCGATAAGAGACGTGTTAGGCCTTGAAAAAACAACGCGAAACTCTCTAAAAGAACATGTACCTGTATCCCTTTTTTCCCAATTCACAGTAGAAACTACTTTAAAACAAACATTTGTAGTTTTTTCAGGTTGAAGCAGCTGAAAAACTTACCTAAATCCACTTTCCAAGGTGTTGTTTTGTGATTTTAAAAACCTTTTCAGGACTTGCTCAAAGTCTTCGTTTTGATTTATTGAGGTTTTTTTTGAAAAACAAGCATTCATATTATGTTTTTTCAAAAATAATAGTACCTTGTCATATTATTTAATTTTTTTAGTTTATTGAACCAAAACCATCATCAAAACACATATGGATTTATTAAAAAGTGCAGCAGAATTTGAAGAAAATGTTTCAAGTTTTAAATCAAGAGACGAACGAATAAAAGCTTCACATACTGCAAAAGAATTGGTTTTGGGTCTCAATGAAATTTATAAGGAATCCAAAGATCCGGAAATCATGGAAATCATGAAACGCATCACTGCAATCAAACAGAAATTTGAAAAACGTCTGAAAGGGAGGTTGACTTCGTAAGTTTAATTTTTCACTTCTTTACAAATCAATTCTTTTAAAACATCCACAACATAGAGGAGTTCCTCTTTTGTCGTGTGCTTGCTAAACGAAAATCGCAGTGATGTTTGTTGTGCTTCATCGGCAGTAAGAAGCTCTCTTAAAACATGTGATCCGCCATTGCTTCCACTCTGACAAGCACTTCCACCAGATACCGCAATTCCTTTTAAATCGAGTTGAAACAAAACAAAAGGACTGTCTAATGGCAAACGCACGTTTAGTATGGTCGCTGTACTGGCTTGCAAATCTTCGGAAGAGCCATTGAAGGCAATAGATGGAGACAAGGCTTTCAATTCTTGAATAAAAAAGGACTTGCGTGCTTGCATTTCTTGAATATCGGTTGTGAGGTCTTTTAGGGAAATTTCCAAGGCTACCTGCATTCCGCGTATGAGATGAACCGCTTCGGTACCTGCGCGCGCTCCTTTTTCTTGGCCTCCCCCATACAGAAGTGGCTTGATGCCAATACCTTTTTTAAAATACGCAAATCCAATTCCCTTGGGGCCGTGAAATTTATGTGCACTTGCGGTTATAAAATCAACCGAATCTCGTTGCAGGTCCATGTCAAAATGACCGATTGCTTGTACGGCATCAGAATGAAAAAAGGCCTTGTATTCTTGGCAGATTGTCGCTGTTTTTTGGAGGTTCAACAAGGTCCCTATTTCGTTGTTTACCGCCAACAAACTAACGAGTGTTTTGCGGGACGTGTCTGACAACAAGCTGCGCAAATGCGTATAGTCCAACAGACCTTTGGAATCCACATTCACATAAGAGATTTGAATTCCATAGTCAGCTGCTAGTTCCCTAAGTGGATTTAGGACTGCAGCGTGTTCTATTTTTGAGGTCACCACCTGGGTAACTCCTAGGTTGACAACAGCATTTCTCAAAATCAAATTGTTGGCTTCGGTTCCACCTGAGGTAAAAATAAGTTCGCTGGCGGACACATTCAAATGCTTGGCAATGTTTTTACGCGCATTTTCGACAATGGTTTTTGCAGTCCTTCCGTATTGGTGAGTGGAAGAGGGATTCCCACAAACAGTTTGCATCGTCTGTACCATTTCTGCAATCACTTCATCGGCAATGGCTGTCGTTGCTGCGTTGTCTAAATAAACTTTCCTCAAAATTGTTGTATTTGTAAAAGAATTGGATCCCTAATTCAAACAAAAGTAAGTTAATTTAAATTAACGAAAAACACTTTTTGGGTTCTGTTTAAAACCCTTACATTTGTTTTGTAAATTTGATAGTGCAATGAAAAAAACAAGCCTGATTGCTTTCTTACTTTTGTTCCTCTCTTGTGATGATGGAGATTTTAACATTCCTTCCTTTGATTTTGAAAACATCAAAATAAACAATTGTGGAGACCTGGTTTTGCACAAAATTAGCAGCAGTAAGAAAGAAGCTTTGATTTTGAAATTGGACCTGAGCAATTCGGAAGAAAACACGTATTTCAAAACGCCTTTGACAGATCAAAGTTATGTCATTTCTGAAAATGGCAGTCACCAAATGACCTACCGAATTTTTAATAAGAAGGTCGAAACTACTTATTTTTGTCAAGACATCCCCCCTAGCAGTCCGACTGTATTGGAAGAATGGTTCGGAAACGGTACTTTGCAGGTAAACAACACAATCGTTCTCGACGATGAAGACATGGTAGACACAACGCTAGAAGACCGAGACGGAGACAGTGATCCAAGCAATGACGATACCGATGGAGATGGGTATCCCGATTATATTGATACCGATGATGACGGCGACAACATCCCTACAAAAAATGAAGACCTCAACTCAGACGGCGATCCAACAAACGACGATACTGACAACGATGGAACGCCCAATTACCTAGATGCGGATGACGATAATGACGGCACACCGACGGCAAACGAATCCCATACAGGAGATGAAAATCTAAATACGATTTTGGATTATTTGGACGTAAACACCAATACAGTTCAAGAACCCAAAACAACAGCTACCAATTATTACCAACAAAAATACACGCTGCTTCTGGAATTTACGGTGTTGAATTTCACCAATTCGGAAAGTGACATCAATTATACAGACGGCTATACATTTGGAACAAAAACAGGCAGCTTTACGATTTCTGATCTCCCTTAGCCTTTTCGTTAACAAAGCTTAAATGAAACAAGTCTTTTTTTACTTGTTTTTGTTTTGTAGTATGTAGACCTCTGTGGCTCCCATTCCATACTTTTCATAGGAAGCTTGTGCGATTTTGACAGGGTATTTGGCAAGCAAATAGCCCAACTCACTCCGCAAAACACCTTCTCCTACTCCGTGGATAAAAACAACCCTAGGAATACGTTTGCGTATGGCAAATTCCAATTTGTATTTGGCCGTATCCAATTGCAAGTTCAGCATGTCGAAGTTCGACATCCTTTGGTGGTTTTTGACAAGATGCTGTATGTGGAGGTCTACCTCCATGGGCGGAACAAGGGCTTCTTTTTTTCTTTTCTTGGGAGCTTTTCTTTTGTTTGTCTCGGAAGAACTCTGTTTTTGGTGTAGCAGCGCATTGTTGATGTCTGAATATTTGGACATCTCAAATTGATCGTGTACTACTTTTACCAACTGTTTTTCGTCGAAGTACAGGTCAAAACCGTTTTCTTCGGTGATGAGCACACGCGTTCCCTCACTCTTTAGAACCACTCCCTTAGTGGTTGCATCGACTACAACAACTCGATCTCCTTTTGCAAACTTCATTTTTTAGTTCTTCAAAAAAATTAAACTTTTCTCTTTTTGTCGTAGGGAATTTGCTTTAGCAAATATTCAATGGAATGGATGCGCGCCAAGGTTTTTCGATTGGCATTGATGATTTTCCATGGAACGGATCCTTCTGTAGTGTTTTCAAACATTTTTGTTTTGTAGTCGGTATAGCGATCCCAAAACTCTTGAGCCTTTTCATCCACGGCAGTCATCTTCCACTGTTTCAGAGGGTTGTTGCGAATGTCTTCAAATCTTTTTGCTTGCTCTCTTTTGGTGATGGACATGTAAATCTTTACCAGTTTGATCCCCGATTCCGTAATCATTCGTTCAAAATCATTGACTTGATTCCTGAAGATTTTGTATTCGGCTTCTGTACAAAAACCATTCACGGGTTCTACGACGGCTCTATTGTACCAACTCCGATCAAAAAAGACAATCTCACCCGCCTTTGGAAATTTTTGAATGTAACGTTGAAAATACCACTGTGACTGTTCTTCGTTTGTAGGTTTTGGCAGGGCTACAATTCGAAAATGCCTCGGATTGATTCGCTCAGTAATTCTCCGGATAGCGCCTCCTTTTCCTGCTGCGTCTCTCCCTTCAAAAATCACGATGACACGTTCTTGGTTTTCAATAACACCCGTTTGCATTTTGATCAATTCTACTTGCAAACGCTTCAGTCTTTTTTCATAATTGACAATTCGCAAAGCTCTGTCAACACTTGTTTTCTCTTTGGACAGCAGTGCTTTGATTCCCAGTTTGGAATTTAATTTTTTCAATGCCAAGTTGTTGTTATTGTCTTTGGTGTCCATAATCTTGGAAGTTCTTTTTGTTTGTTAAGCTTTTTAGAGGGCAATAGAAAGGGAGGTTGTACCGAATCAATCTATTTGATGGGAAGACCGGAAATAATGCATAATGACATTTGGGTCTGGTAACAGATTGGTTTTCGAGTTCTTCTTTCCTGTGTAATTAAATTTAGACAATACGTAGCGGATGCACTCCAAACGCGCAACCTCTTTGTCATTGGTTTTCACAATTACCCATGGGCTGTAAGAAGTATGTGTTTTGCTATACATCAATTCTTTGAAATGTGTATAACGGCCCCACAATTCTTGTCCTTTTTTGTCCACGGGACTGAATTTCCATCGTTTGAGCGGGTTTTTCATTCGTGACTTGAAACGTTTTAATTGCTCATCCTTAGAGATAGACAACCAAAATTTGATGATGATCAAACCGTCCTCATACAGCATGTGTTCAAATTCGGGAACTTGTGCCATAAAGTCATTGTACTCCTTGTCTTTACAAAACCCCATTACCGGTTCTACCACTGCACGGTTGTACCAACTTCGGTCGTAAAACACAATTTCTCCAGGATTGGGCAATTCTTTGATGTAACGCATGAAGTACCACTGGCCTTTTTCTATCTCTGTGGGCCTGTTCAAAGCCACCAAACGAGAGGATCTCGGATTTAGGTGTTCCATAAATCGACGGATAGCGCCTCCTTTTCCTGCTGCATCTCTCCCCTCAAAGACAACCGCGACACGTTTGTTGTTTTTCGCGATCCATTGTTGCAATTTTACCAATTCAACTTGGAGATTCCGCAGCTCATCTTCGTAGGCAATGGTGTCTGTTATTTTTGCATAGGCAGCTCCTTTTCCTTTGATGATTTCTTTTAAATCTGAACGGGATTGAGCTTCGTCAATTTCTTTAAATGTCAAATGGGGTGTTTCTTTCATAATCAATTTTGAATGGCATTTGTTGCTTTATGAAAGCATCAATGACTTTTGTAAAAACAATTTTAGCAATCTGATTCTTTCCTTTAACGTTGTTTAAATTTAATCGGAGACATGGATTTTGAAGGAGCAATTGAAAACCTATTAATTTCCAACTTCATTGAAAAATTTGATGCGCATCAACCGCAGGTCTTCTACTTCATAATCTCCGTCAAACTCTTCCATTGCTTCTTGAATATCGTCGGTTTCGGCCTCCATAAAATAGTCCATAATTTCTTCTTGTTGGTCTTCGTCCAAAAGGGTGTCGATACAATATGAAATGTCCAATTTTGTTCCAGAAAAAACAATGGTTTCTATTTCTTTGATCAAGTCTGACATCTCCAAGCCTTTGGAGCTTGCAATGTCCTCCAAGGACAATTTTCGATCTGTATTTTGGATGATGTAGAGCTTGAGTCCTGATTTGACACCCGTTCCTTTGACGATCAAATCATCGGGTCGCAAAATATCGTTTTCTTTTACATAAGAAGCGATGACAGTGACAAAATCTTGTCCAAATTTTCGCGCTTTGCCATCTCCAACCCCAAATACATTGGACAACTCCTCAATGGTCATCGGATAGCGCAATGCCATTGCCTCTAATGAAGAGTCTTGAAATATAGCAAAAGGTGGAATGCTGCGTTTCTTCGCCACTTTTTTACGAATATCATTTAGAATGGAAAGTAATTTTTCATCACTCACACCACCCGTTGTTTTGGAATTCACAACCCCTTCGCCTACTTGCTCATCTTGGGCATAGACATGGTCAGCAGTCATCATAAAAGAGGTGGGATTGGCAATGTAATCAAGTCCTGCCTGGGTGAGTTTCAACACCCCATATTGTTCGATTTCCTTTTTCAAAAAATGTGCCACAAGCGTTTGTCGGATCAAAGCTGTCCAAAAGCCTGTGCTTTTTTCTTTTCCGATCCCAAAGTAAATACGCTCCGTAGTTTTGTGAGAAATCAACATGGCATTGACCTCCCCCTTTAAAGTGGCAACAATGTCTTTTGATTTGTATTTTTCTTTGGTGTCTCTGACTACTTCAAGCAACATTTTCACTTCAGCGCTCGCCTCAGTTTTGGGCTTTGGGGTTCTTGAATTGTCATCCATACTGGCTCCCAAGCCATTGAGTTCGTCAAAATCTTCTCCAAAATAGTGCAATAAATATTTGCGTCTACTGATGGATGTCTCCGCATAGCCAACGACTTCTTGTAGCAATGCATGTCCAATCTCCTGCTCGGCAACTGGCTTGCTTGCCATGAATTTTTCTAATTTTTCAATGTCCTTATAAGCGTAATATGCCAAGCAATACCCTTCTCCATCATCACGTCCCGCTCTTCCGGTCTCTTGGTAATAACTTTCCAAACTTTTGGGAATGTCGTGGTGAATGACAAAACGAACGTCTGGCTTGTCGATTCCCATCCCAAAAGCTATGGTTGCAACAATCACATCCGTGTCTTGCATCAAAAACATGTCTTGGTGCTTGCTCCGCGTCTTTGCGTCCAGACCTGCGTGGTAAGGCATCGCTTTGATGCCATTGACCTGAAGAATCTGTGCCACCTCTTCCACTTTTTTGCGACTCAAACAATAGATGACTCCTGACTTGCCTTCGTAGCCTTTTACAAATCGAATGATATCACTATAAATGTCCTTTGTCTTTGGACGGACGTCGTAAAACAAATTGGGTCTGTTAAAAGAAGCTTTGAATGTTTTGGCATCGGAAATGCCGAGTGTTTTTAAAATATCTTCCTGTACTTTATGTGTAGCCGTGGCCGTAAGACCAATCACAGGTACGTCGCCTATGTTTTTGATAATGTGTTTGAGATTTCTGTATTCAGGTCTGAAATCGTGGCCCCATTCAGAGATGCAATGAGCTTCATCTATGGCAACAAATGAAATGGTCTGTTGTTTTAAAAAGTCAACATACTCCTCTTTGATTAGGGACTCAGGAGCGACATATAGCAATTTGTTGACCCCCGATTCGATGTCCGACTTGACCAAAGCAATTTCAGATTTGTTTAAGGAAGAGTTCAATACATGTGCAATTCCATCTACCTCAGAAACGCCTCGAATGGCATCGACTTGATTTTTCATCAGAGCGATCAATGGCGACACAACGATGGCAGTCCCTTCACTCATCAAAGCCGGCAACTGGTAGCACAAAGACTTTCCCCCTCCTGTAGGCATGATGGCAAATGTATTTTCTCCACTTACAATACTCCTGATTACTTGTTCTTGAAGTCCTTTGAATTTGGTAAACCCAAAAAAAAATTTCAACGGACCATACAAGTCAATTTCCTCTCTATTCATTACCGCTCTTAATCAATTTTTAAATACATTTGCAAATAAAGATACTCCTTTTTTTTATTCCGTAAAATTAAAATTTTTGAAAAAAACGAACTCTATTATCGACACTGCACGCCAAACAATTGAATTGGAAAGCAGTGCTATTGCGAATTTAAAGAATTTTATCAATTCTGATTTTGAAAATGCCGTAAATTTTATATTTAAATCAAAAGGCAGGGTCATTATTACAGGAATTGGAAAAAGCGCCATCATTGCCAACAAGATTGTGGCCACCCTAAACTCAACCGGAACCCCTTCGATTTTTATGCATGCCGCAGACGCTATACACGGGGATCTCGGAAACATTCAAAAGGAAGATGTGGTGATTTGCATTTCCAAAAGTGGAAACACACCTGAAATCAAAGTGTTGGTGCCGCTCATCCAAAATTACGGCAACAAGTTGATTGCAATCACTGGAAACCCAAGTTCATTTTTAGGGACACAGGCTGACTTTACCTTGAATTGCCATGTAGAAAAAGAAGCGTGTCCAAACAACCTTGCTCCGACCACAAGCACGACGGCTCAATTGGTTCTCGGAGATGCTTTGGCAGTGTGTTTGTTGAATTTGAAAGATTTTTCAAGCAATGATTTTGCCAAGTACCACCCAGGCGGCGCTTTGGGAAAACGCCTATACCTGAGAGTGGCTGATTTGATTGCCAACAATAAAATGCCCGTCGTTGCCCCTGACACAAAAATCAAAGACGTCATCGTTGAAATCTCAAACAAGCGTTTGGGTGCTACTGCTGTGCTCGAAAATTCTATAATTGTTGGAATGATTACCGATGGCGACATCCGTCGCATGCTCGAAGCCAACGAATCGATAACAGGATTTACAGCTGCAGACGTTATGAGTAAAAACCCCAAAACAATGCCCGCCAGCGCAATGGCGATTGACGCGTTGCACACCTTGGAAAATTTCGGCATCACCCAAATTCTCGTCGTTGACGAAACAGAAAGCTACGTAGGCATCATACATTTGCACGACTTGATTAAAGAAGGAATTTTCTAAAATGACACAACAAAAAAACAACATGTCTTTTTTAGCCCACCTCGAAGAATTGAGGTGGCATCTGGTACGTTCTTCAATCGCTATTTTTACTTTTGGAATTGTCCTTTTTATCTTTAAAAAAGAAGTCTATGATTTTTTCTTGTTGGCCCATCTAAAAAGCGATTTTATCACCTACGAAGTATTTTGCAAAGTCTTCAATTTGGTGGGCATAAATAGTGATTTTTGTGGAGTTCATTTTCCTCAAAAACTACAAAGTCTTTCTTTGACAAACCAGCTGATGAATGCCATCTGGTCATCGTTGATCCTCGGGCTGATTGTCGCCTTTCCCTATATACTCTGGGAATTTTGGAAGTTTATCTCTCCAGGCCTGCGCAGAGAAGAAGTAAAAAAGTCAAAAGGTTTTTTGTTCATCACTTCTTTGCTGTTTTTTCTGGGCGTCTTATTTAGCTTTTATGTAATCGTTCCGATGTCTGTGTACTTTTTTTACCACTTTGAAATTACAGATGCCATCGAAAATAATTTTACTCTGTCCTCTTATATTTCAATGGTCACCAATACCATTTTAGGCGTTTCCGTCGTTTTTGAATTGCCGGTACTGATTTTCTTCTTGACAAAACTGGGACTGATCAGCCCTGAGTTTTTAAAAACATACCGAAAACACGCCTTGGTAGTCGTCTTGTTGCTGTCTGCCATCATTACCCCTCCAGACATCGCCAGTCAAATCATCGTATCCATCCCCATTTTGATTTTGTATGAAATCAGCATCCACGTATCCAAATGGGTAGTCAAAAAACAAGAAAGAAGGAACCAATCTCTATAAGCGATCATCGTATGAAACTAAGAGCAGAAAACATTCAAAAAATCTACGGAAATCGAAAAGTGGTCAAAGGAATTTCCCTGGAAGTCAATCAAGGAGAAATCATTGGCCTGCTGGGACCCAACGGCGCTGGTAAAACCACTTCATTTTACATGATCGTCGGCATGATCCAACCCAACGAGGGCAAAATATTTTTGGACGACAAGGAGATCACTGACTTCCCTATGTACAAAAGGGCTCAAAACGGTATTGGTTATCTTGCCCAAGAAGCTTCTGTATTTCGAAAATTATCTGTAGAGGACAATATCCGATCTGTACTTCAATTTACAGGAAGAACCAAAGCAGAAGAAAATGCAAAATTAGAATCTTTGATCGAAGAATTCAGTCTGGGTCACGTTCGAAAAAACAAAGGAGACCTCTTGTCTGGAGGAGAACGAAGAAGAACTGAAATAGCACGCTGCTTGGCTTCCGATCCAAAATTTATTTTATTGGACGAACCTTTTGCCGGTGTAGACCCCATTGCGGTGGAAGACATTCAAAGTATTGTCGCACAATTAAAAAACCGAAACATTGGAATTTTAATCACAGACCACGACGTACAAGCGACTTTGGCCATTACAGACAAAACTTATTTGATGTTTGAAGGAGGTATTCTCAAAGAAGGGACTCCTAAAGAATTGTCTGACGATCCAGCCGTTCGAAAAGTATACCTCGGAGAAAGTTTTATCCTCCAAGAAAACAAGTTCAAATAAGAAAATACACGCTGTTTACAGCTTCTTACCACCTGATAAACACAGATCCCCAAGTAAAGCCACTCCCAAAAGCTGCGAGCACTACCAAATCATTGTCTTTTATTTTTCCTTTTTCCCAAGCTTCAGAAAGTGCGATGACCACAGAGGCAGCCGTCGTGTTCCCATAACGTTGGATGTTGTTGTAAACCTGATCGTCTGAGAGTTTGAATTTACGCTGTATGAATTGGGATATTCGTAGATTGGCCTGATGGGGAACCAAGAGATCAATGTCTGCTACAGATAACTTGTTTTTTTCCAACCCCTCCAATATGGCTTCAGAAAAACGGGTCACAGCGTGTTTGAAAACAAATTGACCGTTCATATAAGGGTAATAGGACACATCGTTTGGATCGTTGTTCTCAATGATTTCAGGAACCCACCTCGAAGTACTCGGACCTTCCAAAACCAATTCTTTGGCATGCTTTCCTTCTGAATGCAAATGCGTGGAGAGAATTCCTTTTCCCTTTTCTTCCGTACGGCTCAAGACCACAGCACCAGCACCATCACCAAAAATCACAGAAACCCCTCTTCCTCTGGTTGTTTTGTCCAAACCTCCAGAATGGTATTCCGAACCGATAACTAAAATATTTTTATACATCCCTGTTTTGATGAATTGATCTGCCACAGACATGGCATAGACAAATCCAGAGCATTGGTTGCGAACATCCAAGGCGCCAATCGTAGGCATGTCTAAAAGTGCTTGTACATCAACGCCTCCACCTGGAAAATACAAATCAGGACTGAGGGTGGCAAACACAATAAAATCGATATCGTCTTTGGTCAATCCTGCACGTTCAATCGCTATTTTCCCGGCCTTGGCGCCCATCAGAGAGGTGCTATCTTCCGAATCTTCGTGGATCCACCTACGCTCCTGAATTCCTGTTCGCTCTTGAATCCAAGCGTTATTGGTGTCCATAATTTTGGACAAATCGTCATTGGTGACTACCTGCTCGGGGACATAAAAGCCCAATCCTGTAATTTTAGCATTGTACATGGTTTGAAATATTTAGGTAAAAGTGAAATTAGTAAAATAATTTCTGATATCCTACCCTTAGGTGAGAAGTACTTTTGAACTTTGCATTTGGAAGAAGGAGAAACAAGGCATAAGAAAAGTCTCCTAAAAATACATTTATTACGAATCCAACACTTTCAATTTGGCAAATTTCAAGATCAATTTTTTAATGCCTTGAGTTTCAAATTGAATCTCGGCTTTGGCATCCCCTCCTACACCGTCCAATTGCAAGACTTTTCCTTTTCCAAAACGCAGGTGCTCCACAGTGTCTCCTTTAGAAATCGAGGATGCTACAGGTGGAGTGTTGTTAGAAAGGGGTGTTGTTACGCGTTTGAAATTTTGAGGAACGAGCACCTTATTTTTTCCGAGTTCGGCACGTGATTTATCAGCACGTATTCCTGCGGAGCCTCTAGAAATCGGTTTGCGGTAGCGAATTTTATCTCTTGGAACGTCGTCTTCAAAAAGACTGCTGTCTACAAATTGATTGGGCCGGGCTTGCAAACGCTGGGGACTGATGTATTCTAAAAAACGACTGTCTATTTCCTCCAAAAACCGACTCGGCTCACAATCGATGAGCTTCCCCCATCGGTAGCGTGTGTGCGCAAAGCTCAAATAGGCTTGGTGTTCGGCACGTGTGAGTGCGACGTAAAACAACCTGCGTTCTTCTTCCAACTCACTGCGAGTGTTCATGCTCATGGCAGAAGGAAAGAGAGATTCTTCCATTCCAACGACGTACACATAAGGGTACTCCAATCCTTTTGCCAAGTGAATGGTCATTAAGGAGACCATCGGTTCGTCGTCGGGTTTGTCACTGTCCAGATCGGATTTTAAAGCGACGTCCTCTAAAAATACCGGCAAAGAAGTTTCCAAACCTTTTTCGGCAGCATCGTCTATAAAGTATTTGATTCCGTTTAAAAGTTCTTGAATGTTTTCTATTTTACTCAGTCCTTCGGGAGTACCATCTGCTTCCAATTCTTTGACAATGCGCACTTGCTTGACCACCATTTCAGCAATTTCAAAGGCATTTTGTTTTTGAGCAGAAATCGCAAAACTCGCGATCATGGTCGCAAAATCTCGCAACTTGTTTTTGGTCCCTACATTGATTTTTAGATCGACACTGTCTATGTTTTGAACGATTTCAAAAAGTGACTTGTTGTAGTGATTCGCCGCAACAACCAATTTGTCTACCGTCGTTTGTCCAATGCCTCTTGCCGGGTAATTGACGATTCTTTTAAAGGCCTCTTCATCGTTTGGGTTGATCAACATGCGCAGGTAAGAAAGCACATCTTTGATCTCTTTGCGTTGGTAAAAAGAGGTGCCTCCGTATATCTTATATGCAATTCTCTTTTTTCGCAAGGCGTCTTCCATGGCTCTCGACTGGGCATTGGTGCGGTAGAGAATGCAAAAACTGTCGTTCGTCAGTTGGTGGTTCATCTTGTTGTCAAAAATAGAATTGGCCACCCAGCGTCCTTCTTCTCCATCGGAAACGGTACGCATTACCTTTACTTTTGGCCCGTCATTGTTAGCGGTCCAAATTTCTTTGTCCAGTTTGGTTTTATTCTTTTCAATTAGGCTGCTTGCCGCTTGTACAATGTTTTTAGAAGAACGGTAGTTTTGTTCCAACTTGAATGTTTTGGCATTTGAATAGTGGTTTTTAAAGTTCAATATGTTGTTGATGTTCGCACCTCGAAAGGCATAGATACTTTGGGAATCGTCTCCCACGACACAGATGTTTTGAAAACGATCCGCAAGTGCTCGTACTATGAGGTATTGCGAATGGTTGGTGTCCTGGTACTCGTCCACCATCACATAGCGAAAACGGTCTTGGTATTTAGCCAATACTTCCGGAAATCGAGACAAGAGCTCATTGGTCCGCAAGAGCAAATCGTCAAAATCCATGGCGCCGGATTTGAAACAACGATCGACATAGGCTTGGTAGATGTCGCCCATTTTGGGACGACTGGCCATGGTGTCTGCCTCGAGAAGATCTGGATTGTTGCGGTAGGCCTTTACTGTAATCAAACTGTTTTTGTATTGGGATATTCTCCCGAGTACTTGCTTGGCTTTGTAGCGTTCTTTATCGAGCTGCATCTCGCGAATAATGGCCCCCAATAATTTGACAGAGTCTTGGGTGTCGTAGATAGTGAAGTTAGAAGGATAGCCCAATTTGTCGGATTCCGACCTGAGAATGCGCGCAAAAACAGAGTGAAATGTTCCCATCCAAAGGTTTTTGGCTTCGCTTTGCCCCACCATCGCGGCGATGCGCTCTTTCATCTCGCGGGCGGCTTTATTGGTAAATGTCAGGTTTAAAATATTGAAAGCATCGACGCCTTCTTTCATCAAATGCGCGATGCGGTAGGTCAGTACCCGTGTCTTTCCAGACCCCGCTCCAGCGATGATGATCATCGGTCCCTCTTTTTGTAAAACTGCCTCTTTTTGTGAGGGATTCAATCCGTCTAAATAATCTGCCAAAATACTGCTTGTTTGTCGTTGCTAACTGCCTCGCACTCTTTTTTTGAGTTACGGCTACATTTTTCTTATGCTTCCTCAAAAATAAGCTATCGAACCGTTCAAAACAATAAAAGTTATTGACAAGTTTTGAGATGTATATGTCGTTTTTTTATTTTGTTTTCAGGGGATTCTCTGTATCGAATAATGGATATAAAGAAACAAAAAAAGCCTCCATATGAGGAGGCTTTTTACTTATTATTGTTGCCTGACTAGTTGAAATAGATTTTAGTAGCGCCAATCCCCACTTTGAACGTATTTAACAACATTTTATCACTGAGCTGATAAACATTTAAATCACTTAACGCCTTATAATTTCCGGTAACTGTAAAGAGGTTGACATCATTGATTGCCATTCCAGTAATGGCTCCTGTTTCAGCATAAGCTTCAGTTGGAAGTGAAGTTTCACTTGTTTTTAATGAATAAATATTGTCGCTTATATAATAATACAAATTATCTCCGCTAATCTCGAACAAACTGGGATGCGCTCCTTCAGCAAATTCTATGGTACTGAGTACTGTATTGGACACCACATCAATCTTTGCTATACTTGCCAATGTATGTCCTGAAACAGCCCAGTTTTCATCGTAAATAATTCGGCCCTCAGACAAGACATGCAAAATCCCATTTGCATCAAAAAACAGTTCGTCAGGGTTGTCTCCAACAGTTACTTCAGCAACATTTTCTGTTGCGATATCGATTACCGACACAAGATTATTTGTACTCCAAGCACCTTTGTGTGATACATACAGATTCCCATCTTTTTCAATAATTCGTTCGGGACCCAATGCAACAGGTATTTTTTGTATAACGGCATTGGAATTTAAATCTATGACAGCAACAAAATCGTCAGTATCAACTGAAGTATTCCCCCAGTTTGTTGAATATCCTTTGTCTCCAACAACGGTCATGTACCTTGGTGTTTCTAAGTCTTCAGTAATTTTTGTAACTTCTTCAAAAGAGTATCTATCTACAACTGTAATCGTATTTTGATTGTCTACAGAGATGTATGCATTTGTAGAAGAAAAGGCAATGGATTGTAAATAAGTCCCCAATTCTGAGTTGTTTGCATTTTTAAAAATCAGCTGTTCGGAGGAAGAAAAGTCGTAAGGCACAAAACTCACGGATCCCGTTCCTGCAGCAGAACCTTCTCCACTTACCAAGACGCCATCTGAGTAGTCGTTTAAATTCGAAATTTGTTCGTCCTCGTTGCACGAAAATAAAAGTGTGCTTAGAGCAATTGAAAAGATTGTTAATTTGTTGATTTTCATAAGTTAAAATTTATAGTTTATATTCGTATTAAAATTCCTATTTGGCATTGGTCTTCGTGGAGAAGTAGCATATGCCTCATCGTATATGTTGTTTATTTTGAAGCCTATTTCAAGCTGGGTTTTACTTGTCTTTGCAATAGTAAAGTCAACACCAACATTAGAAATATGATAACTTGGGAGTGACAAAATGTCTAAATTATCTTCAGAAGTAAACACCTTTCCATTGTATAAATATTGATAAAAAACAGTCCACTTTTTAGAACTCCATCCGATGTTGAAGTTAGAAATGTGTTTGGGTGTGAAAATCAAAAAGGCATTCGTACGCATATCTTTTGCAGATATTTTCGAATAATTTGCATTTAACTCTAGAGTACTAGTCGCCAAATGCTTTTTATAAACTGCTGAAACTTCTATCCCCTTATTCTTTACAGAAGCAATATTAATAGGAACCCACAGCCCTGGTCTATGAGTATCTCCTCCTGGAGTCCAAACTATTTTCTCACTGGTATGTATTGAAAAATAGTCCAATGCTATGGACATGTTTTCTCTTTTAAACACTAAACCAAGATCAATTTGCTTTGATTTCTCGGGTTGCAAATCTAAATTCCCTTGTCCTGGCCAATACAAATCATTATAGGAGGGTGCTCTGTAGTTGCTGGAGCTGTTGATTCTTGCTGTAAATTGATTTAAAAAGGGAATCTCAAAACCAAAGGCAGCAACGAAAGGTATTTGATAATCAGAATTGAAATCTTTTCGAAGTTTTAAATTGTAAGAAAATGAATTGTTTTTATGACTAAAAACAACCGCCTGAGAAACCTGTCTTCTCTTCTTTTCAACAATCTCATTTGTACCCCCAAAAATTGACGTATATTCTGTAAAGGCCTCTAACTTTGAATAGGCGCTGAATTTTAATTTGAAGTCGTAATTTAAAAGAAATGTTTTTGACTTTCCATAGTCAAATCTCGCATGGCTCTTATCAGCATAGTACCGATACTCTTGGAACAGATAAGCCAGCTTTGCTGTGTGGCTAAATTGTTGCTTTTTGTGTTCAAAAAGGAACAAAGCACGTCGGTTTCTATCCTTATATTTATCATTTGCATGAGAAGGATTTGGCAATTCTCCCGAAAAATTACGTGTTCCATTATAGCTGGTAAAATACAAACTCCATTTGGTGTTCTTATTGATTCGGTATGCCGCATTTAGATTGTAATTTATATTCTTATAGGCTCCGTTTTCATTTTTAAAATTCGTGCCCAACCACGGATAATCATTTTCAGATTGATTTGTGGAAATCCCAAATTTAAAAGCAAACGAATCGGAACCATATGAAAACTTGTAGAGATTTTGAAAGGTGTTGTAACTTCCTATAGAACTGACAAGCTGATTCGAAAGATGGGTCTGAAATTTTAAATCTGTATTCAAGTGAATGGTTCCTCCAATAGCTCCTGAACCATATTTCAAACTTCCTCCTCCACTTCTCACATCAATATGATCAACTAAAGTCACAGACATCGAATTGAACCCTGTTAGCCCATTGTTGATAGAATTTATATTGATTCCATTCCAAACCACAACTGTATTCGAAGAACTCGTGCCTCTAAACCTAGCTGTACTTACACCGCCAGCTCCATTTTCTCGCATGTAAATCAAAGCATTGAAACGCAACAAGGAAGTAAAGGATTCTCGGTTTTTTAAAATAATGGAATCACTAAGTGTAATTATTTTAAGTCCCAAAGAATTGTGTTTGATGTTTTTATCAGCAACCACAGACACCTCCTCCAAATAATTCACAATAGAATCCTTTTGGGAAAAGACAGAAACACTTGCTAAAAAGCAAAAAAAACTTAAGCACCTATTTTTCATCATCTAAAACCTTTCTCCCCGAAAGTCTATTTATAATTATGAAAAAGGCAGGTCTCCTGGCTTGCGTCTTGTTGCGACCTTCCCATGAACAATAGTTCACAGTGGTATAAGAGTACAACAAGCATCCTAAAAAGGACTGAGCTTACAGTTGCGGGGACAGCTCTCGAATGTAACGAGATTCCCTTTTAATTTTATTTCAAACAGGTTGAAATAAAAACCAAATTCGCAACAAAAATAGGGACTATTTTTTACGAAACCCTCCTAAATCTCATCTAATTACAAAAAAACTATTCTCAAAAAAAATAATGAAAAAAATATTTTTACACCCCCCAATAATGTCCTTAAAAAAAATGTTCCGAGAAGACATCTTTTCAGGTTGTCCTAAAAAGAATACATTTGTAAAAATTTTTTTAATGAAAATTCCTGTCCATATTTTTCTTTTCTTTTTTTTCATGGAACTTTTTTCGTGTCATGAACAAGTGCGAAAACAAGCTGAAAAACCTCAGGAATTTAAACATGCCAAAGGATTTTCCATCCAAGAAATGGAAGGCTATAAAAAACTGACCCTGTTGGGTTCCAGCAAAGACTCCAATGAAAAATTTGAGTATTTTTTGGTGCCCAAAAAAAACAAAATTCCCCAAC
Organism: uncultured Flavobacteriaceae bacterium; assembly: GCA_963932955.1. Lineage (GTDB taxonomy): Bacteria > Bacteroidota > Bacteroidia > Flavobacteriales > Flavobacteriaceae > Flavicella. The sequence continues at coordinate 77,321 of CAWVRK010000003.1, forward strand.
AACTGATTCATAAACAACTCATCAGAACCCCTATCGAACGAATTGTCCTGACAGCGACATCACACATTCCGATCTTGGAATTGCTGGAAGAAGAAAATTCCTTGGTAGGTTTTCCAAACACCTCTTTTATTTCTTCACCCAAAACAAGAAAACGGGTAGTTGCAAATCAAATCCATGAACTTGGCAGTGCACAAGCACTAAATACAGAGGTACTCTTTGCTTTGGCTCCTGATTTGGTCGTCGGCTTTTCAGTTGGGCGTCCAGACAGCTCTTTTTCATATCTTCAAAAAAGAGGAATACCTGTAATGCTAAACAGGGATTGGTTGGAAGAAACCCCCTTGGGACGCACCGAATGGATTCGACTCTTTGGGGCATTGTACGAAAAAGAACATGAGGCTGCTACTATTTTTAAGGAAATCGAAAGGGAATACCTGAAAATTCAAAAAGCTGCCCACAAAGCAATTTCAAAACCAACCGTACTCTCGGGATCTTTGTTTCAAGATGTTTGGTACCTCCCCGCTGGTGACAGTTTCAACGCACAACTTTTCAAGGATGCCCATACCGACTACCTATGGAAAGACAGTAAAGGAAAAGGAAGCCTCGGTCTAAACTTTGAGAACGTCTTTGAAAAAGCGCAAAACGCGGACTTGTGGATCGGTTGTGACGCCTTCGCTAACAGAATGGAACTGGAATCAGCAACGGAACACTACAAACAATTTGAAGCGTTTACAAACAACAAAATTTACAGCTATGCCCACCTAAAAGGAGCAACAGGAGGCTTGCTGTATTTTGAATTGGCCCCCGTGCAACCCCATATTTTGCTAAAAGACATTGTCAAAATCGCACACCCAGAGTTGCTGCCAGGCTACCACCCTTATTTTTTTCGAGAACTCCCTTAGGTTTGAAGTTTCTTTTGGAATTGCCTTCTCGTGAATTCCTTGTCCATCCGTAGATTATGGCTATATTTGCAACGCTAAAATAAAACATACAACAATGAACAACGGAATCTACGCAAAATTCAACACAAACAAAGGAGCCATTTTGGTGAACTTGACTTTCGACAAAACTCCTGGAACGGTAGGGAACTTTATCGCCTTGGCAGAAGGAAACCTAGAAAACAACTCAAAACCACAAGGAACTCCTTATTATGACGGCTTGAAGTTCCACAGAGTCATTGCAGATTTTATGATTCAAGGAGGCTGTCCTCAAGGCACAGGCACTGGTAGCCCAGGATACAGTTTTGACGATGAATTTCACCCCGAATTAAAACACGACAGGCCTGGAGTCTTGTCAATGGCCAATTCAGGACCGGCAAGCAACGGAAGTCAATTCTTTATCACCCATGTAGAGACACCTTGGTTGGACAACAAGCATACCGTTTTTGGATTTGTAGAAGAAGGACAAGAGATTGTTGACGCAATAGCACAAGAAGACTTGATTGACAACTTGGAAATCATTCGAGTCGGCACGGAGGCTACAGCATTTAACGCAATCGAAGCCTTTCGAACGTTTGAAGGAGCAAGAGAAAAAAGAGATGCCGAAGCAAAAGCGGCTCTAAAAAGTCAATTGGATGAAGTAGCTGCTGGCTACGAAGAAACAGCAAGTGGATTGCGTTACAAAATACTACAAGAAGGCAATGGAAAACAAGCCGTTAAAGGCGCCAATGTCTCTGTACATTACAAGGGTCAATTGTTGGACGGGACCGTTTTTGACTCTTCCTACAAACGCAAGCAACCAATCGATTTTACTGTTGGCATAGGCCAAGTAATCCAAGGATGGGACGAAGGAATCTTGTTGCTGAAAGTTGGAGACAAAGCGCGCTATGTCATTCCTTCCAATTTGGGCTACGGCGCATCGGGAGCTGGTGGTGTAATCCCTCCAAATGCAACCTTGATTTTTGACGTTGAATTGATGGCTATCAAGTAAGCGCATCTGATAACAAAAAAATCCTGCCCAATAGGCAGGATTTTTTTTTGTAACAATTCTGTAAACAGACAATTCCAAAGCAAACTAAAAAAAAGAACTGTTGTTTTGAAAGCGAAAAACGGATGAATGAAGTACTGTACTCAATGACAAAGACTTAGAGCAATTGCTTAAAAAAAAGAAAAATTTGCCTTGCAAAAACCAAGAAAGCGACTATATTTGTACCGCAATACCGCGAAAGTAGCTCAGTTGGTAGAGCGTCAGCCTTCCAAGCTGAATGTCGCCGGTTCGAACCCGGTCTTTCGCTCAAAAGCGCCATTTAAAAATGGCGCTTTTTTTTGTCACCAAGCGCCCTGTACACAGGTAAACTTTAAAAGGTTACTCTCAACTGTTTCCCCAAGAGTCAGTGCCCAACTGTTTGTCCCCAATGAAGCATCTAAAAGCGCATCTTAAAGAAAAACAACAGCTTACAACCGAATTCCAGCACAATGGTTTTAAAACGTAAGCACCCATATAGAGGTGTTTACGAAAAAAACTAGAGGAGTTTAAGAAAAATTTGTGGGGAGGGGATTGGTGTTTCTGTTTTCGCTCAATCAAAGATAGCAAAGGCCAATCACCCGCACAATACCCTAAAACAAGGAAATCTTCAGTCACGTATCAATAGTAGGCAAAAACGAAAATGCCCCTTATAAAACAAGGGGCATCTGTGACCGGGCTGGGGCTCGAACCCAGGACCCTCTCCTTAAAAGGGAGATGCTCTACCAACTGAGCTACCAGGTCCTCTAAAAAATGTTGTGGTGAGAGAAGGATTCGAACCTTCGAAGCTTGCGCAGCAGATTTACAGTCTGCCCTCGTTGGCCACTTGAGTATCTCACCAAAATTCAATAAAAAAAGTACAAAAAGTAAATTTTTAGTGACCGGGCTGGGGCTCGAACCCAGGACCCTCTCCTTAAAAGGGAGATGCTCTACCAACTGAGCTACCAGGTCATAATTTTATTCGTTTTAGCGGCTGCAAATATACAGGGATAATCCAATAAAACAAACCTTTTACTCAATTAGTTTCGTCCAAATAAACTTGGCGAACTTTCTTAAATAAATTGGAACTATACACAAAATCTACAACCGATTCATTATCAGTTTTAAAGATCTCTTTGTTACTTCCTTCCCACGCTTTTAGCCCGTCTTTTAAAAAGAGGATTTTTTCGCCAATTTCCATCACAGAGTTCATGTCATGGCTATTTATTACAGTTGTAATTTGGTATTCTTTGGTGATTTCTTGAATCAAATTGTCGATGACAATGGCTGTTTTGGGATCCAAACCAGAATTCGGTTCGTCACAAAACAAATATTTGGGATTCATCACGATGGCACGTGCGATGGCCACCCGCTTTTGCATCCCTCCTGAAAGTTCCGCAGGCAATTTAGAGTTGACATTTTCTAAATTGACTCTTTTCAAAACTGAATTGACCCGATCCAACATTTCTGAACGCGTTTGGTTCGCAAACATTTTGATAGGAAACATGATGTTTTCTTCTACACTCAGAGAGTCAAACAGCGCACTGCCTTGAAAAACCATCCCCATGTCTTGTCGAAGCTGTCGTTTCTGACCATCGCTCATCTCTTTGCTGATGCTTCCATCAAAAGAAATGGTTCCCTGTTCCGGTTGAAACAAGCCCAGCAGTGATTTAAGAAAAACGGTTTTTCCAGATCCACTTTGACCGATAATCAAACTGGTCTTACCACGTTCAAAAGTTGCATCAATGCCTTTCAACACCTTGTTGTCTTGAAAACTTTTATATATATTTTCTACAGTAATCATCTATCCTAAAAGCAATTGAGTTAAAAAATAGTTTAGTAAAATAATCACGACACTGGTCCAAACTACTGCTTGGGTACTTGCTCTCCCTACTTCCAAAGCCCCCCCTTTGACATAGTAGCCATGGTAAGACGGAATAGTTGCAATGACAAAGGCAAAAACAACAGATTTGATAAATGCATATTTAATCAAAAAAGGATCAAAATCCATTTGAATCCCAGTGATGTAATCCAGAGAATGAAAGAGATCTGTCAAAACACCCGCAACCCAACCTCCAAAAATCCCCAAAAAAATTGCCAAAAAGACCAACAAAGGATAAAACAAAAGAGCCGCAATAATTTTAGGCAAAACTAAATAATTTAATGAGTTGACACCCATGACTTCCAAGGCATCTACCTGTTCGGTGACTCGCATCGTCCCAATGCTGGAAGTGATAAACGAACCTACTTTTCCCGCCAAAATAATGGAAGCAAAAGTAGGTGCAAATTCCAAAATCATCGACCTTTTGGTCGCAAAACCAATGAGCCATTTAGGAATCAAAGGACTTTCGACATTCAACGCTGTCTGAATGGAAACAACTCCACCTACAAAAAAAGAGATAAAAGCAACAATCCCGATAGACTTCAAGCCTAAATCTTCAATCTCTCTAAACAAAGCAGCTCCAAAAACGCTCCGCTTTTGTGGACGTTTAAAAACCTGTTTGAGCATCAAGAAATACTTTCCAACATGTTCTAAATAATTCATGTACCGCTTTTTTTGCTAAAGTATTAAATTATAAGCACTCTATAAAGGTGCGTCTCTTTAAATTTAGGTTTCTAAAACTTTGGTACTGACAAAATTTAACATTTTAAAAATCCAAACGTCCCTTTTGTTTTTATTTACATTTGTACTTTTACGAAAGGAACTTGTTGAACATCAAGAAAGGGCGTAACAAACAAGAACCTTGTTTCAAAAAAAACGGCAATTAACATACCTCTCCTTATGAAAAAATCAGTTTCTTTTTTTTTATTTATTGCCCTTTTAGGCATTGGCTTTCAACTTTTCGCTCAGCAAAACAACCGCCCCAAATTGGTGGTTGGGATTGTCATTGACCAGATGCGCTACGACTACCTTGTACGCTTTGCAGACAAATACGGAGACCATGGATTCAAACGTTTGCTGCGAAATGGATTTCATCTCGAAAATGCACACTTTAACTACATTCCCACTTATACCGCAGTCGGACACAGTTCGGTGTTTACAGGCACCACCCCTGCCAATCACGGCATTGTTGGAAACGATTGGTACGACAGCTCATTGCAAAAAAGAATTTACTGTGTGGATGACGCACGCTACCAAACTGTAGGATCTGTATCTACAAATGGCCAAAGATCTCCCTATCGACTCCAAACCACTACCCTTGCAGACCAACTTCGGTTGGCGCAAAACATGCGTGGCAAGACGATTGGCATTTCCATCAAAGACCGTTCTGCCATTCTGCCTGCAGGTCATACCGCTAACGCCGCTTATTGGTTCGAAGGTGCCGATCAAGGAAAATGGATTTCGAGCAGCTTCTATTTAAATGCGCTGCCTAAATGGGTGGAAGATTTCAACAACAACGGAAAAGCCAACGCTTATTTAAACCAACTTTGGACCCCCTATTCAGCTCTTGAAAGCTATACGGAGAGTATCGAAGACGACAACCCTTACGAAGGGCTGTTTGTCGGGGAAACAGCTCCTGTATTTCCTCATGACCTGCCTCGTCTGAGAAAAACAAATCAAAATTACGACATGCTACCACAAGTTCCTTTTGGAAACACTTTTACCACGGATTTTGCAGAAGCCGCTATTATAGGAGAGTCTTTGGGAAGGAGCTCAGCTACCGACTTTCTAAGCATTAGCTATTCGAGTACTGACAAAATCGGCCACAAATACGGAGTGGATTCCAAAGAAATCGAGGACACCTACATTCGCATGGACTTGGAAATTGCAAGGTTGTTGAAATTCTTGGACAAGCAGATTGGAAAAAATCAATACACGCTTGTTTTAACAGCTGATCACGCCGCCGTCCAAGTGCCAAACTACCTCAAAAAATTAAAGATTCCTGCAGGTTATCTAGACAATACTGCGTTTGCGGCTTTTGTCAGAAGGCTGGCTATGGAAAAATACGGAACGAAAACCTTGATTGAAAACATTTCCAACCATCAAATATTCCTTCGCAGGAGCACCCTTAAAGACTTGGATTTAGACATTCGAAAGGTCGAGAATTACTTTGCTGATGCCATTATTGATTTCGATCGGATATACAAAACGGTCACTGCACACGCATTACAAAACACTTCTTATACAAGCGGAATCTTGCATTTGATTCAAGAAGGCTACAACCAAAAAATTTCTGGAGACATCATATTTATACCAAAGCCGGCAACACTTGGAGGATACTATAAAAAATCAGGAACAGGTCATGGAAGTGGGTATAGCTACGACACCCATGTTCCCGTTATTTTTTATGGAAAGGGAATTCGAAAAGGGTCCTCAAAAAAATACCACCCGATCATTGACATTGCGCCTACGCTGGCCAATTTACTTCAGATAGAATTCACGAATGGCAATTCGGGTACTGTCATCGAAGGCGTTTTTAAGTGAAATTTCCAACAAGGAAGCCTTCAGAAGATGTGGACCTAAAAATCAGCCTCTGCATCCCAAGCTTCCAAATAGTCTTTGATAAACTTGATAAACAAACCTCCTAAAGCACCATTGATAACACGGTGGTCATAAGAATGAGACAAAAACATCTTGTGCCGAATGGCAATCATGTCCCCTTCAGGACTTTCGATGACCGCCGGAACTTTACGAATGGCTCCCAAAGCCAATATCGCAGCCTCTGGCTGGTTGATGATCGGAGTTCCAAACAAACTCCCAAAGCCACCAACATTGGTCACGGTATAGGTACCGCCTTGAACCTCATCGGGTTTCAATTGGTTGTTTTTGGCACGCAATGCCATATCATTTACCACCTTTGCCATCCCGATCAGGTTCAATTCATCTGCATTGTTGATGACAGGCACGATTAGGTTTCCATTGCCCAAAGCTGCTGCCATTCCCAAATTGATGTTTTTTCGAATCACTACGCTTTTGTCTCCGTCAAATGAAAGGTTGACCAAAGGGTGTTTTTTGATTGCCTGTGCCACAGCCATCATAAAAACGGGTGTGTATGTCAATTTTTCACCTTCTCTTTCAAAGAAAAGGTTTTTACTTCGGTTTCTCCAAGTCACCAAATTGGTCACATCTACTTCAATAAAAGACTGAACATGTGCTGACTTTTGAACAGAATGAATCATGTGATCTGAAATCATTTTTCCCATTCTACTCAACTCAATCAACTCGTCTTCTCCTGACACAGAGAGTGGAATCGTTTTTGAGGGGATTTCTGTTTTTGGAGCGATTGCGTCAGAACGCATCTGCTTTGTTTTTGAACGATTTTTAAGGTAGGTCTGCATGTCCGATTTGGTCACACGTCCTTCTTTTCCAGATCCGGGTATTTTTTCTAGTTCTTCCGAAGAGATTCCTTCCTTAGAAGCCATGTTTTTGACCAAAGGTGAATAAAAACGATCCGTCGGAATCACAAGTGCTATGCTTGGCGATTCGTTGATAGATACTGCTTTTTCAATTTCTTTTTCAACTTCTTCAACCGCAGCACTTATTGCTACTGAGGGAGCTTGTTCCTCAACAGGTACTGCCACAGCACCTACTTCAGTTTCAATAATAGCAAGTGTGTGTCCCACTTGAACAACCGCATCTTTTTCGTGTAGTATTTGGACCAAGGTACCGGAAACTTCAGAGGGAACGTCCGAATCTACCTTGTCTGTAGCGATTTCAACGACAGACTCATCAGCTTCAATAAAATCACCCACTTCTTTCAACCAAGATGTGACCGTTGCTTCTGCAACACTTTCTCCCATTTTAGGGAGCTTTAATTCAAATTTTGCCATTTGACTATTGTTTGCCTGAGTTGGACTTTTTGATTTTACTATAAACTTAGGATCCGATCGTTAGCAAAGCGTGTACTGAGTTAAAAAACACCCGCCTATTAGCAGCAATACAAATCCTCCTCGAACAGGATGCAAATTTAATAAAAATATACGCATTACAGGCTAAACTGTATGTATTTGCTCCTTAAACCAGTGCATCACTCAAGAAGCCGTTGGGGTTTGTATCTCTAAAAACCTTACAGACTGTTCCAAAACAACACATAAGCATTCAATGATATGGCTACCAACAACCAAAGAAAATAGGGAAGCACCAAGAAAGTGTAGCCTTTTAAAAGAGATTTGTATGCTATCATAAGGTAGCCAAGTAGAGACGTGATCATAAGCAAGACCAATAAGCCTGACAACACCCAATGTTGGTTAAAAAAAATAAAATTCCAGGAAGTATTTAACACCCATTGAACTGCAAAAAGAACAAACACTCTTTTGGAACGGCTTATCCTTGTCAGACGAGACATGTAGAAGGAAAAACAAAGCATTATTGTAGTCCAAGCAAATCCAAACACCCAACCCGGAGGACTCCAAGGGGCTTTGTTCAAACTGGAATACCAATCGGAAACAGGCCCGCCGTTCATCAACCAACTACCAATGCCAAGCGCGCTAAAATTGAGCAACAAATACAAGGGAATGGAAAAACGTTTTTGCAAAAAAAGTTTTGGTAACATATCAAACAGCTGTTGCTTTTTTTATCCAAACTTTATCGTCATTTAGATAAAAGCTGCCCACAAAATCGAAACAACATTCATGGGGAGCTATGAGGGACAAAAACAACGCGCTTTTTCTGTCTCTGTAAAGATGGTAGACTTTGCCGACGATGGGTTCAAAATTGAATTTGGACGCATAAATCATGTCGTTGTATTCAAACTCAGTGACGAGAAGGTCGAAAGCCTCTTTTAAGGCCGCGTACTTCGCTTTGAACTGGGCGTTGACCAAGTGGACATTTTTGTTTTTCCACGCTACGGTATCTAACACTTCAATAACCGGAGCTCCCAAATCTGTCCCATAGGGTTTTACAGAAGCATCGTAGCTCTCGGATTGTGAATTGTACACGACAGTGTCTGGTTTTTTCAAAGGCATTGCAAAGTAATTTTAAGACACGGCAAGCGCTTCTATTTGTTTGAGTACTTGTTCCGCTTTGGCAAATTCCTTGTCACTCTCCCTGCGGTTGGACTTGGAAAGCAAGTAATGATTTCTCATGTACTTCTCGTAGGATTTTTGCAATTGCTCTAATTTTGATTTTTTCTTGAAGAATTGAAACATGTCATTTAAATTTTAAGGGTTACCAAACCACAATCCAAAGGGATGATTTGTCCCGATACAGAAGTGGTCTTGTCTGAAATATAAAAATCGGCCATCGCAGCTACTTCTTGAGCTGCTAAATATTTTTTCATCGGATGTCGTTCTGCACTCATTTCTTTCATGCGGTCATTTCGCAAAATTTTGGAAGCGAGTGTGGTGTCCGTGATGGTCGGTGCAATCGCATTGATTCGAATGTGTGGTGCAAATTCTGCAGCCAAAGATTTTACCAATCCCTCTACAGCTCCTTTAGCAGCTGCAATACTAGCGTGAAATGGCATGCCCATCTTCACGGCCACTGTACTAAAAAGCAAGGCGCTCGGATGCTTTCCTTTTTTCAAAACCGGCGCGTATTTTTGCATAACACGAACAGCTCCCATCACATTGATTTCAAAATCATCTCTAAAATCATCAGCTTGCAAACGAGCAAAAGGCTTGAGGTTGATGCTCCCTGGACAATAGACCAAGGCATCCAAAGCTTCCAAATCAGGTAAACTGTCTGACAAGACATCGCACAAATGTTGTTCTAAGTTTTCGTGTGTCGAATCCAATGGCGAACGACTCATTGAAATCACTTTTGTATTGGGAACTAACAAATCGACAAGGGCTTTGCCGATTCCTTTGCTACCTCCAACGACTAATATTGTTCTCATTATGTATGTAAATTTAATTAACAGTGTAAATTTACATTATTTTTGTTTAACTTATGTGTAAATACGTTAAACATTTCGTATTTTTGTTTCAAACAATCAAATTATGGCTACAAAAATAAAAATAGACGAACACAAATTGATTTCAAAATACATAGAAACAGTTTTGGAACATGGAAAAAAACCAGCATCTATCTATAAATACTGCAAAGAATTGGATATTGAAGAAGGAGCGTTTTACAATTACTTTAGCAATTTTGAAAAATTAGAAAAGAGAATTTTTTCGCTCTTTTTAGAAAATTCGTTGGAACTACTTGCCAAAAACGACGATTTCAAAGAATCCGATGCTCGCAACAAAGTATTGAGTTTGTATTTCACCCTTTTTGAAATGCTTACAGCAAACAGGAGTTATGTCATTTTAGCGTTGAACCAAAATGGCAGCACTTTAAAAAACATGGGCACACTAAGCGATTTGCGAGCACATTTCAAAAATTTTGTCAAAACCCTTGACATCGAAACGATTGACTTCAAACAAGAAGGAATTGAAAAAATACAAGAAAAGGGCAGGGAAGAATTCTTTTGGCTGCAATTATTAGTCACCCTAAAATTTTGGATGGAAGACAGTTCCCCGTCATTTGAAAAAACAGATGTACTGATTGAAAAAAGTGTTCAAGCGAGTTTCGACGCCATGAACACACAGCCGGTCAAAAGTCTTATAGACCTCGGGAAATTTATCGTCAAAGAACGCATGAATTTTAAACTCTAAGAAACCGCTATGAAAACCATCGACCACATCCCCACTTCCAAAATACAACGCGCCTCCAAACTGGTTCAAACAGGCGCCAAAATAGGCGTCAACTACGTAAAATTTTATGGAAACAAACTGGTGAAATCGGAAGAAGAAGCCAAAGAAAAGTTAAACGAGTCGAATGCCGAAGACATCTACAACGGCTTAAAGACAATGAAAGGAAGTGCTCTGAAAGTAGCGCAAATGCTGAGTATGGAAAAAAACATTTTGCCAAAAGCTTATGTTGAAAAATTTTCTTTGTCCCAATTTTCAGTCCCGCCCTTATCCGCCCCTTTGGTGGTCAAATCTTTTAAGAACTACTTCGGAAAACACCCCTACGAAATTTTTGACACTTTTAATTTAGAAGCGGTCAATGCGGCAAGTATCGGTCAGGTACACAAAGCAGAATTGAACGGCGAAACCTTGGCTGTCAAAATTCAATACCCAGGAATTTCCGATAGCATTTCTTCCGATTTGTCATTGGTCAAACCCATTGCCATCAAGATGTTCAACATCAAAGGAAAAGACTCTGACAAGTATTTTGAAGAAGTGGAAGAAAAACTAAAAGAAGAAACCAATTACCACCTCGAATTTCAACAAAGTGAAGAAATCGCTGCTGCCTGTGGTCACATTCCCAACTTGAAATTTCCCAGCTACTACAAAGCGCTTTCCTCAGAAAGAATCTTGACCATGAGCTGGATGGACGGCTTGCATTTGTCCGAATTTACTCAAAAACCTTTTGCTGCGGACATTGGAAACCAGCTTGGACAAGCTTTGTGGGATTTTTATATGTACCAGATTCACAGTCTCAAAAAAGTACATGCAGATCCGCATCCAGGAAATTTCCTAATCAATACAATGAACGAGCTGATTGTCATCGACTTTGGCTGTATGAAAACCATTCCAGAAGATTTTTACGTACCTTACTTTGAATTGGCAAAAAAAGAAAACATCGACAATCCGGATATTTTTGAAAACAAACTATACGAACTCGAAATTTTAAGACGCGATGATTCCCCAAAAGAAATTGTATTTTTCAAAGCCTTATTTCATGAAATGCTGAGTTTGTTTACCCAACCCTTCCAAGAAGATTACTTTGATTTTTCTGACGATGACTTTTTTGGAAAAATTGCGGACTTGGGAGCCAAGTACGCCAAAAGTGCTGAATTAAAAGACATGAATGGCAATCGGGGATCCAAGCATTTTATCTACATCAACAGGACCTTTTTTGGGCTCTACAATTTGATGCATGACTTAAAAGCCCAACGGGTAAAAATCAACAACTACTAAGACAAATCTCTATGGTTCTCTTCGACAAAGAAAAAATACAAGGGCTTCCCTACCTCGAAAAAATAAATTTGGTCAACAGTGCCACCGGGTACAAATCTGCCAACCTGATTGGCTCCTCTTGCAGCAGCGGCACAACCAACTTGGCTGTGTTTAGCTCAGTAACCCACTACGGCTCCAGTCCTGCCATTTTTGGTTTTGTGCTAAGACCTACAACGGTAGCGAGAAATACGTATGACAATATCAAAGAAACAGGTATCTTTACACTCAATCCTGTTTTTGAGTCGATTGTAGAAGACGCTCACCACACGTCTGCAAAATACCCAAAAGAAGTTTCCGAATTTGACAAGACTTCCTTGGAAGCCGAATACAAAGAAGGTTGGGCAGCTCCTTTTGTCAAAGGTGCTCCCATACAGCTCGCCATGCGGTATTTGGAGGAACACCATATCAAAGCCAACGGAACGCTCTTGGTCTTAGCAGAAGTAGAAAGACTGTACGTAGAAGAAGCCCTTCTCGAAGAAGACTTGTTTATCAATTTGAGCAAAGGAAACATCGCGGCAATTAATGGACTGGACGGCTATGCCATCCCAAAAAGCCTAAAAAGGCAAGCCTACCAACAGCCAAAAGAGAATTTATGAAAATCCTCATCACAGGGACAACTGGCTACATCGCCAAAAGATTGATCCCGCTATTGTTAGATCAAAACCACGAACTCATTTGTTGTGTTCGCGATTTGATGCGTGTTCCGGAAACCTACAAAGATCATCCGCTTGTCACGTTTTTGGAAATTGACTTTTTAGAAGACAAGCCAGAACTCCACTTCCCAAAAGACCTGGATGCAGCCTACTACCTCATCCACTCCATGTCTACCTCAGGGGAAGATTTTCAAGTATTGGAAAAGAGATGTGCTGTAAATTTTAAAAACTACCTAGAAAAGACACAAGCAAAACAAGCTATCTATTTGAGTGGCATCACCAACAGCACAGAACTTTCCAAGCACTTGGATTCACGAAAACAAGTGGAACACACGCTTCAATCCGACAGCTATGCACTCACCACACTAAAAGCAGGAATCATTGTCGGAAGTGGAAGCGCTTCCTTTGAAATCATCCGTGACTTGTCGGAAAAACTCCCCGTAATGATTGCCCCAAAATGGCTCAACACAAAAACTCAACCGATCTCCATAAGAGATGTCGCCCAATTCTTAAACAAGTCGCTGATGAAAGAAGAACTCTTCAACGGTTCTTTTGACATCTGTGGTCCAGAGATTCTTACCTATAAAAAAATGCTGCAGCAATTTTCGGAAGTGAGAGGCCTCAAACGAAGTATTTATACCATTCCCATCATGACACCCAAACTTTCGTCTTACTGGCTGTATTTTGTCACATCGACCTCTTACAAATTAGCAGCAGCTTTAGTGGACAGCATGAAAGTAGAAATCATCGGAATACCCAACAACCTCACAACACTTCTAGACATCCAACCCATTTCCTACAAGGAAGCCGTAAAAAATGCTTTTGGCACCATCGAGCAAAACGTTTTGATTTCTAGCTGGAAAGATTCCATAATCAGTGGACGTCTCGACAAAAAACTATCCAAACACATCAACATCCCACATTTTGGCTGTTTTAAAGACTTGCAACAAGGCACACTTGTCAACAGGCATAAAACTTTGGATAAAATTTGGGCTTTGGGAGGGAAAAACGGATGGTACAGCTCCAATCAACTCTGGAAAATGCGCGGCATCGTCGACAAACTTTTTGGAGGCATCGGCTTGCGCAGAGGAAGAACACACCCCACCAAACTACAAACCGGAGATGCCCTGGATTTTTGGCGTGTTTTGTATGCTGACAAGAAAGAAGGAAGGTTGCTCTTGTATGCTGAAATGAAATTGCCAGGAGAGGCTTGGTTAGAATTTAAAATTGTCAAAAACAAATTGTACCAACGTGCTGTCTTTAGACCAAGAGGTATTTGGGGAAGGCTATATTGGTACTCAGTGACTCCTTTTCACGCCTTTGTATTCAAAGGTCTGATTCGTAAACTACTTAAACCTTGAGTTTAAGTAATATTTGTTTAGGTCTTAAAATACAAACACTTACAACAACCATTCCTTGGGGGTTTTTAATGCCTCCAACAAACGTGCTTCTTCACTGCCAGTTTCGGGTTGAAAATTATATTGCCACTGAACCGCGGGTGGCAAGCTCATCAAAATACTCTCAATTCGTCCATTGGTTTTCAAACCAAACAAAGTTCCTTTATCGTGAACCAAATTGAATTCTACATAGCGACCTCTCCGGATTTCTTGCCAATCGCGTTCTGATTTCGTATAGGAAAGGTCTTTTCTTTTTGCTACAATCGGGAGGTAACTCTCCAAAAAACTGTTGCCAATTTCAGTCACAAAATCACAACGGTCTTGAAGAGTAAATGTCTCGTCTTGTTTTAAGTAATCAAAAAACAAGCCACCAATGCCTCGAGCTTCGTCGCGGTGCGCATTCCAAAAGTAGGTGTCACAGCGTTTTTTAAATGTCGGATAAAAGTTGGGGTCGTGCTTGTCACAAGCATCTTTACAAACCCTGTGAAAATGAACGGCATCTTCCTCAAACAAGTAGTAAGGCGTCAAATCTTGTCCTCCCCCAAACCATTGCGTAACTACATTGCCTTGCTCGTCGTACATTTCAAAATAGCGCCAATTGGCGTGAACCGTAGGCACTTTTGGATTTTTTGGATGTAAGACCAACGAGAGACCACAGGCAAAAAAAGCACCTTCTGACACTCCAAAATTATCTCGTAAGGCTTGGGGCAATTCACCTTCTACAGCAGAAATATTCACCCCTCCTTTTTCAAACACCGCTCCGTTGGAAAGCACTCTTGTACGGCCCCCTCCTCCTTCTGGTCGTTTCCAAAGATCTTCTTCAAAGACAGCAACACCATCAACTTTCTCTAAAGCGGAGCAAAGGTTGTCTTGGAGGTTTTGAATGTAGGTATAAAATTGTTGTTTCATCTTTTGAAAATTGAACTCTTTTCGGTCTTAGAACTAAGATCTAGGCTGTTTGTACTCTTTTACCGCGTCGATAAAGGCTTTGGCATTGTCCAAGCCTACATTGGGCAATATCCCGTGCCCTAAGTTGACTATGTATTTGTCTTTTCCAAAATCATCTATCATGGCCGTGACCATTTTTTTGATGGTCGCAGGGGGAGAAAACAAACGTGTCGGGTCAAAATTTCCTTGAAGTGTCATGTGAGGACCTGCTAATTTTCGTGCCATTTTTGGTGTCAGTGTCCAGTCGACTCCCAAAGCAGAAGCATTGCTCTCTGCCATGGTTTCCAAAGCAAACCAACAACCTTTTCCAAAAGCAATCACTGGCGCATCGTCTTTCAAAGCTTCAATAATTTGCTGGATGTATTTCCATGAAAATTCTTGGTAATCGACTGGAGACAACATCCCGCCCCAAGAGTCAAAAACCTGAACGGCATTGACACCAGCTTTGACTTTTTCTTTCAAATACAAAATAGTGGTATCTGTGATCTTTTGCAACAGGGTGTGCGCTGCAACAGGCTGTGTAAAACAAAACTCTTTTGCCTTGTCAAAATTTTTGGAACCTTGTCCTTGGATGCAATAGCACAAAAGGGTCCACGGTGAACCCGCAAAACCGATTAATGGAACCGCGTCGTTCAGTTCTTGTTTGGTCAATCGGATCGCATCCATTACATAACCCAAAGTCTCCTCGATGTTGGGAACGATCACTTTATCTACGTCTGCCATCGAACGGATGGGATTTGGCAACCAAGGTCCTACTCCATTTCTCATCTCTACTTCGATGTTCATCGCTTGAGGAACAACCAAAATATCAGAAAACAAAATAGCCGCATCCATTCCATAACGCCGGATGGGTTGTACCGTAATTTCTGCAGCCAATTCTGGCGTTTGGCAACGGGTAAAAAAGTCGTACTTTTCTTTCAACTTCATAAACTCTGGCAAATACCTTCCTGCCTGACGCATCATCCAGACAGGTGGTCGGTCTAAATCTTCGCCTTTCAAGGCCCTCAAATAGCGGTCGTTTTTAATCATAAAACGTTGTTTTTATGTGTTTATTTATTGTAGCGCCTAAAAAAAGCGCTGTTCTTATCTGTTCCTGCAAGCCCCTCTGCTTAAGAGGTTTCTGAAACTGCAGCCATGGCTTTGTCTACAGCTTTTGAAATTACAAAGAGATCGGATTCTCGAAGTGCCGTGGATAAAAACCAAGCTTCGTACTGAGAAGGAGGTAAAAAGACCCCATTGCGAATCATCGCCCAAAAGAAAATGGAAAATTTCTCTGCATCACATGCTTGGGCTTCTTTAAAATTAGAAACCTCCCCCTTGGCAAAAAAAGGATTGAGCATGGATCCAAAACGATTTACTGTCAAAGCAACACCGTATTTCTCTGCAGCTTCCAACAAAATAATTTCTATTTTTTTTCCAATTTCTTCAAAAAATAAATACGGGTTTTTACGCTTCAACTCCAGCAAGGTTGCCATTCCCGAAGCCATGGCAATCGGGTTTCCCGATAGGGTTCCTGCTTGATACATGCCTCCTAAAGGAGCCACATTTTCCATGATTTCATCGCTTGCACCATACGCTCCTACGGGAAAGCCTCCTCCAATCACTTTGCCCAAACAAGTGATGTCAGCTTGAATGCCCAACAACTCTTGGGCGCCTCCAAAATGAGATCGGAAACCAGTCATGACCTCATCACAAATCAGCAAAACACCTTTGCTTTTTGTCAAATCGCGCAGGCCTTTTATAAAAGCATCCGTAGGCTGTACCACTCCCATATTTCCTGTAACGGGCTCTAAGATGACGGCTGCAATATCGTCGTGAGCTGTCAAGTGTTTTTGCACCGATTCCAAGTTGTTGTACTCCGCAATCAACGTGTTGACAACCGCGGCATCCGGCACCCCCTTGCTGCCAGGCAAACTCAAAGTCGCCAGACCAGAACCAGCTGCGACCAACATGGCATCCATATGTCCGTGGTAACATCCAGAAAATTTGACGACTTTATTTTTCCCCGTATGAGCTCTTGCCAAGCGAATGGCACTCAACACGGCTTCTGTCCCCGAGTTGACAAAGCGTACTTTGTCCATCCCTGGAAAAGCGTCGCAAACAATTTTTGCCAATTGGATTTCTGCCGCGGTAGAGGCGCCAAAGGAAGTTCCTTTTTTCAAGGCTTTTCCGACTGCTTTTTCTACTATTTTTGGACGGTGCCCTAAAATCATAGGACCGTAAGACAAGACCAAATCTACATAGCGATTGCCATCAACATCTTTGATATGCGGCCCTTTGGCTTTGTCGATAAACAAGGGATTTCCGCCTACCGAAGCAAAAGCTCGAACGGGAGAATTGACGGCGCCGACCAAATGGGTCAAACCTCTTTTGTACAGTTTATTTGATTGGTTGAAATTCATTTTTTTATTTATAAAAACAGCCTGTTTGACGCTGTGTTTGAACTTATTATTTATTTGAAAGTATTCGGGCCACTTCTTTGGCAAAATAGGTAATGATGATGTCTGCTCCAGCTCGTTTCATGGACAAAAGGGATTCCATCATGACACGCTCACCGTCAATCCATCCCTTTGCTGCTGCTGCCTTAACCATGGCATATTCTCCGCTTACATTGTAACAAGCGATGGGTCGGTCATGGGTGTTTTTCAAGTCACGAATAACATCCAAATAGGACAAAGCGGGTTTCACCATCAAAATATCAGCCCCTTCTTGATCGTCAAAAGCGGCTTCTCGAAAGGCTTCATCCCGATTTGCAGGATCCATTTGATAGGTCTTCCTGTCTCCAAAAGAAGGTGTTGAATCAGCAGCCTCTCTAAAAGGACCGTAAAATGCCGAAGCGTATTTTACAGAATAGCCCATGATTGGCAAGTCATAGAAACCCGTTGCATCCAAAGCTTCGCGCATGGCTTGAATGGTTCCATCCATCATTCCTGATGGAGCTACCATGTCTGCACCGGCTTTGGCGTGTGAAATGACTTGTTTGGCGATATTGACCAAAGTGGCGTCGTTGTCTACATCGTTGTTGTGCAAGACACCACAATGTCCGTGGTCTGTGTATTCACAAAAACAGACATCTGTAATGACATACAGATTGGGGTGGTGTTTTTTTACAAAACGAATGGCACGTTGTAAAATTCCTTGATCGTTCCACGTTTCTGAACCTTCTCCGTCTTTGCTGGATGGAATGCCAAACAACAAAACCGCAGGAATGTTTAAAGAAACTACTTCATCCAACTCGGAGGACAAACGATCCAATGAAAAACGTTTGATTCCCGGCATGGAAACAATGTCTTTTTCAATGTTTTCTCCTTCTTCTACAAACAAAGGGTAGATCAAATCGTCTACTGTCAATTGGTTTTCTCGAACGAGCCTTCTGATTCCCTCCGATTTTCGCAAACGTCTTGTTCTGTTCAACATGCTTCTTTTTTTAGAATTCGATTTTTATCTTGTACTGGCATTGCCTATAAATTGCTTAAAAAACTGTTTTTACAAGTGCCACAACTTCTTCAATTGTGGGTATCTCTGGTACATAGACTTTTTCAAAAGCTGCAATGGCAGCAAGCGCAGTTGTATTGCCAATGCAAAAAGCCGTGGCCGTTACTGCATTGCCGGCTGCAAGGTAGCTCTGAACTGCAGAGGGACTAAAAAACAAAACACCATCTAGTTCCTGTTGCAGTTGCACTGAATGCAAGACGGTGACATACACTTCCACTTCTTCAATCTCTATTTGGTGTTCTCGCAACAAATCTGGCAGTTCATCTCTTCTTAAATTTCCACAAAAGAAAGTAATCTTTGGACCTGTTGCTTCTTCCAACAGGCGATGTGCCAAGGCTTCTGAGGAATCGCTGTTGCCAGTTACCTCAACTCCAAAATTTTCCAAAAGCTGTGCTGTCTTAGCACCTACACAAAAAACGGTGCCAAAAGAACTTGCCAAAAATTTGTTTTCCTGAAAAACAGCCTTGACCGCATTTTGACTTGTAAATACGGCACAGTCATAAAATGCTTCCCTTTTCAAATCCCTTTTTAGAAACACCTCAATCAACGATTCCTCCAACAAGACAAACTCACTGAGCAGGCCTTTTTGTGCCGTGGAGAGCTTTTTGGTCGCCAGCAGTGTTTTGCTTGTGTTCATCTCAGGACTTTATTTCTTTTTGAATGCGTTCCATCAAAATTTTTCCTCCATTGTCCAACACTTCTTGTGCACACAAGGCACCGAGGCGGTCACACGCTTTGAGGGAGCTTGTTTTTTCTACCAGTAATTGTTCACTGCCGTCCAAAGCCGTCAAAACGCCTTTGAAATGGACTTGGTCTCCCCGAACAGTTGCACAACCACCAATGGGCGCTGTACAGCCTCCTTCTAGGGTTTTCATAAATTGTCGCTCCACAGCTACAACCAGTGCTGTCTCCGAGTGGTTGAGTTGCTGGCATGCTGCGAATACATCGGAATCACCTTCCAAAGCTGCGACCATGATGGCACCTTGGGCAGGTGCTGAAAGCATCCAATCCAAGACCAAATGTTCCTTGGGTAACAAATCTATACGCTCCAATCCTGCCATTGCAAAGATGGCGCCATTCCAAGGGTTGTCTTGCAGTTTTTGCAAACGGGTATTGACATTGCCTCGCAATCCTGTGGTATGATGTGACGGATAACGGTGCAACCATTGTGCTTTTCGTCTAAGACTCCCTGTGGCGATGCAGCCATCCGCACTTTCCAAAAAGCCCAACGAACCTTTGTACACCAAAACGTCGTAGGTCGTTGCGCGTTCCAAAACTGCGGCTTGCACAATCCTATCAGGTAAATCTGTAGGAACGTCTTTCAAGGAGTGAACTGCGATATCAATTTCTCCTCGCAGCATTGCCTCGTCCAAAGTCTTTGTAAACAAGCCCATTCCTCCTATTTCGTGAAGCGGCTTGTCTAAGGTGTCATCGCCAGTGGAGGAGATCTCAACAAGCGCCGTTGCATGTCCAAAAGCCTTCAGTTTCGACTGCACCAGACGTGCTTGCCATAAGGCCAGCTGACTTGTTCTCGTTCCTATTTTAATTATTCTGTTCATATGGTGTGTGCATTCGCTTGCTATTGCGCTTTGCTTTTGAATAAATCAAAGGACTGTTTGAAAACAGTTTCTTTGTCTAATTGTCATCGTCTTTGATCTCAAATATTTTGGCAATCACTTCAATACTTTGGTTGGTCGTTGTCTGTTCGTCCTTGAGGTGTTTGACAAATTGCGTGGTTATTTTTTGAATAAAACGCGAGGTGACCAATTGTGCATGTTCGGAATTGAAATCTTTTGTTTTTTTTCGTTGAAAATCAATTTCAATTTTTTGCATTGCTGTCAAAGAGGCTTTGAGGGCATTGACAGCAGGGGTGAACTTGCGGTGATCCAACCACTCCATAAATTCTGCTTTGTAGACGGAAATGATGGCTTCAGCTTTGGGGATTTCATTTTTTCGCTCAGCAAGGGTTTGGTCGGTAATTTTTGAAAGCTCATCGATATTGACTAATTCAATCCCAGGATATTGCTTGAGTGTCAAGTCGACATTTTCTGGCATAGACAGGTCTAAGATCAATAACTCTTTATCGGGACGAACCTGTTGTTTGCTCACTGTTGGGATTTCAGCTCCTGTGGAAACAATCAAAATTTGAGCTTTTTCAATCTCTTGGGTGAGTTTGTCTAATGTTTGGTGATTTATTTGTGGGTGCTCTTTGACAAAACGCACGGCTTTTTCAGGGGTTCTGTTGACCAAAGTGACTTTTGAACACTGAGTGTATTCTGCCAAATTCTTACAGGTATTTTTCCCGATTTCACCCAAGCCATACACCAAAATATTTTTTTCTTCAAAATGAGGATCCGTGTCCATTAAATACTGAATGGCCGCATAGGAAATAGAGGTGGTCCCAGAACTCAGTTTGGTAGTGTTCTTTACTTTCTTACTGGCTTGCAAGACCAAGTTTGTCAGGCGTTCCAAATAGGCATTCAAGGTTTGTTGTTTTTTAGCCAGTTTGAAAGCGGACTTCAATTGCCCCACAATCTCATAATCCCCTAAAATCTGACTGTCCAAACCTGTTGCAACGTCAAACAAATGCCGAATGGCTTCTTTGTTTTTAAAAACACTGGAGACATTGGCAAAATCCTCTACTGAGCCATGGGAGTATTTGCACAACAAGGAAATCAGCTGAAAAGGGTGTTTTGCAAAGCCCATGATCTCAGTTCGGTTACAGGTAGACAAGATGATAATGCCATCAATTCCTTGCGCTTTCGCTTCTTTTAATAAAAGGACCTGATTGGCTTTGCTGACACTAAAAGAGCTTCGAGTTTTGACATCCGCCTTTTTATAACTCAGTCCAACGATGTAAAATGTGGATCCTAAAGATTCGATGTTCATACCTGCCTTGCTTCTATATGTTTTGGTTGTTTGCTAAAAACATCGGTGAAAATTTTGTTTTGTAGCTTGTAATATTCGCTTTGAGTGCCGTTCTGTTTTCAAAACAACGACAAAAATACCACCTTCTTAGAAATAAAAATATCGACAAAAGGACTTAAAACAACGTCAAGAGGAACACTTGGTTAATTTAGATTCAATCTAAACAATATCAAAACGCTAAAAAACAAGTATTTAACAACAAACAAACGTTGAAATCAAAATAACACCTAAGGTCAAAGAGGTTTTTTTGAAAACAAATTTGAAGGACTTTTTATATATTTTGTTGTATTTTTGCCTTGATAAAACGATAGATGATTGATGAATTTTGACAGTTCCAAATACAAAAATATCGACAAAAGTTCGGTGGTCTTTTTTTCAGAAAAAGAAAAGTTTTCCCTCCTTCGATTTCGAAATGAAAGTGAACATGTAGATTTTACACACTACCAATTGAACGGCAATTACATCCAATTGTATTTTAGTTTGGAAAAAAACACAAAAGTTGCTTTTAACATGGAGCATTGTGCCATCAATTTATCTCCCGAGGACTCAGGGTTGATTTATTTCAAAGATCCAATCATGAATCTCTTATTGACCATTGCACCCCAAGGAGAGCTTTTGCTTCTATTGATTTCTGTGCCTCACTTCCATTCTTTGTTTTCTCAAAAAGATGATTTGTTTTTCAACTTTAACAAACTCAAAGGTGGACGTCCGATCATCGAAGAAAAAGCAGTTGGCATGTCCATAAAAACGGTCCTGCAACAGGTCATCTCAAAAAAATTGCATGGGTCTGTCCAAGACCTGTATACCAAAGGGAAGATTTACGAACTTTTAAGCCTCTATTTTGACAGCTCAGAAGAAAACGATTCGGAACACTGCCCATTCATGGCTAATGAGGAGACCGTGACTCAAATCAAAAAAGCAAAAGACATAGTGATTGAAAACATGGCTCACCCACCGAGTCTAGAAGAACTCTCCAAAGCGGTCGGTTTGAATATCAAAAAACTAAAGATGGGATTCAAAGATTTTTATGGAATGCCTGTATTTACCTTTTTGCTCAACTACAAACTCGAGCACTCCAAAAAACTCTTGGAAGAAAACCAACTCAACGTTTCCGAAATCGCTTTGCAAGTAGGTTATAGCAATTCCAGCCATTTTATTGCCGCATTCAAAAAGAAATTCAACACGACTCCAAAACAATTTACTAAGAAAAACAACAACGCATGAAAGGTGTATTACTCGTAAACCTAGGGTCCCCAGACAGCCCCAAACCCAAAGATGTCAAACGCTACCTTGGCGAATTTTTAATGGACGAAAGGGTGATTGATGTCAATCCCATCTTAAGAACAATTCTTGTCAAAGGAATCATTTTAAATACCCGCCCAAAAAAATCAGCCAAAGCCTATCAAAAAATTTGGTGGAAAGAAGGTTCTCCGTTGGTTGTCATTTCCGAACGCTTTCACAAAAAAGTTCAAGATAAAACAACCATGCCCGTTGCCCTGGGAATGCGCTATGGATCGATGAGCATCCACAATGCATACCAAGAACTAGAGGGAAAAGGGGTTACAGAAGTCCTTTTGGTTCCCCTCTACCCTCACTATGCAATGTCTTCTTTTGAGACCGTTGTGGAAAAGGCGCTCGACGTTCAAAAGAACTCTTTTTCCTCCATGAATACAAGCGTACTGCCTGCATTTTACAATCAAAAAGACTACGTAAAAGTTATGGCTGACAATATCCGTGAACACTTAAAAGGATTTGAATACGACCATATTTTATTTTCTTACCACGGAATTCCAGAACGCCACATTAAAAAATCAGACCCGACAAAATCGCATTGCCAAATGGACGGGTCTTGTTGCAACCAATCTTCGGAAGCGCACGCTACCTGCTACCGACACCAATGTTTTGAGACCACCAAAGAGGTTGCAAAAGAACTGCAATTGGAAGCCGGTACTTTTAGCAATTCCTTTCAATCCAGATTGGGAAGAGATCCTTGGCTCAAACCTTATACAGATTTCGAATTTGAACGCCTTCCAAAAGAAGAAAATAAAAAAAACCTAGCAGTCATTACGCCTGCTTTTGTTTCGGATTGCTTGGAAACTTTGGAGGAGATTGCTATGGAGGGACAAGAACAATTTGAAGAAGGGGGCGGAGAAAACTACAAACACATCCCTTGCCTAAATGAAAATGACGCATGGGTGGATGTAATGGTCAGTTGGATCCACAAATGGAGTCAGAGTTCCTAAATCCCTTGGCCATTAAATACGCCAGCTTGTTATGAATCCAATTCCTGCATCCGAACTGATTTTAAATAAAGATGGGAGCATCTACCATCTAAAATTGAAACCTAAACACATCGCCAACACCATTTTGTTAGTTGGAGATCCAGACCGTGTAACAATGATTGTTGCTCATTTTGACAGCGTCGAATACTCGGTCAGCAACAGAGAATTCACAACGGTTACAGGGTTGTACCGAACCAAAAGAATTTCGGTGATTTCCACCGGTATTGGGACTGACAATATCGACATCGTTCTCAACGAATTGGATGCGCTTGCAAACATCGATTTCCAAACGCGCTGTGTCAAAAATGAGTTGACCCAGCTCAACTTGATTCGAATTGGAACTTCCGGAGCACTGCAAGACATTATTGCCCTTGACAGTTT
The DNA here is from genome assembly GCA_963932955.1 of uncultured Flavobacteriaceae bacterium. Taxonomy (GTDB): domain Bacteria; phylum Bacteroidota; class Bacteroidia; order Flavobacteriales; family Flavobacteriaceae; genus Flavicella. The sequence goes on from CAWVRK010000003.1 coordinate 101,234, forward strand.
TGTGATGAGCACCTATGCGCTGGCAACAGACGGACTTCTTCAAACATATCAAAACACCTCACTTTCAAAGTCGGAAATTGCAAAGGATTTTATCACACATACGCAGTGGCCACAAGAAAGAGCAGAACCAATGGTCGTAGAAGGTGACAAATCATTGAGAAGGCTTCTAGACGGACCTGAGGTTGCGCAGGGTATTACCATGACCGCAAACGGTTTTTACGGCCCTCAAGGACGCGTACTTCGCTTGCCTCTTGCCTGTGAAACATTGCATGAAAAAATAGCTTCTTTTTCTTACAAAGATTTAAAAGTCACGAACTTAGAAATGGAAACTGCAGGAATTTACGGACTTTCCAAATTATTGGGTCACCGCGCTTGTTCTATGAATGCCATCTTAGCCAATCGGAAATTGGGAAGTTTTAGTAAAACCCCTCAAAAAACAATTGAAAATATGATTGCCTACGTCCTCGAAAAAACACTTCTACTCTAAATTAAAAAACAATTTCTTAACAATTCGATAACTCAAAAACCATTGCCTAGCACTAAATTTGCGAAGTAATTGTTTTTTTATGAAAATCAAATCATTCTTTATGGGCAGTCTTTTTTTAACGCTTGCAATCGCGCCGATCACACCTTTTGAAAAGAAGGAGGATGGATTTGTAAAGTCTTTAAAAATACTGAACGTTCACGATACCGAAGGCCCCAAAATATTGTTGGCCTAAGACAAAACCGCTTTGTCCCCCTTAACAAAGCCATGCTATTGCTTCTTTTGACTGCACAACAGCCAAAAACACGTTTACAAAAACATTATTTTTTTGATTTCCTCTTTACCTAAGGCCTCATTCATCATCGCCCGTATTTTTTCTTTGCCATAACTGAGTTCTTCCCTCAATACGGAGGAGCTCAATTTCACATACAATGTTGTCCCTTTTAAAGTGACTTGCTGGGTATAGGAGACCACTCCATTCCCCATCAAAGAAGCCCAATTTTCTTCTATAGAAATTTTTTTCATTCCTTTTGACAAGTTGTTTTCTTTGAGCACCTCACCCATCAAATTTTTTAAAGAAAGGTATTCATTTTGACGTTTCGACATGGTTTTGTTTTTTGGGCACAGTTTTGAGGCTTGCGTTTTTTTAAATCAGTTACAGTTGGAACATTTTGTAAGAGTGATTGATTCTTTTGACCACTTCTTCGGTTCGTTCTGCATGGGTATCTGTGATAAATATTTGTCCAAAGTCTTCGTGGTTGACCAAGGCTATGAGTTGGGACACTCTTTTTTCATCCAATTTGTCAAATATATCGTCCAACAAGAGCAAAGGGGTTGCTTTTGATTCTTGTTTGATAAAATCAAATTGCGCCAATTTCAAAGCGATTAAAAAAGATTTTTGTTGACCTTGAGAACCGAATTTTTTGACTGGAAATCCTTCGATTTCAAACAACAAATCGTCTTTGTGAAGACCGGTACTAGTGTACTGCAGCAAACGGTCTTTCTCAAGAGAGGCTTGCAACAAGGTCAAAAAAGAACCTTCTTGTAACTGAGATTTGTAGCGCAACGCAACGGCTTCTTGACCGTTTGCAATGGTTTCGTATCGCTTTTTAAAGATAGGGATAAAAGCTTGTAAAAACTGACTTCTCTCTTTAAAGATAGTGGTTCCATAAAAAACCAATTGTTCGTTGTAAACTTGTAAGTTTTGAGCGTCAAAAGTTCTGTTGGCAGCAAAAAACTTGAGCAGTGCATTTCTTTGTACCAAAACCTTGTTGTAGGCAAGCAAGGCCTTTAAATAGTCTTGATTTTGCTGTGAAATCACTCCATCTATAAATTTGCGACGGGTATCGCTTCCTTCTACAATCAAATCACGGTCTGCAGGCGAAATAATGACCAATGGAAGTTTTCCGATATGGTCAGAAAACTTGTCATAAGATTTGCCATTGCGCTTGACGATTTTTTTTTGCCCCTTTTTTAGGCTGCACAAAATCTGCTCCTCACGCTCCTTGATAAGGTAATTTCCCTCTAACATAAAAAAATCTTCTCCGTGACGGATGTTCTGAACAGCTACAGAATTGAAATAGCTTTTTGCAAAAGACAAATAGTAAATTGCATCCATGACATTGGTTTTTCCAACCCCGTTCCCTCCGACAAAACAATTGATTTTGTGCTCAAAATCAAATACTTGATGGCTTAAGTTTTTATAATTGACTAAGGATAGTTTTTGCAAATACATAGGGAAACATTCGAATACGTAAGAATGTGCAAATTATTAAAATTTTGCCAAAAAGAGGCTTTTAAAATCCAATTAAAAAAACTATTTTTGCTCCTCAACATTGGAAAACGCAAGATATCTCGTTGCCCCAAATTGTTAGAAAATAGCTTACTAAAAACTTAAGAAATCATAAAGAATGGCAACCTACAAGAAAAAAGGTCAAAAGAAAATCAACAAAACTCCAATAGAAGCTGTAGAAAGCGATAGCACAACGGCTGAAGTATTCAACACATTGGACGAAACAGCTTCCCGTTCAGAACAATGGATTGAAAAGAATCAAAAGCCTTTGTTTTCCGCTTTGCTTGCAGTGGTTGTTTTGATCTTAGGATATTTGGCTTACACGACTTATGTACAGGCTCCCAAAGAACTAGAAGCCGCCAATGAATTGGCCTTCCCAAAAGATCATTTTGAAAAAGCGACCGCGATGAATGTTGCTGCAGATTCAATCTACAACTTGGCGCTGCAAGGAAGTGATGGAAAATACGGATTTGTAAACATTGCTAAAAAGTACAAGGGAACTGCTGCAGGAAATTTGGCAAATTACTACGCAGGAATCTCCTACCTAAAAACAAATAACTACCAGCAAGCCATTATATACCTAGAAGCATTTTCATCAGAAGATGTCCTTTTGGGACCTACCGCATTGGGAGCAATCGGGGATGCATTTGCCAACTTGAATCAAGCTGAAGACGCTTTGGACTACTATGAAAAAGCAGCGCGCACAAAAAGCAATGTTGCCTTGACGCCCCTGTTCTTGATAAAAGCCGCCAACATTGCCTTGAAACTTGGAGCTGGAGAAAAAGCTGAGAAATTGTTTACAGAAGTAAAAGAAAAATACGCAACAACTTCCGCCGCAAAAAATATTGAGATGCACATCAACAAAGCGAAGTACGCGCAAAAATAACTGCATGGCTACGACCAATCTATCTGCATACGACAAAACAAGCCTCCCAAGCGCAAAAAACTTTCGCTTCGGGATGGTTGTTTCGGAATGGAATGAAGAAATCACCAACGCTTTGTACGAAGGAGCTCTAGAGGCTTTGACAGCAAATGGCGCACTTCCCGAAAACATTATCAAATGGGAGGTTCCCGGAAGCTTTGAATTGATTTATGGTTCAAAAAAAATGGTTCAGACACAAAATCTGGACGCTGTCATTGCAATTGGAAATGTCATCAAAGGGGAAACAAAACACTTTGACTTCGTCTGCGATGGAGTCACACAAGGCATCAAGGACTTGAACATCCAGCAAGAAACCCCTATAATTTTTTGTGTATTGACAGATGACACGCGAGAACAATCCATCGCAAGATCTGGAGGTGTTCACGGTAACAAAGGGATAGAATGTGCCGTTGCAGCCATTAAAATGGCGGTTTTGAAACAACTGTAAGTTCCCTTCTTTTATAAAGCAATTCATAAAAGTGTTCTTCACTTTTAAATTCCTTCATCGCTTGACCGTTCGCATTAATTTCTGTAATTTTGAAAGTATACAATTCCAAAAATAATGTTTGGCACACCCTTTAAACAAAGAGCTCATTACGTATTCAATTACACGCCTCGTTATTTCAACGAGCGCAAAGAACGTTTGGAAAAATTAAAGGAAAAATACGCTGAAGAAACTGCTACCGAAAAACACACCTACACCTTACAATTGAGTAAAAACAGCCTCAAGAGAGACTGGTCAAAGACGAAAAAAACAATAACGGATGCTGACACCAATAAACGTTTGGCAATCATTATTGCCATTCTTGTAGGGATTTGCGCTTATATTTTTGAACTCCATACGCTTTTTTAATGTCAGACATCATCCAATTATTGCCCGATCATGTTGCCAACCAGATTGCTGCTGGAGAAGTTGTTCAAAGACCCGCTTCTGTAGTCAAAGAACTCATCGAAAATGCAATCGACGCAGGTGCTACCGAAGTCAAATTACTCATCAAAGATGCTGGCAAGACCTTGATCCAAGTGATTGACAATGGCAAAGGCATGAGCGAGACAGATGCACGTCTTTGTTTTGAAAGACATGCGACATCTAAAATCAAAGAAGCCCAAGACCTGTTCCATCTTAACACCAAAGGCTTTCGTGGAGAAGCCATGGCCTCAATTGCAGCCATAGCCCATGTAGAGCTAAAGACCAAGCAGCAAGAAGAAGAATTGGGTACCTGCTTAAAAATTGAAGGGTCACAAGTCATCTCCCAAGAAGTAGAAGCCGCCACAAAAGGCACCAGTGTTGCCGTGAAAAATTTATTCTTCAACATCCCCGCTCGTCGAAATTTCTTAAAATCTGACACCATTGAAACAAGACACATCGTCACAGAATTTCAAAGAGTGGCCCTCGCCCACAAAGAGGTTTCTTTTTCAATGAACCACAACCAATCGGAAATATACAACCTAAAAGCGGGCAACCTGAAACAGCGCATCGTTGCAGTATTTGGCGGAAAAACAAATGAAAAGCTCGTTCCAATATCTGAGGAAACAGATGTCATCTCCATTAACGGATTTGTCGTAAAACCAGAATATGCTAAAAAAAAACGTGGTGAGCAATTCTTTTTTGTCAACAACCGATTTATCAAAAGCGCCTACCTTCACCACGCAGTGAACAGTGCCTTTGAAGGGTTGCTAGGAAACGGCTACCACGCTTCTTACTTTTTGTTTCTAACCGTCCCAACAGAAACAATCGACATCAACATACACCCTACCAAAACTGAAATAAAATTCGACAATGAAAAAGTTTTGTACGCAATCATACGTGCAAGTGTAAAACACAGCCTTGGCCAATTCAATGTCGCACCCGTTTTGGATTTCAACCGAGATGCTTCGATGGACACGCCTTACGAATTGAGCAAAAAAGAACACAGCGGAAACCCGACGATTGCAGTGGACCCAAATTTCAATCCTTTTAGCGAACAAAGTCCCAAAACTTCTTTTACCAACACGTCAAAAAAAGCAGCAACTGCCAGTTGGGAATCTTTGTATACAGGTTTTGAGAAAGAAAGCAATGCTTTTTCACAGCTCAGCTTTGACTCTTCTGATGAGAGCACAGCCTCTGGAAAAACTTTTCAAATTCACAACAAGTACTTGTTGAGCACCATCAAATCCGGAGTGGTTTTGATACACCAAAACTTGGCACACCAACGTATTTTGTACGAGGATTTTTTGGAACACATCACCGTCAAAGAAGCGGCAAGTCAACAATTGCTGTTTCCCATAGAAATTTCATTTACGCCGGAAGAAATTTCCGTGATCAAAGACCTTGAAGAAGACCTTGTAAGCACCGGGTTTCTGTTTGAAAAAATCACAAAAGATGCCATCGTCGTAAAAGGAATTCCAACGACCATTTCAGAAAGCCAAATTGCGAGTATTCTCGAAGAACTACTTCGCGACATCAAAGAAGAAATTCCGGACACCAGTTTTGGTCAATTGGATGTCATCTCCAAGTCTTTGGCCAAATCTTTGGCCATCAAAACGGGCAACAAACTCAATGAAAGAGAACAAGAGGCTTTGGTAAATAATTTGTTCCAATGCAAAGAGCCTTCGGTATCTCCTTATGGAAAAAAAACGTTTGAAACCTTGCAAATGGGCGAATTAGACAAGCTATTCAACACTACTAAATCTTAAAGAGAATGGGGAAAATAACAGAAAGTATCAAGCACCTGATCATCATCAACGTGATTTTATTCATCGCCCCAAAACTGTTTCAAGGAATTGATCTTCAAAGCCTTTTTGCCTTACATTTTCCCGAAAACTCAGGTTTTGGATACTGGCAATACTTAACGCATATATTTATGCACAGCCAATACTCATTTTCCCATATTTTATTCAACATGTATGGATTGTGGGCCTTTGGAACCCCTTTAGAACAGACCTGGGGCCGCAACAAGTTTTTATTTTTTTACTTTTCAGCTGGATTGGGTGCCGGAATCATTTATACATTGGTGAACTACTACCAGTTCAACCAAATTTATGACGTATTGATTGAACTCGGACTGCAAAAGTCAGAAATCACCTCCATTTTAGAGGCAGGACAAACAAACGACTTGCGCGTGATCAATGGGATCACACAAGAACAATTCAATCAAATCGCTTCTTTGTTTAACATGCAAGCGGTAGGTGCATCTGGAGCTATATACGGTGTGCTGGTTGCTTTTGGTATTTTGTTTCCAAATGCCAAACTCGCATTGATATTTTTCCCGGTCCCCATTGCAGCCAAATATTTTATTCCCGTGATGATTCTTGGAGATTTTTTCTTCGGAGTTACCAAGTATTCTGTAGGGAACATTGCACATTTTGCACATATTGGCGGCGCCATCATCGGATTTGCAATCGCTTGGTATTGGAAACAAAACCAGTTTCAACGCTGGAATTAGTGGTCCATTTTTGAAATGCCTAAAAAGTTGGCAATGCACTTAAAAAAAAGTAATTTTCAAAGTACTAATACGCGCTCAGAACGTACATTTATTTATGAACAAACTCTTAGAAAAATACAGAACTGCTGGAATCGTTGAGAAATTGATATCCCTAAATGTCGCAGCATTTTTGTTGACTTATTTGACAAATACACTAGGCTATTTATTCATTGCTGACAACAACTTGATTTTTGAATGGTTTTCAATGCCTGCAAACCTAAACCGCTTTGCTGTTCGTCCCTGGACGATTTTGAGCTATGGATTTTTACACGGGGGCTTTTTTCACCTTCTGTCAAACATGTTTGTGCTTTATTATATCGGCGAACTGTTTGTCTCTTATTTTTCAGCGAGACAACTGGTATCTTTTTACCTATACGGGACTTTTTTTGGTGGTATTTTGTATTTGTTTAGTTACAATTTTTTCCCTGCTCTTCGGGAGCAAGAGAGTAATCTCGTTGGTGCTTCTGCCGCAGTAATGGCAATTTTTGTTGGCCTTGCCACCTACATGCCCAATTACGAACTCCGGCTTCGATTTGTCGGCTATGTAAAGCTGTGGGTGTTGGTGGCTATTTTTTTAGGAATTGACTTGATACAGATTCCCTCAGGGAATGCCGGAGGGCATTTGGCGCACTTAGGAGGTGCCTTGTTTGGGTATTTTTCTGTGAGGCAATTGGGAAATAAACCCCACAAAACGAAAAAAACGGCTAACAAATGGTTTTCTTTTAAAAAACCGCTTAAAACGGTCTACAAATCCAAGGCAAAAACCAAGAAGGAACAGCCTGCCACAAATCAAGAACAAATAGACCAAATTCTCGATAAAATCAGCAAATCAGGATACGATTCCTTGAACCAACAAGAAAAAGACTTGTTGTTCCGTCAAGGAAAAAAATAGCTTTCAACGCGCATGAAAAAATTATCAATTTTCGATAAATTCTTATTTTTCACCAATTCATTGTTGGGTGTTTTTACGTTGTTTGGATATGTGATTCCCTTTTTAAACCCCAGTGCTTTTGGACTGCTGTCCGTTATGAGTTTGAGCATGCCACTGCTGCTGTTTTCAAACGCTTTTTTTTTGACGTATTGGTTGCTCAAACTAAAAAAGCAACTCTTTGTTTCCTTTGTGATTTTAGGGTTGGGATACAGCTACCTACAAACGCTGTTTCAATTCCAAGAAAAAAAAGTCTTTTTGAATGAGGACTTAAAAGTGATGTCTTATAATGTACGTCTGTTCAACAAATCCAACTGGTCAAAAAATGACAGCTTGGGGAAAAAGGCAGCGCAGTTGATTCGAAAAAAGAATCCAGACATCTTGGGGATTCAAGAATACTACCCAACAAACAAAGCTCCTTTGGACTTTCCCTATTCCTACGTTGAAAAAAATCCAAACGGACGTTCTTTGGCTAAACAAGCCTTGTTCTCAAAACACAAAATGATTGACAAAGGTTCCTTGAACTTTGAAAAATCGGGAAACAATGCCATTTTTGCAGACATCGTTGTAAAACAAGACACTTTAAGGATTTACAACATCCACTTAGAATCGATGAGTATTGACAAAAACAAAGACAATTTTGGACAAAAAGACTCGGAAGCATTGTTGAGTCGTTTTAAAAAGTCCTTTGCGAAACAAGTTGTACAAGTTCAAAAAATAGTGGAACATCAAAAGGCATCTACCTACAAAACGATTTTTTTAGGCGATTTTAACAACACCGCTTTTTCGTGGGTGTACCGGCAGTTGTCGAACGGAAAAAAAGACGCATTTGTGGAAGCAGGAGTAGGATTGGGCAAATCTTTTGATTATGTCTTCCCCTTTCGAATCGATTTTATTTTGACCGAAAACTGCTTTGAAATCAACAATTTCAAAACATTCAACGTACCCTACTCGGACCATTATCCCATCATGGCCCGCATCCAAATTCCCAAAATTAAATAACAATATTTTGAAAACCAATCGCACCCTGTATGGAAACTAAAAGACTCAACAAAGCCATTTCTGAAACTGGCTATTGCTCCAGAAGAGCTGCCGACAAACTCATTGAAGAAGGGCATGTGAAAATCAATGGAGAAAGTGTCGGTCTGGGTGTAAAAGTGACAAAATCAGATCGCATTACTGTATACGACCAACTGATCACCAAAGAAGTGTCACAGATCTATTTGGCATTCAACAAACCGGCAGGAATTACCTGTACGACGGATACAAAGATCAGAGACAACATCATCAGCTTCCTCAACTACCCCGAACGAATTTTCCCCATAGGTCGTTTGGACAAACCCAGTGAAGGACTTATTTTTTTGACAAACGACGGAGACATTGTCAACAAAATTCTGCGTTCTAAAAACAACCATGAAAAAGAGTACATCGTACGTGTGGACAAAAAAATCCACGATTCCTTTCTCAAAAAAATGAGCCAAGGCGTTCCTGTTTTAGACACGATTACAGACAAGTGTCGGGTGGAAAAAATAAAGGACGATACTTTTAAAATCGTACTTACCCAAGGTTTGAACCGTCAAATACGTCGCATGTGTGCCTACTTAGGGTACGAGGTGATCCACTTGAAACGAGTACGCATCATGCACATTGCTTTGGAGAACTTAAAACCTGGAAAATACCGCTCTTTTACTGAACGAGAGCTTCAAATCATGCAACAAAAAATTGGGGCATCAAGCAAAACAGAAGAGGCTTCTCGGTAACCTTTTATCTTTTAGAACCTGTATTTATTTGCTCGCAAACATCCGCACATCACTTTCCGAAATTTCAGAACCTCCTAAAATCATCAAGCGCTCAATAACATTGCGTAACTCTCGAATGTTCCCCGTCCAATCTAATGATTTCAACATGTCAATTGCTGCAGAAGTAAATTTTTTTTGAGCGGTTCCATGTTCCTTGGCAATGCTTTTTGAAAAGTAATTCACCAACAGTGGAATGTCTTCCCTACGGTCGTTCAACTTGGGAACAGCAATCAGAATGACCGCCAAACGGTGGTACAAATCCTCTCTAAAATTACCCGCTGCAATTTGTTTTTTCAAATCTTTGTTGGTCGCTGCAACCACACGAACATTCACTTGAATGTCCTTGTCGCTTCCGACACGGCTGATTTTACTTTCTTGCAGTGCTCTCAAAACTTTGGCTTGTGCTGACAAACTCATGTCTCCAATTTCGTCTAAAAAAACAGTACCGTTGTTTGCGGCTTCGAATTTTCCTGCCCGATCTTTGTTGGCTCCCGTAAAGGATCCCTTTACATGCCCAAACAATTCGCTTTCTATCAATTCAGAAGGAATAGCAGCACAGTTTACTTCCACCATAGGTGCAGCATTTCGGTTGCTCTTTTCGTGTATCCAATGAGCTACCAGTTCTTTTCCTGTTCCATTCGGCCCCGTGATCAAAACACGTGCATCGGTAGGAGCCACTTTCTCAATCATCTCTTTGATCTTGGAAATCCCATGGCTTTTGCCAATCATCTCGTAGCGTTTGCTTACTTTTTTCTTTAATCTTTTGTTTTCTACAACCAAAACTTTGCGATCCAAAGCGTTGCGAACCGTATTCAAAAGACGGTTCAAATCTGGAGGTTTTGAAATGTAATCGAACGCTCCCAAGCGCATGGTGTTGACAGCAGTTTCCAAATCTCCATGTCCAGAAATCATGACGACAGGAATTGTGGGATTTACTTTTTTTATTTTTTCCAATACTTCCACACCGTCCATCTTTGGCATTTTGATATCGCACAAAATCAGGTCGTATTCTTCTTTGAGAAGCATTTCTAAGCCTTTGAGCCCGTCTTCTGCCTCAAACACTTGGTAGGATGTACTTTCTTCAGAGATTATTTTTGACAATACGCGCCGAATTGCTGCCTCGTCTTCAATGATTAAAATTTTACTCATGTTTTCTCAATTAAATCTAGAAAAATATTTTTTTTAGTACTGTAACCATTTGTACAAATCCTTGTAACTGGGTTTTTTACCGTACATCAAAATCCCAATGCGGTAAATTTTTGCAGCGAACAAAACCATTCCCACAAAGCTTATCAACAACAATGCCATAGAAAGTACCAGCTCCCACCAAGGAACCCCAAATGGAATTCGCATCAGCATGACAATTGAAGAGGTAAGGGGAAAGATTGAAAAAAATGTCGCCACAGGGCCGTGGGGGGCATCTACCACGGAAACAATACCTACATAGACGGCTAGCATCAGAGGAATCAGAACTGGCAATAGAAATTGTTGGGTATCCGTTTCACTGTTTACGGCAGCTCCAATGGCGGCATAGATTGCACTGTAAAGGAAGAAGCCTCCCAAAAAGTAAAAAACAAACATGACAAACATCTGAAGCAGTGGAAGTGCCACTATCTCTTTGAGGAATAAGGTACTTTGTTCACTGTTCTGAGCAGGCATTTCAATGCTGGATGCCGCAACAAGTGAAGAAGGCGCTATCCCAAAACCTCCCCCCTCTGTAAAAAAACGTGCCAATAGTCCGAAAAGCAAGAGCATAATTCCCCATATGAAAAACTGCAAAAGACCCGCCATCGCATTGCCCACAATTTTTCCCAACATCAACTGAAAAGGTTTGACTGAGGAAATCACAATTTCAATGATTCGGCTGGTCTTTTCTTCAATCACACTTCGCATGACCGAATTGCCGTAGATAACAATAAACATCATGACTAAATAGCCCGCACTCAATCCCAATCCGATTCGCAATCCATTGCCCAACTTGGAAGATTGTTCTCCTGAAAAGTTAACCTGTTTGAGATTAACATCAAATTGTGCTTCCGAGATGATTTTAGAACCAACTCCTGATAAACTCAATTTGTGCAACTTTAGCCGCTCTTCAATTTTGCTTTCCAAAGCACTCAAAAAAGGAAGACTCGGCGTATCTGCAGAGAAGAATTCCATGGACTCAGCCAAATGTTTGACGTCTTTAGAAATTGGGGGAATGTACAACAAGCCACTATATTTGTACTGACGGACAAGTTTTTTGGACTGTTCAAGTCCCAAATCCGTAAAGTCTAAATATTTCTCAGTAGGATTGTCCAAAAACACATCCTTGAACTGCAAAGTAGACTGATCTACCAGGACAATTTCTTTTACATCTTTCCCATTTAATGCACTGAGGTAAGAGATGAGTATGCCCATCCCAATGACGAGAAAAGGACTGAGAAAAGTCAGAATCAAAAAAGATTTGTTGTTCACTTTGCTTTTGAACTCTCTGTAAATAATCAATTGTAGTTTTTTCATTTTTCTTTTATTCAAAGTACGTAGCTCAGTTTGCAAACCTATTCGATTTTTCCGTTTACGGCTTTCATAAAAATAGCATTCACTGTTGGAATGGCCGCTACAAAATGAGAAATTTCTCCATATGCTTGCAGGACTTGAATCAACTCGTTTGAAGATTTGTCAGGATCCCATTGCAATTGAAATTTCAATTCGTCTTGCATCGTTTGGAAGTGGGCTTCTGAAATATCAAACTGAGAGGACAAAAGTGCCCTAACTTTCTTCTTATCATTAGTTTGCAATCCAATCTCAAAAACACCAGACTGGAATTTGTTTTGCAAGGAAGCCAAGGAACCTTCCAAAACCTTTTTCGATTGGTGAAGCAAAACGATGTGGTCACACATTTCTTCTACGGACTCCATCCTGTGTGTGGAGAATATAACGGTTGCACCTTCATCGCGAAGTTGTAAAATTTCCTTGGCCATCAATGCCGCATTTACGGGATCGAAGCCACTAAAAGGTTCGTCAAAAATCAATAATTTTGGACGGTGCAGCACGGTGACAATAAACTGTATTTTTTGTGCCATTCCCTTAGAAAGCTCTTGGGTTTTTTTGTGCCACCAGTCAGAAATGTCAAATTTGTCAAACCAATAGCGAAGTCTATTGGTTGCTTCGCCTTTTGACAGCCCTTTCAATTGGGCCAAATACAAGGCTTGCTCTCCTACTTTCATGTTTTTGTATAGGCCGCGCTCTTCGGGCAAATAGCCGATCGTAGAAATGTGTTTGGGTTCCAATAATGCTCCGTCCAAATACACCTTCCCAGAATCTGGCAAAATGATTTGATTTAAAATCCGAATCAATGTGGTCTTCCCAGCGCCATTAGGCCCTAACAATCCGCAAATACTTCCTTTGGGGATGGAAATTGAAACCTCTTTCAGCGCTTGTTGGTTTCCATAACTTTTACTTACATTTTCGATCCTTAACAAATGAAATTCTTTTAGAAGTTTGTTTTCAAAGATATAAATTTAATTGGGCTGTTATATTTCTTTGCGATTGTTTTGTCAGTTTGAAATATTTGCATAGATTTGTTATGCATGCATAGTAAATCAAAATAAAATTCTAATAATGTACCCCAAAGAAAAATCTTTAGACCATCACCTGAGAGCAACATGGCAAGCCGTTGCCAAAATGTATAACGAAGAGGCCACAAAGCATGAGAGCACCATGGCTACCGGTTTTATGTTATTGAACATCGACCAAGAGATGGGCACAGCATCAACGGCGTTGGGACCAAAAATGGGAATGGAATCTACGAGTCTGTCGCGGTTGTTAAAAAACATGGAAGTCAAAGAGTTAATTTACAGAGAAAAAAATCCAAAGGATGGACGCGGTGTTTTTATAAAATTAACAGCACTCGGAAAAGAGAAAAGAGAAGATTCCAAGAAAAGTGTGGTTCGATTCAACGAAACAGTCAAAAACCAATTGTCAGAGGTACAAATAAAACATTTCTTTGAAGTCACCGAAACCATCAACCAATTGATTTCGGATCGGTTGATTTTTGAGTCAAAATAAAACCCAGTCTCATTATTAAACAAACCCTTGAGAATAAATTCTCAGAATTTTTACCAAATGAAAAAACACATACGAAAAGTCGCAGTCATTGGATCCGGGATTATGGGATCTGGAATCGCATGTCATTTTGCCAACATAGGCGTGGAAGTCCTTTTGTTAGACATTCCTCCAAAGGAGCTCAGCAAAAGACAAGCTGCAAGTGGACTTGACTTGCAAGACAAAACCGTTCGGAATAGCCTTGTAAACGAGCACCTTTTGACTTCTTTAAAATCAAGTCCCTCCCCTATTTACAAAAAAGAATTCGCAAAGAGAATCAAAACGGGAAACTTGGAAGACGACCTGCACAAAATCGCAGGTGTGGATTGGATTTTAGAAGTTGTCGTAGAACGCTTAGACATTAAAAAGCGTGTTTTTGAATCCATAGAAAAATACAGAACACCTGGAACTCTTATTACCTCAAATACATCTGGGATTCCCATCAAATATATGAACGAAGGGCGCAGCAAAGATTTTCAAGAACATTTTGCCGTGACTCATTTCTTCAATCCACCCAGATATCTAAAGCTTTTTGAGGTAATTCCAGGTCCTTCTTGCAAATCCGAATTGGTGAAGTTCTTACTAGACTACGGTCAAAATTTTCTTGGAAAGACAGCTGTGCTTGCAAAAGACACACCGGCATTTATCGGAAACCGCATCGGTATTTTTGGAATCATGAGTTTGTTTCACATTGTCAAAGAATTGGAGCTCAGCATAGAAGAAGTTGACAAATTAACGGGGCCGCTCATCGGGCGCCCAAAATCAGCCACTTTTCGAACCGTCGATGTGGTCGGATTGGACACACTTGTACACGTAGCAAACGGCCTCCATAAAAATTGCCCCGAAGACGAAGCACATGCCCTTTTTGAACTGCCTACATTTCTCAGTACAATGCTTGAAAACAAATGGATGGGCAACAAAACAAAGCAAGGCTTTTACAAAAAAGACATCGACGCCAATGGGAAGAGACAAATATTGGCCCTTGACTTAGACACCCTTAGTTATCGCCCTTCTAAAAAAGCAAAATTTGCAAGTTTGTCGGCGACAAAAAACGTAGACAAAGTCATCGATCGTTTTGAAATATTGATTGAAGGAAAAGACAAATCGGGGCTGTTTTACCGAAAAACATTGGCGGCATTGTTTGCTTACAGCGCGAACCGAATTCCCGAAATATCTGAGGAATTGTTTCGAATAGACGACGCTATGAAAGCTGGATTTGGCTGGGAACACGGTCCTTTTGAAATTTGGGACGCTATCGGCATCGAAAAAGGAATCGAACTCATCGAATCTGAAAATCTCAGTTTGAACAACTGGGTGAATGAGATGCTTGCAAAAGGCCAAACTTCCTTTTACACAATTCAAGAAGGGGCTTCCTACTACCACGACATCGCCACAAAATCCAACCTCAAAGTACCCGGACAAGAAAGCTTCCTAATCCTTAACAACATTCGGAAAACCACCACCATTTGGTCCAACGAGGAAGCAGCGATACAACATCTTGGCGACGGGGTATTGAACGTCGAATTTCAATCCAAGATGAATTCGATTGGAGGCGGAGTGCTAGAAGCCATTAACAAAGGCATCGATTTGGCTGAGCAAGAATACGAAGCGGTCATCTTAGGAAATCAAGCAGCTAATTTTTCTGTGGGTGCCAACTTAGCCATGGCTTTTTTACTGGCTGTTGAACAGGAATACGACGAATTGAATCGAGCGACAAAATTGTTTCAAGATACAGTGATGCGTTTGCGTTATTCTTCCGTTCCTACATTGCTCACGCCAAGAGGAATGACTCTTGGAGGTGCTTGTGAGATGAGCTTGCACGTAGACAAAGTGATTGCCTCCGCAGAAACCTATACAGGACTCGTAGAGTTTGGAGTGGGCATCATTCCTGCAGGTGCAGGAACCAAAGAAATGACGATGCGTGCCTCCGAGGCGTTTTTAAAAGACGATGTCAAGCTAAACCGACTGCGCGATAGCTTCATCAACATCGCCATGGCAAAGGTGGCTACTTCCGCACACGAAGCTTTTGACCTCGGGTATTACCAAGAGGGCAAAGATTTGGTTGTGGTCAACGCTGCCCGACAGATCGCCACTGCAAAGCGCTATGCACTTCAGATGTTAGAAGACGGTTACACACAACCCATTCGGAAAAAGGTAAAAGTCCTTGGACAACAAGCTCTGGGCATGTTTCAAGTTGGAACCGACAGCCTTCAAAAAGGACAGTACGCGTCCGAACACGACAAAAAAATCGCCAATAAATTGGGCTACATCATGGCCGGAGGAGATTTGTCCGAACCGACGTTTGTTTCTGAACAGTACCTGTTAGACTTAGAACGAGAGGCCATTTTGTCCTTGTTGACAGAACGCAAAACCTTGGAACGCATACAACACACCTTGAAGACAGGAAAACCTTTGAGGAATTAGATTTTTCACAAATGAGCTATTGAACAAAAAACATCCCTAAAAAAAACGTACATGAACACAACTGCTTACATCATACAAGGATACAGAACTGCTGTTGGGAAAGCTCCCAAGGGGGTTTTTCGATTCAAAAGACCGGACGAATTGGCAGCAGAAACCATCGAATACCTGTTGAAAAATGTGCCAGCATTGGACAAATCTCGCATCGACGATGTAATTGTCGGAAATGCCATGCCGGAAGCAGAACAAGGACTGAATATTGGCCGTTTAATTTCTTTGATGGGCTTGAAAATCGATACCGTTGCTGGAATGACAGTCAACCGTTATTGTGCTTCTGGTTTGGAAACAATTAGCATTGCGGCCGCAAAAATTCAAGCGGGCATGGCAGATTGTATTTTGGCCGGTGGTGTCGAAAGCATGAGCTACATCCCAATGGGAGGATACAGACCGGTTCCCAATTACAAAGCAACTGCCGCAGGCCATGAAGATTACTATTGGGGAATGGGATTGACCGCAGAAGCGGTTGCCAAGCAATACAAGATTTCTCGGGAAGACCAAGATGCATTTGCATTTCGTTCCCATCAAAAAGCCTTGCACGCCTTGGACAACGATCTTTTCAAAGAGGACATTGTTCCGATTGAGGTGGAAGAAATTTTCATGAACGAAGAAGGCAAAAAACAAGAACGGAATTTTACCGTTTCTAAGGATGAAGGACCGAGAAGAAATACTTCCATAGAAGCACTGTCCAAACTAAAACCTGTTTTTTCGAATGGTGGATCTGTAACAGCTGGAAACTCATCACAGATGAGTGACGGTGCTGCATTTGTATTAGTCATGAGCGAAAAAATGGTCAAGGAATTGAATTTAGAACCCATTGCTCGGATGGTTTCCTTTGCAGTAGCGGGTGTACCACCAAAAATCATGGGAATTGGTCCTGTAAAAGCGATTCCAAAAGCTTTGGATCGAGCAGGCATGCAACTCAAAGACATCGATTTGATTGAATTGAATGAGGCATTTGCTTCTCAATCTTTAGCGGTCATGCGGACCTTAGAGATCAATCAAGAGATTGTGAATGTCAATGGAGGTGCCATTTCTCTTGGCCATCCCCTTGGGTGTACAGGCGCAAAACTGTCTGTCCAACTGTTTAACGAAATGAGAAGACGAAAGAACAAGTACGGTATGGTCACCATGTGTGTCGGAACAGGTCAAGGTGCTGCAGGGATTTATGAATTTTTAAAATAAATTTTATTTTTTCAACTTAAAAAAACTTATTATGGAAACAATAAAAGGAGGTGAGTTTTTAACCAAAGAAACAAAAGCAACCGATGTTTTTATCACGGAAGACTTTTCGGAGGAACAACGAATGATGAAAGTCTCGGTACAAGAATTTATTGACCGAGATGTGTGGCCACAAAAAAAACGTTTTGAAGAAGGGGACTATGCTTTTACAGAAGAAATCATGGTCAAAGCTGGAGAAATGGGGCTTCTGAGTATTTCTGTTCCAGAAGTCTATGGAGGAATGGGCATGGGATTTGTCTCGGCTATGTTGGTTTGTGATTATATTTCTGGTGCTTCGGGCTCAATGGCTACTGCCTTCGGCGCTCACACAGGGATTGGAACCATGCCTATTTTGTTGTATGGGACTGAGGCCCAAAAACAAAAATACGTTCCTAAGTTGGCTTCTGGAGAATGGTTTGGCTCTTATTGCCTTACAGAACCCGGAGCCGGAAGTGATGCCAACTCTGGAAAAACAAAAGCAACACTGACAGAAGATGGCAAGCATTACCTGATTTCTGGTCAAAAAATGTGGATTTCAAATGCAGGGTTTTGCAGCTTGATGATTGTCTTTGCACGAATTGAAGAGGACAAAAACATCACTGCATTTATCGTTGAATACGACTCAAAAACTCCAAACGGTATTCTCTTGGGCGAGGAAGAACACAAATTAGGCATCAAAGCATCTTCAACGAGACAAGTTTTTTTCAGCGATACAAAAGTCCCCATAGAAAACATGCTTTCTGAAAGAGCTGCCGGTTTTAAAATCGCCTTGAATTCATTGAATGTAGGACGCATCAAATTGGCTGCAGCCTGCTTGGATGCGTGTAGAAGGATCAACAATGAAGCCATCAAATACGCAAACGAACGGAAGCAATTCAAAACACCCATCTCCTCTTTTGGCGCCATTCAGTACAAACTCGCAGAAATGGCTACGAAAACATATGTGACAGAATCGGGTTGTTACCGGGCAGCAAAAGACATTCAAAACAAAATTGATGAATTTATTGCAGCCGGAAAATCACACCAAGAAGCAGAATTAAAAGGAGTCGAAGAATACGCCATCGAATGTGCTATCTTAAAAGTATACGCCTCTGAAACAGCACAATACGTAACCGATGAGGGCATACAGATATTTGGAGGCATGGGCTTTTCCAAAGAAACGCCCATGGAAGCTGCTTGGCGAGATGCGCGCATTGGCAGAATCTATGAGGGAACAAATGAGATCAATCGTCTGTTGACCGTTGGCATGCTTCTCAAAAAGGCTTTGAAAGGGGAACTAGACTTGATGACTCCAGCAATGGAGGTAGCTCAGGAATTAATGGGCATTCCAGCGTTTGAGACGCCCGACTATTCAGTTTTCCTTTCTGAAGAAAATGCAATGGTCGCAAAATTAAAGAAAGTGGCCTTGATGATTGCCGGAAAGGCAGTAGAAACGCATGGCATGGAACTCGAAAAGCAACAACAATTGGTCTCTTGCATAGCAGAAATCATCATGGAAATTTATTTGGCAGAATCCACGCTCTTGAAAACAGAAAAAAGAGTACAACAGGCTCCTGATGCAGATAGCAAAGCACAAATTGCCATGGCTCAATTGAACCTGTTCAATGCCGTAGAAATCATATCGAGCAAGGCAAAAGAGGCTATTTTTTCATTGCCCAAGGGTGACGATCAGCAAATGATGCTCATGGGCTTGAAACGCTTCACCAAATACCACAACCATCCTGATGCAATAGCGTTGCGAAAATTAATCGCCTCGAAATTGATCTCTGAAAACAAGTATTCTTTCTAAAAAAAAGTTTCCCGATAACCATAAGAAACACCTTTTGCTAGTCATAAAGGTGTTTTTTTGTACCGTGTATTTGCACAGAGGACAAAAAATCCTAATTGGTATGGCAATAGTAGAAAATAATTTTTTAAAATATTGCTATTTTTTTTGCATTATTAACATTTGTTAATTATATTTAATCAAGGGTTGAATGACTAAAATTCTAGTTCATTGAAAATTGCTTGTAAAGTTTTGAACACTTTTGGACATCTATCGTTACCGATACTAGCTGTTCTGCAACCATGAGGGAGAAAGCCCATCAGTGTCAAAACAAAGTAAAAATCACACATAATATATACTCTCAAAACTCGATCCTTTGAAGCGAATCTTAGGGTCACAGTTGGTGTTCCAAAATAACTGACAAAATGGAAGGAAACGACTCTTGTTTATTGACAATGTCGGTGATTTCTATGTCTGAATTAATTTTTTGGAACAATCAACGAAATGGGGGGGCAACCCCCCATTTCATTTTAAAACATTCTTGCGAAGAACAAAAATAAAATCCTTGAAGGGTTTCAAACTCAAAAAAAGTCTCACGTTCACACTTTTAACAACCACCAAAATACCGGCCCATAAATTGATTTAAAAAAAAATTAAACTGAAAAGCTCCTTTTGCATACAATCCTATTTGTTTGTAAAGAAAACTACAAAACAGTTATTTGAAATGAAAAAAATACTTTTACCTACTGACTTTTCTAAAAATTCATGGAACTCCATTTGCTACGCCTTAGAACTCTATAAAACGACTGATTGTTTGTTTTATTTGGTGCATACATACACCCCTATACTTTACAATCCAGAGCTCAGTCTTACTAGTAGACGAGATTTAGAACTGATGGACATCACACGTAAAAACTCTCAAAATAGACTCAAAAAAACAAAGGAGAAGATTTTAGAAAAATACCCAAATAACAAACATCGATTCGAAACAATTTCATCTTTCAACACCCTACAATCCGAAATCGAAAAGCTGACGGAAGCACATGCAATTGAGTTGATTGTGATGGGAACCAAAGGAGCTAGTGGGATTCAAAAGATTTTGTTTGGCACT
Source organism: uncultured Flavobacteriaceae bacterium (assembly GCA_963932955.1). Classification (GTDB taxonomy): domain Bacteria; phylum Bacteroidota; class Bacteroidia; order Flavobacteriales; family Flavobacteriaceae; genus Flavicella. The sequence goes on from CAWVRK010000003.1 coordinate 121,284, forward strand.
AATACCATTCACGCAATAGACAAAACAAAGTGTCCGATCCTGGCAATCCCTCAAAAACACCCCTTCTCCCCGCTCGTTAAAATCTTATTTCCAACAAATTACGAAGTAAACTTTCAAAAAGAAACGCTCAAAGAACTCTTGGAAATTGGCACAAACAACCACTCAATGATCCATATTTTAAACGCCACTTATGGGTACAATTTATCTACCCAACAAAAAGAAAACAAATTGCAACTTGAAAAGCTGTTTCATGGCATTGCTCACTTATTTCTCCATGTTGACAACCAAAACACAGAAGAAACTATTGAGAATTTTAAAAAAAATACACCGATAGACCTGATCGTTATGCTACGTTACAAACACACGTTTTTTGAAAAATTATTTTCAGGTTCTCTGATACATCAAATTGGGTTTCATTTACAAAAACCGCTGCTGGTTTTGCCTGTACTAAAACAGTAAAAGTGACTAAAAACTATAAGGAGTGAAAGAAACTTAATTCATAAACACCAACAAACCTAAAGCACAAACCCATGAAGCAAATTGGTATCTGGATTGACAAACGAAAAGCACATATTGTAGACCTTTCAAACAAACAAAACCCATTCAAAACCATTGCATCCAATTTGGATGATTTTCATGTAAAAGGTGGGGCTGGGACTCGACTCAAAGGGGGGCCACAAGATGTTGTTCACGACAGCAAATACCTTGAGCGTGAAAAAAAACAACTTAAAAACTATTTCAAAACAATTGTAACTGAAATCAAAGATGCGGATGAATTGGTGATTTTTGGTCCAGCTGAAACCAATTTCAAATTAAAAAAAGAATTGCAAGAACACTACAAAGAGTTGTTTAATAAGACAAATGAGGTTCAAAAAATAGACAACATAACGGAGAACCAAATTATCGCATTGGTCCGTGATTATTATTCCAAGCAACGCTACTAAAAACACCTGCCTCAAAAAAAATAATTTACAGATGTTGACATATATCATTTTATATGCTTTTTTCATCTTTTATTTTAGAGCATCCGCAGACGTTTAACTTAAATAAATATGCCATGACACTTTTAAAATTCAATACACAAAACGCTCTATTTCCGTGGAGAAATGATGCGTTTAAAAACTTACTGAGCTTCGACCCGTTTGTCAATGATGATTTCACATTTGACAACGGAATATTGCCAGCCATGAACATTCAAGAAAAAGAAGATTTGTTTGAAATTGAGTTTGCCGTTCCTGGGTTTTCAAAAGAAGATTTTAACATCACACTCGATGAAAACATCCTACATGTTTCTGGAGAAAAAACCCAAGAGGAAGAAGAAACAGCAGGAAATTATACACGCAAAGAGTTTTCCTACAATTCTTTTAAAAGATCTCTCAAACTTCCCGCCAATGCCGATTTGGAAGCCAACGTAAATGCGACTTACAAAAAAGGAATTTTGCAGTTGCAATTGGCAAAAGAGGAGGCTGCAAAAACAATCCCTAAAAAACAGATTGAAATAAGTTGATTGAAGATCCATCAACCCACAAACAGACTTGAAATTTGTGTTTGTCACAAAAAATGAGCTGTCATAAAAACCACAGACAAAATGAAAACAAAAGAGATAAAAATAGGAACCTTAGAGATGCATCAAGCAACCAGTAGTTGGATCTCCGAATTGAAATTCATTGCAGACGTAGAACTTTTTTTTGAAGATTTGATTCTCGATAACACACTGGCCTTTCTGGACAAAGAACACATTGCCAAGTGCCAAAAGATAGTAGACTTATTGAAAAAAAATCAAAAGATGGGAGCCGATCTTCTCCAACTGTTACAGGTTCACAGAAACCGACTTCAAGAACTGTTGGACGACATTAAAGTTCCCAATGAACACGAAACTTATCGAAACAAACATTTTGACTTGGCCATTCAAACAAACACGTTGAAAGAAAGAAATCGAAAACTCAAAAAAGAGCTCTATGTTGTTTTAAAAAAACACCTTAAAAAAAATAAACAAAAGAAAATAACGCTCTAAAAACTTGTCACTAAATTTCTTAAAGAAACAATTGTGTGATTTTATACATGTGCAGATACTCACCTGAGAAAGTTGAGTTGAGTTGAGTTGAGTTGAGTTG
>CAWVRK010000004.1:0-111871 GCA_963932955.1 uncultured Flavobacteriaceae bacterium
AAGTGAATTGAAGCAAGCAGAAACAACAGTCTCTATCGAAGTCGAAAAAGAGGTGCTTACTAAAGCCAATACCAAAGAGGAGGACACTCAGGTTTCAGAAGTGGAAACTGTGGAAAGCGAAATACCCGAAAAGTCCATCCCTGAGCCAAAATTGGATTTAGCGGCATTGGACTTGGAAACTTTGGTCAAAGAATTGGGAAATATAACCCAAAACTCCAATGTTGCTGTAATCAAGTCCAATGTTGAGGAAATAAAAAAAGTGTTTGACGAAAAATTTGGTGTTTTATTGGCAGAGAAAAAAGCACAATTTATTGCAGAAGGAGGGGAGTCTATTGACTTTTATTTTTCCAGTCCACTCAAAGTGACGTTCAATGAATTGATGGCGAACTACAAAGTAAAAAGAAAAGCCCATTACGACGCCCTTGATGTCCAATTGAAAGAAAATTTAAACAAGCGGATTGCTGCCATTGACGCGCTAAAAGAAATTATTGACAAGGCAGATGCTAAGACCATGTACAACGATTTCAAACAACTACAGCTCACATGGAAAGCCATTGGCCCCGTACCAAGAACCAAATACAATACGACGTGGAGGAATTACCATCACCATGTAGAACGCTTCTATGATTTGTTACATCTCAACAAAGACCTTCGCGAGTTGGATTTCAAGCACAACTTAGAGGAAAAATTAAAAATTGTTGCGCGTGCTGAGCATCTAAGCGAACAAGCTGATTTGGAGTCTGCTTTCAAAGAGTTGCAAGAACTTCATAAAAAATGGAAAGAAGAAATCGGACCTGTATCAAAAGAATTCAGTGAAGAAATTTGGCAAAAGTTCAGTGTAGCTACCAAAAAGATACACAGCAAAAGAGATGCTTTTTTTGAAGGGCAAAAAACACAGTATGAAGAAAATCTAAAGTTAAAAGTATCCGTTATTGAAACCTTGGAAGTCTATGACACTTCCAAAAACAAAACGCATTCCGACTGGCAACGAAGCATCAAAGAATTTGAGGCAGTTCGAGAAACCTTTTTCAAAATAGGAAAAGTTCATCGTCAAAAAAGCCAACAAATATGGGATCTTTTGAAAGGAACTACCAAAAATTTCAACCATGCCAAAAATGCTTTTTACAAAGAATTGAACCATACCCAACAGGAGAATCTACAAAAAAAATTGGCTTTGGTAGCATTGGCATCCTCCCTAAAAGACAGTGAAGAGCACCAGCATGCTTCAAGTGAGATGAAACGTATACAGGCCGAATGGAAAACGATAGGACACGTCCCTAGAAAATTTTCAGATAAAATATGGAAAGAGTTCAAAGGAGCTTGCAACCACTATTTTGATCGCGTTCACAAAATTCAAGACAGTGGTTCTGTTGATGAGCAAGAAGCTTTGGCAACCAAAAAAGAGTTTTTACAACAAATAAAAGGAGTTTATGGAAATTCAGACATCGCCATTGAAGAGGTCAAAGCGTATTTAAAAACTTGGAAAAATATTGGGAGGGTTCCCAGAAATGAAAAAGCCATTGAAGTAGAATTCAACAAAGCCATAGAAATTTTGTTTGAGCAACTTGACGTAAGTGGAGACGAACTTGCCTTGATGAAATACAAAATCAAAATGGATGCCCTTTCGCTAGACAATCCTCGTAAAATTGAGGGAGAAATTCAGTTTGTGAGAAAGAAAGTCGATGAAATCACCAAAGAAATCAAGCAATTGGAAAATAATATTAGTTTTATTTCCAATGCGACTGACGACAATCCATTGGTGGCAAACGTAAAAGACTCCATTGTAAAAAATTCCAGCACATTGATCGTATGGAAACAAAAACTGACTTTTTTAAGAGGATTGCTTTCATAGTCGTTTTATTTTCAACTATACGGGTATAAAAAATCCCCTTCCATTGGAAGGGGATTTTTTTTATGTATTGAGTGCTTGTTATGAAAAAATGCTCTCCAATGCTAGTTTTTCTTCTTCAGCCAAAGTAGCGTCAACTAAAATACGTCCACTGTACTCGTCAATGGTGATTTTTTTACGTGAAGCGATTTCAATCTGTATTTGTGGTGGGATGGTAAAGAATGAACCTCCGGCAGCACCTCTTTCAATAGGTACTATTGCCAAACCATTTTTGACATTGGAACGTATCTTTTGATACGCTTTCAAAAGATGAGAATCCATTTTTTCTGACAATTCTTCAGACATCTGGTTCATCGTTTTCTCTTCAATTTCTGTTTCTTTAGAAATGGCTTCCAATTCAGATTTTTTGTGTTCCAAATGAGAAGTTTGTTTTTCTAACTTTTCAGAAGTACCTACAATGGTTTCCTTTTTCTGTTCGATTTTCGCACGGTATTCGTTGATACGTTTTTCAGCCAATTCGATTTCCAAATGTTGAAATTCAATTTCTTTTGTCAAAGAATCAAATTCACGGTTGTTTCGAACTGTTTGTTGCTGCTTTTCGTATTTTTTGGCACTCTCCGTAGCTTCTTCAATAGTATTTTTTTTATTGCTGATATCCGATTCTAAATTGGCAACATCTTCTTTAAAGTTGTTTAATCTTGTATTCAAACCAGCTACTTCATCTTCTAGATCTTCAACTTCTAAAGGGAGCTCGCCTCGGACACTTTTGATGGTGTCTATTCTTGAATCTATCAATTGCAATCTGTATAGCGATCTTAATTTTTCTTCAACTGTAAGTTCTTTGCTCTTAGCCATGTCTATAGGTAGTAAATAGGATTTGTATGTGTGTCTGATAAAATGATTGCAAAATTAGTAAATTTTTTTGTAAGATAGTCCACTAAGAGGTTTTTTGTGAATTGCTCACTTTCATAATGACCAATGTCCAGGATGAGTAACTGGTTTTCAGCTTTGTAAAACTCATGGTATTTGAAATCTGCGGAGACAAAGGCATCAGCACCAGCATTTTTGGCCTTTTCAATGGCAAAACTTCCGGATCCTCCTAATACAGCAACTTTTTTAATGCTTTTTCCAATTGTTCTGGAATGCCGAATACAATCAGTTTGCATACTTGTTTTTACAAACGTTAAAAATTCTTTTTCTTGCATCGCTTCTTTAAATTCTCCAATCATCCCCATGCCAATTCTCTCCTGTGATGTTGTCAAGGCAGTGATTTCGTAATTGATTTGCTCAGAGGGGTGAAGTGCAAGCAAGGTGTTGGTTATTTTTTTTTCCAAGTGTTTTTTGAAAGTAATGACCAGCCCAGCATCTCGATTTTGTATGCTTGATGCGCCAACAGCATTGAGTGCGCTGCTCATCCTTTCTGCAGCTTCATTTGGAACATCGATGGTTAGTTGTTTGAGCGTTTCGTTTTGAGGAATCAAGATTTTTCGATTTTGTAAGCCCAAGACATCACAGATTTTGGCGTTTACTCCCGAAAAAGAATTGTCCAAAGCTGTGTGAATCGCATAAATAGCGATGTTGTGTTGTACCGCTTTGATCACCACGCGTTCGACATAATTGTTTCCATTCAATTTTTTTAATCCTGAAAATATGATTGGGTGAAAGCTAAGAATCAGGTTGCAGTTTTTTGCAATGGCTTCTTCCACAACAGTTTCCAGCGTATCCAAAGTAACCAAAACCCCAGTAACTTCCGTGTCGAATTGTCCCACAAGAAGACCTACATTGTCAAAATCTTCTGCGTAGCTCAGTGGAGCAAGCTCCTCAAGAGCATTTGTGATGTCTTTTATTTTCATAAGCAAGCATTCGTTGATTTTCAAATTTATAAAAAGAACGACGAATTAAGAAATCTATTTGTTTTTTTGTTTAAACCTTTTATTGTTCTTAGGTTTGTTGCAGTACATCTACATGTTTATGAATTACAAATTGATATTTCGTTTTTTTCGATTCGCTTTGTTTCCTTTTTCCATCCTGTACGGGTTTGTGACGTCAATACGCAATTTGTTTTTTGATTGGGGCTTTTTTTTGAGCAGGTCATTTTCAGTTCCCGTAATTGCTGTAGGAAATTTAAGTGTTGGAGGTACTGGAAAAACACCACAAATCGCATACCTCATTGACTTGCTTCAAAAAGACTTTAAAGTAGCGGTACTCAGCAGGGGGTACAAGCGAAAGAGCCAAGGTTTTGTCTTGGCTTCCTCAGAAGTTTCTGTTGAAGAATTGGGTGACGAACCTTATTTTTTTTACAAAAAATTTCCCCTGACCATCGTTGCTGTTGATGAAAATCGCAGCCATGGCATCCAAAAATTATTGGAGTGCCACCCTGAAATCGAAGTGGTATTGTTAGACGATGCATTTCAACATCGCAAGGTAAAAGCTTCTTTTTACACGCTTTTGACCTCTTATGACGAGCTGTATACCTCTGATTTTATGATACCTACAGGAAATCTTCGAGAACCAAGAAGCGGTGCCAAGCGAGCCAATGCAATCCTTGTGACCAAATGTCCTCTTGAGATTTCAACGGAGGAACGCCAACGTATTTTACAAAAAATAGCTCCAACAGCACTGCAAAAAGTCTTTTTTACGAAGATTTCGTATGCGCCATTTGTTGTTTCTGAATCCGATCAGATCCCTGTCGCATCTTTGCGCAACTTCGCTGTGGTATTGCTTACAGGAATTGCGAACCCAACTCCTCTGTTGGCTTATTTGACTGACCAACAGGTCGATTTTACACACCTTTCTTATCCAGACCACCACTCTTTTGATGCTGCGGATTTACAAGCGATTCAAAAAACGTTTGCTGCTGTGGAAGGAGAGAAGAAATTGTTGCTAACAACTGAAAAGGATGCCATGCGTTTACAAGGCAAACTCAAAAGTCTTTATACGCTAGGTATTCAAACGAATTTTATAGAAGGCGGAAAGGATTTTAATACGGAAATCCGAGGTAATATTCACTCTTTTCTCTAGTTTGATCGCTTCCTTGACTTTGTTTCAAAAGTATTTGGAAAGGTTTTTTGGAAGCTAAATAATTTCTCAAAGGACACCTTTTTGTGCACCAACGATTTAGTTATTTCTGTCACAAGCCAACAAGGTGTTTTTGAGCAACATGGCAATGGTCATAGGGCCAACACCTCCAGGTACTGGAGTGATAAAGGCGGCTTTTTTAGCAGTACTTTCAAAATGCACATCTCCAGCCAATCGGAAGCCTCTTTTCTTACTCGCATCTTCCACGCGGGTAATGCCTACATCGATGATGGTTACTCCTTCTTTAACCATATCGCCGGTTAGAAATTCCGCAATTCCCAATGCCGCAACTACGATATCTGCTTTTAGTGTGATCTCTTTTAAATTTTTTGTCCTACTGTGTGTGAGTGTAACGGTGGCATTTCCAGCAGCTCTTTTCTGACTTAATAAAATACTCATCGGCCTACCGACAATATGACTGCGGCCAATGACGACAACATTCTTCCCAGAGGTTTCCACCTGGTAGCGTTCTAACAACTCGAGGATGCCATAAGGCGTTGCTGGGAGAAAAGTGGGCAATTCTAAGGCCATTTTCCCAACATTGGTAGGGTGGAAGCCATCCACATCTTTGTCAGGGTGAACAGCCATCAATACTTTGTCTTCGTCGATGTGTTTTGGCAATGGCAATTGCACGATAAACCCATCGATGGAAGGGTCAGTATTTAATTTTTCAATGACATCCAACAATGCTACTTCGGAGGTGGTGTCTGGCAACTCGATCAATGTCGATTCAAACCCAACCAAGTCACAGGCTTTTACTTTGGCGCCTACATAGGTCATGCTGGCGCCGTTTGTGCCGACAAGAACAGCGGCCAAATGCGGGGTTTTTTTACCTGACTTTTTGAGTTTTGCAACTGAAAGGGCTATTTCTTCTTTGATTGCCGCAGCTGTTTTTTTTCCGTCTAATAGTGTCATTTGTAAGGATGTATGAATTGTAATTTTTTTTCTTGGTGACTGGAATTGCTTTGAAAATTATTATTGCATTCCTTTCATCATTTGCATCATTTTTTTTCCGCCACCTCCTTGCATCATTTTCATCATTTTACTCATCTGGTTGAATTGCTTCATCAGCTGATTGATTGCTTGGATAGAAGTTCCCGATCCTTTTGCAATTCTTTTTTTTCGACTTGCATTGATTGTTTTGGGATTGCTTCTTTCATCGGGTGTCATGGAATGTATGATTGCTTCGATGCCTTTGAAAGCATCGTCGTCAATGTCCACATCTTTCATGGCTTTTCCAGCTCCGGGAATCATGCCCATCAAATCTTTGACATTTCCCATTTTTTTAATTTGCTGTATTTGATTCAAGAAATCGTCAAATCCAAATTGGTTTTTGGCAATTTTTTTCTGAATTTTTCGAGCTTCTTCTTCGTCGTATTGTTCTTGGGCTCTTTCTACCAAAGAAATGACATCACCCATTCCTAAGATTCGATCTGCCATTCGATCAGGGTGGAAGACATCAATCGCCTCCATTTTCTCACCTGTTCCGATGAATTTTATCGGTTTATCAACGATAGATTTTATTGACAAGGCAGCACCTCCTCGGGTATCTCCGTCCAACTTGGTGAGCACAACGCCATCAAAGTTCAGTAGGTCGTTGAATGCTTTTGCGGTATTTACTGCATCTTGACCGGTCATGGAATCGACCACAAACAAGGTTTCTTGGGGAGCAACTGCTTTGTGAATCTCAGAGATTTCATCCATCATTTCTGTGTCTACTGCAAGGCGTCCCGCAGTATCGATGATGACAGTATTTTTTCCTGTTGCTTTGGCGTGTTTCAACGCGTTTTTAGAAATTTCAACGGGGTTTTGGTTGCCTACTTCCGCGTAGACTTCAACACCGATTTGCTCTCCGACAATTTGCAATTGATTGACAGCTGCAGGGCGGTAGACATCACAACCTACCAAAAGTACGTTCTTGGATTTTTTGGTCTTTAAAAAGTTAGCGAGTTTTCCTGAAAAAGTAGTTTTACCAGAACCCTGGAGTCCTGACATCAAAATGACAGTTGGATTCCCGGTAAGATGGACACCTACGGTTTCTCCACCCATCAGTTCTGTAAGTTCGTCTTTGACAATTTTCACTAGCAATTGTCCAGGATTCAAAGTGGTCAATACATCTTGACCAATGGCTTTTTCTTTGACTCTTTTGGTGAAATCCTTTGCAATTTTAAAGTTTACATCTGCATTGATCAATGCCTTGCGAACTTCCTTCAAGGTTTCTGCAACATTTACCTCGGTGATTTTTCCATGTCCTTTTAGGACGTGGAATGCCTTGTCTAATTTTTCACTTAAATTTTGAAACATGTGTTATTAGTAGTTGTTTTAAGCAGCAAAGATAGTAGAAAACACTTTGTGGTCAAAGAAGGAATTGCGTTTGTTGAAATCCATATACAATCAGCCGACATTGTACGAGTTTGATTTTTTGTATTAAAAGACCTGTAAAAAAACGCAACAAAGTAGTAATAACCATTACATTTCATACAACGGGACAACACAGTCATTGGAATGTTCTTGAGAATTCCCGAACGGTCGGTTGTATTTCTTTGCTTGGATTTGCAGTAAGGACAGGACTTGCTTATGATAATTTCTTTTCAGATTGGATTGTCATATTTCTAGAATGCAACAATAAAATGTGAAAAGAAATATGAAAATGGCATTCTTTTCGACCCTCCTTTTTATTCAAATTTGATGGAAGCGGAGTTGACACAATACCGCAATCCAGTTTCAGTTGGGCCGTCCTCAAATACATGCCCCAAATGTCCCTCACAGTGGGTACAAATGATTTCGGTGCGAACGCGACCCAAAGAAGCGTCCTTTACATAGGTAATTGTCCCATCTATGGCTTTGTCGAAAGAAGGCCAACCGCAGTGGGCATCAAACTTTGTTTCTGAATCAAACAAAGCGGTATTGCATCCCTTGCAACGATAGGTCCCTTTTTCAAAATGTAAATTATACTTTCCTGTGTGCGGTGCTTCCGTTCCTTTTTCTCTTAAGATATGATACTCCTTTTCCGTAAGCTGGGATTTCCATTCTTTTTCTGTAAGTGATTTTTTTGTCATGGGTTGCAGTTGTTTTTTAAGTGTTTTGAAAGTGACAATATTCATTTTTTCTTTGTTTTCTGAGCTTTTTAAATTTTTTTGACCAAAAGCGGGCATTGAAATTGCGGTGATAAAGAACATTACAGGAAAAAAAATCTTAACGGTTGTCATGCGATCTGCCTTTTAAAAAAATAATTCATGCAAATAAAAACAGTGATAGAGTGTTGGGATACATTTTGTAATTTTATATTTGTAAACCTATTACACTGTAAAAATATGAAAAAAATACTTTTATTTCTCTATACCACGCTCCTTTTTACACAGTGTTCAACGGTTCCAATTACAGGGAGAAAGAGAATCAATTTTGTTTCGGATTCACAGGTTTTGCCTACAAGTTTTGCACAGTACAAATCTTTTTTAGCTGAGAATAAACTTGCGACGAATTCAAAGAAAATTGCGGAAGTAAAAGCTGTTGGTCGGAAGATTTCGAAGTCTGTCGACAGGTTTATGCGTGCCAACAATATGGGCAAAGAAGCAGCTGCTTACGAATGGGAGTTCAATTTGATTGAAGAGGAATCTTTGAACGCTTGGTGCATGCCAGGCGGAAAAGTAGTTTTTTACACGGGAATTTTACCCATCGCAAAAAATACGGATGGGATTGCTGCCATCATGGGACACGAAATCGCACACGCCTTTGGAAAGCATGGACAAGAGAGAATGTCTTCTTCTCAAATGCAACTCTTGGGCAGTGCAGTGGTTAACATCGGCACCCAAAGCAAAGAAGAAAAAGAAAGAGAACTGTGGAACCTCGCTTATGGAGTCGGTTCTCAATTGGGAATGCTCAAATTTAGCCGCACACATGAGACAGAAGCGGACAAGCTGGGAATGGTCTTTATGATTTTAGCCGGTTACAACCCGGATGAAGCTGTAAATGTTTGGGTACGAATGCAACATGCATCCAAGGGAAAAACACCCGAATTTTTAAGCACACATCCTTCCAACAAAAGAAGGATAGAAACGCTTCGTAATTTTATTCCAGAAGCAAAAATATTGGCGAACAGATACAAATAAGTCAATATTTGTAGTTGCCAAATCTTAAGAAAACACCTAATGTTTTAATCTTACAACCTCAAATCAAAGCAAAAATGAATTTAAAAAAAGGAGATAAAAAATTAATTGGAGCATGGGCGTTTTACGACTGGGCAAATTCAGTTTATTCCTTGGTCATCGGTACGGCAATTTTTCCGATTTACTACAACAGCATTACTGGAGGAAACGAGGCTTCGGTTTCCTTTTTGGGGCGCGATTTTAACAACGCAACACTCTACACTTACGCCCTGTCTTTTTCGTTTTTTGCGGTCGTTGTCCTGTCTCCCATCTTGTCTAGTATTGCGGATACAATGGGGAATAAAAAGCGTTTTATGCAGTTTTTTTGTCTTTTGGGTTCGGGGGCTGTTTCGGCTTTGTTTTTTTTTAAAGGCGTTGATACACTTTGGGTAGGCATTGTCTTTATGGTTTTGGCGAGCATTGGTTTTTGGGGAAGTTTGGTGTTTTACAATGCTTACCTTACGGAAGTTGCCTACCCAGAAGATCACGACCAAGTCAGTGCAAAAGGCTTTATCATGGGGTATTTGGGCTCTGTTATTTTGTTGATGATGAGTTTGGTTTTGCAAATGAAGCCAGAGTTGTTTGGGATTTCAGATGCCACATTGCCAGCTCGAATTTCTTTTTTGATGGTGGGTGTATGGTGGTTTGTTTTTGCACAATATACTTTCAAATATTTGCCGAAAAACACTTTTGGCAGAAAGCCCTCAAAAGATTTTATATTCAAAGGGTTTCAAGAATTGGCAACGGTTTGGAAAGAATTGAAAACACAAAGGGAATTGAAACTGTTTTTAACAGCCTTCTTTTTGTTGAGTGTTGGCGTACAAACCATTATTTTGATAGCCTCGTTATTTGGGGACAAAGAATTGGGCTTGGGAACCGAAAAATTGATCATCACGATTTTACTAATTCAATTGGTGGCCATTTTGGGAGCCTATCTTTTTTCAAAACTTTCCTTTAAAATAGGAAACATCAAAACCTTAAAAATCACCATATTTGGATGGGGTTTGATAACTGTTGGGGCTTACATGCTTGAAAAAGAAAACCCGCATGTTTCTTATCAGTTTTATGCTTTAGGAGGACTGTTGGGCTTGGTGTTGGGAGCTATTCAATCACTATCAAGGTCAACGTATTCCAAACTTATTCCCGAAACCACAAAGGACAATACGACCTACTTTAGTTTTTACGATGTAACCGAAAAAGTGGCCATCGTCCTGGGTACATTTATCACCGGTTTTGTCATCACGCTCACCGGCTCTATGAAGGCATCGGTTTTTATTTTGGCACTCTTTTTCTTTGCGGCATTTGTGGTGTTGAGCTTTCTTAAAAAAACGAAATACGTCTCTTAAAAATCCGAAGATTTGTCGCTATTCATTTTACTTTTGATATAAAAATTTTTGTCCACCGAGAAATGCGTGGTTTTTTCATGCAAACGCATTGTTTTCCATTCGCTGGCAGGCTGTATCCACTTTTCGGTATTGTTGTGGTTTATTTTGAGAGGCATGTTAAAATCAGCGAGGGTATTTGTCCATCGGTAGTGGAAGTTGTTCCTTACGATTCGGTACTCAAAAACAGGAATGTCTGTGGTTCTCAAATATTGGTCAAAAATTTTTGAGAGATCCTGTCCCAGCGTTTTACTGATATAGTTTTCTATTTGTGCTGTACTGACGGTTTGGTGGTAAAATTCTCTATTCATTCCCCTTAGCAGCGCACGCCATTTTTGAGCGTCCTTGACAAGCTGTCGGATGGTGTGCAACATGTTGGCACCTTTGAAGTACATGTCACTTGATCCTTCGTGGTTTACGCCGTAATGTCCGATGATGGTACGGTCATTGGAAATGCCTTCTCGCAACCCAATCACATAAGCATCAGCGGCCTCTTTTCCATAGTGGTATTCCAAAAATAAACTCTCAGCATAATTGGTAAAACTCTCGTGAATCCACATATCTGCAATGTCTTTGTTTGTGATGTTGTTTGCAAACCATTCGTGCCCCGATTCGTGTACGATGATAAAGTCAAACTTCAGTCCCCATCCCGTTCCACTCAAATCGGCACCTCTATAACCATTCTCATAGCCATTTCCATAAGTGACTGCACTTTGGTGTTCCATGCCGAGGTAGGGGACTTCTACCAATTTGTAGCTGTCTTCGTAAAAAGGGTAGGGGCCAAACCAATATTCAAAAGCTTCCAAAGTTCGTTTGGCTTCTTTGAATTGTTGCTTTGCTTTTTGAAGGTTTTCTCGCAGTACATAATAGCTGCAATCTAATATTCCTGCCTCTCCCACATATTTTTCATCGAAATGTACATAGTCACCCACAGAGAGGTGAACACCGTAGTTGTTGATGGGCTGGGTCACCTTCCAATGATAGGTTATTGATTTTTGGGAGGGTTTTAATTCTGTGCCGACCAACCTTCCGTTTCCGACTGCAACCAAATTTTCTGAAACGGTATAATGCAAGTTGACTCCCCTGTCAGGTTCGTCGTACATATGGTCTTTGCAAGGCCACCAGACACTTGCGCCTTGTCCTTGGCAACTGGTCGCAACAAAGTCAAGACCATTGTTGTCTTTTGTCCAAGTGAATCCTGCGTCCCATGGTGGATTTGTACTGGTCTTTGGCTTTCCTGAAAAACTAAGAACAAGTTGTTCTTGTTGTCCAGCAACTTGGTTTTTTAGGAGTTCTATAAAATGGGCATTTCCACGTTTGGTGATTTTCAATTCTTTTTCGTCTTGCGAAGCTTTTAAGAGCTGCATGGGTGCTTGAAGATCAATCTGCATGAGTTGGTTTGATGAAAGAACGGTGTAAGTGACGGTATTAGTGCCCCATACAAATTGCGGGTCTGTTTTGATTGTCATCGACAAATCATAATGCTGCAAATCCCACCAAATTCTTTCGAGAGTAACCTGACCTCTTAGGGAGTCTTGTTCTGAAAAAACGTTCAATTCTTGTGCCATGTTGACAAAGGAAACCGTGAGAAAAATCCAGAGAAGTGTTTTTTGCATGGTTTTATTTTTTTAAAAGGAATGCTTTTAAAACGCTACAAAATTGTAAGGGTCTTGCCTTTCGAGACCGATCTTAAAACAGTTCTCTTTCAGAAAAATGAAATGCAGTTTCAATGGCTGCATTTGCATTACTGTCAGAACCGTGAACTGCATTTTCAGTCATGGAAGATGCAAATAATTTTCGAATCGTTCCTTCGGCTGCTTCTGCAGGGTTGGTCGCACCAATCAAAGCTCTAAAATCTTCAATTGCATTTTCTTTTTCCAATACTGCAGCGACAATAGGTCCTCGTGTCATAAAGGCAACCAATCCTTTAAAAAAAGGACGTTCGCTATGAATTGCATAAAAGGACTCAGCATCTTTTTGAGACATTTGTGTCAATTTCATACCAACAATGCGAAAACCGGCATTGTTTATTTTTTCTAAAATAGTTCCCATCATGCCTTTTTCTACAGCATCGGGTTTCAGCATGGTGAAAGTTCTATTTGTTCTCATTTTATTTTTTTTGTAAAGATACTTTTTTTATTAGCATAGCCTTCGTTGGTACACAGAATTCTTTGTGAGTTGGAGTCCGCACAATTTCTCTAGGACTCACTATTTATATAGGGATGTCAATCATTTTTTTATCATTTAATTAACGGAACCTTTGAAATTTATTTTCTTTTATTATTGTATATTCGCGACTTATGAATTCACAGTCAATTAGTGCCTTAAAAAAATTACTTTCAAAACCCCAAAAGATCAGTTTGGTTACCCACCGAAACCCGGATGGAGATGCCATAGGATCTTCATTGGCGATGCAGCATTATTTAAAAAGTAAAGGGCACTCGGTGCAAACAGTTTTGCCCAATGAAGCGCCTGCTTTTTTGCAGTGGCTTCCCGGTGCCGAAACGACCTTGAAATTTGACAAGCAAAACCAACGGTCCAAACAAGCGATCCTAGAGTCCAATATCCTTTTTGTCTTGGATTTCAACGCGCTGCACAGAGTGGGAGAAACCATGCAGGCAGTTTTGGAAAGCTACACGGGAACTTTTGTAATGATAGACCACCACCAGCAACCGGAACCTTTATCTGAGTTTGTCTATTCAGACACGTCCATTTGTGCGACCTGTCAGATGGTTTATCACTTTATTGACATGCTCGGAGATTTAGATTGCATTGACGCCGCAATAGCTTCTTGTTTGTATACAGGCATCATGACTGATACGGGGTCTTTTCGTTTTTCATCCACAACAGCTCTTACCCACGAAGTGGTGGCTGATTTGATTGCCAAAGGAGCAGACAACGCGATGATTCACGACCGCGTTTTCAATACCAATTCTTCTAGTAGATTGGAATTGATGGGAATCGCTTTGACCAACATGGTAGTTTTGCAAGAAAGCCACACAGCCTATATGACGCTTTCGGTCACAGAATTGGAAAGATGCAACTATCAAAAAGGAGATACCGAAGGGTTGGTCAATTATGGGCTTTCCTTAAAAGGAATTTATATGTCAGCAATTTTTATAGAAGATTCAGAACAAAATATTGTAAAAATATCTTTTCGCTCAAAGGGGCGTTTTTCAGTAAATCAATTTTCGAGAAATCACTTCCATGGGGGTGGACATGATAATGCCGCTGGAGGAAGGTCAACAAGCTCGTTGGAGACAGCTGTGGAAAGATTTGTCAGCCTTTTGCCAACCTATAAAGAAGCTTTAGCGGAGTCCTATGAATCCTAATGTTTTTGTATCACTTCTTTTCGCATTCTTTTTGGCTTGCAACTCACCAAGTCCCAGAAGACCTATTGTCAAGAGTTCAACAACAGTTCTTGAAAAATCCGTAACTTTAAATAAAAAAATAGTTACCCTTGAACAGGCCTACATAAAACGTTTTGTCGCGAAAGACACTTTACACGACTACATCAATTCAAACAAAGGTTTTTGGTATTGCTATCTCCACAAAAACAGCTCAGAGTCCCATCCTTCTAAAGGAAATCAAGTGTTTTATGAACAAGAAATTCAAAGCTTGGATGGAACTGTTTTGTTGTCCAAAGAAGCGTTGGGCATCCAATCCTATATAGTTGACAAAGAACATCGTATAAAGGGGATTCAAGAAGGAATCAAAATAATGCGTTTGGGAGAAGAAGTGCAATTTGTTTTTTCTTCTTTTGTCGCTTACCGTTCAAAGGGGAATTTGGAATACAATATAGGCCCCAACCAGCCCGTAGTCTGTAGAATTAAATTAATATCAATCAAATAAATACAAACCATATGAAAATCAAACACATCACTCACTTAGGAGTATTGGCTGCAACGATTGCTTTTACCTCCTGTGAAAATCAAAAAAGACAAGACAATTTAGCAACAGGCTTAGACTCAGTGAGCTACGCTTTGGGATTGGACATGGCAACAAAAATAGCTGAGAACTTTAAAAACGCCAACAACCACGCTTTTGTTCAGGGCTATCGCGATGCAGCAGATTCTACAAATGTAAAAATTCAAAAAGAGGAAATCAACGATATTTTGAGAACCTTTTTTATGAAAAAGCAACAAGAAGCCATGGCGCAAGCTCAAGATACTACCGGAACACTTTCTGTTGTCGCTGTCAACGCGAACACGACCAGTGATTTGTTGACAGAAGCAGATACCGTGAGTTATGCTTTGGGATTGGACATGTCTTACCGGATGAAACCCAATTTCAAAGAAGTAAAAGACGCTCTTTTTATTCAAGGTTATGAAGAAGCAGCGGATTCTTTAAAAGTGTTGTTGGAAGTAAAAGACATCAACGATATTCTGACAAATTATTTCAAAAAGAAAAGTGAAGCCGATGCGCTTGTTCAAAAAGAAGCGGGACTTCAATTTTTAGAAGCAAACAAAAACAAAGAAGGTGTTTTGACTACCGACAGTGGTTTGCAATACATCGTTGTCAAAGAAGGAAGCAATAACAAGCCATCTGCTACGGACAATGTGACGGTACACTACCATGGAACGACTCCCGAAGGAGTTGTATTTGACAGTTCCGTAGATCGTGGAGAACCTTCTTCATTTGGATTGAACCAAGTGATAAAGGGATGGACAGAAGGTTTGCAATTGATGGGAGAGGGTGCCAAATTCAAATTCTTTATCCCTCAAGAATTGGCCTACGGAGCGAATCCAAGAGGCGGTGTGATCAAACCTTTTATGCCCTTGGTTTTTGATGTAGAGTTGATCAAAATCAACAAATAAAAATGAGAATTCTAAAAAATACCCTTCCTTTTGTTCTTTTTGTTTTGTTCAACTCTTGTGACAGCAAGCAAGAAAATTCTATTTCATATGCCGAAAACAAGGCAGAAGGGATGGCTTTTTTAGAAGATAATGCTTCCACTCCAGGAGTGGTGACTACCCAAAGTGGCTTGCAATACAAAGTACTAAAAGAAGGATTTGGTACAGTTCCTACAGGAAATTCAACGGTGGATGTTCATTACCACGGTACTTTTATCGATGGGCACGTTTTTGACAGTTCTGTAGACCGAGGTACATCCATTACTTTTGGCTTGAATCGTGTAATCCAGGGATGGACGGAGGGATTGCAACTCATGAAGCCCGGAGCTATTTACAAGCTGTACATTCCCTACAATTTGGCTTATGGTGCTCAAGGTAGGGGAGGAATTCCACCTTATTCTGCTTTGATTTTTGAAGTGGAACTGATACAAATTTTATAACAGAACAGATGAAGCGAATTAAAATTATTTGTTTTGTATGGATTGGTTTACTGCTCTCTTGCCACCAGACCATGAATTTAGAAGATGGGCTGTACGCATCTTTTGAGACAAGCAGCGGTGACTTGACCATTGAATTGCACTACAAGGAAACCCCTTTGACCGTTGCCAATTTTGTTTCTTTGACAGAAGGAGACAATCCCAATGTCACAGACTCACTAAAAGGCAAAAAGTTTTACGACGGTTTGCCTTTTCATAGGGTCATTCCAAATTTTATGCTGCAAGGGGGAGATATCCGACGAAATGGATCGGGAGATCCCGGTTTTAAATTTGCAGATGAATTTCCTACAAATTCAAAAGGAGAATTGCTTTTCAAGCACGATCGCAGAGGCGTTTTATCAATGGCCAATTCCGGACCTAATACAAATGGTAGTCAGTTTTTTATCACCCACAAAGAAACCCCATGGTTAGACGGAAAACATTCAGTTTTTGGAAAGGTGGTTACTGGAATGGATTTGCTAGATTCGATTCGTCAAGGAGACCTGATGCAACGCGTGAAAATTTTGAGGATAGGCAAAGAAGCAAAAGATTTTGACGCGGTTAAAACCTTTCAAGCTACCTTGAGCAAAATGCTTGAATTGGAAGTGTTGAAAAAGAAAAAACAAGCCAAAGACAGCATGCTGTTTTCAAAAAAAATGAAGGAAACCCAAGCGCTTGTGTTGGCTTCTGGCTTGAAAATAATACACCTGAATAAGGGCAATGGCAAACGTGTTCGTGAGGGGAATCGTATCCGAGTGCACTACACAGGCTATTATGCACACGGTGCTATTTTTGACAGTTCGCTTTCCCGCGGTCAAACTTTTGATTTTGTCGTAGGTGTGGATCGTGTCATCGAGGGGTGGACATTAGGGGTTCAACAACTTGAAGAAGGTGGAAGTGCCCGACTTTTTATTCCCTATTCGCTTGCCTATGGAGCCAAGGGTTTTGGAATCATTCCTCCAAAAGCAAGTTTGGTTTTTGATATAGAAATTATAAAAATTGAAGATTGATGTTCGAAACTTTGTTGAAATTAGACAAAAATATGTTGGTGTTTTTAAATGGGTTGGGCTCAGACCAGTGGGATTCCTTTTGGCTGTACGCAACGAAACAATTCAATTGGGTTCCCTTGTTTGTGGTGGTGCTTTTTTTATTGTTGCGGTATTTAGGTTGGAAAAAATGGCTTTTTCTTCTTTTTTTTACCGCGGTGTTGATTGCGTTTTCTGATCAATTCACCAACATGATTCGCGTGATTTTCAAACGTCTGAGGCCGATCAATGATCCCTTAGTCGTCGAGCATTTGCGCGTTTTGATTCGACCTCAGAGCTACAGTTTCACTTCTGGGCATGCAACCACATCAACAGCAGTGGCTGTCTTTGTCATTTTGTTGCTGCGAAACCATTTCAAATACATCAAATTCTTTGTGTTGTTTCCCTTGGTTTTTGCCTACAGTAGGTTGTATTTGGGCGTTCATTATCCGCTAGACATCCTTGCAGGCGCAACTGTTGGTATGAGCATTGGTTACGGTGCATACAAATTGTTTCGTTGGTTTGAATTTCGGTATTTTGACTAGGCTTTGTAAGTAAAAGCCAAAAAAACTCCAATAGAATTTTCTATTGGAGTTTTTTTGGCAATCTTTTGCGATGTGTAAGCATAGGGGCCTATTTACAAAACATCAAATGTCTTCAAAATTCACATCTGTAAATGAATTTGTGTTTTCGTCACCGCCTGTTTGGATTTCTTCTTTTTTGAAATCTTTTTGATGCCGGTCACTAATCACTTCCAATCCTTTTTCCTTTAAGATGTAATCCGTGGCAGCGGCCAACATTTCGTTGAACTCTTTGAAATCTTCTTTGTAAAGATAGATTTTGTGTTTTTGGTAATGGAAAGATCCATCATCATGGGTGAACTTTTTACTTTCAGTAACAGTGAGGTAGTAGTCATCAGCTTTGGTGGCTCTTACATCAAAAAAATAAGTTCTTCTTCCAGCTCTCAATATTTGAGAAAATATTTCATCTTGTTCCGTGTGCTCTTTCATGTCTATTTTTTAACGGTTAAATTTCAAAAATAAATGGAGGATACACAAATCTATTAAATATTTTTCTTTTTTACTGAAATATCAATGCTCTTTTTCTAAAAGTTGTTGTTTGTAAAAATCTTGATAATACCCAGGTTCTTGAACCAATTCTTTATGAATGCCCTCTTGTACGATTTGTCCTTGGTCCAAAACAATAATTTTGTCCGCGTATTTTACTGAAGAAATCCGGTGACTTACAATAAAAGTAGTTTTCTTGGCAGTGATTGTTTTTAAATTCATTAAAATTGCCTCTTCAGTTTCGGTATCTACAGCAGACAAACAGTCATCAAAAATCAAAATATCGGGATTTTTGATCAAAGCTCTTGCGATGGAAATTCGTTGTTTTTGCCCACCAGAAACAGTCAAGCCCCTTTCTCCTAAGACCGTTTTGTACTGTTTTTTAAAGCGCACAATGTTTTCGTGGACTGCCGCACTTTTTGCTGCATTCTCTATGCGTGTCTGGTCGGCATCCTCTGCGCCAAATCGGATGTTGTTTTCAATGCTGTCAGAAAACAAAAAAGGATCTTGGGGTACAAAGCCGATGTGTTGTCTCAAGAAGTGGGTATCCATTTTTTTAAGATTGACTCCGTCGATACTTACAGTTCCACTCGTAGGCTCGTAGAGCCGAGCAATCAAATTTAAAATAGATGTTTTACCCCCTCCGGTTTTTCCGAGGATGGCTACAGTTTCTCCTTTTTCAACCGTAAAACTGATGTTGTTTAAAGCAGTGATGTCGGTGTCGTCATAGGTCAAGCTCACATTTTTAAAAGTGACTTTTCCCCCAAGGGCTTCCGGTAAATAATCACCACTGACAATTTCGGGCTGTTGTTGTAAGAATTCATTGATTCTCTTTTGTGATGCTTCTGCTTGTTGTACGGTAGAAGTTACCCAACCTACAATAGCGACAGGCCAAGTCAGCATGTTTACATACATGATGAATTCTGCGATGGTCCCAATACTGATGGTTCCATTGATGTATTGCATGCCTCCAATGTACAAGACCGTCAGGTTGCTGATCCCAATCAACAAAATCATCAAGGGAAAAAATAAGGCTTGTGCTTTGTACAAATGAATGTTTTTTTCTTTGCTTTTTTCTGCCAAAGTATTGAAGTCTTTGATGGTGTTGTTTTCTATCGTGTAGGATTTGATCACGTTGATACCAGAAAACACTTCTTGACCGAAGGTGGTAAGTTTGGACAAGTATTCTTGTACAACAGTACTACGTTTGTTAATGACCTTGCTCAGAACAAAAATGGACAGCGATAGCAATGGAAAGGGAAGTAAGGTATAAAAGGTTAGGGTGGTGTCTATTTTTAGCATTTTAAAAACAGCCACAGAGAAAAGCACCAACATATTGATTGTGTACATGACAGCAGGGCCAAAGTACATGCGTACTTTTCCGACATCTTCACTGATGCGATTCATCAAATCTCCCGTTCTGTTTTTTTTGTAAAAATTGACAGACAAGCGTTCATATTGTTGGAAAATTTCGTTTTTCAAATCAAACTCTATGAGTCTTGAGGTGACAATGATGGTTTGTCGCATCAAAAAAGTAAAAAACCCAGAGAGAATAGCCAAACCTACAATCAATGCGATGTTGTAAAGCAGTTCGTTTTTGACATAAGCCAAGTCAGTGACAATTCCAGTGCGGTATTCGTCAGCGATGTTGATGGAGTTTTTGACAATTTCAGGGACCTTAACAGCCAAGTACCGAGAAAGTATGGAAATAATAATACCAGCCAACAAGCGGTATTTGTATTTGTAAAAATATTTATGAACGTATCTTAAAGCCTTCATGCAATGGGTGTTAATCAATAAAATAAGAAAGCACGAAGATACAAGTTTCTTAGAGATTATACAGCTACTAGAAGTGGATTTGTAAATGTAAAAAGGTTGCTATCAAAGGGGAAGCAAACCAAAAATAAATAGTACTTTTGCCTCGTATTTATCAACCGTATTTTTAAGTTCTTTCAAAAATGATCAACAGAAGACATATTCGTGTAAAAGTAATGCAGTCTGTATACGCAATGCTGACCTCCAAAAGTGACCACTTGGATAAAGAGGAGCGTTTTTTGAAGAATAGCATTGAAAAAATGTTCGATTTGTACATTTTAATGTTGGACGTTTTGCCTAGAGTCAAAGCCTTGGCGGTTCAAAAGATGGAGATATCCAAAAAAAAGCATTTCCCTTCTGAAGAGGACTTGAATCCCAACACTAAATTCGTTGACAACCATGTTTTTTCGTGGTTGGAAAACAGTATTTCTTTTCAAACTTATAAGGAAGAACACCAGTTGGACAATTGGCATATTGAAGAAAAATACATGCAGCTGATTTTTGAAAACCTTGAAAATAGCGTCCTTTACAAAACATACATGGCAGACAAAACGACTTCTTTTAAAAAAGATGTCCAATTTATGGTCTCCTTTTATTCTGAGTTTGTTGCCCCTGACGAAAAATTGGCAGCTTACTTTGAAGACTTACAGATCAGCTGGGTAGATGATATTCCTTTTGTAAACACATGGGTGGTTAAAACACTCGAAAACGCGAAGAACAAGAAACCTTTTGTTTTGAATACGATTTACAAAGACGAAGACGACCGTAAATTTGCAATCGAATTGTTTCACAAAGTGGTGTTGAATCACCCGACTTATGAAAAAGAAATTGAAAATAAGACTCCCAATTGGGAATCGGACAGAATTGCAGATTTGGACATGATTTTGATCAAGATGGGCATTTGCGAATTTATTTCTTTCCCTTCCATTCCGACCAAAGCCACCATCAATGAATACATCGAATTGGCAAAAGAGTATTCCACAGAGAAATCTAGCTATTTTGTCAACGGAGTATTGGACAAAGTGTGCAAAGACCTCGAAAAGTCAGAACGATTGAACAAAGTGGGTAGGGGGAGAATGTAATTTCATAACCCCTCATCAATTGCTAGTTTTTCTTTTTTATGAGAGACAATTATTCGAGGCTGTAAGCCTTTATATCAACAATATTTTAATACATTTACGCCAAATTTAATTCAGATGATACAAAGAGGTATGTTTTTGGGAGTGTGTTTGTTTTTGTCTATCTCATGTAAAGAAACAGCGGTTTCTAAGGTCAAAGTTGAAAACATAGAACAGGCTAAAAAAAGAGATTTAATCCTTGCGGATTTCCCTATCGCTTCTTTTGACAAAGTCACCTATGATTTTGGTTCGATTCGTTATGACGAGCTTGTAGAAACCTCTTTTGTGGTGACCAACATTGGGAAAACAGATTTGATCATTAGCAATGCAAAAGCATCCTGTGGTTGTACAGTTCCTACCTGGCCCAAAGAGCCCATCAAAGCTGGGGAGTCTGCTAAAATAGAAGTAAAATTCAACCCCAAAGGGAAAAAGAACAAACAGTCCAAATCCATTACATTGACGACCAATACGGCTAATGGAGAAGAAGTTTTAAGAATAAAAGGGTTCATCAATCCAAAACCAGAATACTAATTTTATAAAAATAAATATGTACAATACAATCGCACTGCAAGCAAGTCAATTTGACATCAAAAGTTTAATGCCTTTCGCATTGATGTTTATCGTTCTTTATTTGTTTATGATTCGTCCACAGGTCAAGAAACAAAAAAACGAACGCAAATTTCAAAGTGAAATCAAAAAGGGGTCTAAAGTAATCACCACTAGTGGAATTCACGGAAAGATTGCCGAAATAAGCGATACCGACAATACGGTAGTCGTCGAGACAGGAGCAGGGAAAATCAAATTTGAAAAGAGTTCCTTGTCAATGGAACTTAGCAAAAAACACATGTCATAAACAAAAATGACAAAGCGTTTTTAAAAAAAAAGTGAGCAAATGCTCACTTTTTTTGATTGCCTCCCTTTCAAATAATTTTTAAAACGAGTACCGATTACAAACGCTTCTAAACAATTTTTGTATTTTTAGCTAAAATAATTTTAATGAAAACCACTGTAAAAGCGAATTTTAAAAAAGCAAAAGTCAACAAGAAACATCACGTCTTGCTGTTTTTTTTGTCGTTCTCCTTTCTCTTTTGGGTGTTGACAAACCTGTCAAAAGAGTATACAACTGTGATGAGCTATAAGGTATTGTATGTCAACTTGCCAGCATCCAAAATGTTTCAAAATAGCCCAGAAGCTGATTTTGACTTGCGTATAAAAGGAACGGGTTTCAAATTGTTTTCTGAAAATTTGTTTAGAAAGTCCCTTTATTTGGATATGCAAAAAGTAAATTTAAAACAGGGCTTTGACTATTACCTATTGCCCAATGCTCAAAAATCTAAATTACAAGAGCAGCTCCGCAAAGGTCTTATTTTGGAACAGGTCATTAAAGACACACTCTTTTTTGAATTGGGACAGAATAAACAAAAAAAAATTCCTGTTAAAGCAAATTTAAATCTACGTTTCAAGTCGGGGTACAGCAGCTCAGAGAGTTTTAAAATACAACCCGATTCCATCCGAATTACAGGACCTGAAATTCAAATCAATCAAATTGATTTTTTGATCATGGACAATTTGGATTTGAAAGAGGTCTTTGAAGACGTCTCTTACGAAGTCGCCTTGCAACTTCCTCAAAATTTAAACAAGATTGCCTATTCCCACAAATCAGTCAAAGTAGAAGGAAAGGTGGAGAAATTTACAGAAGGGAGTTTTGAAATACCTTTTGAAATCGATGGGTTGCCCCAAGATGCGAACGTCACAACCTATCCAAAAACAGTACAGGTAATTTTTCAAGTGGGCCTCTCAAATTACAATAAAATTGCAGCCGAAGACTTTGAGGTACGCAGTAATTATGCTGTGTCTAAAGAAAATAAATACAACTATCTTATCCCCAAATTGGTCAAAAAACCAAGCTGGGTAAAAACCGTTAAATTGATTCCAGATCACATCGAATATTTGATTCAGCAATGAAAGTAATAGGACTTACAGGAGGAATCGGTAGTGGGAAATCTACCGTTTTGTACATGTTTCAAGATCTGGGCGCGGCCGTCTATATGACAGACAAAGTGGCGAAAAGAATTCTTGAAACTTCTGAAAGAGTACGTACCAAAATTATCAGCTTGTTGGGAGAAAGCGCTTATACCAAAACACTCCCAAATCGGAAATTTATTGCAGAGGTTGTCTTTTACAACCCTTCCAAATTAAAAGCTTTAAACGCAATCGTTCACCCTGAAGTTGCAAATGACTTTCAATCCTTTTTACAAGCGCAAAATGCTCCCTATGTTATTTATGAAAGCGCCTTGCTTTTTGAAACAGATAGCAACAAAAACTGTGATGAAGTGGTGCTCGTCACCGCTCCAACTGCAGTGAAAATTGAAAGAATTCAAAAGCGTGACCTAGTCTCAGAGGTTGAAATTTTCGCTCGGATGAACAACCAAATGACTGACAGTGAAAAAACACCCCTGGCAGACTATGTACTTGAAAACACGACGCTTGAAAGTTTGGAACAACAAGTGCTGTCATTGCACCAATTGTTTGTCAAAGATCTATGAGAAGACTTTTCAACGCTTTAAGAGCAGTATTGGGATGTTTCTTAAGGATTCGTTAAATCGCTTGCGTTGTGTTGAAATGTCCTCGCAAAACATGCGAGGAATTTGTCAAAAAGACTATTTTTGAAATATGGGAAAAAAAATGTTTTCGCTCATCATTTTTCTGATGAGTATTTCTCTTATCGGAATCATTACAGTTCAAGTTTTTTGGATTGGAAATGCCATCGACATTCGTGAAAAACAATTTTCGAACGATGTGCAGTTTGTTTTGAACAAAACGAATGAAATGATTTACAAACGAGATTTTGTAGATTTTACAGCTCAGTTTATGGATTTTTTCAAAACGAGAAAATTTGCCAAACAAGCTGATTTTACAAAATTTGTCTACGAACAAATCAATACCAGTACCAACGAGTCCTTTCGCTTTTCCTCTAGTGGTGTGTATGAAACCAATTACTACAAGGGTTTGAGTGATTTCTATAAAAATGATTCCATCCTAATTGCCACCCTCCAAAGCAAAAACGAGGTTTTCAAAGTTAAAAAATCAACCAACAATAAGGAGTTGTCAAAAATAGATGTGGCACAGCGTTTTACGTTTTTCAACAATTTGACAGAAATTGAAAAGCTGAGCTTGGAAAATGCCTACCACAATAAATCGGAGCCCATTGAAAAACGTCTTTCGAATGAAATCGTAGCGGAGGTCCTCGGCCGTGAATTGCTCAATTCAGGTATCGACCTTCATTTTGAATTTGGCGTGTTTGTGGACCAGTCTCCTACGGGTATAAAAACAGCCGCTTTTCAGGGTCAAAAAGGAAAGCGTTACAAGACCTCCTTGTTTGCAAAAAACACCGACTCAAAAAATTACGAACTCTACGTGACTTTTCCCCAAAAAAAATATTTACTAGCAGACCTTCGGCCGATGTTACTCTTGTCCGTTTTTTTTACAGGAATCATCATTCTAGCTTTTTCGAGCTCCCTTTACCAATTGATCAAGCAAAAGAAAATTGCTGCCATAAAAACCGACTTTATCAACAACATGACGCACGAGTTTAAAACTCCGATTGCGACCATCAATCTCGCATTAGACGCTATCAAAAACCCAAAAATCATTCAAGACCAACAAAAAGTGATGAAATATGTGGGCATGATCAAAGATGAAAACAAACGCATGAATACACAGGTAGAAAATGTATTGCGCATCTCTAAATTGGAAAAAAATCAATTTGAAGTGCACAAATCTACATTGGACCTTTCAGCGATCCTTCAAAATGCCATGTCACATGTGGAATTGCTCTTGAAAGACAAAAAAGGAGAAATGCGGTTGAACCTAGATGAAAAAAAGTGTTCGGTATCAGGAAATGAAAATCACCTCACCAATGCCTTTGTAAATATTCTGGAAAATGCCATCAAATACTCAATAGATTCACCAAAAATTGATATTTTTATAAAAGGAGCAACAGATTTTATCAGCGTACAAATCAAAGATTGCGGTATTGGAATGAGTAAATCCACTCAAAGACAAGTTTTTGATAAGTTTTTCAGAGAGCAAGTTGGTAATGTACACGACATCAAAGGACATGGTTTGGGCTTGTCGTATGTAAAAGAAATTGTTAAATTACATCAAGGTACGGTTTTTGTTACAAGTGAAAAAGGGAAAGGAAGTGTGTTCACAATTCAATTCCCAAGAATTTCCAAACCCTTAAAAAACACATACGATGCGTAAAAAACGAATATTATTGGTAGAGGACGATCCGAATTTTGGGATTGTTTTAAAAGATTATTTGTCATTGAGTAATTATTCGGTGATCTTGGCAAAAGATGGAGTGGAAGGATTGATTGAGTTTAAGAACAACGATTTTGACTTGTGTATTTTGGATGTGATGATGCCCCGTAAAGACGGCTTTACACTTGCTCAAGACATCCGAAAATCCAACAAAGAAATTCCCATTATCTTTTTAACCGCCAAAACGATGAAAGAAGATATTTTACGAGGCTACCAAGTGGGTGCGGACGATTATTTGAACAAACCTTTCGATTCAGAGGTCTTGTTGTACAAGATAAACGCCATGATGCTGCGCAAAACAAAGGAAAACGATGCGGAGGAAGAATTGTTTGAATTTGAAATCGGTGGTTTTTATTTGAATTCAAAATTGAGGCAATTGTCCTATCAGAAAGAAGCGCCTATCAAATTGTCTCCAAAGGAAAACAAACTGCTAAAACTCTTAGCAATTCATAAAAATGACTTGATGTCTCGAGAATTGGCACTCACTAAAATCTGGCGTGATGACAATTATTTCACTTCTCGAAGTATGGACGTCTACATAGCCAAATTGAGAAAATATTTAAAAAATGACCCCAATGTAGAAATCATCAACATTCACGGAGAAGGATTCCGATTGTTGGCCAAAGGATAATTTTTAGCAATACACCTCTTTGCTGAGACCAAATAAAACATATGAAAGAAGAACTGGTTGTGTTAGTAGATGAAAAAGATCAAAAAATAGGGTTGATGCCCAAAATGGAAGCACATGAAAAAGCTTGTTTGCACAGGGCGTTTTCTGTTTTTGTGATGAACAATCAAGGAGAAATGCTGCTACAACAACGCGCAGCAAGCAAATACCATTCGCCGCTGCTTTGGGCCAATACTTGTTGCAGCCACCAACGTGATGGAGAGTCTAATTTGGCAGCTGGAAAGAGACGTTTGCAAGAGGAAATGGGTTTTGAAACCGAACTCAAAGAAGTGTTTTCATTTGTGTACAAGGCACCATTTGACAATGGTCTGACCGAGCACGAGCTCGATCAT
The DNA here is from genome assembly GCA_963932955.1 of uncultured Flavobacteriaceae bacterium. Taxonomy (GTDB): domain Bacteria; phylum Bacteroidota; class Bacteroidia; order Flavobacteriales; family Flavobacteriaceae; genus Flavicella. The sequence continues at coordinate 26,155 of CAWVRK010000004.1, forward strand.
GTGATGTTGGGTTCCTACAACGACGCGCCGACCATCAACAAAGAAGAAGTCGAAAGCTACAAATGGATGGCTCCAAGTGCAGTAAAGGCAGACATGCACAAACAACCAGAAATCTATACAGCTTGGTTCAAAATTATATTTGAAAAATTTTATGAATTCATTCGATGAAAAAAATTAAATACAAATTCCTTGTGGCCTTTTTATTCAGTGTATTTGCAACGCTGGCAAAACTTTTGTGGCAGGATGGTGAGAGTCCTATCGAAACGCTTTTTAGCTCTCAATTATTTTGGACCAGTTTTTTGCTTTTTTTCGTCATTGGTTATGTGCTTTTGGGAAATATATTGTGGGCAGCAGCTCATAAAAAATCAACAATTAAGAAGAAAGTACAATGAAGGTTACGGTAAATAGAAAAGCCCATTTCAACGCTGCTCATCGCTTGTTCAACAGCGCATGGAGTGCTGCTAAAAACGCCGAGGTTTTCGGCAAGTGCAGCAACCCAAATTTTCATGGGCACAATTACGAATTGATAGTGAGCGTTTCGGGGTCCATCAACCCCCAAACGGGCTATGTCATCGATATGAAACTTCTCAAAGATTTGATCAAAAAAGAGGTTGAAGAAAAATTTGACCACAAAAACCTCAATGTAGAAGTTGCTCCCTTCCACACCCTAAACCCTACGGCAGAAAACATCTCCGTGGTGATTTGGAAGCATCTCAGGCCGCACATCGATTCCAAGCTAAATTTGAGTGTGACACTCTACGAGACGCCCAGGAATTTTGTAACGTTCGCTGGAGAAGCCTAGGTTTTGTCTCTAAAAAATTTCTTTCTTTAGAAACTCCCTACATTAAAATTTTAAACACCACTTTTCGGTTTTTTTTCGATTTTCCGTCTATGGAAATCGTTGTTTGGTGAATGTCGTCAGGATAATAAACTGCAAAACACCTTTCCTTTAAAGTGAGTTTGGGCAGGTTGGTCAAATTGTAAAATTGAAAGTCGTTTTCCTCATTATATGCGGTGGAAGGGACTTGTCCCTCAAAGCTTGTCACGCCTGTAAGTTCTGCTCCTGAAACCATGTATTGGAGGTCAATGTATTTTTTATGAGATTCCACCTTGCATTCCTTTTCGTCCAAAGTGTCGTATTCCATGACAATGGCAAAAATGGAACGGTCTTCAAGGAGGTGTTTTCCCAATGGCAATGCAAGGAGGTCCTTATTTTTTATAAAGTCAAAAACGAGATGGAATTTTGGGTGCGCTCCTGTGTAAAGTGCCGAATTTTCTATTTTGTCTAAAATCATAAAGTTTTGGTATTGAGTTTGTTTGCTTTCAATTCAGCGAGGTGTTGTTGTTTGCTTTTGTCGTTCTACAAGGAGTAATCAAATGAATATCTCGCGATTGCGAACATTTTGTTTTTCCAAGTTGCAATTCTTTTGAATTTCTTAAAGTTCCGTTTGATAGCCTCCCCACAAAAAAACAAGTACGATCGTCAGAATTTACAGTTACTTTTATACCCATTTGCATTTTTAATATTGGTTTCTATTGGCGATTTCAAACAGTAATTCAGTTTCCAATGTCTCTTCTTTATAAGGGTGACGTTCTGCTTTGTAAAGATTGCTGAAGCATGTTTTATAACGTTAAAAAGGTCTCTGTCAGTCGAGCACCCATTTGCATCCCAAAGAGATTAGATGGGCTTGCAAACCGATGTTTCTTCGATAATAGACGTATTTTACATCCACATTTTTAAGTCCAAATTTCCAGATTTTATTTTCTGTAAATAGATCTGTATAGCTGACTCCGAGCCCGTATTGCAATGCGTTGAATGCTGCCAAATCGTAATCGGAGGTGTAAAAGGAACTTGATGAGAGGTGTTCGTCATAGGCTGCAAAGTAATCCGCTGCCGTTTGGTTGTAATAGCGAATGCTGGGGTACAGGGTGTACTTCTCTTTGATTTTAATCGGGGTTTCAAGGTGAATCGTGTGTGAATTTACCCCCCAATCGTCTGAGTAAAAGCGGTAATAAGAGCGCAAGCTAAGCTGTTCATGTACATAATAATTCCAACGGGCTCCCATAGGGATTTTTGTACGCGTGTTTGGGAGCCGTTCTATGTCGTCTGCTAATTGAAAGACATCCGCATTCCTTTTGGACACATAGTCCTTTTTGATATTGGAAGTCATGTTGTCCGGGTTTCCGACATAATAGTTGTCAACATCTTTGAAATAGACACGCTGCATCGGATTGGCCAACCAACCTTTTTGTTGGATGACATCCATAAAAAGAGACAGGTGGCTTTTTTTACTGAGAATTTGAGAGCAACTGAACGAGACGCTGTAAGTATTTCTGTTTTTGTTGTCAATCAATGTAAAATCGGTATCCCAAGAGTCGGATTTACTAGTCAATAATCCCTTTTGGTCGTAGATATTGACGGCTTTGAAAAAACCGTTGTTCAAGTTGCGCTCCGCTTCCACATAGGAATCCAATTCTGTTGGGTATCTTGGCAACCATTTGTCCAGATATACCTGAGCTTGAATACTTACTTCAGTATTTTTCTCATTGAAAAGCTTTGTAACACCCCCGCCAAAACCATAAGATACATAATCGTATTCTGAGGCATAGCTGAGGTGCGCTGAGTGAATTGTATTTCTGTCATCAGAACTATGGCTGTATGTGCTCTGGGCCGAAAACCAGGTATCTTTTCTAGATGCGCCTGAGGAAGCTGTCCATGGACTGCCAGTGGGGTTGGGGTTGGCACTTTCTTCACCATCATACCCCTCAGATGCGCCAGAACTGTCAAAAGGGTCTAGGTTGGACGAGGAAGCCGAAGTATAGGTAGATATACCGACGTCTACTGTCAGAACAGCATCCGCATTTAAAGGGATGTTCACCACAATCGTTGGCGCAATGTCTGTAAGTGTTTCCGTGCCGATACCACCGGTAACAGATGCGTTGTCTCCTTCTTGGCTGTAATAACTTGACAAAAAGTCAATTTCAGTACTTTCCAATACCCGTTTTTTATAGGAGTTTGTTTGTGCACTTGAAAAAGTAAGGCAGCACACAAAGAAGAAAGTGGTTAGGAATCGTTTTTTCATAGAGATGTCTTAATTGCAACCGCAGCCGCCGCCATTTTTTCCTCCGTTCGCACCAGAAGCACTTTCTCTATAGACTTGAAAATTGGTCTCATAGCGTTCAATTGAGCGAGCAGAAAGGTCCATGTCTGGATCATTAAGGTATACTTTTTCGTACTCTTTGATGACGGTACAGGAGCTTGCCAACAGAAGCACAATGAGTAAAAAAAATGATTTTATCATATTAGTAAGTTGTATTAAATTGGATGTTCTCAGAACGATGCAATTGGTTGTCGTCATCTACAAATACACATTCGACGCCTTTTAACTGGTTCGCAAAATCCAAACCGCTGGCCACTCCCATTACAAAAAGTGCTGTAGACAAGGCGTCTGCTAATTCTGCATTCTTGGTAAAAACGGTGACACTTTGAATGCCCGTTGAAGGCATTCCTGTTCTCGGGTCAATGATGTGTGCATAACGCAGCCCTTCAAAAATAACAAATCTTTCGTAATTCCCTGAAGTAACGACCGCCGAATTGTTTACAGGCATCCATGAAAAAGCCTTCTTTTTATTCATTGGATTCGTGATCGCAACCAGCCAGTCATTTCCATTGGCTTGCTTTCCCCATGCGTTTAGGTCTCCTGAGGCATTGATGAGGCCTCCTTTGATGCCTTTGGACTGCAAGAGCGACCGAGCTCTGTCGGCAGCATAGCCTTTTCCAATGGCACCAAAACCTATTTTCATGCCTTTGTTTTTTAGGAAGACACTGCTTTTTTCTTTGTTCAATTTGATGTTTTGAAAACCTACATTTTTTACGGAAGCTTTTATCTGTGTTGCGGAGGGCTTCTCTGTCATCGTACCGTCAAACTTCCAAAGAGCATCCATAGAGGCGTAACTGATGTCAAAAGCGCCTTTGGTGAGTTTTGAGACAGCGCATGCACGAACAATCAACTGAAACAACTCTTTGGAAACTGCGACAGGACGAACGCCAGCATTTCTATTTATTTCGGAAGTTTCTGATTGGGGATCCCAAGAAGAAATGATTTTTTCGATTCTTGTAATTTCACCAATGGCCATTTGTAAGTATCGGTCGCCAGTCTCTGGAGAGTTTGCAACTACAGTGATGTCAAAACGAGAGCCCATCAAAGACAAGGTTTTTTTGTAGTTCTCTTGAGCATAAAATGCGAGAGACAATAACAAACAGCAAGTAAAACTAATTTTCTTCAAGTTGGTCTGTGAATTTTTGGAGTTTTTTTAAATATGCCAATGGGCTGTCTTTGGAATATCCTGTGCGTCCCAAAACAAGGCCTTTTGCATCCAATACCACGACCAAAGGGAAAAGACCGTTTGGGTTGTAAGCAGCTGCCAACAGGTTGTTTTTTTCTTCTTGTTTCTTGGGAAGTGCATTCTTTTTTCTTCTTGGAAAGTCTGCCCTAAGCAACACAAATGTCTCAGGGCAGTTGTTCACAAAGACCTCCGATGACCAGATGTTTCGGTCGAGTTTGATACAGGGGCCACACCAATCAGATCCTTGAAAGACCAAAAGGATTGCTTTGTTTTCTTCGGAGGCTTTCGCTTTTGCCAATTCTAAATCTAGAAACCATTCTTGGGCATTGCTCGCAAACGATAAAAAAATAAAAAAGGAAAATAAGAAGGCAGATTTGTTCATGACTAGCAAATTTTTAAGAAGTTTCTAAGATACGTCTTTTTATTTTTTTGCGATGTCAAGATGCTTTATTGCCCATAATATGGAAGTGAATCTTAATTCTAAAGACAAAAAAAAAGCTTGCCAATTAAGGCAAGCTCTGTTAGATTTTAAAAATATAACAGTGGAGATTAAATTACTTTAACGTCTACTGCATTCATACCTTTTCTACCTTCTTTGATGTCAAACTCTACTGAGTCTCCTTCTCTAATTTCATCTACCAATCCTGAGATGTGTACGAAGAATTCTTCGCCTGATTCTGTGTCTGTAACAAATCCAAATCCTTTGGATTCATTAAAAAACTTTACTGTACCGTTTTTCATTATAAAAATATATTGTTAAAAATGCAAATATACTACTATTTATCAAACCAAACACATTTTATTTAATAAAATTAACATTGAATAAAATTGGAGTGTTTGAAGGTTTCAATCAAGGAGCTCAAACTGCATCTCTTTTCAAATCGCACTAGTTCGAAAGTACTTCGTCGAGAACCTCTAGGAGTATTTTGCAACCGAGTTGTATTTCATTGTCGGAAATGGTGAGGGGGGGAGTGATGCGAATGGCACGTCCTTCAAACAAGAGCCAAAACAATAGCAAGCCTCTATCCATGCATTTCAATATGACTTGACTGGCGATTTCTGAACTTTTTACCAATGCGGCCAACATCAACCCCTTTCCTCGAATTTCAAGAATTTCAGGATGTGTCAACAAAGACCGGAATAATTTTTCTTTGCGCAGGCTTTCTTCCATCAAATTGGAAGTTGTAATTTCTTTTAAAGTGGCCAATGCAGCTGCTGCGATTAGAGGGTGCCCTCCAAAAGTAGTGATGTGGCCCAATGCTGGTTTTTCTTTCAGGCAATCCATAAGTGTTTTTGAAGCGATGAATGCTCCGATAGGCATACCACCCCCCAAACCTTTGCCTGCAATTATGATGTCAGGAACTACATTGTAATTTTCAAAACCAAACAACTTGCCTGTACGTCCTATGCCCGTTTGAATTTCGTCAAGTAGGAGAAGGGCCCCCACTTCGTCACAGCGCTTCCGTACTTTTGCCAAATAATCGCTTTGAGGGGTCACAAAACCGGCACCTCCTTGAATGGTCTCTAAAATCACTCCTGCAGTTTCTCGAGTGATTTTTTGCAAATCGGCTGTTTCATTAAATGTTATAAATTGTACTCCAGGGACCAAAGGCCTAAAAGCTCGGTTTTGGCCCTCTGCACCTGAAACACTCATCGCTCCTTGGGTATTTCCGTGGTAGGCATTTTTTGCCGCAATCATACCACTTCGTTTGGTAAAGCGTTTTGCAAGTTTTATAGCTCCTTCCGTTGCTTCTGTTCCAGAATTAGTGAGGTATACGGATGACAGAGAGGCAGGCAACTGCGCCGCCAAAAGCTTGCAAAGATCTACCGATGGCTTTTGGATAAATTCTCCATACACCATGACGTGGGTGTACAGATCTACTTGCTTTTTTATGGCCTCACTGACTTTTGGATGTTTGTGACCCAAACTATTCGCTGAAACACCTGCGACAAAGTCCAAATAGGATTTTCCATCCACGTCGTATACATAGGTACCATTGGCATGGGAAATCTCCAATGCCAATGGGTGTGAGGTTGTTTGTGCTTGGTGTTTGAGAAAATCAGCTTTCATAAGTTGCGATCAAATAGGGAACAAGAAGAAAAGGTTTAATCTTTTATAGGAACTTCATTCGTTTCTATGCTTTTGTCAGGATTTTCGTGTATAAAAATATCTTCCATCCGCAACGGTTTTTCAGCCTCTCTCCATATAAAACCTTCCAGTTTCTTTTGATCTTCAGGAAATTGAGATGGGGGATATGTCTTCCCATCAGGACTCTTCAAAAATCGAATTTTGTCAATGGAATTTTCCTGAAGTTGGAACAAAATATTGCTGCAACTCATTTTTAAAATACCGATCAGTTTTTGAGCTTCGTCTCTGGCGTAGTTGATGACTTCACCATTTCCTTTTGCCAACAAACTATTCAGGCTGTTGTTTTCAAATTTTCCGTACATGTTTTTGCCCTTGATTTGACTGAAACCCGCCGAATCTTTTTGAATGATGAATGCATTTTTTTTAATAAACAAAGAATCCAATGTGTTGGTTTTGGGATTGGACAACAAGTGAATGCTGTCTCCAGTGATTTGATTGTTTTCGGACCATAACACAGGATTCTTGAATAATTTTGTCAAGCCCGTTTTTTGGTTGGAGTGCAAAGAGTCACATTTTCCACGCAAATCTGTTTTGAAAATTTTCACATGGTGGTAGGCGCGTAAAATTCTTTTTTCTGGCTTTCCAGTGATCAACAAAGTATCGCCGTGTATGTAGAGAGAGTCCTTTTCAGCAATGGATATGGCTACCGGTCTGTCGATTACAAATACGGAGTCTTTATCTTGATAAAATTCAGCATAACCGCCTTTGACAATGGAATTGTTCAAGGAATCAGTAACGACGATATTTCCGGTACTGGAAGCAAAGGCATTTTTTCGATCACTGTAAATGCTATCGCCCTCAATGATGCGGTTGTTGTAATGAATTTTGGCATTTTGAACCAACCTCGAGATGTTTATTTTGGTATCGTAGAATCCTTTTTCGCCATAGGCAACGCTTTCGGGAGTGGTGAGGGTCGAGGGGCCATAAAAATAGGTTTGTCCAGAGTCTGTAAAGTAGTCTAAGTAATTTGAAACCAATTTGTTTTTGGAATTTTCAACAACCACATTTTCCCTCGCTGTAAATTTTTTAGTTTCGAGTTTGTAAATCCCTTTTTTGCTTCGCAGTTGGTTGGTGTCGTCACGAATGGTAGCGTTGCAATTATAAAAGAGTTCCTGCTGTGTTCTGTCAAAGTGCAAGGTATCTGTTTTTAGGGTCATTGTAGGGTCTGTCAAGACTACATTGCCCCAGGAGACAGCTTTTTTTGTCGTTCCGTTGTAGTGGGTGTATTCACTTGTTTGGTGAAGCGTGTCTCCTTGGTTGATTCGTACATTTCCAAAGGCATGCAACAAGTTCTTTCTTTGGTAGTACAAGGCTTTTTTGCACTTTAAAACAGCACCCTCATGGCTGACTCGGACAGCTCCATTCAAAACAATCGCGCCGGGATATTTCAATTCGTTTTTATAAGTCTGTTCGGAATTGAGTATTTTGATTTTTTGGGTCTGGGCACGAAGGCCAAGACTTGCCAAAAGTAAAAAAAACACGCAGTAGGATTTTAAATATCGCATATCAAGAGCAAAAATAAACAAAAACTCTATAGGAAGCAGGCTTTGCAAATTTAAAAATAAGGCCTTCTTGTTTTGTTTGAGTTTAGAAGGTTATGAAGCCTCATTTCCCTGACAAGGTTTCAAATTCACCAATGTTTGTGTTTTTCTGAACATTGTTCCAAGGAAAGTATTTTCCATTTATAGAGATGTAAACTCCTACAGGAAGAGTTTGAACAAATGCCAAGGAACTTCCGAGGTTGAACAGGCCGTCAGAACTGCCAAATTGATAGGGAATCATCGCTCCTGTCAAAACGATTGTTTTTTGAAGGTTTTTTTTGCCAAAAAGGTTGCCGTAGCAACCATGGTATCTGTACCATGTGTGATTACTATTTTTTCTGCTGCTGCCTTTTCGCATGCAGCAAGAATTTTTTCGCGGTGTGAACGGTCCATTTGCAAACTGTCAATCAACATCAAAGGATTGACCTCTACAGACAAACGACTACGTCCCAATTGGAGCATTTCGTGCAGGTGTGTTTCTTTGAAGTACAATTCTCCGTTTAGCTCGTTGTACTTTTTGTCAAAAGTACCGCCAGTAATGATGATTTGAATACGTTCCATGGCTTTGTTGTTGTGAAATTCAAATATAAAAATGCTACAACTAATTCTTGTACCTGTGTCCAAATATTATTTTAAAACCCAAGCAGGGTCGATCAATAAAAATTTAAATCCTTCATAAAGAAGGTTTTTATGTCCTTAAAAATGCCCCCATAGATGTGAGGACAATAAGGACTAGGGAAATGTAGCGTTCATTAATAACTTTTTGAAGTGTTAGATTGATCTCGAGTAGCCAAAGAGCTTTCTGGATTTTATCAAATCTGCAATTCCTTCCGGCACCATTTCTTCCCAGCCTTTTTTTGACTTGGCGATCAATTCAAGAATCGTTCTTGAGAATACTTCCAAGATTTCGGGATCGTAATTTTTGATGTCAATTAGTTTGCCGTTGGTTTTGAAAAATTTGTACAATTCAATCATTCTTGGATGCACTTTTAAATTTTCACTGGTGATGAGTTCACCAGTTTCTTTGTCTTTTAGGGGGTACATATATATTTTTAGGTCTTTGAAAAACAATTTTCCAAAAGCCTCCAAAATACCTCCACTCAAATTGCGGTAGTACTTTTCATCGAATATTTGCACCAAACTTTCTACTCCCATTGCCAATCCGATTCGAAACTTGGAGAATTCACTGAAATATTCGACCAGTTTGTAGTATTCTTGAAAGTTTGTAATCATCACATTTTGCCCCAAAGAACATAGTAATTCAGCACGGTCTAAAAAGTCCCTTTCGTTTATTCTTCCTTCCGACCTCAAATTGGCAAGTGTGATTTCAAAAACAATCTTTGTGTTTTCTTCTTCCACTTTCTTTTCGCTAAAAAACTGTTTTTTAGCATTCTCATACATGTCCATGTTTACACGGGTCACAGGTCGAAAACTTCCTCTCAAAGCCAATATGTTTTTTTTGTACAAGACGTGAGCAGGTAATAGGTTGCTTCCATTGGAGTCAAACATTACTGCATTGGTCATGCCGTTTTTCACCAATTGAAGACTCATCAATCGATTGTCCACATACATAAACCGAGGTCCTGAAAAATTGATCATATCGATTTCTAATTGGTCTTTGTGAAGATTGTCGTAGAGTGATGCCAAAAGGTCTTTGGGGTTGTCATTCATATAGAAAGCCCCATAAATAAGATTCACACCTAATTTTCCGAGTGTTTCCTGTTGCAAAGTTCCATCTGTTTCTTTAAAGCGCAGGTGCAGCACGATTTCGTTGTAGTCCTCTAAGGGATCTAATTGAAATCGTATGCCGACCCAGCCATGGCCTTTGAACTGTTTGGCAAAATCTATGGTAGCCACCGTATTGGCATAACTAAAGAAAAATTTATTTGGGTGTTTGTCTCGACTCAAACGTTGCTCCATCAGACGGATTTCATGTTTGAGCATTTTTTTCAGGCGCCCTTCGGTCACATACCTATGGTCGTCCTCCATCCCGTAAATTGCATCAGAGAAATCCTTGTCATAAGCACTCATCGCTTTTGCAATGGTACCCGAAGAACCCCCAGACCTAAAAAAATTCCGAACAGTTTCCTGACCAGCTCCAATTTCAGAAAAGGTGCCGTAAATGTTTTCATTTAAATTGATGCGAAGCGATTTTCCTTTTGTGGTAGGAATGATACTGATTTCTTTGTCACCTTTAAGAGTTACTGCCATGATGGGATAGGGTTGTATGTGTGCCTAACAAAAATAACAAATTCATGGAGTTTTGAGAAATATAATTCTATTTTTGTTTTTTTGGAAAACCCCTTAATTTTTGAATCCAGATGCTTGACAACTCGATGAAAATTACTTTTTTAGGAACGGGAACTTCACAGGGCATTCCGATGATCTTGTCCGATGGACCTGTCAATTTTTCCTCTGATAGCAAAGACCAACGTTTGCGCTCCTCTGCCATAATATCCTGGAAAGACGCTTCCTATTTGATCGATTGCGGCCCCGATTTTAGACAGCAAATTTTAAGAGCACAAATCAAAGACATCCAAGGAATCTTTTTCACGCACGAACATTCCGACCATGTGGGAGGTTTGGACGACATTCGTCCCTTTTGTTATAAATTGGGATCTATGCCCATTTATGCCAAAAAACGGGTGATGCAATCTCTGGAAAGGCGCTATGATTATATTTTTCAAAAGGACAACCCATATCCCGGGGTGGCCAAAATTACCGAACATACAATTGGATTGGAGGCCTTCCAATTAAAAGGCGTTACCGTTCAGCCTATTGAGGTAGACCACGGTTCCTTGCCCATTTACGGATATCGCTTTGGCGAGATGGCCTATTTGACGGATGTAAAATCGATTTCAGCAAAAGAACGATTGAAATTGAAAAACTTGGATGTTTTGGTTTTGAACGCCCTGCGCATAGCCCCCCATTTTTCACATTTGAACTTGGAAGAAGCCTTGGCTTTTGTTGCAGAAATAAATCCCAAAAGAACCTATTTTACTCATATCAGTCACCACTTGGGTTTCCATAAAGAAGTTTCCAAAACCCTTCCAAAAAATGTATTTTTGGCCTACGACGGTTTGGAAGTTACAGTGGGATAAAAGATCCTTGTTTTAGAGTTTTACAGGCGTTGTAGCATCCACTCTTTGAAGTCATGAAAATTTTGAGGGTGCACTCCGTGTCCAACAGGATATTCTTTGTACCCGCAATCCAAGCCTTGTTGTTTTAAGTAAGTCGGAGTTTTTCGTGCCCATTCCACTGGAATCACTTGGTCCATGCTGCCATGTGAGACAAAGAAATCTGCAGTGCTTTTGGCGGGGTCTCCAGTAATTAAATCTTCATTTAGGTAACCACTCAAAGCGATGACATGGTGAATTTTAGTAGAATTTAAAGCCAGTCCATAACTCAAAATAGCTCCTTGACTAAAACCCAATACAAACACTTTGTTTGCATCGACCATAGGGTTTTCTGTAAATTCTTGGATAAAAGTTGCAATGCGATCTGCGGAAATGGAGGCTTCTGCTAAGTCTGAAAACTTATTCTGATTGGCGTCAAAATTGATGCTGTACCACGCATAACTGTTGTAGTCGAGTTCGTGAGGTGCTTGGAGGCTTACAATGTGCAAATTTTTGGGAAGTTCCGCCGCAAAGGAAAATAAGTCTGCCTCGTTACTGCCATAGCCGTGGAGCAATACCAATAGAGGGGCTGGGATGTCTGTCTGTATTGTGGGTTTCCTTTCTAAGAAATTCAGCGAACCTATTTTCATCTTACTTTTTTTACAAATTCAGGCTTGCTTCGTTCAGAACCAATTCGTGGTTGGCATAAATCCCATATACCTTGCCTTTGATCTTTTTTCCAAGAAACAGGCTGTTTTTGGAGGTAGATAAGATTTCTTTTTCCGAAAAAACACGAGTTTCAGTATTCGTAAATAAGCTGATGGCCGCTTCGTTTCCTTCTTCGATGCAGTTTGTTTTTAGTCCGAACACACGGCGCGGTTTTGTAGTTAAAAGTTCTACGATGGTTTCGACGTCAAAAACGGTACTCAGACAACCAAACAAACTTTCGAGACCGATCGTCCCGTATTTAGCATGGTCAAATTCCACTTTTTTGTGTTCGATATCGATCGGATTGTGATCAGACGTGATGCAATCAATACTTCCGTCGAGAACTCCTGCAACCAGTGCTTCCGTGTCTTTTTTGGTGCGTAGGGGTGGAAGGACTTTGACATTTCCACTAAAACCGTGTAGTTCGTCGTCCGTAAGCGTTAGGTGGTGAGCTGAAACACTACAGGTTACTCGTAGGTTTTTTTGTTTTGCGACACGAATCAATTCGACTGATTTGGCAGTGCTGATTGTCGGGATGTGCAACTTTCCGCCGGTGTATTCGAGGAGAAACAAATCTCGTGAGATTTGCAATTCTTCGGCGAGGTTAGGGATTCCTTTGATGCCCAATCGGGTGCTGTTTTCTCCTTCGTTGGCAATTCCCTCTCCGGCAATGCTCTTGTTGTGGGGGAAACTAAGAACAAGCCCGTCAAAATTTTGTGCGTACAAAAGTGCTATTTTCATCAAATTCTCATTTGCAACAGGGAGGTTGTAGTCACCAAAGGCGATAGCTCCAGAGCTCTTTAGGTCAAAAAGTTCTGCCATTTCAACACCTTTGCTCTTTTGAGTGAGGCTTGCGATTGGGTGTAGGTTGGTCGCTTTGTGTTTGCTTTGATGGATCAAATAAGAAACGGATGTCTTTGAGTCGATCAAGGGCTGGCTATTGGAATTCAGGGCGATGTCTGTAAAACCACTTTTGGCAGCGACATCAAGACCATTGTCAAGGGTTTCTCGTTCCTCAAATCCGGGCTCTCCCAATGAAACACTGCTGTCAAACCATCCATTCGATATGTGCAGGTCTTTTAGTTTAATTTGTTTAAAGTTTTCTGGACATTTGAGGCCATTCCCTATTTTTACAAACACATTGTTTTCAATAAGCAAGTCCTTTTTCTGTAAGTGAAAGGGACTGTTTTTGTCTACAATCGTTGCGGATTTTATAAGAATGTTCATAGGTTGTAGCATTTTGAGAGACGTGGGTTTTTCCCAAATACAAAGGTGTAAAGCCAGTATAAAAGGATGGAGACAGTGTTTGTGAATTGGAAAAATCTAATGAAATAATCAGGTTTTGCTAGTGGATTTAGCGCTAAAAATTGACACGAAGTGGTGTTTTTAACCTGCATTGGTTTGAAAGATTTGTCAAAGATAAGCAAAGAAAATGAAATGGAGAACTTTTCAAAAAATACCTTTGTAAGAAGAGGCAAGGAAAATGTCTTGTGTAGGTGAAAAACAGCCTGTAATTTTCGTTGTAGGATTCCCTAGGAGTAGGTCTTTGAAATATTTTTTTAGGAGGCGCTATCTGAAACAATCTTTCCATCACGCATTTCCAAGGTGCGATCTGCCATGTTTGCCAACTCCTTGTTGTGGGTAACAATGACAAATGTCTGGCCCAATTCTTTGCGCAATTTTAAAAACAGGTCGTGAAGGTTTTTAGCCGATTTGGAGTCCAGGTTGCCACTGGGTTCATCTGCAAATATCACTGCGGGTTTATTGATCAATGCCCTCGCCACAGCCACGCGTTGTTGTTCGCCTCCAGAAAGCTCACTAGGTTTGTGATGGATTCTTTCCTTCAATCCCAAATAATTTAACAGTTCCATTGCTTTGCTCTCAGCTTCTTTTTTGCTTTTTTTTGCGATATAGGCAGGGATGCAGACATTTTCTAGAGCCGTAAATTCAGGCAATAGTTGGTGGAATTGAAAGATAAATCCGATGTTTTTATTTCGAAATTTTGAAAGATTTTTTTTGGAAATTTTTTGGAGGTTTTGACCGTTGATTTTTAAGGCGGCTTTTTTCTTTTTGGAAGGAGAATCCAAGGTGCCTAAGATTTGCAACAAGGTTGTTTTTCCAGCTCCTGAAGGTCCTGTGACAGCTACAACTTCCCCTTTTTGGATGTGTACATCCACACCTTTTAATACTTCTAAGGGTCCATATTGTTTATGAATGTTGCTCGCTTTGATCATGTTTTTTTGACTTGAGTTCTCAAAAATAGGAAATATGCAGCAATAAGTACTTTCTTTTTTAAGCATTCTTTGGAAAACCAAGACCAATTGAAACTTTGCTCCTATTTGGTTTTTTTTATAAAAAATAGTCTGCTAATCGAAAATGGATTGTTATTTTTGTGACGGTTTTTTAAAAAATACACACATGAATTTACACGAATATCAAGGAAAAGAGATTTTGAACAGTTTTGGTGTACGCATCCAGCGAGGCATCGTTGCACAAACTCCTGACGAAGCTGTTGCTGCAGCCAAAGAATTGACTGCCCAAACAGGTACGAGTTGGTATGTTGTCAAAGCACAAGTCCACGCAGGTGGTCGTGGTAAAGGAGGTGGTGTCAAACTCGCAAAAAATGTGGCGGAGGTAAAACAAATTTCTGATGAAATCATCGGCATGCATTTGATAACGCCACAGACAAGTGCAGAAGGAAAACTTGTACACCAAGTATTGATTGCTGAAGACGTCTACTATCCAGGAGAAAGTGAACCAGAAGAATACTACATTTCTGTTTTGCTAAACAGGGCTACAGGGACCAATATGGTCATGTATTCTACAGAAGGTGGGATGGACATTGAAACCGTGGCTGAAGAAACACCCCACTTGATTTTTACAGAGGAAATAGACCCCGCTTTGGGAATCCTTCCTTTTCAAGCACGAAAAATTGCTTTCAACCTCGGTTTGAAAGGTCAAGCTTTGAAAGAGATGGTCAAATTTGTGACTGCATTGTACATGGCTTATGACAAATCCGACGCTTCGATGTTTGAAATTAATCCGGTATTGAAAACTTCCGATGCTAAAATATTGGCAGTAGATGCAAAAGTATCTTTGGATGAAAACGCTTTGTACCGCCACAAAGATTATCTAGAAATGCGTGACATTCGCGAAGAAAACCCTATTGAGGTGGAAGCCAAAGCTGCTGGGTTGAATTATGTAGATTTGGATGGAAATGTAGGTTGTATGGTCAACGGTGCTGGATTGGCAATGGGCACCATGGATTTGATCAAACAAGCAGGAGGAGAGCCTGCCAACTTTTTAGATGTCGGTGGAACGGCCGATGCAAAACGTGTAGAAACAGCTTTTCGTATCATTCTAAAAGACCCGAACGTAAAAGCAATTTTGGTAAATATATTTGGTGGAATTGTTCGTTGTGATCGTGTTGCTCAAGGAGTGGTGGATGCTTATACCAATATGGGTGATGCCATCAACATTCCCATCATCGTTCGTTTGCAAGGAACCAATGCGATTGAAGCAAAAGAACTGATTGACAATAGCGGGATGGAAATCATTTCGGCGACTGAATTTCAAGAAGCTGCAGACAAAGTACAAGAAGTACTCGCTTGATACGTTAACAAATTATTAAAAAGGTCTTCCTGTTTGGGAAGGCCTTTTTTGTTGGTTTTCGAAATAGGTGGCACTAATAAACGAGCAATTTGTGTAGCACTGCATGTTGCAGGAGCAGCATCGTTTTGGCATCTTGGATCAAACCGTTTTTCAACAATTCAATCGCTTTGGAAAAGGGCATTTCAAGCACTTCGATGTCTTCTTGTTCCTGTTCTAAACCACCGCCTTTCCCAACTTTCATCGTATTGTTGTATTCAGCGATGAAAAAATGCAATTTTTCTGTAACAGCTCCAGGAGTCATATAGGCTTCAAATACTTTTTGAACCTTTTCAATCTGATAGCCTGTTTCTTCTTGAATTTCTTTTTTGATGCAGACTTCAGGACTGTCCTCGTCCAACAAGCCCGCACAGGTTTCTATCAAGTGGCCCGTAGGGTTGTCGTTTAAATAGCTAGGCAAACGAAATTGACGGATCAAAAGAATGTTTTGACTGTCCTTGTTGTACAAAAAAACCGTGGCCCCATTGCCGCGGTTGTAGCTTTCTCTGGTTTGACTCTGCCAAGTACCGTCCGAACGAAGGTAGTCAAAAGTTACTTTTTCAAGGAGGTACCAATTGTCTGAAAGGACTGTTGTTTTTTTGATTTCAACGCGGTTGTTTTGCATCTCTTGACTTTTTGATTTTACTGGAGTTTATGTGCTTGAATTCGTTGTCAAAACAATCCTGAAAAATCCCGCAAGAAGTGCCTATTTTGGCCAACTTTTTATCGGAGAATCCCTTTGCAAGTTTGGCGATGTCGGGACTTAAATACTTCATAACAATCAAAAGATTTGTACATCGTAAATTTACAAAAAAATAAACAGTTTTTGAAGCAGTTGATTAGCAGAAGAGGAATTTGACAGTTTATTCCTTTCAATAAAAAGGTCAATCGTTCACAGTTTCAAGTTTATTTTTTGATTTACTTATTGCAAGTTCTGTATTTTAGCTGAAATTTTAAGAAACCCAATATGAAGCTCGCATTGTTTTCGGATATCCATGCCAACCTTCCTGCACTGGAAGCCTTTTTCACACAACTTGAATCTGTAAATCCTGATGGGGTGTATTGTTTGGGCGATGTGGTTGGATACTGTGTTTGGCCTAATGAAGTGATCAATGCCATTCGAAAAAAACGCATTCCCACGCTAGCAGGAAACCACGACGCTGTTGTTGGTTTTCCTACGAAAAGTCCTTCAGGAGTCTTTACAAACGGAGTGATTGGAGCATCAGAAAAGAACTATCTATTGTCTTTACCGGCTCATATTCGTTTGGAGTTTCAGTTGCCAGCTCAGCGCATGCAGTTCTTGTTTGTACATGGAAGTCCGCGACGAAACAATGAATACCTTACCGAAGAAACCGACGCTGAGTTGCTTTTAAAACTCATGGAAGAAGCGAATGCTGATGTCTTGTGCTTTGGACACAGCCACAAACCTTTTCACCGAATCTTTCAAACTGAAAACGGTTACAAACACGCTATCAATCTCGGTTCCTTAGGCAAGCCCAAAGACGGTGATTCCAGGGGCTGTTATGCTGTTTTGGAATGGGATGCAGATTTTTCTCTGCAAAACCCCAAAGGACTCAAAGTTGACTTTCAGCGGGTTGCATATGACTTGGAAAAAGCGACTTCAGCAATCGAAGCAAGTTTTTTGCCCAATGCATTTGCTCAAGCGCTTCGCGATGCGAAGTAGTTGAGGGTACATTCTTTTGAGCTTTTGAAAGAATTCCGCAAACGCATCCAAATAGGAAACACATAAATTCGTATTTTTACCCGTATAAATTTGATTCTGCACCCATTTCATGTCCAACACCCATTTATCCACCGATCTAGCACAGTTTCGTTACGACGTTTTTGACAGCATTGATGCAATCGATGCCGATTTGTGGGACTGTGTCAATAATGCCTCCAATCACTACCTGTCCTTTTCTTATTTAAGTGCATTTGAAGAGGGAATGAAAGCAACCATGTCCTTTCGATACCTCGTCTTTTACAATCTTGAAAATCAGGTGGTTTCTACTGTGGTATTTCAACAGTTTTCAGCTCTAGCTTCCGACTTGTTACAAAACAAAGTGGCTTCTTTTTTAGCCGAAAAAATAAGAAGTGTTTTTTCTGAGAATCCTTTGCAAATATTGGTTTGTGGCAATTTGTTTGCCTCAGGTGAAAATGGTTTTGCACATACGCAATTGGTTTCTAAAAAGACGGTTCTTTCTTTGATGACTGCTGCAATTTCTGAAAACTTTTCAGACCAAAATAAGACAGCACCCTCTTTTGTTTTGATCAAAGACTTTTGGCCTTCTTTCTCCGATGGTAACTCTTTGAAAGAAAAGGGTTTTATGGAATTTGAAATTGATGTAAATATGGTGGTTCAATTTGCTGAAAACTACAAAAATATGGCTGCGTATATCGGGACCATGAACACCAAATACAGGTCTCGATTTAACAATGTTTATAATAAATCAGCAGCTGTTCGCAAGGTCGATTTTTCAGAAATACGAATTCGAGAACAGCTTCCTGTAATTGAAAAAATGTACTCTGAAGTGATCTCTAGGGTAGACTACAATTTGGGCGTTTTAGACATCCAAACGTTCGTGTATTTAAAAGAAGCCTTGGAAGATAATTTTGTGTTTACAGGCTATTATTTAGACGACGAATTAGTCGGTTTTAGTACGGCCTTTCTTTTTGAGGCATTTTTAGACGCCAATTTTATCGGATTTGAAAACCGTTTTAAGAACTCACACAAGTTGTACCAACGCATGCTCTTGGATTTTTTAGATTTGGCACTGCACAAGAACATTCGAGAAGTTCGATTAGGGCGCACAGCGGAAACCATCAAAAGCAGTTTGGGTGCAAAACCGGTACCGATGAAACTTTATACACGGCATCGAAGTGACATCGCAAGCAAATTGATGCGTTCGCTCTTTGCTTCTTTAGGGCCCAGTACTTTCGAGCTCAGAAACCCTTTTAAAAAATGATATGGATTCCTTGACACAAATTGTTTTAGGAGCAGCCGTTGGAGAAGCTGTTTTAGGTAAAAAAGTCGGCAACAAAGCCATGTTGTGGGGAGCCATTGCGGGAACGATTCCCGATCTTGATGTGTTGTTCAAACTCTTTTTAGATGCTGTAACATCTAATGAACTGCACCGAGGATTCTCGCATTCACTTCTTTTCAGCCTGTTGATTGCCCCTCTTTTGGGTGGTTTTACATACCGTTTGTATCAAAAGAAAATAGCTACGTGGAAGGGTTGGAGTCAACTGTTCTTTTGGGCGCTGTTTACCCATCCTTTGTTAGACGTACACACAACCTGGGGAACTCAATTGTTTTGGCCTTTTGACCTCCGCCTATCTTTTAAAAACATCTTTGTCGTCGATCCGCTGTACACCTTGCCCTTTTTGTTTTTTTTACTTTGGGCCATGTGCACGACAAGGGGGACTGTCAAAAGAGCACGACGCAATAGGTTGGGCTTGGTGGTCAGTTCGCTTTACATGGTATTGACACTCGTTTTCAAAGTATGGACATTTCAAATATTTCAGAAAAGTCTTAAAGAGCAGTCTATTGCTTACCTCGAAATTCAAACAAAACCCACACCGTTTAACAGTGTGCTTTGGTCCGCAACCGTAGCGACTGAGGAAGCTTATCTGATAGGATACACATCTCTTTTAGACCGTTCTTCAAGCATAAAATTTGTGCGTTTTGAAAAAAACCACGAATTGTTGGGAGGACTTAAGAGCCATTCGCTTGTCAAACGTTTGATTCGACTTTCACAAGGCTGGTACACAATTGAAGAGAGGGATGGAAAATTGTACTTCAACGATTTGCGTTTTGGATTGATGGGCATCACAGAGGAAACTTCACGTTTTGTATTTGCTTACGAGTTGTTTTTTGAAAATGGAGAATTGAAGGCAAAAGAAACACCTAAAGCATATGGCGAAATCAAGCCCATGCTCCGTGCCTTGGCACAGCGCATTCGTGGGAATTGATTTCCAATTATAAGAATTTTATGAGTGGACAAAAAAAATCGGAGTACCGATTTAAGGCCTCCGATTTAGATTTTTACGAGTCTTTTTTATCGAACAATCGTTTGCTTTCTATCCGGTCCAACCGAAACGATGCTGATGCGAATGCCCGTTTCTTTTTCGACAAAGGCAATGTATTCTGAAAGTTCTTTGGGGAATTCAGCTTCTGAGCTAATTCCAGTAATGTCTTCACTCCATCCTTTGAACTCGGTGTAGATTGGACTTACATTTTCTGGTTCGATATTGTATGGGAAATGCTTGATGATGTCCCCTTTGTAGTTGTATGCAGTACAGACTTTTAAGGTTTCAAATCCTGACAAGACATCTCCTTTCATCATGTTCAACTGTGTAACTCCGTTTACTTGACAAGCGTATTTTAAGGCAACTAAATCTAGCCAGCCACATCTTCTTGGACGACCTGTTGTGGCACCAAACTCGTGACCTACTTTGGCCATACGAGCTCCGTCTTCATCGAACAATTCTGTTGGAAAAGGTCCAGAACCGACACGGGTAGTATAGGCTTTAAAAATACCGAAGACTTCTCCAATGCTGTTGGGCGCGATTCCCAATCCTGTACAAGCACCTGCTGCAGTGGTGTTGGATGACGTAACAAATGGGTAAGTTCCAAAATCCACATCCAACAAAGAGCCTTGTGCGCCTTCGGCCAAGATCGTTTTGTTATTTTGAATGGCATTGTGCAAGTATTCCTCACTGTCGATAAAGCTCATTTCTTTCAAGCGTTTGACTGCTATATAAAACTCTTCTTTGAGCGCTTCCAAATCGAAGTCCAATTTCAAATCGAAAAAGGCCAACATTTTCAAATGTTTTGCGGTCAGTTTAAGAAAAACATCTTTCCAGTTGTCCAATTCCAAATCTCCGACACGCATTCCATTACGACCTGTTTTGTCCATATAGGTAGGTCCGATGCCCTTGAGTGTTGAACCGATTTTTTCCTTTCCTTTTGAGGCCTCAGAAGCAGCATCTAACAAGCGATGTGTTGGCAAAATAAGATGAGCTTTTCGGGAAATCAGAATTTTGGCGTTCAAGTCCAAATTGAATTTGTCCAAATTTTCCAACTCCTTTTTGAAAATTACTGGGTCTATGACCACACCGTTTCCTACAATATTCAAGGCTTCGTCATGAAAAATACCTGAAGGGATGGTGTGCAAAACGTGTTTGTGTCCGTCAAAAATCAAGGTGTGTCCCGCATTGGGTCCTCCTTGGAATCGTGAAATTAAGTTGTAATCTTTTGTGAGTACGTCTACAATTTTACCTTTGCCTTCATCTCCCCATTGCAAGCCTAGTAATAAATCTACAGCCATTCGTATAAAAATTATTTTGTGTTAGTTTCCTTTTTTTTGGTTCCGTAAAAATACAGCGAGTGTTTGTGTATGTCGATGTTGAAAAACTCTTCAATCGACTTTTTGATATTTTGGATGCGAGGGTCACAGAACTCGATGACCTCCCCGGTATCTAAAATCACATGGTCGTGCTGTTTGTTGAAAAAACTTTTTTCATAATGTGCTTGATTTTGGCCAAATTGGTGTTTTCTAACCAAACCACTGTCCAACAAAAGATCGATGGTGTTGTAAAGGGTTGCTCTACTCACACGGTAATTTTTGTTTTTCATGCTAATGTAGAGAGACTCAATATCAAAATGCTCTTCCAAGTCATAAATTTCTTGAAGTATGGCAAAACGTTCGGGTGTTTTTCTGTGGTTGTTTTTTTCCAAAAACTTCACAAAAACCCCTTTTACAGTCTCTTGATTGTTGTTTGTTGTCTCCATTTTTTAGCTTGCTTGTGTAGCAGGAGGCAAATTTAACCTTTTTTTCATTTTGTAGCCGCGGATTTAAGTTTTTTTAGAAATAAAAAACAAGCTGTAATAATATTTTCACAGGAGTCACTTCTTTTCACCAACCCAAATGGGAGTTCGGAATCAGTCCATTCTGGAGACTTTGTTGATCCCGTCTATCTTTTTGATGTTTTCAGAAAGTTTTTGTAATTGTGTTTTGTTGCGAACATCAATGGTAATTACTCCTTCAAATGTAGATCCACGGGTTGTAGAATTGATGTTGTAAATATTCATGTTGTTATTTCCATAAATGATACGTGTGAGTTCGTTCAATATTCCTTGTTTGTCTTCTCCACTGATTTTTAGAGAAACTTTAAAATTCTGCTGAGATGAGTCAATCCATTGGGCAGAAAGTACCCGATAGGCATAATTGGATTGCATGCTGATTGCATTGGGGCAATTGTTTTTGTGTACTTTGATGCCCTCATTGATGGTCAAAAATCCAAAAACGTTGTCTCCAGCAATTGGGTTACAACATTTGGAAAGAGTGTATTCCAATTTCTCACCGTCTTTCCCAAAAACCAAAAGGTCGTATTTCTGAGTCAATTCCTCGGATTCTTCTCGAGGTTTTTGAGAAGAACTTCTTTGTATTTTATTTTTAAGGTATTTGTAGAGATTGTTGTTGCGCTTGGCTGCGAAATTCTTCAATTCAAAATTTTCGATGGTAGAGGCCCCCATGCGATAAAACAAATCAAAACTTGTTCGGAGTTTGAAATAGGAAACCAATTCGTTGACTACCTTTTCGCTCAAAGCAATTTTCAAATGCTTTAATTTTCGAGTCAAAAGAATTTTTCCTTCGTCGGCAATGCGTTTTTCTTCTTCTTTTAATGCAGCACGAATGCGTGCCTTTGCTCTTGCAGTGACAACAAATTCAAGCCATCTTGGATTGGGTTTGTTGGTGTTGGAGATCATGATTTCTACCTGGTCACCACTTCCCAAGACGGTGTCGAGAGGGGTTAATTTTCCGTTTACCAGAGCGCCTCTACAGCGCAAACCGACGTCGGTGTGTACTGCAAAAGCAAAATCCAGTGCGGAAGCTCCTTTGGGCAAGGACTTTAAATCACCATTTGGTGTGAAAACAAAAATTTCTTCTGAATAGAGGTTGAGTTTAAAGTCTTCAACAAAATCAACAGCATTGAGACTTTTGTTCTCCAAGGTGTCCTTTAAACGATCCAGCCATGTTTCCAATACACTCTCAGCTGAAGTTCCTTGTTTGTATTTAAAATGTGCTGCATAGCCTTTTTCGGCAATCTCATCCATTCGTTCTGATCGAATTTGGACTTCAACCCATTTCCCGCGAGGTCCCATAACGGTGATGTGCAAAGATTCGTATCCTGTAGTTTTAGGGTTGGTGATCCAATCTCTCAAACGAAGGGGATTGGGGTTGTAGTGTTCAGTGACGATGGAATAAATTTTCCAAGCATCAAATTTTTCATTCTTCTCATTCGATTTGTATATAATTCGAATGGCAAACTTGTCATAGACTTCGTCAAAGCGAACGTTTTGCGCACGCATTTTACGACAAATAGAGTAGATGGATTTGGTTCTCCCTTTGATGGTGTATTCAAAGTTTTGATCTTTGAGCGTTTCTCTGATTTTTTCAGAAAAAGTTTCTATATAGGCTTCTTGCTCTTCTTTACTTTCGACAATTTTGGCAGAGATGTCATTGTACACATCAGATTCTGTGTACTTCAAGCCCAAGTCTTCTAGGGTGGTTTTGATATTGTACAAGCCCAGTCGATGTGCTAGGGGAGCATAGATGTACAGTGTTTCAGAGGCGATTTTCACCTGTTTGTGAGCGGGCATGGCATCCATGGTCTGCATGTTGTGCAACCGATCGGCAATTTTGATAAGAATGACGCGAACGTCGTCGTTCAAGGTCAACAACATTTTTCTAAAGTTCTCCGCTTGAATGGAGGCGTCTTGTGTTTTGTTGAGACGCGATATTTTGGTCAGACCACTAACAATTTTAGCAATTTTCTCTCCAAAAAACTGTTCCATGTCGTGGACAGTATATGGCGTATCTTCGACCACATCGTGTAAAAGCGCTGCAGCTATGGAAGGAGCTCCAAGGCCAATTTCGTAGGCGACAATTTTGGCTACTGCAATGGGGTGAAAAATATAAGGCTCCCCAGTTTTTCTTCTTTGCTTGCTGTGGGCCTCCAAGGACAAGTCAAAGGCTTTGCGAATCAATTTCTTATCCGTCAGCGACAAGGTTTGGTAGGATCCTTTTAGCAAGTCCTTGTACCGCTTGGCAATTTCTTTATTTTCTTCTTCTATGGTCGCTTGGTAACTCATCATCGAAATATAGCATATTTTGCTTAAAATTGGTTTTTATTACCTGTAAATTTTTGAAAGATTTTTTACAGGGCTTAGGAAAAATTCCGTTGTCGTTTGGCTTCAAAAATCAGCACAGCTGCGGCGACAGAAACATTCATGGAGTCTATCTTTCCATTCATAGGAATGATGATTTTTTTGTTTGCATTTTCAAGCCAATCTTCGGAAAGACCAATGGCCTCTGTGCCTACGACAATGGCCGTTGCCTTCTTAAAATCTTGCTCTTGATAGGGTTCGGCGTCTTTTTTGAGTGCAGCCGCATAGACCGCGATTTTATGCTCTTTCAAATATGTCAAAATTTCCTCAGTAGAGCCCGTTGCAACTTGCGTAGTAAACAAACAACCGACACTGCTGCGTATGGTATTTGGATTGTACAAGTCTGTCTTTGGATTCGCAATCAGCACGGCGTCGATGTCTGCTGCATCCGCCGTTCGCAACAAAGCACCGATGTTGCCTGGTTTTTCTGGAGCTTCTGCCACCAAAAGCAAAGGAGCTTTTCTTTTAAAAACAAGTCCCTCCAAGGCATGGCTTTTTGACGCTGCCAAGGCAAAGACACCTTCGGTTGTGTCGCGGGTAGCAACTTTGGTATAAACTTCTGTTGATAGCTCGATACAGGTTGTGGCACTCGGTAAACTTTCTAGAAGTGATGTCAAGCTTTCTTTGTCAATAATAGTACTGCAATACACTAATTTATGAATGGAATACCCACCCTCAATAGCCAGCTGAATCTCACGTCTTCCTTCCAATAAAAAATTACCAGATAGCTTTCTTAATCGGGACTTATCCTTGAGCTGTACCCACTCTTTGACAGAAGGATTTTGAAGACTGCTGATTTTTTTGTGCATGTGTAATTTTTTTACAAAAATAAGATTTTATTCCATCTACTATTGAATTCGTCACGGAATGTAACAGGCAAAAGTCTTTGCCTGCTCAATCGATGGCTCGTTTATGGTTGAGGAGGAGTCCAACCATGTAGCTATATCCTTGGATGCCCTTTTTTTGGCGGTTAGCTTTTAGGTAGGTATGATACCCTTTCTTAAAAAATGGCTCTAATGGGTTTTGGTATTGCTGCCAAAAATGAGCGGCCTCCTTTAGGTTTGTTACAACCCCCGGGTGCAATTGACGGCACGTGTTTTTATAGGAGGTGTCATTTCTTTTTGCAATTTCTGAAAGCAAGTATTTCAGAGCCTTGAGTTTTCCTGCGTATTGAAAATAAGGATCTTCGTTAGAAATGCAAGCGAGGTATCCAAGAAAATTCGCTTCTTTTTCTGGTGCATAGCCTAGTTGATGCGCCATTTCATGGCAGGTGGTGAATGCAGATCCCAACAGTGGTATTTGGTCGTTGACCTGTGCTTCCCCTGAAAAGGGATTCAGGTAGCCCGAAAAACCCATATATGTCAAGGGTTTGCTGAATAAAGAGTTTTTTACAGAGGGATTTTTGTACGTTAAAAAAGGATAGGAATCGCTTGCGTTTTGGTAGCCCTTCAATGCCAAGTCATAGACTTCCTTTTGAGAGTAGGGTGTCGATACTGCCGTTTGCTTATTTTTGGCGAGTTGGACTTGCAAACTGTTGACTTCCAAGACTAGGCCTTCTGTAAAAGAAAGCAATTGTGTCGAAGTGAATTTTTGAGATTTGATTCCCAACTGACTTGCCAAAGGGATTCGAAAATAATTCATTCCCCAAGTCAGGTAAAATGCCAAATGAAGGATGGACAGCGTTTTTCCAACCGCCCAAAAATACCTTGTGAGTTCTGAACCCCGATCTCTAAGAACGATGGATACAAACCGAATGAGCAAAACCATGAGGCATCCGTAAAACACATCTCCAAAGCTAAAAGGCAGTCCTCCAAAGACAAAACGCACAAAACCAGAAAATTTCGGATAGATGCCCGTTGCGTAAAAGCGTTCCACGAAATTTGGAAATAGCGACAGGAATTGAACTATGGCAATCTGTAAAAGTAAAAAATAAGTCCAGTAGCGGGCGTAGAGAGAATTGTTCATGTTGTTTTATGTTGCAGCTCACTTTTGGAAGGGGAAATGGCGTTCTAATACTTCAAATATACAGTCTTTTCCTTTGTCTTTGCAAAAAAAAACTTTCTAAAATCCGATTGAAAAGTCTTTGTTTTCAAAGGCTTTTTTATAAGATAGCTACTTATGAACAATTTTGAACTCTTATAAACAGTCCTATGTTGAAATTAAAAGTCCCTATTTAAATTCATTAATTCAAATATTCAATTAAATTTGTAGTTATGGAGCGGACAAATACGATTAAAGGAAAAAAAGTTGACAAAAGCAGAATCATCAGCCTCGAAAAAGGCAAAATTCCCCCACAAGCTTTAGATTTAGAAGAAGCCGTGTTGGGTGCTATGATGATTGATAAAAAAGGAATCGACGATGTCATCGATATTTTGCACGCAAAAGCTTTTTACAAAGAGGCACACAAAGAAATTTACGCAGCCGTATATACCTTGTTTCAAAATTCGGAACCTACCGATTTGTTGACCGTTTCCAACCAATTGCGAAAAGAGGGCAAACTAGAATTTGTGGGAGGTGACTTTTACCTCATCAAATTGACTCAGAAAGTAGCTTCTTCTGCCCACATCGAATTCCACGCCCGTATCATCATTCAAAAATACATACAACGTCAGTTGATCAGTATTTCTAGTGAAATTATCGAAAACTCTTATGACGAAACTTCTGATGTTTTTGATTTGTTGGACAATGCCGAATCTAAATTGTTTGAAGTCACTCAAGGAAACTTAAAAAAGAGTTCTGAAACAGCCAAAGACTTGGTAAAACAAGCCGTATCTAAAATTCAAGAAATCGGAAACAAAGAGGGGATGAGTGGCCTGGAAACAGGTTTTACCAAACTGGATGCTTTGACCTCTGGATGGCAGCCTTCGGATTTAATCATCATCGCTGCACGTCCCGGAATGGGAAAAACGGCTTTTGTCATCTCCATGGCCAAAAACATGGCTATTGACTTCAACCACGCGGTAGCCTTATTCTCCTTAGAGATGTCTTCTGTGCAATTGATCACACGTATGATCTCAAGTGAAACTGGCTTGACTTCCGAAAAGTTACGAAAAGGGAATTTGGAAGCCCACGAATGGGAACAATTGAATGTCAAGGTAAAAAACCTTTCTGATGCACCGATTTTTATCGACGACACTCCGTCGTTGTCCATCTTTGATTTGCGCGCCAAAGCGAGACGTCTCGCTTCTCAACACGGTATCAAAATCATCGTAATTGATTACCTCCAATTAATGACTGCTGGCGGTAGTGGAGGAGGAAACCGAGAACAAGAAATCTCCATGATTTCACGAAATTTGAAAGCACTTGCCAAAGAATTGAGCATACCTGTAATTGCTTTGTCCCAATTGTCACGTGCAGTGGAAACTCGTGGAGGCTCTAAAAGACCTTTGCTTTCCGATTTAAGGGAATCAGGAGCCATCGAACAAGATGCCGATATTGTTTCGTTTATCTTTCGTCCCGAATACTACGGATTGACCGAATGGGACGATGACGACCATTCACCCTGTGAAGGTCAAGGCGAATTTATCGTGGCAAAACATCGAAATGGTGGGTTGGAAAATATCCGTTTAAAGTTTACTGGCCACTTGGCAAAATTCTCTGATTTGGAAGCTGGTTTTGGCAATGAATTTCAATCTAAAATGAACGATTTCAACCAAGAAATTACTTCTGAAAACTTCCCGAGTACACAAGATGCTTTTGATGGAGTTGATGACGGCGAAGTGCCTTTCTAAAAAGAAACACTTCGGATTTTTTCAATGGGTTTTAAAACCATGTTTTAAGCTTTCAATTCACTTTTTAAAAGTACATTTCACTCTTTTGATTCAGCTTGGATGCGCTTCAAGATATTCATTTCAAATAAGTTTGCACCATCACTTAAAAAATGTATTTTTGCGAACTAAACTCATCCAAAATGGCGACAACACAAGAACTCAAAGATTTTTCTCAACAAGTAAGAAGAGATATTTTACGAATGGTACATGCTGTGAATTCAGGTCACCCTGGAGGCTCTTTAGGCTGTACGGAATTTTTGACCGTTTTGTACCAAGAAATCATGGAGTATTCGTCGGATGTTTTTGACATGGATGGAAAAAATGAAGATC
Source organism: uncultured Flavobacteriaceae bacterium (assembly GCA_963932955.1). Taxonomy (GTDB): domain Bacteria; phylum Bacteroidota; class Bacteroidia; order Flavobacteriales; family Flavobacteriaceae; genus Flavicella. The sequence goes on from CAWVRK010000004.1 coordinate 53,997, forward strand.
TTTTCTTTTTGTCAAATGGTCATATTTCACCAGTTTTTTATAGTGTTTTGGCACGAAGTGGTTATTTTTCCGTATCCGAATTGGCTACTTTTAGAAAATTAAATTCTCGTTTGCAAGGGCATCCTACAACCCACGAAGGTTTGGAAGGAATCCGCATGGCTTCGGGATCCTTGGGACAAGGAATGAGTGTTGCCATTGGCGCTGCACAAGCTAAAAAATTAAATGGCGACGCTAAGACCGTGTTTTCCCTTCACGGCGATGGAGAGTTGCAAGAGGGTCAAAACTGGGAAGCCATCATGTATGCTTCCGCTAAAAAAGTGGACAACCTGATCGCCACAGTAGATTTGAACGGCAAACAAATCGACGGGACTACAGACCATGTATTGGCCATGGGCGATGTCAAAGCCAAATTTGAGGCTTTTGGATGGGTTGTTTTGGAAGAGAAAAAAGGAAATGACATTGAAGCCATTAAAACCATTCTCAATAAGGCAAAAGCACTGTCTGGAAAAGGCCAACCCATTTGCATCTTGTTGTACACAGAAATGGGGAACGGTGTTGATTTTATGATGCACACCCATGCATGGCATGGAAAGGCACCAAACGACGCTCAGTTGGAAGAGGCTTTTGCTCAAAATCCAGTTACCTTAGGAGATTACTAAATCTTATTTTACACATAAAAAAAACCAGCCATACGGCTGGTTTTTTTGTGAAAAATTGTATCAAACAACACCTATGGGATGTTCAAATATTTGTGTGTTTGTAGTGAGATTTTCCATTTTGGGTTTTCCATGACATATTCGACAATTTTTGGCGTCATCAGTTCTTTTTTACTCCATTCCGGTTGTAAAAACAATTGGCATGTAGCCGAAGTCTTGGCAGCTTGTTGTTCTGCAAATTCGAAATCGTGTTCGTTGTGGACAATCATTTTCAATTCATCAGCTTCTTGGTAAATTTCTGACAAGGGAAGTTTTGTCTTTTTTGGAGACAAGCAAATCCAGTCCCATTTTCCGGACAAGGGATACGCACCCGAGGTTTCTATATGGGTTTTTATTTGTAAATTTCGCAAAGATTCTGTGAGGTAGTCCAAAGACCACATCAATGGCTCTCCACCTGTAATCACAACGGTATTAGCATGGATCTTTGCCTCTTTTACAATGGCATCAGTTAGTGTAGGAGGGTGAAGCTGTTCGTTCCAGCTTTCTTTGACATCACACCAATGACATCCTACATCACAGCCACCGATGCGGATAAAATACGCTGCAGTTCCCGTGTGTGCACCCTCCCCTTGAATGGTGTAAAAAGCTTCCATCAAAGGCAGCATTTTACCGAGGGCTATTTTTTCTTGTGTTTCTTTTTTAGTCATTTGTATGCTTGAGCGGGCAAAGATACTCAAAGCATTAGAAAACAAACCATTTTCAAGTGCGGTTTTGTATGCCTGTGAATCATTCCTTGAAATATAGAGTGCATTTGGGTTGTCCTTTTATAGATTTCAACTATTTTTGAATTCGACTCTTTAAATTTGCACACATGGTTAAAATTGCTTCTAGTCTCGCTTTTCTTTTGTTTCTTATTGTGGGGATTTCTTGTTCCAATTCTAGCCAATTTCAACTTGCAAAAAATCAGGTAGGTCCATTAAATTCAAAGACACCAATGCATGAGATTAAGAATTTGTTTGCAAAAGATTCTGTAGTCAAAATATTGAGTGAAGGCATGTTGGGCTATCGAGGTGCTTATTCACAAGAAGATGATGTGTACTTGGTCTATGCAAAAGGAGGGAAGCACCTATTGACCATCACCCCAAGAGAGCCCTTGGATTCCTTGTCTACCATTCGAAACGTTGCCGTACACGACGCGATTTACACCACAAAAAATGGGATTGGTCTCAATTCGGTATTTTCAGAAATCAATTTGATGTCGCGCATCCCCAAGGTAGAAGCTACTTTTACAAAAGCCATCTTGTATCTTGACGATCTCAATGCTACAATGACTCTAAATAAAAGTGACTTGGGAATCAAGACAATACGTTTGGAACCGATTCAATTGGAGCAGATTCCTGATGCTGTCAAGCCGCAAAGTTTTGTTATTTGGTTTGATTAAATAAAGGGGGTCCTTATTTTAAAACCGTCATTTTAATCGGGATGTCTTTTTTCGGCCATTCATATACATCAATTGCCTCCGCAGTGATTTTATCAATCAGTTCGATTCCTTCGACAACTTCTCCAAACACGGTGTGCTCATAATCCAAATGGCTTTGTGATTTGTGAGATTGGATCACATAAAACTCAAAAGGAGTTGATTTTTTTTCGGGATTGTGTTCCCAATCTCTTGCTGCCGCAAGGGCTCCCCGTTTGTGTTTCCTGTTTTTACGAAATTCTGATGGCAAGAGGTAGTTGTTGAGTCGATTTCGAAAAACCGTAGTTTGTTCGCTGTCGGAGTTTCCTCCTTGTACGATGAATCCAGGAACGACTCGGTAAAAACAGGTGGTGTCAAAATAACCTATTTGGGTCAGGTATAAAAAACTTGCGCGGTGCAATGGGGTGTCTTTATACAATTGAAGGGTCATCGTCCCAAGACGTGTGTGCAACTGTACATAGGTCTCTTTGTGCTTTTGTCCGAAGGCAGTCATAAATTCGACGGCAGTAGTCGTTCGGATATTGTCTTTTGTGAGCGGTTTTGTAGGGTGTTTGACAATCGCTTTGGTGGCGGGTTTTTTGAAAGAATTTTTACCTTTGTTTTTGGGTGTTTTTGTACAAGCAGTCATCAAAAGGCAAAGGCAACTGAGTCTTGCCATGTGGGTATTGGCTTTTAAAAATAACTTTAGGAGCAACATAGCAAGTACTTATATAATTCCGTAATAAAGACTTTTGATAATTCCATCAGAAAGCCCAATTTTAGGAACGTAAATTTTCTTTGATTTTGACCATTTCATGGCAGAGATGTAGATTTTTGCTGCTGGAATGATCACGTCAGCACGGTCTTGATTTAATCCCAATTCGGAAATGCGCTCTTCATAGGTCATCTTTTTTAAAAATTGGTAGTGGGCATTCATGTAAATATAAGAAAGAGGTTTGTCAGGGCGTTGGCCAGACATCTTAAATATTTTGTTGATGTTACCTCCAGAGCCAATCAAGGCCATTTTTTTAAGTCCTTTGGTGTGTACCGAGATCCAATTTTTTATTTCTTTCCAAATGATTTTGTTTTTGCTGTTTTTGTTCAACAATCGTACGGTGCCAATTTTAAAAGATTTGGAACAGAGCAATTTTCCTTTTGAAAAGACTGTAAATTCAGTACTGCCGCCACCAACATCAACATACAAATAGGATTTTTTTCCATCAATCAACTCTGATAAATCTGTAGATGCAATGATTTCAGCTTCTTTTTTGCCGTTGATTACTTCGATGCTTATTTCGGTTTCTTTTTCAATTTCAGCAATCAATTCTTTTCCGTTTGAGGCATCTCTCATGGCAGAAGTGGCGCAGGCCTTGTACTTTTCTACGCCGTGCACCTGCATCAATAATTGAAAAGCTTTCATAGCAGCGATCATCCGGTTTTTATTTGCTTCAGAAATACTTCCTCCATGAAAAACATCGGCTCCCAATCGAATAGGTACACGGATCAATTCTGACTTTTTAAAGGTAGGTTCTTCTTCTTTTTTTAAAATGATATTGGAGATCAACAGCCTAACGGCATTGGAACCGATGTCAATAGCCGCGTATTTTTTAATTTCGATCAAAGCGCTTGGTTTCAACGTTTTTTAAGGTTCTTGGGGAATTTTTTTAGAACAGTCTTTCCTTTTTTGATGCTTTTCCAATGGTTGTTTTCAAATTGAATAGCAATCACACCACAGGTAGGGACGTGGGGGATGAGCTGGTTTCCAAATTTGTTGACAAAATCATTGATGCCATGGTCGTGGCTAAAAATGATGGCAGAGTCAAATTCGTCATCGAGAGCCTTGATGGTTTTCACCAAGTAGCCGTCACTAAAATTATAAAGTGATTTTTTGATTTGCAAATTGGACAGAGGGAACCCAAAAACGTTCGAGAAAATTACGGCTGTGGATAGTGCACGTGTGGCACTGCTGGTGATAAAAACAGCGGGTTTTTCAATTTTTTCTTTCAGAGCAGCTGCCACAAGGTAAGAATCGCGTATTCCTCTTTTTTTTAGGGGTCTGTCGATGTCTTCAATTCCTTTGTATTCCCAAGAGGATTTGGCATGCCGAACAATATAAACTGTTTTCATCTATATGAATTGGATGAATCAAATATACTAAAATTGTTCAATTGATACGGGAAAGCAAGATAAATTTTAAACTAATAAATCATGGGGCCAATCTGTCAATTTTCCAGCTGTAATCTTTTTGGACTGTATAGCGAATTCGATCGTGCATGCGGTTGGCTCTTCCTTGCCAAAATTCGATTGACATCGGTTTCACGAGATAACCACCCCAGTGTTTTGGTCGAGGAATCTCTTGGTTTTGATACCTTTTTTCTAAGGTCTTTAATTGCAGTTCCAATGCCTCTCTGTTAGGAACAATTTCGCTTTGTGGTGATGCCCAAGCTCCAAGTTTGCTGCCATCAGGTCGTGATTCAAAATAGCCATCAGACAGGTTTTTAGCAATTTTTTCTGCCTTTCCTTTGATGATGATTTGTTGTTCTGAATTTTGCCAAAAAAAAGACAGGCACACTTCTGGATGTGCTGCGATTGCTTTTCCTTTTTCACTCAAATAATTGGTGTAAAAAACAAACCCTTCCCAAGTAAACTTCTTGAGCAAAACCACCCTGCTTTTTGGAAATCCATCCGTTCCAATGGTGGAAAGGGTCATGGCATTGGGCTCGTCAACACTTTGTGAAGCTTCAATTTCATAAAACCATTGTTGAAACAATTCAATCGGATTTTGGGGTACTTTAGTCTTGAGGAGTTCCTTTTTTAAGTAGGATTTTCTGTAGTTGCTAAGGTCTTTTTCCATAACTGTAAAAATAAGAAATTTTTAGACTGAAAGCGGTCGATTCCATGCTTAGTTTTTCATGGTTTTCTCAATCGGAGATTTTCTTTTTTATCAGGTACAAACCGGCAAAAGCCACCAGCCCATTTGCGATGAGAAGTTCGTATCCAAAAACATACCCGTTGAACCAATCCATTGAGTAATTGTCCAACACACTTGTCAATGCAACTGAAACAACGGCAATCAGAGGGACCAAAGCCTCTTTGAGCTGGTGTTTGGTGAAAATTCCGAATGCAAAAAGTCCTAACAGGGGGCCATAGGTATAAGAAGCAACTTTCAGCAAACTGCTAATCACATTGTCGCGAAGCACGTGTTTGAAGAGTATAATGACCAATACCAACAACAACGAAACGCCGATGTGTACCCTTTTTCGAATGCGTTTTTGAGCTGCTTTCGATTTGGTAGATAGGGATAAAAAATCAAAGCAAACAGATGTTGTCAAGGAAGTCAAAGCACTGTCTGCACTGGAATAAGCTGCTGCCATCAAGCCTAAAATAAAAAGCAATGCAATTGGGGTGCCTAGGCCTCCATTCAAGGCGATTTCAGGAAATAAGAGGTCCGTCTTTACCGTGCCGTTTATTTGAGGAACTGAAATTCCGTTTTGTTCAGCATAGACATACAACAGCGCTCCTAAAGACAAAAACAGAAAATTGACTAAAATCAAAACAAATCCCAAGGAAAGGATGTTCCATTGAGCCTCTTTGGTGTTTTTACAGGTCAGGTTTTTCTGCATCATGTCCTGATCCAAGCCTGTCATCGCAATTGCTATAAACACCCCTCCCAAAAATGATTTTATAAAGTGTTTTTTGTCATTGAAATCCTCCGCGAAAAATATTTTCGCTCGGTTTTGAAATGCTTCGGACTGATAGGATTCCCAGACGGATAGCCCTAGTTTGTCAGTGATAACCGCAATTGCTGCAAAGACGGCAAACAACATAAAAAGGGTTTGCAGTGCATCTGTCCAAACGATGGTTTTGATGCCTCCTTTGTAGGTGTACATCCAAATCAGGAGAATGGATCCAACTGCGGTGAGCTCAAAAGGGATTTTCCAAGTGTCAAAAATAAAATATTGCAATACAGAAGTCACCAAAAACAAGCGAAAAGCCGCCCCCAATATACGTGAAAGTAAGAAGAAAAATGCGCCTGTTTTATGACTGACGATCCCAAATCGCTGCAGTAAGTATTCGTATATGGAAGTGATGTTCGATCGGTAATAGATGGGCAGCAATAGGAAGGCAATTACGACATATCCCAAAAAATACCCCAATACAATTTGAAGGTAGCTGAATTGACTTCCTTCTACCCAGCCGGGAACGGAGATAAAAGTAACCCCCGAAAGCGAAGCCCCAATCATTCCAAATGCCACGAGGTACCACGGGGATTTTTTGTCCGCTTTGAAAAAGGTTGCATTGCTGTCGCTTTTACCCGTTGCATGAGAAATAAAGAACAAAAGTCCAAAATATATTGCGATGACCAAAACAATTTGGAAGGTATTCATGACGTTCAAATTTAGAGGGCTTCCCACAAAGAATTAAAAGAAAACTATTGCGACAGTCACAAAGAAACAAATAATCAAATTAACGGCTAAACGTTTTCTACAAAAGATTATATTTGTGAAATGAATTTTTCTTCCAGACTTTTAGAAAATGCGGTGAATGAAGTGGCTCAATTGCCTGGCATAGGAAAGCGAACAGCTTTGCGTTTGGTGTTGCATTTGTTAAAGCAACCCAAGACCCATACCCAACATTTGACCAATGCTTTAGAAAATTTGGTAACAGAAGTAAAACTGTGTAAAAGTTGTCATAACATTTCAGACGTAGCGATTTGTGACATCTGTTCCAACACAAGAAGAAACCCAGAAATTGTCTGTGTCGTTGAAGACATTCGCGATGTGATGGCCATTGAAAATACAGCTCAATTCAAAGGGTTGTACCATGTTTTAGGGGGTAAAATATCGCCTATGGAAGGAGTAGGGCCCCACAATTTGACCATTGAAAGTTTGGTGAAAAGAGTGCAAGAAGGCACTGTCAAGGAATTGATTTTAGCGATGAGCTCGACCATGGAAGGGGATACTACTAATTTTTACATCTACAAACAGTTGGGGAAGTTTGAAGTCAATATATCCACAATTGCTAGAGGTATTTCTGTGGGTGATGAATTGCAATATACAGACGAGGTGACCTTGGGACGAAGTATCGCCAATCGTGTGCCTTTTGAAAAATCTATAAGAACCGAATGAAGCTCTCAATTGTCATTGTCAATTACAACGTTCGCTTTTTCTTAGAACTCTGTTTGCTCAGTGTTCAAAAAGCGTGTGAAGGGATTTCTGCGGAAATTATTGTCGTCGACAATTGTTCATCAGACGATAGTTGCCGCATGGTGCGCAACCTATTTCCAGATGTTCACCTGCTTGAAAACAAAGACAATGTAGGTTTTTCGATTGCCAACAACCAAGGAGTTTCAATGGCCAAAGGAGCGTATGTGTTGGTGTTGAATCCAGACACTGTAGTCAAGGAGTTTACCTTTTCAGACATCCTAGATTTTGCTGACAAACAACAAAACTTTGGAGCTTTGGGGGTGCAATTGATCGACGGAACTGGTGCTTTTTTACCCGAGAGTAAAAGAGGTATTCCAACAATCAAGGCTTCTTTGTCCAAGATCATAGGAACCAATTCGGCTTCAGGGACTTATTATGCCAACCATTTGGAGCGAGACGAAACGGGCCCTGTCGAAATTCTCGTGGGTGCTTTTATGTTGATAAAAACAGCGGTCTATCGTTCTGTTGGGGGGTTTGATGAAGATTACTTTATGTACGGTGAAGACATCGATTTGAGTTACAAAATCCTAAAATCCGGTCGCCAAAATTATTATTTGGGATCTGCTTCTGTAATTCATTTTAAAGGGGAGAGCACGCGGAAGGATGTACGTTACCTAAAGCACTTTCACAAGGCTATGCGGATTTTTTACAAAAAGCACTTTCAAAAAAACTTTCTTTACAACCTCTTTGCAAATCTTGGAATCCAACTCTGGTTTCTATTGAAATACGTACAACTTTCCGATCCAAAAATTATTTTAAACGAACGGCAAAACGTTCTCTATATTGGGGATAAAAAAATCAGCATTGACAAACAAATGGCTCGAAAGCTAAAATTTGTAAAATTCAGCTCTTTCAAACAACTCGAAAAACACATTCTCAAAAATGATGTGCAAGAAGTCTGGTTTGATGAAGCGTATCTCTCGTATGATAAAATCATTGATCTTATTGGAATTTTACACAATAAAAATTTGATTTTTAAAATTCATTCCAATGGAACGAATTATGTGATTGGGAGCAATTCTAGTGATGGCAGAGGAGAAATCATTGGACTGACTGCGTCTCAAGCAGAAGCCGCAGTCTGAACTTCTTTTAGTTCTCTGTGCGATCCCAGCTTTTTTTAGCCCTTCTTTTTTTGTAAAATTTCACAAAACCCATCAGCAAGAGTCCAAAGACTAAGATGCCTAGAACTCCCCATATCCAATTGATGGAATTTTTCAATTCTACCAAAAACACCACTGCAAATAAAATGACTGTTGCCACCTCATTCCAAAGTCGCAATTTGGCCGCACTGTATTTGATGACATCGTTTTGAAGTTGTCGATAAATGTTTTGACAACCCCATTGGTACCCGTACAAAAGGAACACAAAAGATAATTTAACCCACATCCATGGTGCGGTCAAAAAACCAGGAAGTAAATAAAGCATCCAAAAAGCAAAAAAACTAGCTAGAATTGCCGAAGGCCATGTGATGATATACCACAAGCGTTTGCTCATCACTTTGTATTGGGCTTGTAAGATGCCACGTGCAGGCTCTTGTTTTTTGTCGGCTTCTACATGGTAGATAAACAAGCGTACAATGTAAAACAAACCTGCAAACCAGGTGATGACAAATATGATATGAAGAGATTTGATGTAGGAAAGGTATGCCATGCGATAAATTTTAAGAAAAGAACCAATGGGCCCTTGCAAAGCTATCAAAATAATCTTGATATTATTACCCTCTTCTATGGAATTCTTGAGAACAGCATTTCAAAGGCGAATCTTTTAAAGTAGAAACCTTTTCGGCCACCTCAGTTTGTTTTATATTTGTAACCTATGAAGTTTGAAATAAAATCCAAAGATCCATTGAGCAAAGCCAGAGCAGCTGTCATGACAACAGAGCATGGGCTTATAGAAACTCCAATTTTTATGCCTGTTGGAACCATGGGCACAGTGAAAGGAGTTCATCAAAAAGACTTGAAAGAGGAAATCAACCCCGACATCATTCTCGGAAACACCTACCATTTGTATTTGCGCCCCAAAACACCCATCCTCGAAAAAGCAGGAGGCTTGCATAAATTCATGAATTGGGACCGTCCAATTTTAACAGATAGTGGCGGATACCAAGTCTACTCCTTATCGGGTAGAAGAAAGATCAAAGAAGCTGGGGTGGATTTTAAAAGCCATATTGACGGTTCTACACACTTTTTTTCACCGGAAAAGGTGATGGAAATTCAGCGCACCATCGGAGCAGACATCATCATGGCATTTGACGAATGTACACCTTATCCCTGTGATTTCAATTACGCAAGAAAATCCATGCACATGACCCATCGTTGGTTGAAACGTTGCATGAGCCATTTGGAAAAACTCCCCTACAAATACGGTTACAGTCAAACATTTTTTCCTATTGTCCAAGGAAGTACCTATAAAGATTTGAGAAAGCAATCTGCAGAATTTATTGCAAGTGTAGGTGCTGATGGCAATGCCATTGGAGGTTTGTCTGTTGGAGAGCCTGCTGAGGAAATGTACGCCATGACCGATGTGGTTTGCAGTGTTTTGCCGGAAGACAAACCCCGTTATTTGATGGGGGTTGGTACGCCGATCAATATTTTGGAAAACATTGCTTTGGGCGTGGACATGTTTGATTGTGTCATGCCGACACGAAATGCTCGAAATGGAATGCTCTTTACGGCTTTTGGCAGCATCAACATCAAAAACAAAAAGTGGGAAGATGATTTTTCGCCAATCGACGAAATGGGCATTACTTATGTAGATACCTTCTATTCAAAAGCCTATTTGAAACACTTGTTTGCAGCCAACGAAATGTTGGGCAAACAAATTGCAACCATCCACAATTTAGGATTCTATCTGTGGTTGACACGGGAAGCTAGAAAACAGATTATTGCCGGTGATTTTGCAGCTTGGAAAAACAAAATGGTCAAACAAATGAACAACCGCTTGTAAATTTGAGAATCTTAGACAAATACATATTAAAAAAGTACCTGGGTTCGTTTCTCTTTACCTTGTTTATCTTGATTCCGATCGCCATCGCCATTGATGTTGCGGAAAAAATAGACAAGTTTTTGAGACATACAAACTTGTCTTTTGAAGAGATTGTAGAAGATTATTATGCCAACTTTATCATTTACTATGTCAATACTTTTATGCCTTTGGCGTTGTTTATTGCAGTTATTTTTTTTACGTCCAAACTCTCCAACAATACAGAAATCATCGCCATCAATGCTGCGCGTATATCCTTTACTCGCTTTTTAAAACCCTACATGATCGGAGCGACAATCGTTGCTATTTTAGCCCTTTTGATGAATCATTTTGTGGTTCCGGCAGGAAACAAAACACTCACAAAATTTGAAAACAAATACCTGAAGAGCAACCGCAACAAGGGAACCAGCTATGTCAAAGAGTTCAACATGAAGTTGGGAGAAGGTAGGTATGTTTTTATTCAAAACTTTGGATTGAGAACACACCGAGGCTACGATTTTTCTTACGAAGAATATGAGGGTCTTAAATTGAAGTACCGTTTGACCGCAGACAATATCAATTGGAACAAAAGAGACAGTACTTTTTCATTGACAAACTTTAAAAAAAGGTGGGTGTTCAACGACAAAGATCGCATAAACGTTGGTTCAAAAATGGACACTGTTTTTGATTTTTCGCCCAGCGACTTGTTGTATGTTGATTATCTGGCCAAAGAAATGCCTTCTACGGAATTGAAAAAATTCATCGACATCTCCGAACAGCGAGGTGTTAAAAACTTGAATGCGTATTACGTGGAATTGTACAAGCGAACAACCTTGCCGCTTTCTTCCTATATCTTAACACTGATTGCAGTTTGCTTGGCCTTTCGCAAACGTCGAGGCGGTACAGGAGTGAACATGGCTGTCGGAATAGGCCTTATGTTTCTGTACGTATTCTTTATGAAAGTTTCAGAAGTATTAGGTGCAGTTGCAGGAAGCAATACCATTTTATTTATATGGATGCCCAATGCACTCTTTGGTACTTTGGCTCTCGCTTTGTATTTAAAGTCAAAAAAGTAAAAGAATTGATTTGATACTTTCCTGAAGTTAGTATCTTTGCCAAGCAATTATTAGAACAAACCTATGGAATATTTAGATTTTGAATTACCGATCAAGGAACTCGAAGAACAATTGGACAAATGCCAAATCATCGGAGAGGAAAGTGAGGTAGATGTTTCTGAGACCTGTGAGAAACTGACTGAAAAATTAAAAAGTCTTAAAAAAGACATCTATAAAAACCTTACACCGTGGCAACGTGTACAGCTTTCAAGACACCCCAATCGCCCCTATACATTGGACTACATAAAAGCGCTAGCAGGCACCACTTTTATGGAGCTTCACGGAGATCGAAATGTAAAAGATGACAAAGCAATTATCGGTGGTTTGGGAAAAATAGGTGACCAATCTTTTATGTTTATCGGCCAACAAAAAGGCTACAACACAAAAACAAGACAATACCGAAATTTTGGAATGGCCAATCCAGAGGGGTATCGAAAAGCGTTGCGTCTGATGCGCATGGCTGAAAAATTTGGCATTCCTGTATTGACTTTTGTAGATACACCAGGAGCTTACCCTGGATTGGAGGCAGAAGAAAGAGGTCAAGGCGAAGCCATAGCGAGAAATATATTTGAAATGTGTGTCTTAGAAGTCCCAATCATTACAGTGATTATTGGAGAAGGAGCTTCTGGAGGTGCTTTGGGAATAGGTGTCGGTGATCGAGTTTTGATGATGGAAAACTCTTGGTACTCTGTCATTTCCCCCGAAAACTGTTCCACCATTCTTTGGCGTAGTTGGGACTACAAAGTTGAAGCAGCGTCTGCATTGAAATTGACATCCAAAGACATGGCGTCTATGAAATTGATCGATGGCGTGATTCGCGAACCTTTAGGAGGAGCACATTCTGACAGGGAAGCAACCTTTCAAACTGTTCAAAAAGTCATTTTAAAAGAATTGGATGTTTTGCAAGGTATGACTACTGAGGATAGGGTAGAAAAACGCATACACAAATACGAACAAATGGGTGTCTACAAAGATTGATTTATTTGTTTTCAAAGTCATACTTACTTTGAAAGCCTTTATAGGGGGCATTAACTCAGTTGGCTAGAGTACTTGGCTGGCAGCCAAGAAGTCATCGGTTCGAATCCGATATGCTCCACAAAACTTACCGAAACCTGAATGTAAATTCAAAGTTTCGGTATTTTTTTTTCAACGCTAGAATGATTGTGTAAACAGTAGTTGATTCCTTGGGGATTTTTCACTTCAAGCGTCCCTTTTTTATTTTTAACAGGTAGGTCTAGTTCTTTTATTTGAAAAAATTTGGTATTCATTCCTTAAGTAAGATTTCGTAAATTTTCGTTGTTTTTTATGCTTCTGGTTGGGTTGTTTTCCTTGCTGCACTTAGCCTTCAACAATGGCTAAAAAAAGGGCCTCTTTTAAAAAACACACCAACGCATTTAAAACGGTTTCGGGAGTCACACAGCCTTAAGTGGATGTATTTTTTAAAAAGTACGCCGTTAGATTGTGTGTTTTTCAATTAATTGGTATATTTGCTACGATAAAATAAAACCATGAAGTCAAGTGCACTTTTTCACCATCATTTCCATACTTGTAATCAGACGAGCTAGAGATGTTGTGCCTTACACAAAACATATATCAAAACCCGTTTGAGCAAATCAAATGGGTTTTTTTAATCATAATTCCCAATTTTGTTCCAACAAAAAACCGACACAAATCATGACAAAATTAAAAATTGCCATACAAAAATCAGGAAGACTCAATCAAGACTCTTTGGCACTCTTAAAAAACTGTGGCATTTCCATCGACAATGGAAAAGACCAGTTGAAAGCTGCTGCGCGTAATTTTCCGTTGGAAGTCTTGTACCTAAGAAATGGAGACATCCCACAGTACCTGAGAGACGGGGTGGTTGATGTGGCCATTTTGGGGGAAAACACTTTGGTAGAAAAAGGCGAAGATTTGGCCGTCGTAGAACGGTTGGGTTTCTCCAAATGTCGTGTTTCTTTGGCTGTCCCTAAAGCCTTTGAGTACAAAAACATTCAGGATTTGAACGGCAAACGCATAGCCACTTCCTACCCAAATACCGTTAAAAAGTATTTGAAAGCACAAGGCATTGCTGCCGATTTGCACATTATCAATGGGTCTGTAGAAATTGCACCCAACATCGGTTTGGCAGATGCCATCTGTGACATTGTTTCAAGTGGAAGCACCCTCTTTAAAAATGGTCTAAAAGAAGCTGTTCAAATGGCTGTTAGTGAAGCGGTATTGACCGTAGCCCCTAGTTTGACTGCCGAAAAGCAAGCCATTTTAGATACGGTGAGATTTCGCATACAAGCAGTCCTTAAAGGTCAGAATTCAAAGTACATCTTATTAAATGCGCCCAATGAAAAAGTCGCCGAGATCCTTGAATTGTTGCCCGGAATGAAAAGCCCGACGGTTTTGCCCTTGGCACAAGCAGGGTGGAGTTCGATCCATACCGTCATAGAAAAAAGCAAGTATTGGGACATTATCGATGCTTTGAAAAGCCACGGTGCCGAAGGAATTTTGGTCATCCCAATTGAAAAAATGATTTTGTAACCTGCCCGATGGGCGCAACAGCAATGCTTTTAGAAAGAGGAATTGATTTTAACTTTCAAAGCTTGTTAAAAATAAAACACTATGAATACGACCGACAATCCATCCAGAAAACACTGGGCTGTCTTGACCCAACGACCGACCAAGAAATCAAATGATTTGGATAAAGTCATTGGCGAAGTGTTTGACGAGGTAAAGAAAAATGGAGATGCTGCTTTGCGAACTTACACAGCGCGTTTTGACAATGTTGTCTTAAAAGACCTCAAAGTTAGTCAAGAAGAAATCGATGCCTCTGCGGCTTTGGTTTCGGAAGATTTGAAAAATGCCATCGCTTTGGCAAAGCACAATATTGAAGTTTTTCACCGTTCACAAATCATGCCTAAAAAGGTTGTTGAAACCACTCCTGGAGTAACGTGTTGGCAGGAGATGCGCGCCATTGAAAAAGTAGGTCTTTATATCCCCGGAGGGACAGCTCCTTTGTTTTCTACTATCTTGATGTTGGGAATTCCAGCTGTCTTGGCAGGAAGCAAAGAGATCGTGTTGTGTTCACCACCCGATAAAGACGGAAAAATAAACCCAGCCATTTTGTACACGGCCAAATTGGTAGGTGTCACCACTCTTTTTAAGTTGGGAGGCGTTCAAGCCATTGCCGCAATGACCTATGGTACTGAATCTGTACCGAGTGTCTACAAATTGTTTGGACCCGGAAACCAATATGTGACAGCTGCCAAACAACATGCTTTGACACAAGGAGTTTCTATTGACATGCCAGCGGGTCCCTCTGAATTGATGGTGGTAGCAGACGAGGCTGCAAACCCCTCTTTTGTTGCATCCGATTTGTTGTCTCAAGCAGAACACGGGCATGACAGTCAGGTCATCTGCCTGGCAAATACGAAAAAACAATTGGAAGATATTCAAGCAGAAGTGGCTTTGCAATTGAAAGAATTGCCGAGAAAAGAAATGGCAGCCAATGCCATTGACAATTCCCAACTGATTTGTTTTGAGAAAATTGAAGACCAATTAGATTTTATCAATGCCTATGCACCTGAACATTTGATTTTGAATGTTGAAGATGAAACGATTTACCTCGACAAGATAGAAAATGCAGGATCCGTATTCATCGGACCCTACACGCCAGAAAGTGCAGGGGATTATGCCTCTGGAACAAACCATACCTTGCCCACCAATGCTTTTGCAAAAATGTACAGCGGTGTGAACATGGATGCTTTCACAAAGAAGATTACCTTTCAAAAAATTTCACAGAAAGGAATTCAAACCATAGGAAGTGCCATTGAACTTATGGCAGATGCCGAAGGCTTGCAAGCACATAAAAATGCCGTTAGTCTTCGATTGAAAGCCTTGAAAAGGGATTGATAATTTACAGCTAATAAAAAAGTTTGAAGCAGTCAAACACACAATTGGAAAGACCATGACTTTTGATCTTAAAAACAGCATCCGACCCAACATCGCCCAATTGAAGGCGTATTCTTCTGCGCGCGATGAATTTGAGGAAAACACAGCAGCAATGGTATTTTTGGACGCTAATGAAAACCCCTTTCAAAATGGGGTAAACCGGTATCCGGATCCCAAACAGAAAAGTGTCAAAGCGCTGTTGTCAGAATTGAAAGGAGTTCCCGCAGATCAAATCCTTTTAGGAAATGGAAGCGATGAAGTCTTGGACCTGCTGTTTAGAGCATTTTGTGAGCCCAAGGAGGATAATGTCATTTTATTACCACCTACGTATGGGATGTATGAAGTTTTGGCCAATCTGAACAACATTCAAATCAAAGAAGTGCTTTTAGACGCTCGTTTTGACATCGATGTGGAACTCGTATTACAAGCCGCCGATGCCAAATCCAAAATGATTTTTTTGTGTTCTCCCAACAACCCTACGGCAAATACATTTTCAACAGAGTACATCGAAACCATTTTGAAAAATTTCAATGGATTGGTTGTCATAGACGAGGCCTACATCGATTTTTCTAGCCAAGCATCTTGGTCCGATAGATTGAAGGACTATCCAAATTTGGTCGTTTGTCAAACCTTGTCCAAGGCTTATGGGATGGCAGGAATTCGATTGGGAATTTGTCTTGCTTCCAAAGAGATTGTAGCAGTATTGAATCGCATCAAACCCCCTTACAACGTCAATGAATTGACGCAGCAAAGAGCTAAAGAACGTCTTTTAAAACCTGAAGAAGTTGAAAAAGAGATTGCCCAAATTATTTTGGAAAGAGGGCTGTTGGAAACCCACTTAAAAACCGTTTCCTACATAGTTGAAATCCTCCCTTCAGATGCCAATTTTATATTGGTAAAAGTCGATGACGCTGACAAACGATACCGACAATTGTTAGAAAAAAATATCGTCATCCGAAACAGGTCATCACAAGCCTTGTGTGAAAACACCTTGCGATTGACAGTTGGAACGCCAGAAGAAAACGCAAAGTTGGTTGCCGCCCTCAAAGAGCTACAACCTTAAAATAAAGAAATCAATGCACTGCAATCAATTGCAACAAAATGCAACCATATGAAAAAAGTACTTTTTATAGACAGAGATGGCACCTTGGCCATAGAACCGCCTTTGGACTACCAATTGGACGCTTTAGAAAAGTTGACCTTTTACCCCAAAGTCTTTCAATATTTGGCGAAGATAGCCAAGGAGTTGGACTATGAATTGGTCATGGTCACAAATCAAGACGGTTTGGGAACAGACTCTTTCCCTGAAGACACTTTTTGGCCGGCACACAACAAATTGATTCAGGCCTTTGAAAACGAAGACATCGTATTTTCAGAAGTGCTTATCGACAAAACATTTCCTCGTGAAAATGCAGCTACAAGAAAACCGCGCACCGGTTTGTTGACAAAATACCTTGTCGATGGCGCTTTTGATTTGGAAAATTCGTATGTCATCGGTGATCGATTGACAGATATTGAGTTGGCGAAAAACTTGGGGGCCAAAGGGATCTTTATCAACAGTGTAGTTGGATTGGCTTCCGAAGAGTTGAGCGTTGAAAAAGAACAGTTGCAAGAAGTTATTGCCTTGGAAACCCAAGATTGGAAAAACATCTATGAGTTTCTAAAATTGTCGGACAGAACAGCTGAAATCACTAGGAATACCAACGAAACAAAGATCTATATTCGGGTCAACCTCGACGGTACTGGGAAAAGTGAGATCGATACAGGTATTGCCTTCTTTGACCACATGTTGGATCAAATAGCCAGGCATGGAAACATGGATTTGACCATTCAAGTTCAAGGAGATTTGGAAGTTGACGAACACCACACCATCGAAGATACCATGATTGCGCTTGGAGCCGTTTTTGCGGAAGCCTTGGGAGACAAACTCGGGATGGAACGCTATGGGTTTTGTTTGCCCATGGACGATTGTTTGGCACAAGTAGCCATTGATTTTGGAGGTCGAAACTGGTTGGTTTGGGATGCGACGTTCCAAAGAGAAATGATTGGAAAAATGCCCACTGAAATGTTCTTTCACTTGTTCAAATCATTTACAGACGGAGCAAAGTGCAATTTGAACATCAAAGCAGAAGGAGCAAACGAACACCATAAGATAGAAGGAATTTTCAAAGCTTTTGCAAAAGCAGTAAAAATGGCAGTCAAAAGAGATGCCGAAAAAATGATTTTGCCTTCTACCAAAGGCATGTTGTAAGTTCAAAATTGAAGAAAGAGAATTCATGAAGATAGTGATTGTCAATTACGGAGCAGGAAACATTCAGTCCCTGAAATTTGCAGTGCAGCGACTCGGGCACGAAGCCTATTTAAGTCACGATGCAGCTGAAATCAAAGCGGCAGACAAAGTGATCTTTCCGGGAGTGGGAGAGGCAAGTAGTGCCATGAAAATGTTGAAAAAAACAAAGTTAGATTTGGTTCTTCCGACATTGACACAGCCTGTTTTGGGGATTTGTTTGGGGATGCAGTTGATGTGTCATTCCAGTGAAGAAGGAAGTACCAAAGGATTGGGGATTTTTGATGTAGACGTTCATCGATTCGAGAATTCAGTAAAAGTACCACAAATAGGTTGGAATCAAATAGCAAATTTGAAATCAACTTTGTTTGCTGGCATCAAAGAAAAGGAATACATCTATTTGGTTCACAGTTACTATGCACCTCTGTGCAAGGAAACCGTGGCGACCACTCAGTACGGATTGACCTATTCCACTGCATTGCAGAAAGACAATTTTTACGGAACCCAATTTCACCCCGAAAAAAGCAGTAAAGCAGGAACACGGATCTTAAAAAACTTTTTAGAATTGGAATTTGATACAAATAACGTCACAAGATGAGAATTATACCCGCTATAGATGTGATAGATGGAAAATGTGTCCGCCTTTCAAAAGGAGATTACAACACGAAAAAAGTCTACAACGAACACCCTTTAGAAATAGCCAAGCAGTTTGAAGCACATGGAATCGAATACTTGCACTTGGTAGATTTGGATGGCGCCAAAGCCAGTCATATTATAAACCACAAGGTATTGGAAACCATTGCGTCCCAAACAAATTTGAAAATTGATTTTGGTGGGGGCTTAAAAACTGACGAAGATGTGAAAATTGCTTTTGAATCCGGTGCCCGACAAGTCACGGGTGGAAGTATTGCGGTGAAACAACCTGCAGTTTTTAAAAACTGGTTGGAACGCTACGGTGCGGACAAAATAATTCTAGGTGCGGATGCGAACAACGAAAAAATCGCCATTAGTGGGTGGTTGGAAGAATCCGACGAAGAATTGATTCCCTTTGTAAAAAAACACTTAAAATCGGGAGTTTCTCATGTGATTTGTACCGATATAGCCAAAGATGGCATGTTGCAAGGGCCTTCCTTCGCACTGTATAAAAAAATGTTGGAACAATTGCCTGGACTGAAATTAATAGCCAGCGGCGGCATTTCAAAATTTGACGAATTGCCACAATTAGAAGCTATAGGTTGTGAAGGGACCATTATTGGCAAAGCCATCTATGAACATCGCATCTCACTAAAGCAATTGGAAAAATTCATCCTATCAAAAGCTTAATTAGGAAAATAGGCAGATAACAACAATCCGGCATTTGGTGAATAGATGCTTTTGAAATGTAAGATTACAAGTTCAAAAAAATTAAAAAATATGTTGACAAAAAGAATTGTTCCTTGTTTGGATATCAAAGACGGAAGAACCGTTAAAGGAATCAACTTCATCGATTTAAAAGACGCGGGTGATCCTGTAGAATTGGCGAAAGCTTATGCAGATACAGGAGCCGACGAGTTGGTTTTTTTGGACATTTCAGCGACAGAAGAAAAAAGAAAAACACTCTTGGAACTGGTCATGCGAGTCGCTGCGAGTATTGACATTCCATTTACAGTGGGTGGTGGGATTGCCTCAATCTCAGACATCGATGCCTTGTTGCATGCGGGAGCAGACAAGGTGTCCATCAATTCTTCAGCGGTCAAAAACCCCATATTGATCGATGAGGCATCTGCCAAATTTGGAGCACAGTGTATTACAGTAGCCATTGATGCCAAACAAATAGATGGCGAATGGATAGTACACCTAGTAGGGGGAAAAGTGCCAACCTCACTCAATTTGTTTGAGTGGGCATCAGAAGTGGAACAACGAGGAGCGGGTGAGATCCTGTTTACTTCTATGAACCATGACGGAACAAAAGCGGGTTTTGCCAATGAAGCATTGGAAATTTTGTCCGAGATGCTAAACATTCCGATCATCGCTTCGGGTGGTGCAGGGACCGTCCAGCATTTCGCAGATGCCTTTACCAAAGGAAAAGCTGATGCAGCTTTGGCAGCAAGTGTATTTCACTACAAAGAAATTGACATTCAAGACTTGAAAAGGGAATTGCAAAACCAAGGCATTCCAGTCAGGATATAAGGACTTAGTTACAATGAAAACAGTTTGAACAAACCATCGAGATAAAACAGACAAAAATGAAAATAGATTTCTCAAAAGAAAATGGATTGGTGCCAGCAATTATTCAAGATGCCACCACCAAAAATGTGTTGATGTTGGGCTATATGAACCAAGCAGCATATGACAAAACCATTTCGATTCAAAAAGTAACTTTTTACAGTCGAAGCAAAAACCGTTTGTGGACCAAAGGGGAGGAAAGCGGTCATTTTTTAGAACTCGTTTCCATCACCAACGACTGTGATTCCGATTCCTTGTTGGTTCAGGTACATCCTGTTGGGCCAACTTGTCACAAAGGAACTGCGACTTGCTGGAATAGCGAAAATTTACAGACCTATGGTTTTTTAAGTGATTTGGAAACGGTTATTTCCGACCGAAGAATTAACAAAGACACTCAAAAATCGTATGTAGCTAGCATGTTTGAAAAAGGCATTGCTAAAATAGCACAAAAGGTAGGAGAGGAAGCCGTTGAAGTGGTTATTGAGGCCATGGATTCAAAGGACGATTTGTTTTTGTACGAAGCTGCAGATTTGTTATTTCACTACTTGATGCTTTTACAAGCAAAAGGTTTTACCTTGCAAGACATCGAAAACGAACTGAAGAAGAGACACAAAGTCTCGAAGTAAATAATAGCCCCTCCAAAAACAGGGTTTTAATGGAGAGACTTTTTTTAATTAGGCAACAAACGCAACTTCCTTCATGCAAGTAACTTCCGCATTTTTTACATGAACCCAATTTCCATTTGACTCTTGAATAGAAATATTGGCTTGGCCTTTTTTCCAAGTCTGATCTAAGAAAAGTTCGATGGATGTGTTTGGTAGTGTTTCTAATACTTGTTCATTTTCATAGGTTGACCATTCAATCATCGGAAAGCCTTTTGCACTAATGTGCACTGCGTGATTTTTTTCTTTTTCAATTGCAAACATGTAGTTTCCAGAAATCTGAGACACAATCGGTTCAAAGAATGGTTGCGAATCACGGGTGATTTTTCCAATTCCATTTACTCCCATAGGGTACTTTGACATGGTCAAGTGAAGTTCGTAAGACATTCCTCCGTCCTCTGAGGCCTTGACTTTGTAAGAGGTGACAAATCGTTCGTTTTCCATTACGCGTGTTTTATAAGTTAATAAATTAGCGATGCCTATTTTGACGAATCACAAAAAATGGGACTAGTCAAACGATTGGCGATGGGGGAAGTAAAATATAGGGGGGGGAAGTAATACTTAAATCTACTGCAATATATAAAATTCTTGTCTAAATTGTAAATATTTGTTAATTTTTTTATTCAAACATAAAAAACAACTTCAAGAAGTATTTATAAAAAAGCAATTATCGCGCATAAAAAAGCCGATTTTACAAGATAAAATCGGCTTTGTCAGATGTGTTAGATGCTCAGAACTTGTAGGACAAACCAAATACAAACTGATTGGGTTGGTTGTCAATCTTAAAGTTATTTATAAACGCTTCTTCCGCGCTGTCGTTATAAGCAGATTCGGCTTTGGAAAAGGCAGATTCATAACGAACGTCAATGCCTAGTTTCCAAAATTCAATGCCGAGACCAATTTGAAAACCGACGTTGATGTTTTCTTCTGCATCATCTTGTTCAAGATCGATGCCTGCAACACTAAAATCAGAGTCCAAAACGTATTGAAAAGAGGGGCCGATAAAAAAGTTACCCACACCAATAAATTTCATTCCCAACAGAACGGGAACATCAATTCGATTTAAATTGAATTTTGCTGTCTGGCCAACACCCGGTAGGGAATATTCAGACGACAAAGAGGTGTAAATCACTTCGGGTCTCACATAGATACCAACAACAGGAACTTTGAAACGCATCCAGACACCAGCATGGTAACCGGAAGAGTCATCACTGTCGAAGTTTTCATTTCCCATAGATAATTCAGAAGCATTGAAATTCAGACCTCCTTTGATTCCATAGTTTACTTGGGCAGTTGCAAATTGACAAGCAAAAACTACGAGTGCAATGGCAAAAATTCTCGTTTTCATATTCGATCTATTTAGGTTATTAATTTATTTTCTCGAAATCACTTTTTGAACTGCTTTGACGATTGCCTTGTCATTCAGCCCATATTTTTCCATCAATTGAGCGGGAGTTCCCGATTCGCCAAAGCTATCGTTTACCGCCACAAATTCTTGAGGAATAGGGGTGTTTTTTGCCAGTAGACCGGCAATACTTTCTCCCAAACCTCCGATGTAATTGTGTTCCTCCGCGGTGACCACACATCCTGTTTTGGCGACAGAATTCAAAACCGCTCCAGCATCCAAAGGTTTGATTGTGTGCATGTTGAGGACTTCTGCAGTGATTCCCATTGCTTCTAGTTGTTCGGAGGCTTGCAAGGCTTCCCATACCAAGTGTCCCGTGGCCACGATGGTCACATCAGCACCTTCTGTCAATTGAATGGCCTTTCCGATGACGAACTTGTTTTCGTGAGCGGTATCCGTGTATTTGGGCATATAGATGGGAACTACAGGACGTCCAAAACGCAAATAGACAGGTCCTTCGTGCTCTGCAATAGCGATGGTCGCCGCTTCTGTTTGGTTGTAATCACAGGTATTGATGACCGTCATTCCTGGTAACATTTTCATCAATCCGATGTCTTCGAGAATCTGGTGGGTTGCGCCGTCTTCTCCGAGAGTCAATCCCGCGTGTGAAGCACATATTTTTACATTTTTATCAGAGTAGGCAACCGATTGACGGATTTGATCGTAGACCCTTCCTGTAGAAAAGTTGGCAAATGTACCGGTAAACGGGATTTTACCACCGATGGTCAATCCTGCAGCAATCCCAATCATGTTGGCCTCTGCAATTCCGATTTGAAAGAAACGTGTTGGATTTTCTTTGATAAAAGCATCCATTTTTAGAGACCCGATCAAGTCAGCACAGAGTGCGACGACATTGGGGTTGGTTCTTCCTAGTGTTGCCAATCCTGCTCCAAAACCGGACCGCGTATCTTTCTTTTCTGTAAATGTGTATTTTTTCATTGTAAAAATTGTCGTGTTTGAAAGTAACAAATGTAATAATTTTATAGAGCAATGTTCCTAAAAAGCTCACATTTTTGAGTCTTCAATATTTTTCAAAACTTCGTAGAGTTTGTGCATTGGAAATCCCATAACATTCGTGTAACTTCCTTCGATTTTTTCGACTGCTATTTGTCCCAGCCATTCTTGAATTCCATAGCTGCCTGCCTTGTCAAATGGCTTGAAATTTTGAATGTAATATGTAATTTCTGTAAGACTGAGCTTTTTGAAGTAGACTTTTGTTGTGTCACTCACCACTTCTTGGAAATACTTTCCTTTGATACTTATGGATGTGATGACCTCATGAGAGTCTCCGGAAAGTTGCTGCAACATACAAACAGCATCCTTTGTATTTTTAGGTTTTCCCAGTGCTTTGCCTTGGTGCCAGACAATGGTGTCTGAAGTGATGACCAATTCATTGTCATTTATAATTTTGTCAAAGGGTTTTGATTTGAGATCGGAAAGGTAAGCGGTGATTTCTTCTCGTTGCAATTCTTTGGGATAGATTTCTTCTACAGGGAACAATTGCAAGAGATAGGGAATGTTTGCCTCTTTCAAAAACTGTTGCCTTCTCGGAGATCCAGAAGCGAGAATGATTTGGTAGCGGTCGAATAATTTTTCAAGCATCTTGAATCATTTTTTTAAAAAGGAGGAAGGAAGGCTGTCAACTAGAAGTTTTTTTTGATCCTCGCAAGGTCGCGAGCGTTGTCTCTGTCCTTTAGGGTGTTTCTCTTGTCGAAAAGTTTTTTCCCTTTGCACAAGGCGATGTTTAGTTTTGCCCACCCTTTGTCTGTGAGAAACAACTTTAAGGGAACGATGGTTAGCCCGACATTTTTGACTTCTTTTTCCAGTTTTTTGAGTTCTCTTTTGTTCAACAAAAGCCTTCTTTCACTTTTAGGTTTGTGGTTGTATGCATGTCCGAAGAGGTACTCTTCGATAAACATATTGACTACAAAAAGTTCTCCTTGTTCGTTGAATTCACAAAAGCTTTCTGTAATGCGGGCTTTGCTTTCTCGGATGGATTTTATTTCCGTGCCTGTCAACTGAATTCCAGCTGTATAGGTCTCCAAAATCTCGTATTCAAAACGCGCTTTTTTGTTTTGTATGTTTATCTTTTTCTGCATTGCTTTGCAAATGTAGGAAATTAATGGTCAAAAACATTCTTTATGGAACCCCTGTTTTCCTTTGATTTTATGAATATTTCCAGGTTGGAACACAAGAACACCGTTGCTTTTGGGTAAAGGATTTTCAAGTTAATTGATAAAAAAAACCGGTACAAAAAAACGCTGTACCGGTTTGATTTCGTATGTGTGCGGATCAATCGTTTTTTACGTGTAAATTTGCGTTGAGTTCAATCGTTTTGGGATTGGGTCTGCAAATCAGATGGCCGTTGGTACTGTCCAAAAGGAACAGCAATTTGTCTTTTCCGTTCAATGCGGCACCTTTGACGATGTTGTCCCCTTCAGACACGATTGCTCCTTCGAGATTGATCGGTTCGTTCTTTTCGTTGTACATCCGTATTTTGGCTGCGGCAGTTACATAAACACCTGCTGCAATAGTACACCCAAATCCTAAAGAAATCCCGGTACCTGCATTGGCGCCCAACAAGCATTTGTCTCCGATAGAAATGACATTTTTATTCCCGCCTGAAAGTGTTCCCATGATAGAAACACCTCCGCCAAGGTCAGAATCGTGTCCAACAACAACCCCTGCCGAGACGCGTCCTTCGATCATCGCATTGCCAAGTGTTCCCGCATTGAAATTGATGTATCCTGCAGGCATTACAGTCGTTCCAACGGCAGTATGTGCGCCGAGACGAACTTGAGAGCCAGAAGCAATTCGAACTCCGTTTGGCACATGGTAATCCACCATGTACGGAAATTTATCTACGTGTGAAACCTGTAAGACATCGCCTTTGAATGTCGCTTTGATACGTTCTTCACTGAGGTCTTCGGGTAGGACAGGACCTTGATTGGTCCAAGCGATGTTGTTTAGTTTTCCAAAAACTCCTTCCAAACTCAACCCATGCGGTTGTACATGCAATTGTGAAAGGCATTGCAATTTGAAATATCCTTCCACGGCATCAGCAACAGCAGTGTCTTTGTCAAATAAAAAGTAAGCGATCAGGTCGATTTCCTGGTATCCTTCTGGTTGGTTGTAGTTTTCGAGCAACTGTTGGAGCAATGTGATGTTTGGGTGCTTTTCAATTTCATGGTGAAAGGCACTGAAATTATCAAACGCTTTTTGAAGCTGTACTTTGGTCAGAACCACAAAACCATTGGAGTTGGACTCGTAACCCGTCACATCTTGCAACAAAGCCGCTGTACCAAAAGCACTGTCCCAATTGATTGCTGGAAAGTTAACGTCTAATGTCTTGCCTGCTTTCGACCTGCGAATTCCCAATCCAAAAGCCAAAGGTTTGGTATAAGTGGGTTTTGCGTTTATCTGTTGTACGTATTGTTTAAACTGTTCAAGCGTATTCATAGTAAATCTTTTTAATGGTAAAAAGCAAAGATACAGCAAAGGACTTTAAATTGAAACCGAACGGCGCGATTATCCCCAAGAAATTTGATTCTTGACAAGGGTTGTTTTTAAATGATTTTGTCCGTGTTTTTCTTCAGGTAAAGGACACGCTGCTCAAATATTTTTTGAGGAATGGGCAAAACAACCGATTCAAAGATTTCCATGAAAACATCTGTATGGGGTTCAACGCGATTTTTTTTCAAGTTGAATGGAGCAAAACCAAACCAAGCAACCGTTTTTAAAATGGTTTTATCTTTGTTCCACATCCGCATTTCCACTTCAATACTGCGAGAATCGTAACAAATCAGCTGAGATTGTATGCAAACTTCTTCCATTGTGAAAACCGGTTTTAGGTAGGCAATTTTGTTATTAGACACTAACCATCCGAGGCCTTGTTCTTGAATGATTTTAAAAAGGTCGATGTCGTAATAGGTCAAGAGTTGGTCTTCACGGGCATTGATAAAATAATCGACATAGCGTCCGTTGTTTAAATGGTTGAAGGGGTCACAATCTTGGAAACGAATTTTTTTAAAACTTTCTAAGATTTGGGGTAGTTGAGTCATGGAATGTGGTTTTGTAATGATTATAGTAGGCAATGATTGAGAATGCTATATTGATTTTTCTAGGTGTTCCACAATTGTTTTCAATGCTGTTTTGTGGTCAAACCAAGTGGTGTCTGAATCCCTTTTGAACCATGTCATTTGACGTTTGGCAAAGCGGCGTGTATTTTTTTTAATCTCTGCAATAGCAGCTTCCAATTCGCACTTCTCCTCAAAGTATGCAAACAATTCGCGGTATCCGACTGTTTGAAGTGCGTTCAAGTCTTTGTGCGGATGTACGCGCCTTGCTTCTTCCATCAAACCATTTTCCATCATGCGATCGACTCTTTGGTTGATGCGGTTGTAGATCAAGTTGCGCTCAGCTGTCAATCCAATACGAATGATTTCAAAGTTTCGAATTGCTTTGGGTTTGTTTTTAAAAGAGGAATAGGGCTTTCCAGAGCCGATGCACACTTCCAATGCACGAATGACCCTGTGCGGGTTGTCTAAGGTTGTTTTTTCATAGGTCTCGGCATCCAATACTTTGAGTCGTTCTTGTAAAACTGAAAGGCCTTTTTTCGCGAGTTCTTGGTTCAGTTGCTGTCGTATTTTAGGATCAATTTCAGGGAAATGGTCCAATCCGTTGAGCAAGGCATCCACATACAAACCACTACCGCCTACCAGAACAACCACCTCTTTTTTTAAAAACAACTGCTCCAATTGCTCCAAGGCATCTCTTTCAAACTGCCCCACATTGTAATTTTCGAAAATAGATCGATTTTGGACAAAATAGTGCGGTGCTTGCCCAAGTTCTTCTTCTGAAGGAACGGCAGTTCCGATTGCGAGTTCTTTGTAAAATTGCCGCGAGTCACAAGACAGAATTGGCGCCTGAAAATGTTGGGCAATTTCAATGCTCAATGCTGTTTTTCCAATTGCAGTGGGGCCAACAATGCTGATCAAGGTTTTTGAGGACATGTTTTTTAAGTTCGTTGAATTCAAAAATAGACAATACCGCGTTTGTGAAAAAGTTTTGTCACAGCTTTTCCCCGCATTGATTGCAAAATACAGCCTCGTCAGAATGCGTGTCAAAATTGCAATTAGAACAAGATTGAGTGTTTGTCGGTGTTTTACTGAAATGACTGCTGTATTCTGCAGAAACAATCCCTGTAGGGACTGCAATGATTGCGTACCCGAGGATCATTACAATGGAAGCGATGAATTGACCCAAAGTAGTCACAGGAGCAATGTCTCCATAACCCACTGTTGTCAGTGTGACGATGGTCCAATACACACTCCTGGGAATGCTTGTAAAACCACTGCCAGCTCTCGCTTCGACCAAATACATGACGGTGCCTAAGATGATAGAAATAACGACCACAGTAAAAAGAAAAACAGCAATTTTAGGGCGGCTTGCTCGGAGAGCTGCAAGCAGTTTGTTGGAGGCGCCGATATAACGAGTGATTTTTAAAATCCGAAAGACACGTAACAATCTTAGGGCACGTAAAATAAGAAGTGCATGGCTGCCTCCGACAAACAAAGAAAGGTACTTTGGAAGGGTAGACAACAAATCAATGACCCCCAAATAACTGAAAATATAGTGCTTGGGTTTTTTGATGGATACAATTCGCAAAAGGTATTCGATGGTAAATAGAATGGTAATACTCCATTCTGCTCTATTGAAAAAAGTAGGGTAGTGCGTCCCAATACTTGGAACGCTTTCCAGCAGAACCAATGCGATGCTTGCCAAAATGGTCAGCATCAAGAGTACATCAAACAACTTCCCTTTAGGCGTATCTGCCTCGTAGATGATTTCGTGTATTTTTTTTTTCCAAGTGTGATGAGATTCTTTCATTGTTGTTTTTTATTCAATACCGAACGATGCGTTCTATTTTTCCTGCTTCGAGGTATTTTTTGATTGCATATCTTGTTGCCAACGTATCTTCAATTTTAGTAAGCAAGGTTTTGAGGATGTCCATGTTGTTAAATTGATGGGCCAAATCGATGAATCCAACACCTAAAATTTGGTTTTCTTCGATCAACACAACTGATTTCTCTTGAGCGTGTCTTCCCTTGTCAATCAGAAGCATGTTCTCGTTGTTAAAAACGACCGTTTGCAAGTTCTTTTTACGATGGTTGTTGAATTTTGGCTTGTGTTTCATACAAGCCATGTCAAATTTTAATTGTGCAATCAATTCATTTCCTGTTTCTTCATGACTGATCGAGTGAGAATTCTCTTGAAGGTTTAGTATTTTTTTGGAAGTTTTAAGGTAAAGTTGGTTGATGCCTTTTTTGATGTTTTTATTCCTCCCGATATAAATCACCTCTCCTTCTGTATTGTGTATGTAAAAAACGCCCATCACAGTAGGGGCATCTTCAATCATTTTGTTCAACTTGTCAGAAAACACTTTTACTTTGTCTACCAAAATCTTTATGGAGCTTTTTGTAATTTCTTTTGACAGGTCTTTGGTCAATAAAAATTTAAACAATTTTAAGGTTGCCAGTGCATCACCACTAGCTCGATGTCTGCCATTCATGGGAATGCCTAAGGAGCGGCACAGTTTTCCCAAACTGTAGGAAGGCATTTCAGGGATAAGCTTTTTACTCAACTCCACCGTACAAAGCGTTTCTCTCGTATAATCAAAGCCCAAGCGTTTGAATTCTGTGCGGAGAATTCGATAATCAAAAGAGGTGTTGTGGGCAATAAAAACACAATCTTCAGTAATTTCTAAAATCCGCTTGGCAACTTCGTAAAACTTGGGAGCTGTTCGGACCATATTGGGGGTAATTCCAGTTAACTTGACAACAAAAGGCTGGATGGGTCTTTCAGGATTTACGAGTGTAATCAACTGATCTACTATCTGATGGCCATCGTATTTGTAGATGGCGACCTCTGTGATGCCTTCTTCATTGAATTTACCTCCGGTCGTTTCAAAATCTATAATCGCGTACATGTACTCTGTGGTTCTTTTTGTTTTTTAATTTCGTGCTCCAAAAATTGTGCTTCCCAAGCGGACCATGGTCGCGCCTTCTTGAATTGCGATATGGTAATCGCCACTCATTCCCATAGATAAAACAGCCAAGTCAGTCTGGTCAAAAAAGTCCTTTAAAGAACGAAATTCCTTTGCAACCTGTTCCGTGTCATCCGTAAAACTGGCCATCCCCATCAGTCCTACAATTTTTACATGTTCCATTTTTTTCAATTCTTCTGAGAAGAGGATTTTTTGTATTTCGATCATGGGCAATCCGAACTTCGTTGCTTCTTCTGAAATTTTTGCTTGCAATAAGCAGGAGATCACGCGTTGGTGTTTTTTCGCTTGTTTTTCGATTTCTCGTAAAGTGCTCAAACTATCAACCCCGTGAATCAAAGAGACAAAAGCCGCCATGTATTTCACTTTGTTCTTTTGAAGGTGACCGATAAAATGCCATTGGATATCTTTGGGCAAAGATTCCCATTTGCTGACCATTTCTTGGACCTTGTTTTCTCCAAAGGCACGTTGTCCTGTCTTGTAAGCTTCCTGTAACATAAGGATTGGCTTGGTTTTGGACACGGCTACTAATTGGACATTGGAAGGGATGTTTTGAGCGAGGGAAGAAATGTTTTTTTGTATGGACATATCTAAACGGGGGGACTGGTCAATAGTATTTGCTAAAACCCAAAGATACCATTTTATCGTGTATAACTACGTCAGCCTGCATATTTTCATATCTAAAAAAAGTAAGACTTCTCAAACGAAACAAAGGCCAAAAAAAAACAGTCCTTTGAAAGACTGTTTTTTCGAATGTAGAACAACAGCGCTTATGAAAGCAATGTGATGATTTGAGTTGCCAGTTCTCCACCGATTCGGTCTTGTGCCTCTCCAGTTGCTGCACCGATGTGAGGTGTCAAAGAAACTTTGGAATGCATCAATACTTGTAAGGCAGGTTTTGGTTCTGTTTCAAAAACATCCAAGGCAGCACCGGCCAATTTTCCATTGTCAAGAGCCGCCAACAAAGCCACTTCGTCAATCACGCCACCACGAGCAGCATTTGCAATAAAAGCACCGTCTTTCATGTTCTCAAGTTCGCTTGCGCCGATTACATAACCGTCTTGAGCAGGAACGTGAAGGGTTAAAAAGTCAGCTTGTTTGAGGACTTCTTCTTTTGAAACTGTGTCAATTTTAAGTGCGATGGATTGCCCGTCAAAAAAGTCCAAGTTAAGGGTTGCAGTTTCCATAAAAGGATCGAAAGCAACTACTTTCATCCCCAAACGCAAGGCTACAGCGGCAGTCGCCTGACCGATACGTCCAAATCCAAGGACACCTAATGTTTTTCCTTTCAATTCAACTCCCTTTGCGTAGGCTTTTTTCAATCCTTTGAAATTGGATTCTCCTTCCAAAGGCATGTTTTTGTTTGAATCGTGTAAGAAACGCGCCATTCCTGTCAAGTGAGCAAAAACCAATTCCGCAACTGAATGTGAAGAGGCAGCAGGAGTATTGATTACGTGTACTCCTTTGTCGCGAGCGTATTGTACGTCGATGTTGTCCATTCCGACACCACCACGACCGATGATTTTCATTGAAGGACAAGCGTCAATCAATTCTTGACGTACGGTCGTAGCACTGCGAACTAATAGGACGTCGATATTTTCTTGGTTGATAAAACTTTCTAGTTGCTCTTGGGCAACACTGGTAAGGAGGACTTCGAAACCGGCAGCTTCCAAGGCGGTTACACCACTTTGAGCCAATCCGTCATTTGCTAATACTTTCATTTTTTTAGATTTATGTTTGCGTTGCGGGGCAACGATAAGTTCTAATGTTTATTTGTTATCGATTCAAATCTCGCATGGCTTTGATCAACACGTTGACGCTTTCCAAAGGAAGTGCGTTGTAAATGCTCGCTCTGTATCCACCCACACTTCGGTGACCGTTTAAGGCGCTGATTCCAGCGGCAACACAAAGACTGTCAAATTTTTCTTTTAAAGACGCATCCGTCAAATTGAAGGTTACATTCATTTTAGAACGGTCTTCTTTGGCTGCAAATCCTACAAAAGAAGGATTGTTGTCAATCTCAGCATAGAGCAAAGATGCTTTTTCTTCGTTGGCTTTTTCAATGCCAGTGACTCCTCCATTTTCTTTCAACCACTCCAAGGTCAACATAGAGACATATACTGCAAAGACAGGAGGGGTGTTGAACATGCTTCCTTTGTCTGCATGAATTTGATAATCCAACATGGAAGGAATTTGTCTCCCGGATTTTCCTAGAATTTCATCTTTGACGATGACCAAAGTTGTTCCTGCAGGACCCATGTTTTTTTGAGCACCCGCATAGACCACGTCAAATTGACTGTAGTCCAAGGTTCTTGAAAATATATCCGAACTCATGTCTACCACTTTCAAAGTGTCTCCAGGGAATTCGTTCAATTGTGTTCCAAAAATAGTGTTGTTGGAAGTGAAGTGAATGTAGTCTGCGTCTTTAGGAACGTCGTATCCTTTGGGGATGTAATTGTATCCTTTGTCTTTTGAAGAAGCAACGACGACCGTATCTCCAAAAAGTTTTGCTTCTTTGATGGCTTTAGAACTCCAAGAACCCGTGTCTAGGTAAGCGGCTTTGCCACCGATTTTCATCAAGTTATAGGGCGCCATTACAAATTCGGTACTCGCACCTCCTTGCACAAAAAGTACGGAGTAGCCTTCGGGGAGCGCTAACAATTCCTTGACCAAAGCTTGTGCTTTGTCCATTACAGCAATGAATTCTTTGCTGCGGTGAGAAATCTCTATCAAGGACAAACCGAGTCCTTGAAAATCAACAATGGCTTCGCTTGCTTTCTTTAAAACTTCTTGGGGCAATACAGAGGGGCCTGCACTAAAATTATGTTTTTTCATTGGGAAAAGTTGTCTGAGTTATTTTTACAATAAACGAAAAGCAAATTTCGGCAATTAAATTCATTTTACCATCTTAAAACGGCTAAATTATTCACTACAATGTTAACAAAAATTGAAGCGTATCCACACCATCAGCATAGTCCCATAGTGAAGGAGCTTGTGTTTTTCCTAGCGGGATGCTTCCTGGAATGTCGATGTTGGTTGTAATACATTGAATTTTAGAGCGTTCTTGTTCTAAGGTAGTGAGCAATGAGTCTAGGTCCTCGTAATATTCGTAAAATAGAGAGGAGATCGGTGATGTAAAGCTACGGTCTTCTTTGAGCATTAAAAATCCATTTTCTCGAATGTCAAAAAGACTCATCAAGTAGACTGCTTTGTTGTATTCGTAATTATTGGCATAGCGTTCGTAATTTACAATGTCTTTGTGTTTGAAGACAGCTTTGAAAATCCTGTTCAAATCAAAGCCTTTGGGCAGGTATATTTTTGAAATACTCCTGCATCCCAAGCCAAAATAGCGAAAAATATCATCGCTCATGCGCTCCAAAGTTTTTAGATCTTCGTCTCCGGAGAGAATTGCAACGGTATTTCTGTTTTGGCGAATGATGTGTGGGTGTTTGCCAAAATAATAATCAAAATAGCGCGCGGTGTTGTCGCTTCCTGTGGCAATCACGGCATCAAAATCTGTCAATTTTCCTTCTGTAAACGTAATTTTTCCATTGAATTCGGGATGCGCATATTGCATGTATTTTCCTAACATCGGAAGGAAATGCTTGTCGTTTGAGGATAATTTCGCGACCAGGGAATGGCCAGCTATCAGCACACTTAAAAAGTCGTGAAATCCAACCATAGGAATGTTTCCAGCCATAATGACCGCAATGGTTTTGGGAGTGTTTTGCTTAAAAATATAAGAGGAGGTCCATTTGTTAAGGTTTTCAGGCCGCAAGGCTTGGCTCCAGCTTTCCATAGCAAACAATACATTGTCTTTGGTAAACCACCCGTTGAATTCTTGTGCTCTGTCAATTTGCATTTGGAAAGCGTCAAAAAACAAATCGTTGTGAGGGATGTTTTCCTTTCGGAGAATTTCCTTTCTTGAAAATTGACTTAAAAAAACACCTAAGGCAACAAAAGCGTCTTTTCTCTGCTGTAATGACATGCGTAGTTTTATTTAGATCGCTGCAAAAATAGGGAAACTTAAGAGAATTGTTTTAAGAGGAGATTTATATTTTTTTTTGAAGAGGAAACGATTGTACGCATATTTGTGTATTTTGCCTTGGTACTTCTTGATGTAACTGAAAAGTATTTAAAGGTGCTTTGAAAACAGCTTGCCATTCAATGAATAGATACCAACGACTCTTCAAAAACCTCGCTTTATGAATTTTTATTCTAGTATTAAATACATTCAATGGATATTTTTTTTGACGCTTTTGACAATTTCTTTTGCTCCTGTGCAATCCCAAACTAACGTTCAAGAGATTGCTGAAAAATCCAATGGAGGGATGTCCAAAGATACCGACACCTACATTGAGCAATTATTAAAAGAACTTACCCTAACGGAAAAAGTGGCACTGTGTCACGCACAATCAAAATTTAGCAGTAAAGGAGTTCCGCGTCTTGGCATTCCAGAAATTTGGATGGCAGATGGTCCCCACGGTGTGCGTGCTGAGATGAGTTGGGATTCTTGGAATTATGCCCAATGGTCAAACGATTCCATCACAGCTTTTCCGGCATTGACTTGCTTGGCAGCTTCTTTCGACCCTCAGTTGTCAAACGAATACGGTCTTAGTTTAGGAGAAGAAGCGCGGTACCGAGAAAAAGATGTTTTGTTGGGGCCGGGTGTCAATATATATCGAACCCCCATGAACGGAAGGAATTTTGAATATTTAGGTGAAGATCCTTTTTTGGCTTCTAAGATGGTGGTTCCCTACATTCAAGGAGTCCAAAAAAATGGGGTCGCAGCATGTGTCAAACATTTTGCGTTGAACAACCAAGAGCATTGGAGAAATGTCATCAATGTAGAAGTAAATGATCGGGCTTTGTACGAGATCTACTTGCCCGCTTTCAAAGCTGCTGTAATGGAAGCTGGTGTTTGGTCAATCATGGGTGCCTACAACAAATTTCGGGGTCAATACGCCTGTCACAATGAACTCCTTTTGAATAAAATTTTAAAACAAGATTGGGGCTTTGACGGGGTTGTGATCAGCGATTGGAGCGGCACCCACAGTACCATCGAGGCTGCTTTGTATGGCTTGGACTTGGAGATGGGAACGGGTACCGATGGTTTGGGCACAACGACCGACAACCATTATGAACATTACTATTTGGCCAAGCCTTTTCTGAAAGCGCTCAAAAGTGGTGAAATAGCAACCGCTCATCTAGACGATAAAGTTCGAAGAATTTTGCGTTTGATGCTTCGTACGAATCTAAACCCGGACAAACCTCTTGGAAGCTTGAATACTAAAAAACACCAGAAAGTCGCGCGCAAAGTTGGAACGCAAGGAATGGTTTTGTTGAAAAATAAAAATAATTTTTTTCCGATTCAAGATCAGAAAAACACCATCATCGCTGTCATCGGTGAAAATGCAACCCGTAATATGACTGCTGGAGGAGGATCTTCAGAATTGAAGCCGCAGTTTGAAATCAGCCCTTTGGAAGGCCTCAAGCAACGCTATAAAAATGCGACTGTAATTCACACCATGGGTTTTGAATCTGGTACTTCTGTTTACAACCAAGTGATTTCTGGAAAGTTGGACGCCGACTCTTTGAGGCTAAAAGCCATTGCATTTGCAAAAAAAGCAGATGTGGTTTTGTTTATAGGGGGGTTAAATAAAAGTCACCACCAAGATTCAGAAGGAGATGACAGGTTGCAATTTGAACTGCCCTTTGGGCAGGAAACGTTGTTGAACGAAATCCATCAAGTGAACAAAAATTTAGGCATGCTTTTGCTAACAGGTAATGCTGTTGAGATGCCGTGGTTAGAGAACGTGAACGGACTGCTTCAAACTTGGTATCTGGGGAGTATGGCAGGACATGCCATCGCAGATGTTGTGTGTGGAGCTGTCAATCCATCGGGGAAGTTGCCGTTTTCCTTTCCAAAGAAACTCAAGGACAATGCCGCCCATTATTTTGGTGACGTATCTTATCCAGGAGATGGGGTAAATCAATATTACAAAGAAGGTATTTTGGTCGGGTATCGATGGCATGACACAAAAGGAATCAAACCGCTCTATGCCTTTGGTCATGGATTGTCATACACAAATTTTAAAATAACCAATGTCAAAACAGACAAGCAAATGTATTCTCCAACAGACACCCTTGCCATCTCTTGTGTGGTGAAAAATACGGGGACTCGTGATGGGGCAGAGGTGGTGCAGGTTTATATAGGAAAACCCGACTCCAAAGTAAAAAGAGCTTTAAAGGAATTGAAGGGATTTGAAAAAGTGGAGTTGCCTAAAGTTACTTCGAAAAAAATCAGCATAGATATCCCAATAAATACCTTGGCTTTTTACGATGAAAGTCGCTCTGAATGGAACCTCGAAAAAGGAACCTACGTGCTTTTTGTAGGAAACGCATCTGACAACATTTCAAAAGAAATCAAAATCTTCGTTGAGTGATTTTTATGGGTAGAACGATGAGTGGTATTGAGAAATTGGAACCGTAGATTCATTTCTTTAAAAGTGTGCTGTTGGTTTGTTTTTCTAAAGAATTGAAATCACATCCAAATGAATTTATTGACAGTTTCCACTATTTTAAAAAGACTTTGCTATTAACAAAAAAAGGGGGGGTAAAAATATTCTTCGTACATTTATAGTGTTATTGCGCTTTTCAATACTGTGCAAATTTTTGAATGATAATTGCAAGTTATTTTGCCTTTTAATTTTTTATATGAAAACACAAAAAAACCTTATTTTATTCTTGCCAATACTGTTGTTTGTCTTTTCGAGCTGTACCCAAACGGTTTCTGATAAGTTACCGAAAGAAGACGACGCTTTGTCGATGGTCGCTGTCATGGACCTCTTGACGAGTCAATTTGACAACAGTGGCAATTTGAGACAAGATGAAAACCCGGTGGGAAACATTGTTTTTGATTTTTGCTTTAATTTTGTCTACCCCTTGGAACTTTCTTATAGCAGTGGCGCTACCAAAGAAGTTCTGAGTTTAGAAAATTTGCTTTTTGTATTGATTACCGACAGTTCTGAAGAACAGTCTGTAAACGGCATTGTATTTCCTTTTTCTGTAGAAGTCTTTAATTCCCAACGCGCTGCTATTGAAGTCGTCTCCATCCAAGATGTTGGTGAATTTGAAAGTCTGGTTGAAAATTGTGATTTTGAAAACGATCTCTTTTGCATTGAAATTTACGCACCCGTATGTGTAAAGGTTTCGGATCCGGCAGGAGATGCATTTGTCATTACCTATCCAAACGCTTGCTATGCAGGATTGGACGGATTTACGGAAGAAGACTTTATAGAGGATTGCAAAGAAGGAACCAATAAAGGAGATCTTTTTGAAAGGAAGTGTTTTGAATTGGATTTCCCATTGACCATCAAAACCGGAAGTGGCAAGTCCATTACATTGGAATCTGAGTTAGAATTAGAAAAAACGGTTTACCAGCTGTACCATTGGGAATACCAGTTTCCGATATCGATCACAAAAGAAGACGGTTCCGAACAAATTCTTGAAAGTACAGAAAGTTTGAATGCTCTTTTGGAGGAATGCTATGGTGATTATTGGAAAACGGATTGCATGTGCACAAAAGAGTACAATCCTACCTGCATTCAAATCACCGACCCACTGAACCCAGAGAAAACCTATACTAAGTTGTTTTCAAATCATTGCGAGGCTATTTGCGCAGGATTTAAAGAAGAAGACTTTGTCAAATGTCCATCGACAGATGTGGAAGAAAATTACAAACTTTGGGAGTCTGCTGAAATAAAGTCCTACAGTTTTGATTTGATGGTGAGTTGTTATTGTGAAATTCAAGAACCTTACCAAATACGGGTGATCAACGGAAAAGTTGAGCAAATCAAAGGCAACGAAGCTTGGGGCAGTGAAGGCATCCCGACTACGGTGGACGCATTGTTTGACACAATTCTCAAAAAACTAGAACAAAAGCCTTTCCATTACGAACTCAAATTTGATCCCAACTACGGGTATCCTACAGATGTCTATTTTGACATGGTAGAAATGATGGCCGATGAAGAAATAGGTTACAGCATCTCTAATTTTAAGATTTTATAGCTGTCACTAAATGTACACATTGCGTTTTAAATAAGTCTTTAAAACACCCTGCCTCCTCCTTTTAAGTTGACAAGAGCCTTCTCGGTTTTTCTGTGTTTTTAAAGCTTGTTCTGAAACGACCAACACATTCGTTTTTTCAAGATAATTTCAAACAACTTTTTGACGCATCACCAAGCAATGCTTCTAAATTCATTGAGAAATTGACAGGAGGAGTTATCGGTTTTGGAATTTTATAGACTCTCGTTGGAGTTCTGATTGCGGCAATGGTAAGCAGAGAATTGGAAGGGATTGTCGCCAAAAAAAAGAATAAACTTCATTTTAAAAACTTTTTACAAACGCTTTCATCAGGTCTGAATAACCCTCAAAGGAAGTGAGCGGCAAGGTGTCAGCACGGTCGTTAACATCATGGTAAGCGGCAATTCCCCCTAAGGTATAACTGTAAAAGCTGGGGACTTGAAAAGTATCAAAAGAACAATGGTCACTATTGCACGCAGGACCACGTGGTTTGATTGCTTTTATGTAGCCTTGTTTTTGATTGAGTTCCTGCAGTGTCTTAAATTGATTGGGATAGGCTGTCGCATTGACTACTTGAATGCCTTTACTTCCTGTGCCTGCCAAATCAAAATTCAAAAGAAATTTGATGTTTTTCAGAGCGAAAGGAGGGTGGTCAACAAAATACTTTGATCCTAAAAGCCCGAGTTCTTCGGCACCAAATGCGACAAATACCAACGAGTACTTGGGCCGATTTTCACTTATTGAAAAATACTTGGCAAGATCCAATAACAAAGCAACCCCACTAGCATTGTCATTGGCACCTGGAAAATAGGTGTTTTTACCCATGCGTCCAAGGTGGTCGTAATGGGCAGAGATAACAAGCAAAGAGTCGGAAGCATCGCGCCCTTTGAGAAAGCCGATGACATTTTGAGAACTTGTCTTTTTTATAAACCGGCTTTTGCTGTGAATGGACACTTGTTGCATGCTTTTGATGTTTGTTATTTTGCCAATGGTAAAAGATGGTTTTGCACTTTGAAAAGTACTGCCGTTCCAAGTCAGTTTTTTTGAAGAAAACACCAATGTGGCAGCAGCAGGATGTGCATCGGAATACCTGAGGAACCGAACGATTTCTAAGATTTTAGCAGCGGCTTGTTTGGACTGTGTCTCCAGGTCGTAGATGTCTATCAACAAGACTTTGTCTTTGGATTTATTGAGTTTTTGAACAAAGACATTTTCGTCCAACAAATCAGCTATTCCCAACACAATACAGTCATAGGTGCCTTTGAGTGAAGGGCTGCTCGGATCGATCAAATAGTCCTTTCCGGGTACTAAAGTTTTGCCGTCTATTTTCAAGTCCAAGGCTCCCGGTTGTGTGTTGACGCTGATAGGAAAGCTTTGCAAATAGCTGCTTCCAAACTTTTGAAGTCCCCTTTTTTTAAATTCCTTTGCAAGGTATGCCGCAGCTTTTTTGTGGCCATTTTTCACATAAGCCCTTCCGTGCATTTCGGGAGCGCTCAAATCTTGAATCACCTTTCTTGCGGCCTCCAATTGTCCAAAAAGAGATGTGTGACTAATGAACGTGAGGATGCTAAAGAAAAAGAAAATAGGATTTTTGGAAAAAGACATGCGATGAAATTTTTATCAAAAATAATCTTTTTGTTTTTGTAATTTGCCAAACGATGAACGATGAAAATAAACCTTTGGGAATAGCTGCTTTGATCTCCAGGCAAAAAAAGCAAGCAACAATTGCAAATCCAATCAATTTAGAGGCGGAAGTAAATGCGGGTAGGATTCACAGCAAAAACGGAAAAAGAAAACCCAACTCGGAGAAGGAAATGAAGGAGTAAATAGGCTTATCGTTCGTGGAGCAGAGCCTTGTCTAACAAGGCCATTCCTTCACACAAACGCGCTTCGGAATTTTCTGTTCCATAAGCCTCTACTTTCAAGAGGTATAGGCTGCCGTTTGTATTTGGAAAATAACTTTGAACAGTCTGAAAGTCAAAACCCAAACGCCTGTACTTTGAATGGATGCTGTACCCTTTTTTTTTGCCCAAACGAACGTGTTTTGATTGCAGCACCTCGCCGTTTTCTTTTTGAAGGACTTCGCCTTCAATTGTTTTCACAAACAACGTGTCCAAAATGGTGTTTTTGGTGTAGTGTCCGATTTCTATGATGTAAGTGTCTGTAAGTTCTTTTGTGGTGTCAGCACAATAGAAGCGTGTGGAAGAACTGTCGATAAAAAATTCTTTTTTCCAGTTGGAGGGAATCGAAATCTCAAAGCGTTGGTGAAGGTCTTCGATGTTTTTTTGAGCTTGTTCTTGCTGTGTGCTTTTACAGGATCCGAAAAGTGCTTTTTGCAAACTAGGTTGTTGGCAACCTGTCAAGAGTAGTGCAAAAGAAAAAATAGACAGAAGGCAGGGCAGGAAAAGAGAAGGCAATATTCGCATGAGATTTCCTTTTTTTTAACGTTTTATTTTGAGTAAATTTATCAAACATACTAAAAAGGATTGAGATGAAAGCATTGGTGATTTCAGGAGGAGGGAGCAAAGGCGCGTTTGCGGGAGGTGTAGCCGAGTATCTGATTTGTGAACAACACAAAAAATACGACATCTACATTGGCACATCTACGGGCAGTCTTTTGATTTCTCACCTCGCTTTGGGAAAAACCCAAGAATTGAAAGCACTGTATACCAGCGTAAATCAAAAAACCATTTTTAGCAATAACCCATTTCGCATCAAGAAAGTACACGGCGAAAAAGTGGTCACAATCAATCACTTTCATGTGTTGTGGAATTTTATTCGCAAACGAAAGACTTTTGGAGAAAGTTATAATTTGAGAAAGCTGATTCGCAACAACATTCGGGAAAGTTATTTCAAGCAGTTGCAAGATTCTGATATGGATCTTGTGGTGACCGTTTCCAACCTGACTTTGAATGAGATTGAGTACAAGTCAATCAATGATTGGTCTTATGTCGAATTTTGTGATTGGATTTGGGCTTCTTGCAATTACGTTCCTTTTATGAGTTTGTACGAAAAGGACAATTGCCAATACGCAGATGGTGGTTTCGGTTGTTTGGTTCCCATTCGTGAAGCCATCCGAAGGGGAGCTACCGAGGTAGATGTAATTATTTTGGATACGGAAGTGACGCATTACAACCGACTCCCGGTAAAAAACCCTTTTTCACTGATTTCTCATATTTTTGATTTCACCTTGGGACATGTAGAAAAGCACAATGTAACCATAGGCAAATTGGCTGCCAAGAACAACGGTGTTTCTTTGAATATGTTCTACACACCCTCTGTATTGACAACAAATTCTTTGATTTTTGACCAAAAACAAATGACGGCTTGGTGGCAGGAAGGCTTTGAATATGCGGAAAAACGGTTTTACGAACAAACTGACCCTGTTCGTTTTGACAACTGAGAAGAGGGTACAATGAGTTCGGCAAAAGCTAAAATTGTATTTAACACTTAATTATAAGACTGTCTTCTCAAGTATTTCTATTTTTACAATCAAAAAATATTCCTTCCAATGCGTTTTCAGAAACAGATATGCTTGTTTTTTTTATCGTTTGCTCCTTTTTCAAATGCGCAGCAATCTTTACAAAACACCCACATTCCCAACACAACAATTGTTGAAAAACCCTTTGACCTCCATCACACTCAGCTAAAAATCCGCTTTGACTTTTCAGAAGAACGACTCTATGGCGAAGCGGTTCTTTCGGCGAGCCCTCATTTTTACAAAACCCAAAACATCGTTTTGGATGCTAAAAATATGACTGTCCAAAAAGTGAGCAGTTTGGACAAGGCACTTGACTACCATTACGACGGGGAGCAAATACACATCGACCTGAACAGGATCTACCATCGAGAAGACACCCTGCAGCTCACGGTTGCTTACAGCGTCAAATCTCAAAAAACATTCAAAAAGTTAAATGAAACCGGAAGAAAAATTCCAGGCTTGAATTTTGTCAATCCCCTAGCGCTTCAAAAGAACATTCCCACGCAAATATGGACACAAAGCATTGCAGACGCCAACAGTTTTTGGTTTCCGACACTAAACAGTCCCAATCAAATGACCCTTCAGGAAATATTCCTAACCGTCCCGGATTCGTTGACAACCCTGTCCAACGGAACGTTGGTTTCTAAAACGGCACTTCCCAATGGAGAACGCCAAGACCATTGGAAGTTAGGTCACAAACACGCTCCCCATTTGTTTTTTATAGCGGTAGGAGAATTTGCATTAATCAAAGAAGTCTGGAAAGGCAAAGATGTCAACTATTATGTAGAAAAAGACAAGGAAAACTTGGCAAAAAAAGTTTTTGGAAACACACCTCAAATGATGCAATTCTTCTCTGAAATTTCGGGAATTGATTTTGTTTGGGATCAATACAGTCAGGTGGTTGTTCGCAATCTTAAAGAAAAAGCGGAGGCTTATACAATGGTTTCTGTTTTTTCAGATGAAGCCTACCAATCTGAGGGAGATTTGGTGGATGGCAATTTGTGGGAGCCTGTCATTGCAAACCGCTTATTCCAGCAATGGTTTGGGAGTTTTGTAAGTCCTAAAAGCTGGAGTGAAATGTCTTGGAACGAAGGTTTTGGAGAATACGCGGCGTATTTGTGGATGGAGCAAAAACACGGACAAAACGCAGCAGATGCATACCTGCAAAAGATAACTGCTCTTTACAGGGCAAGTACAAACACGCAACAAAGTTTGGTGGAGCAAAATTCCGACAGCCAACTGCTCTTGAAAGAGGGAAGACAGGAAAAAGGGGCTTTGGTCCTTCACATGCTGAAAGACCTGCTCGGAGACAAAGCTTTTTTCAAAGGATTGCAGCAGTATTTAAAAACACAT
The DNA here is from genome assembly GCA_963932955.1 of uncultured Flavobacteriaceae bacterium. Classification (GTDB taxonomy): domain Bacteria; phylum Bacteroidota; class Bacteroidia; order Flavobacteriales; family Flavobacteriaceae; genus Flavicella. The sequence continues at coordinate 95,875 of CAWVRK010000004.1, forward strand.
GCATATGCTACTACTGAAGCGGCGCAATTGCGAATGGCTTTTGAAGATGTGTCTGGAAAAGCATTGGGTTGGTTTTTCGACCAATGGTTTTTCAAGGGAGGGCATCCCGTAGTTCATGTTTCCTACGATTACAATTTGTTGGAAAAAACAGTGACGGTTAATTTGAGACAACAAGGCGAAGTGTTTAATTTTCCCTTGAAGATTGTGCTACATGAGAATGGGCTTAAAAGGGTGCAGAAGGTATTTGTCAAGGAAGAAGAGAGTTCTTTTACTTTTGCTTACAACAAAACCCCTCAATGGGTACAAGTCAATGCTGATCATGTGGTGTTGGGTGATTTTATCGAAAACAAAACACAGAAAGCCTACATATACCAGTACAAGCATGCAGCGCATATTGCAGATCGCAAAGAAGCATTGCTTGCCCTGTCTAAGCACCAAGCGGACAAAGAAGTCTTCGAACTTCTTGTTTCGGCATTTGACGATGTCTATGCGCCCTTGCAGATAATCGCATTGGAACACATTGACCTCAGTTTCAAATACTCAAAGAGACAGGTCATCAAAAAAATTGAATCCCTTGCTAAAAGCAGTCAAAACAATGCTGTAAAAGCAGCTGCCATCAAGCTATTGGGAAAATTGGTGTATTTTGATTACCAATATTTCTTTGAAAAATCTGTAGACAGCCCATCCAATCTGGTCAAAGAAAGTGCCTTGGAGGCATTGTATTACTTAGATGCAAAATCAGCGATGGACAAGGCGAAATTCCTGCCCTCAAGCGTCAAAGAATCCATCGCCATTCCACTCACCAAATTGTATATAGAAGCCAAAGAAACCTCTGAAATGGCGTTTGTTGCCAAATACATCGTACAAGGTTTGTACCTAAGCAATGACAAAAAAGCTAAAGAACTCTACAAAAACGCGTTTATATGGGTGGCCACTTCAAACAACGTGGCAGCAATAACGAATTTGGCCAACGACCTCGTTGTTAAAGGACAAGAATACCGCAGCTACAACTTCCATTTAGAGGCGATTCGCATGCTTAGAGAAATCGCCTACGAGCAGGAAAGACGTCAGAATTCACACCAAAAAGAACTGGTAACAATAGCAAATAGCGCATTGTCACAATTGATCGAATAAGCTCAAGGCTTGATAAGGAAGACGATGGGTTGTTTTGCGAGAAGCAAACAACGGAGTTCTACAAGGATTGTTTGTTGGGTGTATAAGCTTCAAAAGTTCCATCTACATAAAACACAAGTACTTTTTCAATTCCTATGTCTTTTGGCAAATATGCTGAGGCTGTGGTTGCTTGTGACAGATCTGGAAATCCCAATTCGGAGATTTTGTGACTCAATTGGTTTTTTGTTTTTGGGCTAGGGGACTGACTACCAGGATTGTTTTTTGGAAAAACACCCAATCCCTTTAACAGCCATTGCAAATCAACCTCTTTGTATGTTTCTGTTATTTTCAACACAAAATCCAAGCTAGGTTTATTTCTTCCAGATGCGATGTGGGAGATGCTAGACCGCGGCACTTCGATAGATTCTGCAAATGCAGCTGCAGACAGGCTGTAATAATCCATGATTTTTTTTAGTCTTGTAGCAAAGGCTTGAGTGTTTAACATTGTAACTTATTTGAGTGTTTACAAATGTAGTTTTTTTTACTCACAGGGCAAATCTATTTTTAAGAACTGATTATTTATTAAACTAAAACTTTACTTAGGTAAATTCAAAAGACTCATTTACAATAATTTAAACATAATATAGCTTGTTATTACTACCTTTGTTAGAAAATGAAACACAAGGGAAGAACCTCTTTGGGAGCGCAAGTGAAATTTGTTTACATATTTAAACATAAAGCTTGTCGGAGATAATTACATTTGTAAACACAAGATTATTTACATTTGTAATATGAAAAAAATACCCCTGTCACTCATAGAAAACTGGTATGCGAACCATTATGAAAAAGCGCTTTCTGGACGTCGCATTCTCTGCGACACCATCACTCCGTTGTTAAACGCGATGGACAGTTCCTTGTTTTCAATCAAACAATTAGGGAGCTCAGAAAAAAACACCCCCATTTATTCTGTTCAAATTGGTAATGGGTCACGAAAAATCTTGCTTTGGTCTCAAATGCATGGGAACGAAAGCACGGGCACCAAAGCGATGTTTGACTTGTTTAAGTTCCTAGACGGTCCTGAAAACTTAGTCCATATAAAAGCAGCTGTTCTAAACAAGTGCAGCCTTGTTTTTGTGCCCATACTAAATCCTGACGGAGCCGATGCCTTTACACGTGTCAATGCCAATGGGATTGATTTGAACAGGGATGCCGTAGCTTTGGTTGCCAAGGAAAGCAAGCTTTTGCGTAATTTGTTGGACACTTTCAATCCTGAATTTTGTTTTAACCTTCACGACCAACGAACCATATTCAACGTCGAGGGCACCAAAAACCCTGCTGCTGTCTCTTTTTTAGCACCATCTGAAGACTTAAAGCGAACTTTGACCAAGGGACGTACAGAAACCATGAGCGTAATTAGCTCTATGAATGCACTCTTGTCTGAGCTCATTCCGAATCACATCGGTCGTTATACGGATGAATTTTACCCAACCGCCACTGGGGACAATTTTCAAAAAATGGGCCACAACACTATTTTAATTGAAGCGGGTCATTATTACGACGACTATGATCGAGAATTGGTGCGAAAATTCAATTTTTACGCAATCTTGCAAGGTCTTTATTTCTTGAGCGAAACAGATAACTTCTCCAACTACGCACCCTATTTTGGCATTCCTAATAATGCGAGCGATTGTTTCGATATCATTTGTAGAAATGTACTAACAGAAGAAGGAACGGTATTAGATATTGCTTTTCAGTACGATTATATAGTCAAAAACAAGCAAGTGCATTTGGAGAAAAAAGAAGCCGCAAGAGGCGACCTTTCTGCCAACATTGGCCACAAAGAACTTGACTTGAAGAAACAACCTTTAAAAAACATGATTTTTTGAATATTTCGTAATGTAAATCTATTTTTGGTGAAAATATTTTAGTAATTTTGTATTTTTACGTTTTATCTGATAATTAATTAGCTATGAAAAAATACATTTTAGATGAAGTTGATCACCAAATATTAGACATGTTGATTGACAACGCACGAACTCCTTTTACAGACATTGCAAAAAAACTATTGGTTTCTGCCGGAACCATTCATGTTCGTGTCAAGAAAATGGAAGAGGAGGGAATTATCAAAGGATCCACGCTCACTTTAGATTACGAAAAAATGGGCTATGCTTTTATCGCTCATATTGGAGTTTACTTGGAGAAAACATCCATGACCAAAGAAGTGATCAGTAGTTTGAGACTGATTCCAAACGTAACGGTTGCTTATGTAACGGCTGGAAAGTTCAACATCTTTTGCAAGATTAGAGCCAAAGACACAGAAGATGCAAAAAACATCATTTTTAAAATTGATGACATCTCAGGGGTCAACAGAACCGAGACGATGATTTCTTTAGAAGAAAGCATCAACGATAAGAAAAGAATGATGCATGCAATTTTTAGAGACTACTAGGTTCTAAAAGCACAAAGAACAATTCTCAACTCCTGACAAAAGCTATTTTTTCAATAGCTTTTTGTTGTTGTAATACAGATACTTACTACTTTGGTAGACGGCCTGAACCAAACTGTCCATGTGCTGATTGATTGTTGGGTTTTTGTCTTTTACATCCACAAGTTCGGCAGCATTCAACTTGTACAGTCCCGTTTTATTTGTAGTCAGTGTTCTGGAAAAGTAAAAGTCATCTTCCAAAAGGTGAATTGCGGGTTCTCCAGAAACTTTTTTGTAGAGAAATGCCGCAGAACGAGTTCGTCCAGGCGCCAACAAGTCTGTCCCCAGCGTATGGTTGGTGTGTGGAATTTTAGCGACACCGGCAGCTGTAGGAAACACATCAAACAAGTTGCCGTATTTTTCAAAAACACCTGGTTTTACATAGTTAGGTGCGTGGATAAAAAAGGGCACATGGTGTACACTCAAGCCCAATGCATACTCCTTTCGTTTCATGTAATCAAAGGGGTTCATAGCGGTGTTGTGGTCTCCAAAAAACAAGAAAATTGTGTTGTCGTAATAGCCTGATTTTTGTGCACGTTTTAAAAAAACTTCTATGTTAAAATCCAAATACCTCAACGCGTTGAGTTGCGCGATGGATTTAAATCCTGACTTCTGAAATGCCTCTTGATCCAAAGTTTCTTCTGTCAGTGGACGGTAGCTTTCTTTTTGGTCAGGAACTGTAAAAGGCATGTGATTGGAAGCGGTTTGAATATAAGCCACAAAAGGCTTGTTCTCTGCGTGTTTTCTTGCAAGTTCCTTGTCGGACTCTTTGAACAATTCGTAATCGTCCATGCCCCATACATCGGCTCTTTTTTCAACCTCGTAGCTCCCTTCTTCAAAAAGCTCCAAATCGACAATGTTGGACTGAAGGAGCCCGCGAATGTTAGCCCAATTGGCACTGCCACCGATAAAATACAATTTCTGGTAACCTTTAAATTGGTCAAACAAAATCCGTTGGTCGATTACCAAAGGATTTCGAGAAGCGGTTTTGACCCTGTCGATGTCTGGCAAACCTGTGACACTCGCAAAAACACTGGCCGCAGTTCCTGCTTTGTGTACGAAAAAATTCGTGAAATGGGCACTCTTTTCAGCCAAACTGTCCATGACAGGAGTACTTTTGAGGGGGTTGCCATAAGCACTCATTCCAGCAGCTCCAACCGATTCCATCATGACAAAAACCACGTTGGGCTTCACGGCATGGGCATTTGAAAATGAAACGGTTCTCGCATACGAAAGCGGGCTCTTTGAAAGCTTTAAAAAGTTTGCAATTACCGGATAGCTATCCCTTGTAGCTTTTTCGTCAAATCCCGTATTTCGAAACGCAAAACTGTCAAAAAAATACAGAATGGGATTCAAAGCAAATTGATTGACGGAATTTTGTTTTGAAAAAAAAGCTTGACTCCACCGCAAAGGGTAGTGGGAAAAACTGTTGTAAACACCAAAAGACAGGGAAAGAAACAGCGCAATTCCAAACACAATCTTCTTTCTTTTTGTAAGTTCACCTGTCTTTTCTGTCAACTTAGTATAAGCGTATGCATTGATTTTATACACCCCAAACAAAAATACCAACAACAAAAGCCCTCCCTCAACGATTGGATAGCTTTCTAGCAAAACCTGAGTGGAAATAAGGATGTCGTCAAAAAATCGGAGGGAAGTAGCATCGAGTCGTATATCGAGGTAATTGTAATAGCCGTAGTCAAAAAGATAAAACAACGTCACAATCAAATAGACCGTTACCACATAAAAGCTACTGAGTTTTTTATAAAAGGAACGTTGGAAGAATTTTGTATTCACAATCAACATAAAAAGTGCCAACGGAAAAAACAGGAGAACTGCCAATTTGATATCAAATCGAATCCCAATCAAAAAAGCATCGTTTAGCAGTTTGGCAGAAACATTTTCTGTATGCGCAAAAAAATGATAAAAAACAGTGCGATTGATCAGGGCATAAACAAAAACGGTTAGAATTTGAAGTCCTAAATATTGAATGTAATTTGGAATTTTTTTGCGCATTTTTTGATTTTTTTCTAAGTGTGTGAAATCGGGGTTAAATTTACAACAAATTACCAAACGGACACAGTGCTTGTTCGATTTCCTATGATCCTTCAAAGTTCAAATAAAAAATACAGGATTGTTTAAATTGTCCCAATTGTTTTTATCTTTACCTACTTTAAAAGACACGCTCGTATCAAGATGGATGTACACATAGAAACCTCGCTTAAAATATACAATTCCTTAAGCAAACAAAAAGAAGTTTTCACCCCACTAAACGAAGGTTCCGTTGGCATGTATGTTTGTGGCCCTACGGTTTACAGCAACGTACATTTGGGAAATGTCCGAACTTTTGTGTCTTTTGACACAGTGTTTCGCTACTTAAAATTTTTGGGCTATAAAGTACGCTATGTAAGAAACATTACCGATGCCGGGCATTTGGAAAACGATGCCGATACAGGGGAAGATCGCATTGCAAAAAAGGCACGTTTGGAACAGGTAGAACCAATGGAAGTGGTGCAGCGTTATACCGTTGATTTTCACCAAATCCTTCAAAAATTCAACAACCTACCTCCGAGTATTGAGCCCACAGCTACCGGTCACATCCTTGAACAAATTGAACTGATCAAAAACATTCAAGAAAAAGGCTTTGCTTATACGGTCAACGGTTCTGTATATTTTGACGTATTGAAATACAACAAAACAGCGCATTACGGTATCTTATCAGGAAGAAATATCGAAGATTCCATCCACAACACAAGAGCTTTGGACGGACAATCTGAAAAGAATAATCCACAAGATTTTGCACTCTGGAAAAAAGCAAGCCCAGAGCACATCATGCGTTGGCCTTCTCCTTGGAGTGACGGTTTTCCTGGCTGGCACTTGGAATGTACTGCGATGAGTACCAAATATCTTGGAGAACAATTTGACATTCACGGAGGAGGAATGGATCTCAAATTCCCACACCACGAATGCGAAATAGCACAAGCCAATTGCAGTCATGGAAAGTCACCTGCCAACTATTGGATGCATGCAAATATGCTGACCTTAAATGGGCAAAAAATGGCCAAGTCCACCGGAAATAATATTCTACCCGACGAGATTTTTTCAGGAAACACACCGCTTCTTAGCAAGGCTTTTTCACCTTCTGCAACCCGTTTTTTTATGCTGCAAGCTCATTACCGTAGCAATTTGGACTTTTCCAGTTCGGCTATGGAGGCTTCAGAAAAAGGATTTGACAGGTTGATGCAGGGAGTACGCCTCTTAAAATCATTAAAAACCTCTGAGAAACCAACACTTGCAAAAGAAGTATTGCATGCTTGGGAGCAATCTTGCTACACAGCCATGAACGACGATTTCAACAGTCCTGTCCTAATCGCACAACTGTTTGAAGGATTGCGCTATATCAACCTAGTCCACCAAGGATCCGAACGCATTTCACACGAAGACTTGACGCGGTTTCAAACCGTTTTTAACGCCTTCGTTTTTGACGTTTTGGGACTAGAAGACACTATAGAAAACGATCATTCTGCACAACTTGAAGGAAGTATCGAACTTTTGATTCAGTTGCGTAAAGATGCTCGAGAACAAAAAAATTGGGCGCTTTCAGACCAAATTCGCGATGCATTGCTGGAATTGAACATACAGCTTAAAGACGGAAAGGAAGAAACTTCATACATCATACAGTGAGTCTTTTAAAAAAAACAATTCGATTTCCATTCATTGCTTTGGTAAAACTGTATCAAATCGCAATATCGCCCTATACAAATTCCACCTGCCGTTTTGAGCCTACCTGTTCGCATTACACAATCGGATGCATTCAAAAACACGGTGTTTTGAAAGGAGGAATTTTGTCGGTAAAACGCATTGTACGCTGCCATCCCTGGGGTGGAAATGGCTACGATCCCGTTCCGTAACAAAAACGAGGACACAACAAAACCTACTAAAAACAGAAACAAATGAATTCATTGTACATTACATGGGATCCTTCTTTGGGAATCGACCTTGGTTTTTTTACCCTTCGCTATTACAGCTTGATGTTTGTTTTGGGCTTTGGATTTGGATTGACTTTGATGAAAAAAATATTCATCCACGAAGGAATACCACTTGAAAAACTAGACAAACTATTTGTTTATACCGTGCTGGCTACTGTATTGGGTGCACGTTTGGGGCATGTTTTTTTCTACGATTGGACGTATTACAAAGAGCATTTGGAAGAAATTCTCTTGCCCGTTCGGTTTTATCCCCATTTTCAATTTACAGGATTTGCAGGCTTGGCAAGTCATGGAGCAGCAGTGGGAATCATCACGGCGCTCTACTTTTACAGTAAAAATATTCTTCACAAACCTCTACTCTATATATTAGATCGTTTGGGAATTGTGGTTGCGCTAGCAGGATTTTTTATTCGCATTGGCAATTTGATGAATTCTGAAATTGTCGGCAAGCCTACGGGAAGCAACTTCGGTTTTGTCTTTAAAAAACTGGGAGAGGACTTTCCAAGACACCCAACACAACTCTACGAAGCCTTTAGTTATCTGATCCTCTTTTTTGTCTTGTGGCGTTTGTTTTGGAAAACCCATAAAAAAGAGCAATTGGGCTACCTCTTTGGTTTCTTTTTTGCCAGTCTTTGGTCCCTGCGTTTTTTCTTAGAGTTTTTAAAAGAAGCGCAGATTGACGAACGCAACGATTGGTTTCTCAATACAGGACAGTGGCTGAGCATCCCCTTGGTTCTTATCGGTTTGTTTTTTGTTTTTAGAAAACAACGAACATTGAAATAGGATGCCTTTTTTAACAAGAAAAACCATAACGAGAGCTTCTAGTTATCAGGTATAAAAACATGCAAATCAATAAAATAGAGCGCGCTGTTGAGAAAGAACGCTCTTTTTTGTTCTTGTGGAGTTTGTTTTGTTTATTGCTTATTTCTGAAAACAAATGTCTCATCAAAAGCATCCAAAACAATGTGTTGTTCGGCTTTGATATTTCCTGACAACAACTCTTTGGAGAGTGCATTGAGCACCTCTTTTTGCACGACACGTTTGACAGGTCTCGCACCAAATTGAGGGTCAAAACCTTTTTCAGCTAAGGCCAATACCGCTTCTTCAGTCACTTCCAAATGAATTTGTTTGTCATGTAACATTTTCGACAACTTGTTCAATTGAATGTGTACAATATCCTTGATTTCATTTTGATTCAACGGGGTAAACATAATGATCTCATCAATTCGGTTTAAAAATTCTGGACGGATGTTTTGTTTCAACACCTCCATGACATCACTTTTGGCTTTGACACCCACAGTTTCTCTGTCTTCTCCTTTGCTAGATTCAAAGCGTTCCAATATCCGGTCTGAACCCATGTTTGAAGTCATGATAATTACGGAATTTTTAAAATCAGCAACCCGGCCTTTGTTGTCTGTCAACCGGCCTTCGTCCAGTAGTTGCAATAAAATATTGAATGTGTCAGGATGTGCTTTTTCTATTTCATCCAACAAAACTACAGAGTAGGGCTTTCTTCGAACAGCCTCTGTCAATTGTCCACCTTCTTCAAAACCGACATAACCAGGAGGCGCTCCGACCAATCTGCTCACAGCATGTCTTTCTTGGTATTCGCTCATATCGATGCGTGTCATCGCATTTTCATCGTCGAACAGGTAGTTCGCCAAGGCTTTTGCCAATTCGGTCTTTCCGATTCCTGTGGTCCCCAAAAACAAGAAGGTGCCAATGGGTTTCTTTTCGTCTTGCAGCCCTGCTCTGGAGCGGCGGATTGCATCCGAAACGGCTTCAATAGCTTCTTCTTGACCGACCACACTTTTATGAAGCTCTTCTTCTAATACCAAGAGTTTTTCCCGTTCGCTTTGCAGCATTTTCTGCACGGGAATGCCCGTCCATTTCGCAACAACCTCTGCAATATCATCAGCAGTCACTTCTTCTTTGATCAATGCGCCTTCTTTGTTTTTACTTACATCTAATTGTAGTTTGGTCAAATCTTCAGTGGCTTGTTTTATCTTCCCATAACGCAATTCTGCCACTTTTCCATAATCGCCTTCTCGTTCTGCTTTGGCAGCTTCCAATTTCCAACTTTCGATTGCGTCTTTGACCTTTTGTACTTTGTCGACCATTTCTTTTTCACTACTCCACTTGCTGAACACGGCATCTCTTTCTTCTTTTACGTTTGCCAAATCTTTTTTCAATGCTTGAAGCCGGGCTTTGTCTTTTTCTCTTTTGATGGCTTCAATTTCAATTTCCATCTGCATGATTTTACGGTCCAACACATCCAATTCCTCGGGTTTTGAATTGATTTCCATCCTCATTTTGGAAGCCGATTCGTCCATCAAATCAATCGCTTTGTCGGGTAAAAATCGATTGGTGATGTAGCGTTGGGATAGTTCTACTGCGGCAATGACAGCCTCGTCTTTGATGCGTACTTTGTGATGCGCTTCGTATTTGTCCTTGATGCCTCTCAAAATAGAAATGGCACTTTCTGTGTCTGGTTCGTCAACAAACACTTTTTGGAAACGTCGCTCCAAAGCTTTGTCTTTTTCAAAGTATTTTTGATATTCGTCAAGGGTCGTAGCTCCGATAGCTCGCAAATCGCCCCGTGCCAAGGCCGGCTTTAAGATGTTGGCAGCATCCATAGCTCCTTCGCCACCTCCAGCACCCACTAGGGTGTGAATCTCGTCGATGAACAAAACGATGTTTCCGTCTGAACCTGTTACTTCTTTAACCACAGATTTGAGGCGTTCTTCAAACTCACCTTTGTATTTTGCTCCTGCAATCAAAGCGCCCATGTCCAAGGAATAGACTTGCTTGTCTTTTAAGTTTTCAGGAACATCTCCTTTGAGGATGCGATGCGCCAAGCCTTCTGCAATAGCAGTTTTCCCGACACCTGGTTCGCCCACCAACATGGGGTTGTTTTTGGTTCTGCGCGATAAAATCTGAAGAATCCTTCTAATTTCTTCATCACGTCCAATAACGGGATCTAATTTTCCATCACTTGCCAGTTGGTTTAAGTTTTTTGCGTATTTATTTAGAGAATTGTAGGTGTCCTCTGCGCTTTGAGAGGTAACATTTTCTCCTTTTCGAAGCTCGGTAATGGCCGACAACAGTCCTTTTTCCGAAACTCCTTGGTCTTTCAACTGTTGTGAAACGGGGTCTTTGCTCTTAAAGATAGCGAGGATCAAGTGTTCAATCGACACGTATTCGTCGTTCATTTTTTTGGCGATATTGCTGGCTTCAATCAGGGTTTTATTGGTTGTTTGAGACAAGGTCAAGTTACCGCCCGATACTTTTGGATAGTTTTGAACCGTACTGTCCAGTACTTGTGTAAATACAGGTACAGAAACACCCAATTTTTTAAGAAGAAAGGGAGTGACATTGGTATCTACTTCTAAGATGGCTTTGAACAAGTGAGCATTTTCAATTTGCTGTTGTTCATTTGCTTGGGTGAGTTGTTGTGCTTTTTGAACGACTTCTTGTGATTTTATGGTAAAGTTGTTGGTATTCATAGCGTTTCTTTTAGAGTTCGATACTCTTATATCAAAAAGCAACCCAAATATACAAGGAGTTTCTTTTGCGTCAATATGTCTTGGTTTTTAACTGTTTAGGAGTCAAAATGTCGGCTTTTCCATAAAAATCAAGTCAAAATTTCAGACAGTAAGTTTTAGGAGCTACAGTGATGCTTAGAAATAGATTCCCAAACCGGTGGCAAAGGTTCCTATTTTTTCAGAGCCTAGTGTCCATAGGTTCCATCCCAAACTAAAATAGCTCTGTTTGAAATGGTATTTCACTTTGTTTCCAAATTGGTTGATGGAACTTCCATTGATTTTAGATCCTGTCAAATGACTTTCCAAGCTCAGGGGCTTTTTTATAAAAATACGTGTCCCCAAGCTGTAAGCAAAACCGGCTTTGTGGATACCATTCATAGCGTAACGCAATCCCATCCCATACCACAAGCTCATTTTTTCGGTACGAATGCGATAGTAATTAACCAAAAAGGTACTGTGTGCATATTCATCTGTTTGTGATAGGATTGGAATGTTTTCTGAAAGAGATACACAATCGGCTGTCAGACCAAAGCGCTTTGCAAATTGAATGTCTATTTTGGAATAAGTGCCCTTTATGCGGTTTTGGTTCGACAAGTATTCACTGGAAATTTGTAAGCGGAATGTTTTGTCTTTTCTCGATGGCTCGTAAGCAAATTCTCCTAGGTGATCAGCTGCATAAGGGTAGGGGGTCAAGACCGATTTGGAGTGTTTGGACGTTAGTTCCCAAGGGGACTCAATAAAGGTAAAATACAAAACTCCCAAAGTCATTTTATATGTGATCTCGGCAAAAAAACGAAAAACAGAAGGATCGTTTGCTGCATGCATTCTCGAAGGAAAGCCTGGTGTGGATTTGCGGAAAGACGTTTTGCTGCTTGTCTTCGTTTTGGTGGTATTTATATTTTCTTTTGCGCTTTTCAATTTGCTTTGGCTGTGCAGTGTCAATGAAAAAAAGAGAAACAGAGAGAAGAGGGAGGTTTTTAGCATTGTATAGATTTCTTTAAAAATAATGATTCTTTCGTAATTAGTTAGCATCTCTGTGTCCGATTCCTGAAATAATAAAAAGGAAATGTTATTTTTGTAGTTCAAAAACTATTAAAAGAAAGCCCCATGGGATTATTTGACAAATTACGCGGCAAGGAGGCCGAAAAGCAAGAAGCAACAGTTCCAAAAATTGATTGGATTTCTTTGACCGAGCCTGGCCAATTATCTGCAATTGCAAAGCAAACAGCAAAGACATCGGTTCTTTTCAAGCACAGTACTCGATGCGGAATCAGCAATGCAGTACTCAAACAGTTTGAATCTAAAAACGAAGCCTTAAACGGGGCTTTTGACTTTTATTTTTTGGATTTGTTGAATTACCGATCAATTTCCAGTGAGATTGCTGAAAAATTTAGTGTAGACCACCAATCTCCTCAGCTTTTGGCTATCAAAAACGGAGCAGTCGTTGCCTCAGCTTCGCATTACGACCTCGTTGAAATCGATTTGGAAAAGGTGCGGTAGCAGGCGTTTTTTTATTTCTTTTTATCCAAAAGAAGCCTGCATTCTTTGCCAAACACACCGGAAAGACCTGCTGCAAGCCCTCCAATACAACTTGAGACGAGCAAGACCAATGCTGCACTTCCTTGCAAAGGGAACAAAACAGCCATTTTGTTGGTCAACACAAAGTCGTTTGCATTTGCGAGCACAAAGGAATGTACCAACCAAAGCAATGCACCTGCCAAAAAGGGCATCCAAAAAGAGGCACTTCCTTTTAAATCGCTTAGAAAAGAGACGGCGAAAGAGGCGAGCATCAGCGACCACCAAGGTAAAAATTGTTCCAATAGAACAGCAAGTATTACTATGGCAACTAGATTTAAAATTTTTCGGATCATGATTTGGGGCTTAAGGTTTGGGTACTGCGGATATGTTTGGTGTCGGTAGTGCTTTGCATAAAAATGGCTTCAAAATAGTCTCCTGCAGCCCAAGTATCAATAAAATTGTCGTAATACACACTTCCCGGATTTCCAGATTGTCCACCTGGGTAGATGCCCAAGGCTTTGGGAGGGGAGCTCATCTCTACAATCATCCGCCAAGAAGGTCCGTGGTCATGGGTAACTGCATTGGGGGAATTCTCTTCACCACCTATGGGAATGTCAAAGCGTGAGAATGCTGGCAAACCTTGCAGAAGGTGCCTTGCAGCCGTTCCTTTATATTTGCTCCACTTGTAGGGACTTTTAGCGTCCCAAGTATCAAATACACTCATAGCCGATTGAAAACTAATCAGGAACAAGTCTTTGGCAGCTTCAATAGGTGTTGTCGCCACAATGTCAGCAAAAGTGTCGTTGGGCTTGTTTTTCAAAAGATAAATGGTTTGGTAGGTAAAGGGTTTTTTCAAAGCGACGTCTGTTTGCTCAAACTCATCCCAAGTCAATTTGTAGAGATGGTTCCACCATTCTGTCCACAAGCTTGGTGCCAAGGCGTTCATGCCATTGTTATAATCCCAGGCTGCTAATATTTTCAACATACGTAACTCCTCAGTATTGAGTGTTTCTCTATTGATTTCTGCAAGCATTGTGGGCAACAGTTCCGAAGCTTTTAGATTGAAATTGTTGTTTTGCAGGGATTTAAAATCTTCTAGATTCAGTTTGTTTTTTGAGCTCAAAAAAGTGTTGATAATGCGGTTTCTATAGGATTCGTAACCATCGTTGAACACATAATAGGGGTAACTTTGATCTGTAGGGTATTGGTTGGCAGAACTCACAAATCCTCGTTTTGGGTTTTTGCTAAAGGCATTGTCGGATTTAGGAATGTAGGCTTGCCAGTCGTTGGTAGCAAGGCTTCCATCCATCAAAAATTTTCCTTGTCCTTTCCATTTGTTGGCAAAATCTCCTTGTACCCATAGCGCAATGTCTCCATCAGAAGCGGCAAATACAAAGTTTTGAGCTGGAGCCACCCAATGTTGCAGTGCTGCTAAATAGTCCTCGTAATTTTTACCGCGATTCAGTTCCAAGAATGTACGTTGTCCATTGCCTCCAAGGTGCCCGACCCATTTCATCGCGTAGCCTTGTTTGCCATGACGGCCTTTGAAGGAAGCGTCATAACTAACAGGACCGTGGTGAGTGTACCGCACCGAATCTAAAAAAGAAGCTTGTCCTTTTATTTTTATTTCTTCCACACGTATGCGAGCAGCTTTCCAGGTTCCTTCGTAGCGATAAGTAGTTTTGCTTGCGTCCTGAAACTGTATTTTGTACCAGTCTTTGACATCTCTGGTGGCATTGGTTTCTCCCCAAGCGATGTGTTTGTTAAACCCAGAAATAACACCCAATGCACCGGGAAGTGTTGCTCCATAAGAACTGTGTTTGGGCGTGGCGAGTTGCATGACAAACCAAATGGAAGGGAGGTTGAGCCCCAAATGCGGGTCGTTGGCCAAAATGGGATTTCCAGAATAGGATTTTTCGGCTGAGATGGCCCAGTTGTTGCTTCCGTTGTTGGGATGGGGTTTTTCAAAAGTTTCAGCAATAACGTCCAAAGGTATTTGTTGGTTGGGAACAGCTGTCATCGCACTGCTTATGTGTTTCCAGGAGGTTTCTTTGGGTACGACAGGGTCAAGGGTGTCAAAAAAATCGGGGTACCAAGCGTCAAAGCGTTTTTGACCAAATAGGCGCAGGGCATTGGTGTATTCCAAATCGGCATCGCCACCGCAAAGCATGTCTGTCATATACATCAGTAACAAAGATGTTTTGAGCGGAGTCCACGCTTCTGGAGCGTAGTTTAAGAGTTTGTATTCCACAGGGTAATCTGCGGAATCTAAGGAATTGATATAGCTGTTGATTCCCTGTGTATAAGCATCCAGCAGGGCGATTGTTTCCGCATCTGCTGCCATGTCTCTGAGTGTGTTTTCTGCTCCAAAAACCATTCCTTTTCTACGTTGCATGCGGTCGTGCTCCAAGGCCTTTTTTCCAAAAATTTCCGACAAACGCCCCGCAGCAGCATGGGTTTGAAATTCCATTTGCCACAAACGGTGCTTGGCTGTAATATATCCTTGGGCAAAGCACAAATCCAAGTCATTTTGCGCAAAAACATGAGGAACAAGCTGGGCGTCGTAATGGATTCTTACGGGCTCTTTCAGTCCTTCAAGCCCCAAAGTCCCTGTGGTGACCTCGTCCTTTTCATTTTGCCAAAATCCTTCGGAGGGACTCAGTATTTTTCCTAAGGGGGGGAGCTTCCCAATAGGATTGTTCAACAAATAGAAAAACAAGGCAGCCAAAAAGAGGCTTCTCAAAAAGGTGAATCTGTTCATAAAGCGGCGCAAATGTTGGAGGTTTTGATTGGTATGAAGATTGGCTAACAATGTAATTTCACAAAGCTTAAAATTAATTAAAATTAAACGTATCTCCAATAGCTTTGCAAATTTTTATACAAAGGGAGAACATCTTTTTTGAAATTCATTGGTTAAAAAATGTTGCAAGGGGCTGACTAACAGTTAACAGCTCAGTTTTGGTCACTAAGTGTGGGGTGGTCAGTGTGTCCATCTCTTTGTATATTGTATTGGCTTTTCCCTCTATACCCGCGTAAAAAACGATGATTTCAGCTTCGGTGGTTCCTTCATTTTTTCCACAATGCCAGGTGTTGACCAATTCGGCGAGTGCAGCACCCGCTTTTAAGTGTATAACAGTACTGCCTAAGGTGCGAACTTGTACTTCTGTAAATTTAATGGAATAGTTTTTCTGCGACAACGTAAGAGGGAAGTGGGATGAGGATGAAAAAACGCTGTGTTGTAAGAACAAATAATTAAGAAAAAGGCCGTCAAAGATTACAAACACATGTTTCAATAAAATATAGTACGTAGTGTTATTGTATTGTTATTCATCCCAATTATCAAATTAAGT